>NZ_JAUJRI010000031.1:0-63776 GCF_030504405.1 Burkholderia sp. AU44665 | reverse complement strand
CCGGCGCGGAGCCCGCGGCCGTCGCGCCGGTGTCGGTCGCGTGCGCGGCGAGCGCCGCGGCGCCGACGCCCAACGCGGCCGCCACGCGTGCGAGACGGCGCAGGCGGTTACCGCGCACGGCTCGCCTCGCCGTTGCGCGCGGCACCGTTCCACGGCGCGATCCTGAACAGCAGCAGCATGCCGGGAATCGCGAGCGCGGTGCACACGATGAAGTAGTCGAACCAGCCGATCTTCGCGACGATGAAGCCGCTCGCCGCCGACGCGAGCGTGCGCGGCACGGAGGCCAGGCTCGTGAACAGCGCGAACTGCGTGGCCGTGTAGCGCGGATCGGTCGTGCTGGCGATGTACGCGACGAACGCGGCCATCGTCAGCCCGGTCGTGAAGGTTTCGAAGCCGTAGACGATCGCGAGCGCGACCGTCATCGGGCTGAATTGCGGCGTGACGGCGATGCCGAACACCGACAGCGCGGCCGCGATCGCGTGGCTCGTCGACACGGTGAAGTCGTACAGCATCGCGAGCACGGGCGAACCGGGGCCGAGCTGCGCGAGCCATGCGAAGCCGAGCGTCGACACCATCTGCAGCGCGCCGAAGATCCACAGCCCGCGGCCGATGCCGATCTTCACGAGCCAGATGCCGCCGATGATGCCGCCGGCGACGCTCGCGACGAGCGCGGTGGTTTTCGCGACGATGCCGATTTCGGTGCGCGTGAAGCCGATGTCGAGGAAGAACGACGTCGACAGCGTGGTGGCCATCGTGTCGCCGATCTTGAACAGGAAGATGAACGCGACGACGAGCAGCGCGCCGGCCCAGCCGTCGCGCTGGATGAATTCGCGAAACGGCAGCACGATCGCGTCGCGCAGGTTGCGCGGCGGCGCGCCGGCCACTTCCGGCTCGCGCACGACGAGCGTCATCAGGATGCCCGGCAGCATGAATGCGCCGGTGATCGCGAACACGGCGTCCCACGGCATGTGGTCGGACAGGATCAGCGCCAGCGAGCCGGGGATCAGCGCGGCGAGCTTGTACGCGTTCACGTGCACCGCGTTGCCGAGGCCCTGCTCGGTGTCGCGCAGCAGTTCGCGGCGGTACGCGTCGATCACGATGTCGGCGCTCGCGCCGAAGAACGCGACGAGCGTCGTGAGCGCGGCGACCGTCCAGATCGAGTCGCGCGGCGACACGAAGCCGAGCGCGGCGATCGCGCCGGCGACCAGCACCTGCGTGAGCAGCAGCCAGCCGCGCCGGCGGCCCGGCCGCCAGCCGGGCAGCCGCGGGATGTAGCGGTCCATCAGCGGCGCCCACAGGAACTTCCACGTATACGGGAACTGGATCAGCGCGAACAGGCCGATCTCCTTCAGGTTCACGCCCTCGGAGCGCAGCCATGCCTGCACGAGGTAGACGAGCGTGAACAGGGGCAGCCCCGACGTGAAGCCCAGGAACACGCAGATCAGCATGTGCTTGTTCAGATAGGCGCGCCAGCCGGGGTGATCCTCGTGAGCGGTGAGTGCGGGCGCCTCGTGTGGCGTTTTCGACATGGACTGGAACTGGGTAGCGTTGACTGAAGGCGGCGGCAGCGCGGGCGGCGCGGCCGGCGAAGGTGGGGCGGCCGCGCGCGTGGGCGGGCCGGATCTTCCGTCAACGGCTCCCCGGCTCAGCTGCGCTTGACGCGATAGACAGCAAGACTACCACGCCAGTTCGCTCCCCATCGAATCGGCTGGCCTTCGTGCAGCACGACGCGGTCGAGGATCGTGACGCCGACTTCGGGCGCGAGCGCCTCGAAATCCTTGATCGTCAGCACCCGCACGTTCGGCGTGTTGTGCCACTGATAAGGCAGCGACTTCGACACCGGCATCCGGCCGCGCAGCACCGACAGCCGGTGCGCCCAGTAGCCGAAGTTCGGGAACGACACGATGCATTCGCGCCCGACCCGCGCGGTTTCGCGCAGGATCGCGGCGGTCTGGTGGATCGTCTGAAGCGTCTGCGACAGGATCGCGATGTCGAAGCTGTGATCCTCGAACAGGCGCAGGCCGTCCTCGAGGTTCTGCTGGATCACGTTGATGCCGTTTTTCGCGCTCGCGAGCACGCCCGCGTCGTTCAGCTCGATCCCGTAGCCGGTCACGTCCAGTTCTTCCATCAGCAGCGCGAGCAGCGAGCCGTCGCCGCAGCCGAGGTCGAGCACGCTCGAGCGCGGCTCGACCCAGCGGGCGATCGTGCGGAAGTCCGCGCGCGCGGACAGGGAATTCAGCGCTTGCTGGTTCATGCTCCCACCTCGATGGCGATTCGTTCGTAATACGCGCGGATCAGGTTGTGATAGCGCGCGTCGTCCAGCAGGAACGCATCATGGCCGTGCGGCGCATCGATTTCCGCGTAGCTGACCGTGCGCTTGTTGTCGAGCAGCGCCTTCACGATCTCGCGCGAGCGCGCGGGCGCGAAGCGCCAGTCGGTCGAGAAGCTCGCGATCAGGTACTTCGCCTGCGTATGCGCGAGCGCGGCCGTCAGGTTGCCGTCGAACGCCTTGGCCGGATCGAAGTAGTCGAGCGCGCGCGTAATCAGCAGGTAGGTGTTCGCGTCGAAGTAGTCGGCGAACTTGTCGCCCTGGTAGCGCAGGTACGACTCGACCTCGAACTCGACGTCGAAGCTGAAGTTGTACGCGTCGAGCGCGCCGTCCGCGCGGCGCAGCGCCCGGCCGAATTTCTCGGCCATGTCGTCGTCGGACAGGTACGTGATGTGGCCGATCATCCGCGCGACGCGCAGGCCGCGCTTCGGCTTGACGTTGTGCGCGTAATAGTCGCCGCCGTGGAAATCGGGATCGGACAGGATCGCCGAGCGCGCGACCTCGTTGAACGCGATGTTCTGCGCGGACAGCTTCGGCGTCGACGCGATGTCGATGCAGTGCGCGACGCGCTCCGGATACATCAGGCTCCATGCGAGCGCCTGCATCCCGCCGAGGCTGCCGCCCATCACGGCCGCGAAGCGCTCGATGCCGAACGCGTCGGCGACGCGCGCCTGGGCGTGCACCCAGTCCTCGACGGTGACCACCGGGAACTTGGCGCCGTACGGCTTGCCGGTCGACGGATCGACGCTCATCGGGCCCGTCGAGCCGAAGCACGACCCGAGGTTGTTCACGCCGATCACGAAGAAGCGGTTGGTGTCGAGCGGCTTGCCCGGGCCGACCATGTTGTCCCACCAGCCGGTGCTGCGCGGATCATCCGCGTAGACGCCGGCGACGTGGTGCGACGCGTTGAGCGCGTGGCAGACGAGCACCGCGTTCGAGCGCGCGGCGTTGAGCTCGCCGTAAGTCTCGACGACGAGCTGATAGTTGCCGAGCACGCTGCCGCTTTGCAAGCGCAGCGGTTCGGCGAAGTGCATGGTCTGTGGAGCGACGATGCCGATCGAGTCCATTCGTTCCGCCTTATGACTGGGCGGCTAAACGGTGTCGGCGATGCGCGGAGGCGAAGGTGCGCGGCTGACGACCTCTTTAGCCGCATTTGTAGTGAACCCGCCTGGGGAGCGACGCATCGACGCATCAAACCCCGGCCGGTTCGCGCGCCCGCAATCGAGTCAGCAAATCGGCGCGCTTCCGACCTGCCGCCAAGGGCGGCAGTCGGCAAAGTATAGCGGATTTTCCAGGCGTGCGAGCGGTCCGGAAGACCAGGTTCAAGCAGGGTGCCGTCGCATGCCGTCCGGCTCCGCCGTTCAGCGAAACGCGTCGTCTCCGCGACTTTTTTGATACAGGAAATATCTAATTATTCGATGCCTGGTGTGGTCCGGCAAATCCTTTAAATCCTGTGAAATTTATTAGAGATAAAAGGCAATTCGTACAAGTTGTAAACGTATTCCCACCTATTTAGTTCTCGTCCTGTTTTCGAGATGAGGGCGCGCCAATAGAGTTTCAGCCAGCTTTCAGTATCCGGTTGAAACGCGCGATTTCGCAGCGCTGTCGGCATGATCTTCCGTCCGTCTTCATGCGATTTCCTCAGCAGTCACGTTTCGCATTTCTTTCCGGAAAACCGTAAGCGTTGAGCTACTTGTCACCGCTCTCGCCGAGTCGTCGCATCGATATGGCTACGCAAAGCCGATGCACGTTGCCGAGAGGTTTACCAAAGGGAAAGGTTCGTATGAACAAGTCGTATCGTGTCGTGTGGAACGCCTCGACCAGCACCTGGTGCGCCGCATCGGAAATTGCGCGCGGACGCTCGAAATCGTCGAGCTCGTCGAAATCAAAAATCGCGGCGGCCGCCGCGCTGGTCGTGGCTTCGATGGGGTCCGCGTACGCGGACGAAGTCGACGCGGCAGACCCGACGCTCGACGAGCGTACCCATCTGGCCGACGTCAAGCAGAATCCGCAAACGCTGAAGCGAAGTGTCCCCGATACCCGGGCAGTCGTGTCCGACAACAGCGCATACGTGAAGATCAATGCGAGGGGCGACGGCACGGATAACGCGTCGGCGATGGGCGAGAACTCGATCGCGATCGGCAGCAGCGCGAAAACGCGTCCGTCCACGTCGGGTCTCAGCGGTGCGGTAGCGATCGGTACCGCGGCGACGGCGGCCGGCAACAACGTCGCGTTCGGTGCCAATGCATCGGCGCTCGGCGAAGAAGGTGCGATTGCGCTTGGGGCAGCTGCCAATGCGGGCGGCAAGTCGTCGATCGCGCTCGGCAACGAGGCACAGGCGACCGGTTGGGGTGCCTACGCGCTGGGCCGGAAGGCGAAGGCGACGGCGGAATCCGCACTGGCGATCGGCGATTCGTCGATGGCGGCGCGGGCAGGTACGATGGCGATCGGCTCGCAGGCTGCGGCGGCAGCGGACAACGCGATCGCGATCGGTCAGAGCGCGGCGGCGCGCGGCGCCGACTCGCTGGCACTCGGTTCGTATTCCGAAGCTGACCGGGACAACACGGTATCGGTGGGCACCGCCGGTTTCGAGCGTCAGATCGTCAACGTCGGGCGCGGCACGCAGGCGACCGATGCCGTCAACATTGCGCAGCTCAAGGATGTGACCGCCACGCTGGGCGGCAACGCTGCCGTCGACGCGAGCGGCAACATCAAGAAACCGGCCTACACGATCGGCAGCAAGACCTACGACAACGTCGGCGATGCGCTGCTGGCGGCTTCCGCCTCGGGCGGCGGGTCGGAAAATGCGGTGGAGTACGACTCCACCGCGAAGAATTCGGTGACCCTCGGCGGCACCGGCTCGGCCGCGGTCAAGCTCACCAACGTGCGCGCGGCCACGCTGTCGGCGAACAGCACGGACGCCGTCAACGGCGCGCAACTGTTCGCGACCAACAACCGCGTGACCGATGTCGAGAAGTCGCTGAACGATAGCGGGCTGATCGACCCGTCGACCGGCGAGTCGCTCGCGGTCGTATACAAGGATGCGACGAAGAGCACCGTTGCGCTGGGCGGCACGGGCGGCACGATCGTCACGAACGTGAAGGCCGGCAAGGTCGCATCGGCCAGCAAGGACGCCGTGAACGGCGGCCAACTGTATGACGTGTCGTCGAGCGTCGCATCGGCACTCGGCGGCGAAACGATCGTCAATACGGACGGCACCCTTTCGAAGCCGACCTACAAGGTCGGTGACAAGACTTTCAACAACGTCGGCGACGCGCTTCAGGCCGCGGCCGCCTCGGGCGGCGCAGGTGGCGAGGACGCGAACGCCGTGCACTATGACGGCGCGGGCAAGACGAGCGTGACGCTGGGCGGCACGGGCGCGACGAAGCCGGTCTCGCTGAAGAACGTCGCGACCGGCCAGGCCGCTACCGATGCCGTCAACGTGGCCCAGCTCCAAAGCGGCATGAGCGACGTCAAGGACGAGATCAAGAAGGATCTCGGCGACGGCACGCTCGACATGAAGTACATCAAGGTCAATGCCACGGGCATGCAGGCCAATGCGCTGGGCAAGAACAGCGTGGCGATCGGCTCGCAGGCGATGGCGACGAATACCGACACACTGGCGATCGGTTCGGGTGCCAGGGCGACGGGCAGGAACTCCGTCGCGATCGGGATCAACTCGGTCGCTTCGGGCGCCAATACCGTGTCGGTCGGTGACACCGCCGCGACGCGCCGGATCGTCAACGTCAGCGATGGCGTTGACGAAACCGATGCCGTCACGATGCACCAGTTGACCAATGCGATGCAAACCGCAAACAAGCGGATGCAGCGGATGACGCGTGACGTCGAATCGAAGCCGGGTACCTTCGTTGCAATCGAAGGGATGGGTGCGGACGGCACCATGCCGAACGTGGCATCGATCAACGGCACGGATCCGACGCTGGGAACGGCCGCGGCCATCGGCGTGGGGAGCGCTGCGGGCGGCCTCGATACGGTTGCGATCGGTCTGCAGGCCGCCGCCCTTTCGGAGGGTTCGGTCGCGCTCGGCAGTATTGCGCAGACGGGGGTCGACCAACCGTTCTCGGTCGCGATGGGCAGCATGGTCACGACCAATGGCGCGGGTGCGTTGGCCATCGGTTCCCACGTGAAGGCCAACGCGCAAAATGCGGTGGCGGTCGGTAACAACGGCGTGATGGCTTTGGGTCAGAGCTCGATTGCCATGGGCGACAAGGCGGCGACGATGGGCGGGAGCGCGAACAGCGTGGCGCTCGGCAAGTCCGCGAAGGTTGCGCAAAACGTAACCGATGCAATGGCGTTGGGTGCCAACGCAAGCGTGACATCAGGCAATAGTGGCGGTATCGCGCTGGGCGCTAACTCCGTCGCCGATCGCGGTAATGCACTTTCCGTCGGGTCGAACTCGATGCAGCGCCAGATCGTCAACGTCGCAAAGGGTACCAAAAACAACGATGCGGTGAACGTGAGCCAGTTGACGGGCGTGACGAATGCGCTCGGCGGGGGCGCGGGCATCGGCACCGATGGCAACATCACGGCACCGACGTACAAGGTCGGCGACACGACGTACAACAACGTCGGCGACGCGCTGGACGCGATGGCGAAGAACGGCGGCTCCGACCCGAACGCCGTGTCTTACGACAGCGCGACGAAGGACAAGGTCACGCTGGCGGGCAAGACAGGCACGACGCTGTCGAACGTGAAGGCCGGTACGGCCGACATGGACGCGGTGAACGTGTCGCAGCTGAAGTCGTCGGGTCTGATCGGCGAGGACGGCAAGTCGCTTGCTGCGGTGACGTACGACAAGAACGCGGACGGTACGCCGAACTTCAAGTCGGCGACGCTGGTCGGTGTTGGCGGCACGACGTTGTCGAACGTGGCAGACGGCAAGGCGGACAAGGACGCGGTGAACGTATCGCAACTGAAGTCGTCGGGCCTGATCGGCGAAGACGGCAAGTCGATCGCTGCGGTGACGTATGACAAAAATGCGGACGGCACGGCAAACCACGAGTCGGTGACGCTCGCGGGCAAGACGGGTACGAAGCTGACGAACGTGAAGGCGGCCGAACTGTCGGCGACGAGCACGGACGCGGTGAACGGCTCGCAACTGTTTGCGACGAACGAGAACCTGGGCAACCTGAAGGACACCCTGACGGATGGCGGCGTCATCGACAAGACGACGGGCGAATCGCTGGCGGTGGTGTACGACAGCACGTCGAAGGACAAGGTGACGCTGGCGGGCAAGGCAGGCACGACGCTGTCGAACGTGAAGGCCGGTACGGCGGATCTGGACGCGGTGAACGTGTCGCAGCTGAAGTCGTCGGGCCTGATCGGCGAGGACGGCAAGTCGATTGCCGCGGTGACGTACGACAAGAAGGCAGACGGCACGCCGAACTACAACTCGGTGACGCTGGGCGGCGGGAAGTCGACGGGCCCGGTGACGCTGTCGAACGTTGCACAGGGCACGGCCGGCACGGATGCGGTGAACGTCGATCAACTGACGAAAGCGATCAGCGACGTGGAAGGCGGCATGAACCCGCTGGCCGTGTCTTACGACAGCGTGACGAAGGACAAGGTGACGCTGGCGGGCCAGGCGGGCACGACGCTGTCGAACGTGAAGGCTGGCACGGCCGACATGGACGCGGTGAACGTATCGCAACTGAAGTCGTCGGGCCTCGTTGGCGAGGACGGCAAGTCGCTTGCTGCGGTGACGTACGACAAGAACGCGGACGGCACGCCGAACTTTAAGTCGGCGACGCTGGCCGGCGAAGGCGGCACGACACTGACGAACGTGAAGGCTGGTGAGCTGTCGGCGACGAGCACGGACGCGGTGAACGGCTCGCAACTGTTTGCGACGAACGAGAACCTGGGCAACCTGAAGGACACCCTGACGGATGGTGGCGTCATCGACAAGACGACGGGCGAATCGCTGGCGGTGGTGTATGACAGCACGTCGAAGGACAAGGTGACGCTGGCGGGCAAGACAGGCACGACGCTGTCGAACGTGAAGGCCGGTACGGCGGATCTGGACGCGGTGAACGTATCGCAGCTGAAGTCGTCGGGCCTGATCGGTGACGACGGCAAGTCGCTTGCTGCGGTGACGTACGACAAGAACGCGGACGGTACGCCGAACTTCAAGTCGGCGACGCTGGCCGGTGTTGGCGGCACGACATTGTCGAACGTGGCAGACGGCAAGGCCGACAAGGACGCGGTGAACGTATCGCAACTGAAGTCGTCGGGCCTGATCGGCGAAGACGGCAAGTCGATCGCTGCGGTGACGTATGACAAAAATGCGGACGGCACGGCAAACCACGAGTCGGTGACGCTCGCGGGCAAGACGGGTACGAAGCTGACGAACGTGAAGGCGGCCGAACTGTCGGCGACGAGCACGGACGCGGTGAACGGCTCGCAGTTGTTCGCGACGAACGAGAACCTGGGCAACCTGAAGGACACCCTGACGGATGGCGGCGTCATCGACAAGACGACGGGCGAATCGCTGGCGGTGGTGTACGACAGCACGTCGAAGGACAAGGTGACGCTGGCGGGCAAGGCAGGCACGACGCTGTCGAACGTGAAGGCCGGTACGGCCGACATGGACGCGGTGAACGTATCGCAGCTGAAGTCGTCGGGTTTGATCGGCGAGGACGGCAAGTCGATTGCCGCGGTGACGTACGATAAGAAGCCGGACGGCACGCCGAACTTCAACTCGGTGACGCTGGGCGGCGGGAAGTCGACGGGCCCGGTGACGCTGTCGAACGTTGCACAGGGCACGGCCGGCACGGACGCGGTGAACGTCGATCAACTGACGAAAGCAATCAGCGACGTGGAAGGCGGCATGAACCCGCTGGCCGTGTCTTACGACAGCGTGACGAAGGACAAGGTGACGCTGGCGGGCCAGGCGGGCACGACGCTGTCGAATGTGGCGGCTGGCAAGGTGAGCGCGGACAGCAAGGACGCAGTCAACGGCTCGCAGCTGCATGGCACGGCGCAGAGCGTGGCGGACGCGCTGGGTGGTGGCTCGATGGTGGACGAAAGCGGGAAGCTGAAGGCGCCGACGTACACGCTGGCCGATCCGGCGGACGATACGAAGAAGGTCGATTACCACACGGTAGGCGATGCGCTGGAGAACCTGGACGGTCGAGTGGCAGGCAACACGGGCGACATCACGCACATCAAGAACCAGTTCACGAACACGGGCCTGGTGGATGCGGATGGCGACACGCGTGCCGCGGTGACGTACGACAAGAACAAGGACGGCACGCCGAACTACCAATCGGCAACACTGGCGGGTAAAGGTGGCACGACGCTGTCGAACGTGGCGGCGGGTAAGGCCGACCTCGACGCGGTAAACGTGTCACAGCTGAAGTCGTCGGGCCTGATCGGCGAAGACGGCAAGTCGCTTGCTGCGGTGACGTATGACAAAAATGCGGACGGCACGGCAAACCACGAGTCGGTGACGCTCGCGGGCAAGACGGGTACGAAGCTGACGAACGTGAAGGCGGCCGAACTGTCGGCGACGAGCACGGATGCGGTGAACGGCTCGCAGCTGTTCGCGACGAACGAGAGCCTCGGCAACCTGAAGGACACCCTGACGGACGGCGGCGTCATCGACAAGACGACGGGCGAATCGCTGGCGGTGGTGTATGACAGCACGTCGAAAGACAAGGTGACGCTGGCTGGCAAGGCAGGCACGACGCTGTCGAACGTGAAGGCCGGTACGGCCGACATGGACGCGGTGAACGTGTCGCAGCTGAAGTCGTCGGGTCTGATCGGTGACGACGGCAAGTCGATCGCTGCGGTGACGTATGACAAAAATGCGGACGGCACGGCAAACCACGAGTCGGTGACGCTCGCGGGCAAGACGGGTACGAAGCTGACGAACGTGAAGGCGGCCGAACTGTCGGCGACGAGCACGGACGCGGTGAACGGCTCGCAACTGTTTGCGACGAACGAGAACCTGGGCAACCTGAAGGACACCCTGACGGATGGCGGCGTCATCGACAAGACGACGGGCGAATCGCTGGCGGTGGTGTACGACAGCACGTCGAAGGACAAGGTGACGCTGGCGGGCAAGGCAGGCACGACGCTGTCGAACGTGAAGGCCGGTACGGCGGATCTGGACGCGGTGAACGTGTCGCAGCTGAAGTCGTCGGGCCTGATCGGTGACGACGGCAAGTCGATTGCCGCGGTGACGTACGACAAGAAGGCGGACGGCACGCCGAACTACAACTCGGTGACGCTGGGCGGCGGGAAGTCGACGGGCCCGGTGACGCTGTCGAACGTTGCACAGGGCACGGCCGGCACGGATGCGGTGAACGTCGATCAACTGACGAAAGCGATCAGCGACGTGGAAGGCGGCATGAACCCGCTGGCCGTGTCTTACGACAGCATGACGAAGGACAAGGTGACGCTGGCGGGCCAGGCGGGCACGACGCTGTCGAACGTGAAGGCCGGTACGGCCGACATGGACGCGGTGAACGTATCGCAACTGAAGTCGTCGGGCCTCGTTGGCGAGGATGGCAAGTCGCTTGCTGCGGTGACGTACGACAAGAACGCGGACGGCACGCCGAACTTTAAGTCGGCGACGCTGGCCGGCGAAGGCGGCACGAAGCTGTCGAACGTGAAGGCCGGCAAGGCCGACCTGGATGCGGTGAACGTGTCGCAACTGAAGTCGTCGGGCCTGATCGGCGAGGACGGCAAGTCGCTTGCTGCAATCACGTACGACAAGAACGCAGACGGCACGCCGAACTTCAAGTCGGCGACGCTGGCCGGTGTTGGCGGCACGACGCTGTCGAACGTGGCAGACGGCAAGGCCGACAAGGACGCGGTGAACGTATCGCAACTGAAGTCGTCGGGCCTGATCGGCGAGGACGGCAAGACGCTGGCTGCAATCACTTACGACAAGAACGCGGACGGTACGCCGAACTACAAGTCGGCGACGCTGGCCGGTGTTGGCGGTACGACGCTGTCGAACGTTGCAGACGGCAAGGCCGACACGGACGCGGTGAACGTATCGCAACTGAAGTCGTCGGGCCTGATCGGCGGAGACGGCAAGGCGCTGGCCGCGCTGACGTACGACAAGAACGCGGACGGTACGCCGAATTACAAGTCGGCGACGCTGGCCGGTGTTGGCGGCACGACGCTGTCGAACGTGGCAGACGGCAAGGCGGACAAGGACGCGGTGAACGTATCGCAACTGAAGTCGTCGGGCCTGATCGGCGAAGACGGCAAGACGCTGGCCGCGCTGACGTACGACAAGAACGCGGACGGTACGCCGAACTTCAAGTCGGCGACGCTGGCGGGCGAAGGCGGTACGAAGCTGTCGAACGTTGCAGACGGCAAGGCGGACAGGGACGCGGTGAACGTATCGCAACTGAAGTCGTCGGGCCTGATCGGTGACGACGGCAAGACGCTGGCCGCGCTGACGTACGACAAGAACGCGGACGGTACGCCGAACTTCAAGTCGGCGACGCTGGCAGGCGTTGGCGGTACGACGCTGTCGAACGTTGCAGACGGCAAGGCGGACAAGGACGCGGTGAACGTATCGCAACTGAAGTCGTCGGGCCTGATCGGCGAAGACGGCAAGTCGGTTGCTGCGCTGACGTACGACAAGAACGCGGACGGTACGCCGAATTACAAGTCGGCGACGCTGGCAGGCGAAGGCGGCACGAAGCTGTTGAACGTGAAGGCTGGTACGGCCGACACGGACGCGGTGAACGTATCGCAACTGAAGTCATCGGGTCTGGTCGATGGTGACGGCAAGTCGCGCGCTGCGCTGACGTACGACAAGAACGCGGACGGCACGCCGAACTTCAAGTCGGCGACGCTGGCCGGTGTTGGCGGCACGACGCTGTCGAACGTTGCAGACGGCAAGGCCGACAAGGACGCGGTGAACGTATCGCAACTGAAGTCGTCGGGCCTGATCGGTGAAGACGGCAAGTCGCTTGCTGCGGTGACGTACGACAAGAACGCGGACGGCACGCCGAACTTCAAGTCGGCGACGCTGGCCGGTGTTGGCGGCACGACATTGTCGAACGTTGCAGACGGCAAGGCGGACAAGGACGCGGTGAACGTATCGCAGCTGAAGTCGTCGGGTCTGATCGGTGACGACGGCAAGTCGATCGCTGCGGTGACGTATGACAAAAATGCGGACGGCACGGCAAACCACGAGTCGGTGACGCTCGCGGGCAAGACGGGTACGAAGCTGACGAACGTGAAGGCGGCCGAACTGTCGGCGACGAGCACGGATGCGGTGAACGGCTCGCAGCTGTTCGCGACGAACGAGAGCCTCGGCAACCTGAAGGACACCCTGACGGACGGCGGCGTCATCGACAAGACGACGGGCGAATCGCTGGCGGTGGTGTATGACAGCACGTCGAAAGACAAGGTGACGCTGGCTGGCAAGGCAGGCACGACGCTGTCGAACGTGAAGGCCGGTACGGCCGACATGGACGCGGTGAACGTGTCGCAACTGAAGTCGTCGGGTCTGATCGGCGAGGACGGCAAGTCGATTGCCGCGGTGACGTACGACAAGAAGACGGACGGCACGCCGAACTTCAACTCGGTGACGCTGGGCGGCGGGAAGTCGACGGGGCCGGTGACGTTGTCGAATGTGGCCGCCGGTGTGGCCGGTACCGATGCCGTCAACGTCGATCAGTTGGACGGTCTGTATGACAGGCTCGTCAATGGCGCGATCGATCTCAAGTACATCAAGGTCTACACAAAGGAAGGTGGTATCGCGGCACTCGCGCGCGGTAAGGACGCTGTCGCGATTGGTTCCGGCGCGGTGGCAAGCAAGACACATACATTGGCTTTGGGGGCGGGCTCGCGCGCAAGTGGCGACTATTCGGTTGCAGTCGGTGCCAATTCGGTCGCTGACGAAGCTTGGACTGTGTCGGTCGGCGACACTGACGCGACGCGCCGGATCGTCAACGTCAGCGATGGCGTCAACGAAACCGATGCCGTCACGCTGAAGCAGCTGACAGAGGCGATGAAAACCGCCAATACGGACATCGATCACAAGATGCAGCGGATGACGCGTGACGTCGAATCGAAGCCGGGTACCTTCGTTGCAATCGAAGGGATGGGCGCGGACGGCACCATGCCGAACGTGGCGTCGATCAACGGCGGGGATCCGACGCTGGGAACGGCCGCGGCCATCGGCGTGGGGAGCGCTGCGGGCGGCCTCGATACGGTCGCGATCGGTCTGCAGGCGGTCGCCCTTTCAGAGAGCGCGGTTGCGCTCGGCAGCTATGCGCAGACGGGGGTCGACCAACCGTTCTCGGTCGCGATGGGCAGCATGGTCACGACGAACGGCGCAGGTGCGTTGGCGATCGGTTCCCGAGCAAAGGCCAACGCCGAAAACGCGGTGGCGGTCGGTAACAACGGCGTGATGGCTTTGGGTCAGAGCTCGATCGCCGTGGGCGACAAGGCGACGACGATGGGCGGAAGCACGAACAGCATTGCAGTGGGTACGAATGCGAACGTGGCCAAGAGCGTGGCCGACGCAGTCGCGCTCGGGGCGAACTCGAAAGCGCTTCAGTCGAACAGCGTCGCGTTGGGTGCCAGCTCGATCGCGGATCGTGCAAACGCGCTGTCGATCGGCAAGGCAGGCGCCGAACGGCAGATCATCCATGTCGCGAACGGTACGCAGAACACCGATGCGGTCAACCTCGGCCAGCTCAAAGGCCTGGCCAACGTGGTCGGTGGCGGTACGGGCTTCGACGCGAACGGCGACGTGACCGCACCGACGTACACGATCGACGGCAAGGAGTACCACAACGTCAACGACGCGCTGCAGGCTGCGGCGAAGAGTGGCGGTGATGGCACCAACGGCACGGATCCGAATGCGGTGGCCTATGACGGCGAGCTGAAGGACAAGGTGACGCTGGCCGGCCAGAACGGTACGACGCTGTCGAACGTGGCGGCAGGCAAGGCCGACACGGACGCAGTGAACGTGTCGCAACTGAAGTCGTCGGGCTTGATCGACAAGGACGGCAACGCGGCGGCTGCGATGACGTACGACAAGAACGCGGACGGCACGCCCAACTTCACGTCGGCAACGTTGGCAGGTGACGGCGGCACGACGCTGACGAACGTGAAGGCCGGTGCACTGTCGGCGACGAGCACGGACGCAGTGAACGGCTCGCAATTGTTCGCGACGAACGAGAACCTCGGCAACCTGAAGGACTCCCTGACGGATGGCGGCGTGATCGACAAGACGACGGGCGAATCGCTGGCAGTGGTGTACGACAGCACGTCGAAGGACAAGCTGACGCTGGCCGGCGGCCAGACCGGTACGACGCTGTCGAACGTGAAGGCTGGTACGGCCGACATGGACGCGGTGAACGTGTCGCAGCTGAAGTCGTCGGGCCTGATCGGCGAGAACGGCAAGGCGCTTGCAGCCGTGACCTACGACACGCATGCCGACGGCACCACGAACTTCGCTTCGGTGACGTTCGGTGGCATGAATGCCGGCGTCCCGGTCGCGCTGCACAACGTTGCAGCCGGCAAGGTATCGACCGATGCAGTCAACGTGTCGCAGTTGAAGGGCGTAACCGACATCATCGGCGGTGGCGCAGGCATCGACGCAGACGGCAAGGTTACCTCGCCGGTCTACAACGTCGACGGCAAGGACTACGCGTCGGTCGGCGATGCAATCAAGGCGCTGGAGCAGCGCGAGGGCGGCACCGGCAACGGTACGAACCCGAACGCGGTCGCCTATGACGACGCAACCAAGGCGGCGGTGACGTTGGCAGGTGCGAACGGCACGGTGATTCGTAACGTCGCGGACGGCTCGCTTGCGGATAGCAGCACCGAGGCTGTCAACGGCCGTCAGGTGAGTTCCCTTGCGCACAGCATCGCGGACAGTCTCGGGGGCGGTGCGAAGTTCGACCCGGTGACCGGCGGTATCTCCGCGCCGACGTATGAACTGACTGCGGCGGATGGCTTGAAGACGGCGTACGACAACGTCGGTGACGCGTTCAAGCACGTCGACGAGCGCGTGTCGACGCACACGACGCAGATCGAGACGCTGCAGAAGGGTGTCGCGAATGCGGTTCAGTACGACGACGCAACGCATGCCTCCGTCACGCTCGGCGGCGCAGGTGCGGTGCCCGTCCGGCTGAAGAACGTCGCGGACGGTGTCGACGAAACCGATGGGGTCAACGTGCGGCAACTGCGTTCGGCCGGCCTGGTCGGTGAAGACGGCAAGCTGCAGTCGGCGGTCGTGTACGACAAGAACGCGGACGGCACGCCGAACTACGGTTCGGTGACGCTCGGCGGCGCTGGGGCGACGACACCGGTCGCGCTGCACAACGTGGCGGCCGGCAAGGTTGCGACGGATGCGGTGAACGTGAGCCAGTTGAGTGGTGTGACCGATGCGCTCGGCGGCGGTGCGAAGATCGACGGGGAAACCGGCAATGTCGTCGCGCCGACCTACGACGTGGGGGGCAACACCTTCAACAACGCAGGCGATGCACTGTCCAACATCGATAACCGGGTCACGCAGATCCAGAACAACCTGGGTGAAGCCACGAAGCTGGTCGGCGCTGTCGCGTACGACAAGAACGGCGACGGCAGTGTGAATTTCAACAAGGTGACGCTGGGCAACGGCTCGTCGTCGGGGCCGGTGGTGCTGACCAACGTCGAGGACGGCAAGAGCAAGTACGACGCCGTGAACTTCGGCCAGTATTCGGAGCTGAAAGGGCGTGTGGACAACATCGACGACCGTCTGACCACGGCGATCACCCCGGGCATCGGCAACGACGGCAGTTCGGGTACGAATGGCAACGACCTGATCAGCGGTACGGGCGGCAGTGGCACGAACAGCGCTGAAGTCGTCGCCGCGAAACCGGGCAACGGCAACGGCAACGTTGCTGTCGGCTCCGGCTCGCAGATCGTCGACGGCAAGAACAACGCCGCGGCAATCGGTGCTGGTTCGAAGGTGTCGGCCGACAACGGCACGGCGCTTGGCCAGGGCGCGTCGGTGTCGTCCGGTGCGGACAACTCGGTTGCGCTGGGCCAGGGCTCGATGGCGACCGAAGCCAACACCGTGTCGGTCGGCTCTGATGGCCACGAGCGCCGGATCGTCAACGTCGCGGACGGGGTGAAGGCCACGGACGCCGTCAGCAAGGGGCAGTTCGACCGTGCACTCGGCGGTATGCAAGGCCAGATCAACGACATCTCGCGTAACGCCTATTCGGGTATTGCAGCGGCTACCGCGCTGACGATGATTCCGGGCGTCGATCCGGGCAAGACCTTGTCGTTCGGTGTCGCCGGTGCGTCGTTCAAGGGCTATCAGGCAGTCGCGATGGGCGGTGAAGCGCGCATCACGGAAAACCTGAAGATGCGTGCCGGCGTCAGCCTCAGCAGCGGCGGCAACACCTTCGGCGCAGGTGCGTCGTATCAGTGGTAAGGCGGTAACGCGGGCCATTCGGCCCGCGTGATCACCTGATGCGTGGTGTGGCGGGCACTTGCCAGCCGCCACACCACGCGCGAGCGACTTCACTTCCACCGATCAATATCCTGGAGTCCGCCTTGAGCGGACCGAACCATCATGAAAACACCACAACACTTTGTCCGCCGAGGCCTGCTCGGCGCGTTCGTCGTCCTGTTGAGCGCATGCACGACGCAATCCGGTCCGACGTACACCGTCCGGGCGATCAAGGCGCCCGATCAGCCTGGGCCGGTTTTTCGCGTGACATGCGAGGGGCTGATAGCCAGCACGCGCTCATGCGAAGCGGCAGCGCAGAGATTCTGTGCCGACAAGCCGGTCACGCCGCTGCAGGCGATCGATCGCGTTCGTCGCGGCGCCGCGATGGGCGATCCACGTGAATTGACGTTCATGTGCGGTGTGCCGCCTCAGGCGCGCGTCGAGCCGCCTGTCGCCGCGCAGCCGCAACCGGTCGCGCAGCCGCAGCCGGCTGTCGCACCGGTCGCGCAGCGTCAGGTGCTGCTGCAAGGCAGCACGAACTTCGCGTTCGACAGCGCGGCGCTGACGCCGAGCGCCCGCCAGGAACTCAATCGCTTTCTGGACGTGAATCGCGATGCCCGATTTGGCCGTGTGACAGTCACGGGCTACACCGATTCGCAGGGCGCGCACGCCCATAACGTTCGACTGTCCGAAGCGCGCGCGCGTGCTGTGGCCACTTACCTGCGCACGGGCGGGTTGCGTGCAGAACACTTCACGACCGTCGGCAAGGGCGCGGCAGAACCCGTCGCGAGCAATGCGACGGCCGAAGGGCGCGCGCAGAACCGGCGAGTCGAAATCGAACTCGAGAAGGCATAACGAACGTGATTGACGACTCCGCGGTCACCAGCGATGGTCGCCGCGGAGCGCGGATTGAACTGTCCGGATGGCTCCGGGGCATTCTGGACTGATACTGGAAAAGTAAAAATGGCAGAGCAAAAAGCAACGACGCGCCCGTCGCGTCCGACGATCGACGCAGTGACCGACAACGTGCCGCCGCACACCGGCGTGATTGAAAAAGGCGGGCTGACCAACGACCCGCGGCCGATGGTGAACGGTCGCGGCGACCCTGGCTCGACGATCCACCTTCTGGTGGATGGCATCGCGGTCGGAACTGTGGTGGTCGGTGCAAACGGGACATGGAGTTTGGCGCTCATGCAGCCGTTGAAGGACGGCGAGTATCGCCTGACGGCGCGCGCGAGCAACGACGTCGGCATGAGCATACCGTCGACCTCGTACGGCATTCAGGTGGACGTGACGCCGCCGTCGCAGCCGAAGATCGAAGCGGCGACGCAGGGTGCGCAGCCGACGCTGTCGGGTCAAGCAGAAGCGTATTCGACGGTCGCGATCTACGACGGCACGACGCTGCTGGGTACGACGAAGACGAATATCGACGGAACATGGACCTTCCAGCTGACGTCGCCCCTGTCGAACGGCACGCATGCACTGACGGTAACGGCGACGGATCCGGCGGGCAATACGAGCGCGCGCTCGGACGGTTTCGACGTGACGGTCGGGCCGGTGGCGCCGGAGGTGCCGCTGGCGAAGGCGGTGCTCGACGACATGGGGCACGACAGCGGGAATTTGAATTTCGACCGTCTGACGAACGACGGCACGGGCGGCCGCTTGCTGACTGGCCACCTCATTGGTGCGCTGGCGGCGGGCGAGAAGGTGCAGGTGTCGACGGATGGCGGACGGACGTGGCTGGACGCGCTGGTGAACCAGGACGGCACATGGATGGTGGCCGACACGAACGCGCACGGCGGCAGCTGGATGATCCAGACGCGGGTGGTGAATGGCGACGGTGCCGCAGGCGAGGTGAAGGTGTACGACGTCGAACTGGACACGACGTCACCCGATCCGGTGCTGTCGGCGGTTCGCTCGGGCAATGTGATTGACGTTTCGTTCGCCGGCAAGGACATGGTGGTGGGCGATGCGATCAACGTGATGATCGGCGATCAGCGCATCTCGTACAACCTGACGGCGGCCGATATAGCGGGCGGTCGGGTGAAGGTGACGATCCCGGCGGGCATCGCCGCGACGATGGACGAGCACGCGAGCTACGGTGTCGCGCTGGTGGATCGGAGCGGGAACATCTCCGACTATCTGGTGACAAGGTTTGTCGAGAAAGTGAACTCGGGAACGGGTACGGGCATCGAATATCGGACCGTGGATTTCAACGATAAAAAAACGCAAGACTTGAATGGCAGCGTGCCGATCGATTTCGGCACGTTTACCGCCGTGCTCGGTAAGCCGGTGCCGGTCAACGGTCGGGGTGTCGAGCAGGGGATTCGTACTGGCGGCGGTGCGGGCTTCGGGCTGGCGCCCGACAAGATCGTGCCGGAAAGCGGGGACACCGGGCTGCTGATCAACCTCAGCACGATGCCTCGGTTTTACCTCAACAACGGGGCGCACGCGCGTGCACTGACGGTCGATATCGGCGTCAGCATTACCTCGCCCCAACCTTTAGCGGTCTATTTCTATGACGACGCCGGCAAACAGATTCATGTACAGGATCTGAAGTTCGACGGGAAATCGCTGAATGGCCAGATTCATACGCATGAGATCATCTTGCCGAACAACCTGCAGTTCGCGTCTTTTGGTATCGGATCGTATTCGGTCACCGGAGGACTGAATGGCCTGGTTGGGCTCTGGGTCGACAATGTCGGATTTGCGGGTGGAGACTTTTCGACGTTATCGCCCGGGGTGAATGTCGACTTCAACGATAAAAAGCCGCAAGACTTGAACGGCGGCGTGCCGATCGACTTTGGCACGTTTACCGCCGTGCTGGGTAAGCCGGTGCCGGTCAGCGGTCGGGCTGTCGAGCAGGGTATTCGTACTGGCGGCGGCGCAGGCTTCGGGCTGGCGAACGACAAGATCGTGCCGGAAAGCGGGGACACCGGGCTGCTGATCAACCTCAGTTCGATGCCTCGGTTTTATCTTAAAAACGGGGCGCACGCGCGTGCACTGACGGTCGATATCGCCATCAGCCACAGCTCGCCCCAACCTTTAGCGATCTATTTCTATGACGACGCCGGCAAAGTGATTCATGTACAGGATCTGAAGATCGACGGGAAATCACTGACTGCCGAGATTCATACGCATCAGGTCGTCTTGCCGGACAACCTGCAGTTCGCGTCTTTTGGCATCGGATCGTATGCGGTCAACGGGGGACTGAATGGCCTGGCTGGGCTCTGGGTCGACAACGTTGGTTTTTCCGGTGGCAGTTTCGCCAAATCGACCTGGGAAACGGTCACGGAACTCGTTCCTCCGGCCGACGTGCAGCACGTGCTGACGAACGTGGATGCCGAGTATTTCGGTTCGGCTCACGGTACGGAATTCCAGCTCGATAACGTGTCGTACTTCACGAACCAGCACGCCGCTCTGCACGGTGGTGCGGGCATCGATACGCTGAAGCTCATGGGTGCCGGTCAGACGCTGGATGTGTCGAAACTGATGAACGTCGGCGGCCACGACAAGATTTCGTCGATCGAGGTCATCGACATCACCGGTACGGGCAACAACACGCTGAAGCTGTCGATGCGTGACGTGCTGGAACTCGGCCACGAGAACGTGTTCCGAAACGACGGCCACACGCAATTGATGGTGAACGGCAATGCCGGCGATCGGGTCCAGTTGTCGGGTATGGACGGGCTCAGCCTCGGACGCGGCCAGTGGACGGACCAGGGCCTGATTGCAGTCGACGGGCAGGCTTACAGGGTGTACGAGAACGCGGCGCTGCATGTCGAACTGCTCGTGCAATCGTCCGTATCGACCCAATTGGTCTGACCCGCGGGTGCGGGCCGGAATCGCGTCAGTCAGGACGCCGTCCCGGCCCGTGTGTTGTTCCTGCTGTGCAGAGGCCCAGCGGTCCGGTTCTTTCTGTTGTTTCTTCATGCGTAGCCCGCAGCGAGTGGCGGGCTACGCATGTCTGAGTATCTGAAAACGCTATTCGAAATTGTCCTAATGGTTCGAGATTCCTTTTAGGATTCGTCCCATTTTTGCGCTCAGGCCCATTTCGTAAACTGGTTGCTTTCCTGTCGCGGTCCCATTGGCGTCCTGCGATAGCCGTCCCGTCCAGATCATGCGACGGGAGACTCAGCCGCATCGGTGTATGCACCTACCCTGTCGCTCGTGCGAAACAGCCATGCTCTGGAGCGCGTCGGGGTCCCGTGAATTCCAGTGGCCAGATAGCGATTTCGATATGAATGCCCAACCTCCCGAGGCCGGTGGCGGTAACGCGCCGAACTTTCCGGACACCCTCCCCCATGACAGCCTGCTCGATTCAGTCGCATGGCTTTGCGCGCACTACGGTTTGGGCAGAAGCCATGCAGTCCTCGTTTCCGGTCTTGCCAAATACGGCCGGCTGACACCGTCGCTGGCCATCGAGGCGCTGACGCAGGCCGGTCTGGCGGCGAAGCTGGTGGAGCGTCCGCTGACGCAGTTGCCCGAACATCTGTTGCCGGCCGTGCTGTTGCGCCGGAACGGCAGCGCGTGCGTGTTGATCGGCTGGCGCATCGACGATTCGGCGGAGCACGGCCCACAGATCCGGTATCACGCTGTGCTGCCTGAACTCGGCGAAGGGCCGGTCGAATGCACCGACGCGGAACTGAGTGAAACCTACTCGGGCTACGCGATCCTCGTTAAGCCGGCAGCGAAGGTCGACGCGCGTCCGGACGACCTCCCGACCGAAACGGCCGGGCACTGGTTGCTGGGGACGCTGTGGCGCTATCGCAGCTATTACGCGAGCGCGGCGGTCGGCGCGTTTCTGATCAACGTGCTGGGTCTCGCCAGCGTGTTCTTCACGATGAACGTCTACGACCGTGTCGTTCCGAACCAGGCGTATGTGACGCTCTGGTCGCTCGCGATCGGCGTTGCGCTCGCGATGCTGATGGAAGCAGTGTCGCGGCACGTGCGTGCCCATGTGCTCGATGCCGCAGGCAAGAAGGCCGATCTGGTGCTCGGCACGCTGCTGTTTCGGCAGGCGCTGGCGATCCGAATGGAGCACCGGCCGGCGTCGGCCGGCTCCTTCGCGCATCGGTTGCGCGAGTTCGAATCGGTGCGGGACTTCGCGACGTCGGCGACACTGTCGGCAGTATCCGATCTGCCGTTCGTGTTTCTGTTCGTCGGCGTGGTATTCGCGGTCGGCGGCCCGCTGGGCTGGATTCCGCTCATGATGATCCCGCTGATCGTCGGCCTCGGCACGATCGTGCAATGGCCGCTCGCGCGTGCGATGCGCGAAAACCTGCGCGAGGCGTCGCTCAAGCAGGGCGTGCTGATCGAGTCGATCGACGGGCTCGAGACGCTGAAGGCAGTCGGTGGCGAAGGCGCGATGCGCCACCGCTGGGACGCGTTCAGTGCGAAGACGGCAGCCGCATCGATGCAGTCGCGCGCGTTGTCCAGCATGGCGACCAGTTGTGTGTCGTTCCTGCAGCAGATGCAGACCGTCGCGATCGTGATCGTCGGCGTGTACCTCATCGGCGAAGGCAAGCTCACCCAGGGCGCGCTGATCGGCTCCGTGATGCTGGCTGGCCGTGTGACGGCACCGCTCGGGCAGGTCATGGGGCTTGCGCTGCGTTTTCAGCAGGCGAAGACCGCGATGCATTCGCTCAACGAACTGATGGCGATGCCGGTCGAGCACGAGCCAGGGCAGGATTATCTGGCGCAGCCGCCGCTCAGCGGCCATGTGAAGCTCGACGGTGTGTCGTTCCAGTATCCGTCGGCCGGCCTGCGGCAAAACGCGCTCGCGCTGGACCAGGTGTCGGTGGAGATTCGGCCCGGCGAGCGCGTCGCGATACTCGGCCGGGTCGGCAGCGGGAAATCGACGCTGCTGCGGTTGATCGCGCGGCTTTATCAACCGACGGAGGGCAAGCTGCTCGCCGACGGGCTCGATGCCGCGCAGATTGCGCCGGCCGACTGGCGCCGAACCTTCGGCTACGTCGGCCAGGACAGTCGGCTGTTTTACGGTTCGCTGCGCGAGAACGTGACGATCGGCCGTCCTGACGTGCCGGCCACGGAACTGCTGCGCGTATTCCAGCTGACTGGGCTCGATGCGCTGGTCGCCCAGCATCCGCTCGGCGCGAACCTTCCGGTCGGCGAAAACGGCCGCGATCTGTCGGGCGGGCAGCGCCAGCTTGTCGCGCTGGCCCGCAGTCTGATCGCGCGTCCGCGTACATTGTTGCTCGACGAGCCGACGAGCGCGATGGACGCTCAGACGGAGTCGCAGTTCATCGAGCACTTGAAGCACGCGAGCGCCGACCAGACGCTGGTCGTGGTGACGCATCGCACGTCGCTGCTGGCGCTCGTCGACCGGATCGTGATCGTCGATCAGGGCAAGATCGTGATGGACGGGGAAAAGGCGCGTGTGCTGGCGGCACTGTCGGGGCAGCCCGAGACGGGCGAACGTCATGTGCCGCCCGAGTCGCAGCGAAACCGTGAGCCGAAAATCCGGGTGGTCGAGCGCGGCGCGGAACCCGGTGCGTCGCCCGCGGAGCGGACAGAGGCCGTGGCGTCGTCAACTGCGGAGGCGTCATGACGTGGCGGATCCGGTCGATGCTGCGCCGCAAGCCGGCGCCGCGCCTGGGCGCGGGCGACGTTGCCTACATGAGCGACATTCGCGAGGCGCTGCTAGTGCGCTCGTCAGTCGGCGCGCAGGCGATTCTTTACGTGGTTGCCGTGGTGTTCGGGGTGGGGCTCGTGTGGGCACACTTCGCGCGTGTCGAGGAAGTGACGCGCAGCGACGCCACGGTCGTGTCGCCGAGCCGCGAACAATGGATCCAGAGTCTCGAGGGCGGCATCGTACAGGCCGTGGCGGTGCGCGAGGGCGACGTGGTCGAAAAGGGGCAGTTGCTTGCGAAGATCGATCCGGTGCGTGCGCAGTCCAGCTATCGCGAGGTGTTGACGAAGGCGCTGGAGCTGAAGGCGAATGTGTCGCGCGCTCGCGCCGAGGCCTACGGGGCGCCGCTGGCTTTTCCGGAGGACGTGAAGCGTGAACCCGGCCTTGTCGCGCAGGCCACGGCGACCTACCGGGCGCGCCGCCTTGCGCTCGACGGGCAGGTCGCCGCGTTGCGGCAGAGCCAGGCGCTCGTCCAGCGCGAGATCGCGATGTCGGAGCCGCTCGCGGCAAAGGGGCTGGTCTCGGAAGTCGAGATTCTGCGCATGCGGCGTCAGGCGACGGACATCGCCGCGCAGATCGCCGAGCGCCGCAGCCGTTTCACCGCGGAGGCCAGTACCGAGTTGTCTCGGCTCGAGCAGGAGCTCGCGCAAACCAACGAGGTGCTGGCCGGGCGCGCGGACGTGCTGGCGCGCACCGATGTCGTCGCGCCGATGCGCGGCGTGGTGAAGAACATCCGCATCCGCACGGCGGGCGGTGTCGTGCAGTCGGGCGAACACATCATGGAGATTGCGCCCCTCGACGGCCGGGTACTGGTGGAAGCGCGGATCAAGCCGTCCGACGTCGCGTTCCTGCGGCCGGGGTTGCCGGTGCTCGTGAAGCTGAGCGCGTACGACTTCGCGATCTACGGCGGATTGCACGGGCACGTTGTCAGCCTCGGTCCGGATACGTTGAAGGACGATCAGAAGGCCGCGATGGGGCGTCCCGACGCGAATTATTACCGGCTCATGGTCGAGACGGACACGGACGCGCTCGTCGCGGCCGGCAAGCGTCTACCGGTATTGCCGGGCATGCAGGCAACGGTCGATATCCGCACCGGCGAGAAGACGGTGCTCGATTACCTGCTCAAGCCGATCTTCAAGGCCCGCGAGGCCTTCAGGGAGCGGTGAGCATGAGCGGATTTCGAATGAATGGCGCGTGCGAATCTCGCGCGGGGCTTCGTGTTGCCGCATCGGCGGCGCTGCTTGTCTTGTCGATGTGGCAATCGGCCGGGACCGCGCACGCCGCCAATATCGTGCCGCCACGCGTTGCGATGGCGTCGGCATCGACTGCCGCGCAGGCTGCGCCCACCGGCTCAGACGGACCCACGGGCGCATCCGCGCCGACGCGCGATGATTCCGCGTCGGCACCTGCCGCGCAGCGCGCGATGACCGAGCGCGAATTGCGGCAGATGCTGTATGCCGCGGCGGAAGCGGCCGTCGACGTCAGTCCGCAGGTGCGGCGCCTTTACGCGGAGTACCAGGCGGCGCAGTCGGATGTCGATCAGGCGAAAGGTGCGCGTTGGCCGCAACTGCAATTGAACGGCCAGACGCGCGCCGCGCAGTTCGGCTCGAACGCCGGCAACGCATACGATCCGGGCAACGCGCTGAGCGTGAACCTGACGACGACGCTGTTCGACTGGGGCCGCACCGCGAAAACGATCGGCAGCCGGCAGGATCTCGCGAGCGCGGGTCAGGAGCGCTACGTTGCGCAGATGGAAGATTCCGCCTATCAGGTCACGGCCACCCTCGTCGAGCTGTCGAAGCAGCGCAACATCGCCACGTTGAGTCAGCGCTTCGTCGACCGGATGACGCGTCTCGTGCGGATGCTCGAGGAGATCGTCGCGGTCGATCGCGGTCGCGGCAGCGAGCTCACCCAGGCGAAGGCCCGTTTGCTCCAGGCGGAGGCGAGTCGCGATGCGGCGCTTGCGAAATACCGAACGGTCGAGCTGAATCTTCGCAAGCTGGTGGGCGAGCGGCCGGTGCCGATGCTCATGCTGACGGACTCGCACTGGCCGCTGCATCCCGGCAATCTCGACCGGCTGATGTCCGCGCTCGATGAAAACCCGCGCCTCCGACAGGCACGCGCAGAAGCGAGCGCGGCCGAACTGAACCGCGATGCGGTGCGCGCGGCGTCCAAGCCGCAATTGAACTGGGTGGTCAGCACGAATACCGGCCACGATGCCATCGGACGCCGCATGCCGTGGCAGACGATGCTCACGCTGACGTGGAATGCGTTCACCGGCGGCTCGGCGACTGCGGCGACGGACGCGGCGACATTCCGTGCGTCGGCGAGCTGGAGTCAAGTCGAACAGATGCGCCTGGATCTCGAATATCAGGTGCGCAGCGCGGAGGAGGATGCGCAGGCGTTCGGCGAGCGGGCGGATCAGTATCGCGACCTGTCGGTCGAGTCGGCGCGCGTGCGCAGCGCGTTTTTCGACCAGTGGTATCACCTCGGGCGCCGCTCGCTGCTGGACGTACTGATTGCCGAGAACGACGACTACAACAATCGCGTCAACGAGGTGGCGTACCGATTCGATGGCTATGCCGCGACGCTGCGCGGCTACGCTTCGGCGGGCATGCTCGTGCAATGGTTGCGTGAGGGATGACGCATGTCCAGCATCGGCCGAGCAACGAGGGAAACCATGAATCCAGAATCGATCGACAACTGGTTTGCATTGCCGCCGCCGAGGGCGGCTTCCTACCTCCCCGCCCCCTATGGCGTCCGGCACGGCGTCACCGACTGCTTCGCGCGCTCGTCGCCGGGGGCGGTCTACCTGTCGAGCCGTCGTTTTGTTATCGCCGCCGACGTGTGCGCGGCCGATTTCGGGCACGACAATCTGGCATGGAGCCGCCAGCCGCTACAGCGCGGTCGCGGTCGCAGCCGCCGCGTATTGGCCGCGATCGGCGGCGCATTGCTCGGTGCGGCGTTGACCGCGTTGCTCGGCTGGATGATGGCAGTCCGCGGCACGGAGTTGGGCGATCTGGCCGGGGGCAGCCTGCCCGCGGGCAAACGGGCGTCCGCGTCGGTTGTTGCGGCGGCCCCCGAGGCGGTGCCGGTGCCGCCTTCAACGCCGGTTTTGGATTCCGCGTCGACTTTGGTGCCACCCCCTGGGCCGATCGTCAGCCCCGCGGACGCGTTACCCCATCCAGTCCGCGGGGCGAGCGGGCATCCGGTACCGGCGTTGCGGGCGACGCCACTTCGGCGGCCCGATAGCGGGCGCGGGCGCGCCCGCGAACCCGAGGCGGGGCGGTCGGTATCCGCGAAAGCTACGTTGCGTCGCGTGCCGGCGCAGCCTCGACCAGCGGGGCCGGCAGAGCCGTCCGTATCGGGAGCGCCCGATCGATGCGGCGCCGACTGGCCATGTGGCGACGCGCTGCGCGCGTTGCGGGTCGAGCTGAAGCACCGGGAAGCGAGCAAGCCAATACCGGCGGCGGTAGAAGGCGATGCTGCGCAGACGTCGGCTCGCCTGACCGACCACCGGCGCGTGACGGAGTGGTGATGGGGGGGGCTGTGAAAGTCGCTGCTTGCCCGGGCGCTTCAGTGCCGGGCCGGAATCCGTGTCACGCGTTCACTGCAGGATCAGCAGCAGATGTGCATCGGCCTGTTCACCCGGCACCTGCTTGAACCCGCTCTTCGCGAAACGATGCCAGCGCCCGATCACATAGCTGACGAGCAGGCTCGCGCGGGCGGCGGGATCGTAGTCGGCCGGCAACACGAATGGTGCGGCGCCGTCCTGGGGCGCGTTGGCCTCGGTGCGCGCGACCCTCAGGCATTGCTTGACGGTCGCCTCGATCCGGTCGAGCAACTGATTCACGCGGTCGGTCAGCCGCTCGTCCTCGCCGACCAGCGCCTCGCCGGTCAGCACACGCGTCATCCCCGGGTTCTTCGCGGCGAAATTGAGCATCGTCAGCGCGATCGTGCGCGCCTGCAGCACGCCGTTCGGCTCCTTCGCGACGATCTGGTTCACGAGCCCGAACAGCGCCTGCTCGATGAACTCGATCAGCCCTTCGTACATCTTCGCCTTGCTGGTGAAATGCCGGTACAGCGCGGCTTCCGACACGTCGAGCCGGGCCGCGAGCGCGGCCGTCGTGATTTTCTCCGGCTTCGGCGCCTCGAGCATCGCGGCGAGCGTCTGCAGGATCATCACGCGCCGCTCGCCCGGCTTCGGGCGCGGGCGGGAGGGTGTGGCCTGGCCTTCCGTTACGGCTTGGTCCTGCGGGTAAGTCGGCTGCATTTTTGTCGCCCCGATCGTGTGCCCAGTCGCAGCGATTTTAACGAACGAATGCGCTGGTCGACATAATGAGGGCGTCCGGTTGCCGGCAGATGGCCGGGCAGGTGGCCGGTGATCCATACCGTGCCGATGCCCAGCCGCTTGTAGCGCTTCAGGTGGCTGCGCGTATCTTCGACGAGGATCGCGTCGGCGAACCGCGCATGCGCGGCGCGCAGCGTTCGGCGCAGCATCGCATGGTCGGGCTTCGCGCGCCATGTGCGGCGGTCGCGCATGTGCTCGATCGCGATCACGCGCTCGAACAGCCGCTCGATGCCCAGCGCGCGCAGCACCGCGCGCGCATAGTTTTCCGGCGCGTTGGTCAGGATCAGCTTGCGGCCCGGCAGCGCGGCGACGATGCGCGCGAGGCCGCGCTCGGCGCGCACCATCGCGGGCAGGTCGGAAAACGTGTGGACCACGCGCAGGAAGTCGTGCGGGTCGATCGGGTGATGGCGCGTGAGGCCGAGCAGCGCGGCGCCGTAGCGCTCGGTATAGCGGTTGCGCAGGCGGTCGGCTTCGGCGTGTCCGACCTGCAGCGCATCGATGATGTATTGCGTCATCGCACGATTGATTTCGGGAAAAATCGCGTGCGAGGCGTGGTGCAGCGTGTTGTCGAGGTCGAACAGCCAGACGGGCGCGCCGGCGCGCGGCCGGCTGCGCGAGATGCGCCGGCGCCGTAGCGGGGCCGGCAGGTCGGGGCGGGCAGGCGGGCGGCGCGCGCTCAATGCGAGCGGATCATCGTGCCGAACGGCTGCTCGGTCAGGATTTCCAGCAGCACCGAATGCTCGATCCGGCCGTCGACGATGTGCACCGACTTCACGCCGCTCTTCGCCGCGTCGAGCGCCGACGAGATCTTCGGCAGCATGCCGCCGGAGATCGTGCCGTCCTCGAACAACGCATCGATCTCGCGAGCGGACAGATCGGTCAGCAGGTTGCCGTCCTTGTCCATCACGCCCGGGATGTTGGTCATCATCAGCAGCTTCTCGGCGTTCAGCACCGTGGCGAGCTTGCCCGCGACGAGGTCGGCGTTGATGTTGTACGACAGGCCGTCCTCGCCGAAGCCGATCGGCGAGATCACCGGGATGAACGCGTCGTCCTGCAGCGCCTTCACGACCGCCGGGTTGATCGCCTCGACTTCGCCGACCTGGCCGATGTCGATGTACTGGCCCGGGTTGTCGCGGTCCGGCATCAGCAGCTTGCGCGCGTGGATCAGGCCGCCGTCCTTGCCCGTCAGGCCCACCGCATGGCCGCCGAAATGGTTGATCAGCGTCACGATGTCCTGCTGCACTTCGCCGCCCAGCACCCATTCGACGACTTCCATCGTCTCTTCGTCGGTGACGCGCATGCCCTGGATGAAGGTGCCGGCCTTGCCGATCTTCTTCAGTGCCTGATCGATCTGCGGACCGCCGCCGTGGACGATCACCGGATTGATGCCGACCAGTTTCAGCAGGATCACGTCGCGTGCGAAGCCTTGCTTGAGCCGCTCTTCCGTCATCGCATTGCCGCCGTATTTGATGACCACGGTCTTGCCGTGGTAGCGGCGGATGTACGGCAGCGCCTCCGCGAGGATTTCTGCTTTCAGCGTGGGGGCGATCTGCGAGAGGTCGATGGGCTCGGACATGGCGGCGGCTCAGGCTGGGAACGGTTGAAACAGGGCGAATTGTACAGGAGTGGCGCAGCGCAGCATCGGGTTTTTGGGCTGGCCGGACGGTGGGTATGGCGGGCCGTCGGCCATACGCGGCGGCCCGCCGGCCATGGCGCCGGGCCCCGCGACGGCGACGCGGGCCGGGTGGGCGACACGCGTACCCGGACGTGTTTGCGGGACGCATCGGCCGACCGGCCGACGTGCAAAATCCGTCCGCCGCGCTATGCTTGTCGCGTAGGGTGACGTTCATGCCCGTTACCGCGCCTTCGCCATGACCGATTCCGCCGTCGACGCCCGTTCGACCCCGCGCCGCGCGCGCTGCCCGCATTGCGGGCGCGGCTTCGACTGCGGCGCCCACACCCAGCCGTTCGACTGCTGGTGCGCGTCGATGCCGGTCGTGCCCGGCGGTGTGCCGCCGGCGGCCGGCACGCGCTGCCGGTGCCCCGAGTGCCTCGCCGACGAGATCGCCCAGCGCATGGCCGGTGCGGCCGGCTGACGGCGCGGGCTCGTGCCACCGGCCGAGACGCCGGCTCGTCGGGCCGTTCCTTCATGCGTTCGTGCGTGCGTTCGTCCGCCACGATCCGGCCCCCGCTAGAGGCGCCGCCCGCTAAACGGGTAAACTGCTCGCATGCAACGAATCACCACCACCGGGCGCGTCAACCTCAGTCACCTGTTCTGGCTCCGCAATCTCGCGATCATCGGCCAGCTCGTGACGATCGGCGTCGTGCAGACCTATTTCGGTGTGCATCTGCCGTTGCCGGCGATGCTGATGGTCATCGCGCTCGAAATCGTTTTCAATGCGCTGACCTGGGTGCGCGTGCTGCGCGCGCGGCCCGAGACCAATTTCGAGCTGCTCGGCCAGCTGTGGGTCGACCTCGGTGCGCTGTCCGCGCTGCTGTTCCTGTCGGGCGGCACGACCAACCCGTTCGTGTCGCTGTACCTGCCGTCGCTCGCGATCGCGGCGGCCGTGCTGCCGTGGCACCTGATGATCTGGCTCGCGGCGTTCGCGGTCGCCTGCTACGCGGCGCTCGGCTTCGATTCGGTGCCGCTCAACATGGACAATCCGGCGAACCTGTTCGACTACTACCGTACCGGCATGTGGGCGAACTTCATGGTCAGCGTCGGGCTGATCGCGTGGTTCGTCGCGCGCATGTCGAATGCGCTGCGCCAGCGCGATGCGGCGCTCGGCGAAGCGCAGCAGCACCTGCTGCGCGACGAGCGGGCCGTCGCGCTCGGCGTGCAGGCCGCCACCGTCGCGCACGAGATGGGCACGCCGCTGTCGACGATCGCGATGCTCGCCGAGGAGCTGCGCGACGCAGCGCGCGCCGATCCGGGGCTCGCGCGCTACGAGGCCGACCTGAAGGTGCTCGAGGAACAGATGACGCTCTGCACGTCGGCGCTCGCGCGCCTGCGCAGCCGCGCGAGCGCGCCGGCGAGCCGCCAGCCGGTGGACGACTGGCTCGACACGTTCGTCGAGCACTGGCGCCTGCGGCATCCGCACGTGCAGTTCGAGCTGCTCGGCGCGCGCCCGGCCGGCGTCGCGCTCGACGATACGGTCGCGGCTGGCCAGATCCTGACGATCCTGCTCGACAACGCCGCGCGCGCGAGCCCGCAGCGCGTGACGCTGGCCGCGAAGGTCGCGCATCGCGGCACGGCCGACGAAATCGAATTCGAGGTATGCGACGACGGGCCCGGCATTCCGGCCGCGCTGCGCGAATCGCTCGGCGCGATGCCGGTCGACAGCACGCAGGGCGGCCACGGCGTCGGCCTGTATCTCGCGTTCAGTGCAGCCGCGCGGCTCGGCGGCGAGATCGAACTGTCCGATGTCACGCCGCGCGCGGCGGGGGGCAACGGGCGGGCAGGCGGTGCGGCGAATGGTCACGCCGCTGCTGCATCGGGACAACGGACAGGCTCGCGCACGAGCGCGGGTACCGCCGAACGGCCAGCGGGCACGCCGGACGGCCGCCTGAGCGCACCCGCGGCCGGGCGCGGCACGCGGGCCGTGCTGCGCCTGCCGGTCGTGCGCGTCGCGATGCCGGCGGCCTCAACCAACACGTAGACGGAGAAACCACATGAGCGAGAACAATTTCCTGGTGATCGACGACAACGAGGTGTTCGCGGGCACGCTCGCGCGCGGCCTCGAGCGCCGCGGTTACGCGGTCCAGCAGGCGCACGACAAGGAAGCGGCGCTCAGGCTCGCCGCGGGCGGCAAGTTCCAGTTCATCACCGTCGACCTGCATCTCGGCGAGGATTCGGGGCTGAGCCTGATCGCGCCGCTGTGCGACCTGCAGCCCGATGCGCGGATCCTGGTGCTGACCGGCTACGCAAGCATCGCGACCGCCGTGCAGGCCGTGAAGGAAGGCGCCGACAACTACCTCGCGAAGCCGGCGAACGTCGAGTCGATCCTGGCCGCGCTGCAGACCAACGCGACCGAAGTGCAGGCCGACGAGGCGCTCGAGAATCCGGTCGTGCTGTCGGTGGACCGGCTCGAATGGGAGCACATCCAGCGCGTGCTGGCCGAGAACAACAACAACATTTCGGCGACCGCGCGCGCGCTGAACATGCACCGCCGCACGCTGCAGCGCAAGCTCGCGAAGAAGCCGGTGCGGCAGTAAGCGGGCGCACCAATGAAAACGGGCGACCCCCGAAGGGGCCGCCCGTCTCTCGTCCCGCACTGCGCGCGTTACAGCACGTAGCGCGACAGGTCTTCGTCCTGCGACACTTCGCCGAGCGCGCGATCGACATACTTCGCGTCGATCGTCACGCGCTCGCCCGCATGGTTGCCGGCCGAGAACGACACTTCCTCGAGCAGCTTCTCGATCACCGTGTACAGCCGGCGCGCGCCGATGTTCTCGGTTTTCTCGTTGACCGCGAACGCGATCTCGGCGAGGCGCCGGATGCCGTCGTCGGCGAATTCGAGCTGCACGTCCTCGGTCGCGAGCAGCGCCTGGTACTGTTTGACGAGGCTTGCGTCGGTCGCGACGAGGATCGCTTCGAAATCGTTCACCGACAGCGAATCGAGCTCGACGCGGATCGGGAAGCGGCCTTGCAGTTCGGGAATCAGATCGCTCGGCTTCGCCAGGTGGAACGCGCCGCTCGCGATGAACAGGATGTGATCGGTCTTCACCATCCCGTACTTCGTGTTGACCGTCGTGCCTTCGACGAGCGGCAGCAGGTCGCGCTGCACGCCCTGGCGCGACACTTCGCCGCCGCTGCCTTCGTTGTTGCGCGACGTGATCTTGTCGATCTCGTCGAGGAACACGATGCCGTTCTGCTCGACGTTCTGCACGGCCTTCGTCTTCACTTCCTCTTCGTTCAGCATCTTCGCCGCTTCCTCGTCGGTCAGCAGCTTCAGCGCTTCCTTGATCTTCACCTTGCGGCGCTGCTTCTTGCCGCTGCCGAGGTTCGAGAACATCGAGCGGATCTGCTCGGTCATCTCTTCCATGCCCGGCGGCGCCATGATGTCCATGCCGACCGACGGCTGCTCGAGGTCGAGCTCGACTTCCTTGTCGTCGAGCTGGCCTTCGCGCAGGCGCTTGCGGAAGGTCTGGCGCGTCGCGTTGTTGTCGTCGTTGGCGTGATCGGCATTGCCGCCGAAACCCACCGCGCGCGGTTGCGGCAGCAGGATGTCGAGAATGCGGTCTTCCGCCTGGTCGGTGGCCTTGCTGCGCACCTTGCGCATTTCGGTCTCACGCGTCTGCTTGACCGAGGTCTCCATGAGGTCGCGCACGATGCTGTCGACGTCGCGGCCGACGTAGCCGACTTCGGTGAACTTGGTGGCCTCGATCTTGATGAACGGCGCATCGGCGAGCTTCGCGAGGCGGCGCGCGATTTCGGTCTTGCCGACGCCCGTCGGCCCGATCATCAGGATGTTCTTCGGCGTGATTTCCGTGCGCAGCGGATCGGCGACCTGCTGGCGGCGCCAGCGGTTGCGCAGCGCGACGGCGACGGCCTTCTTCGCCTTGTTCTGGCCGATGATGTGCTTGTCGAGTTCCGAGACGATCTCGGCAGGGGTCATGGTGCTCATGGGGCGGTCCTTACTCGATCGTTTCGATGATGCGGTTGTGGTTCGTGTAGATGCACATGTCGCCGGCGATCCCGAGCGACTTCTCGACGATCTCGCGCGGCGACAGTTCGGTGTTCTCGACGAGCGCGCGGGCCGCTGCCTGCGCGTACGCGCCGCCCGAGCCGATCGCGCAGATGCCGCCTTCCGGATCGAGCACGTCGCCGTTGCCGGTGATGACGAGCGTGGTGTTCGCATCGGCCGTGATCAGCATCGCCTCGAGGCGGCGCAGCATCCGGTCGGTGCGCCAGTCCTTCGCGAGCTCGACGGCCGCGCGGGTCAGGTTGCCCTGGTGCTTCTCGAGCTTCGCCTCGAAGCGGTCGAGCAGCGAGAACGCATCGGCGGTGCCGCCCGCGAATCCGACCAGTACCTGGTTGTTGTAGATCCGCCGCACTTTCCGCGCGCCACCCTTCATGACGATGTTGCCGAGGGTTACCTGGCCGTCGCCGCCGAGCGCGACCTTGTCGCCGCGCCGGACCGAAACGATGGTCGTGCCGTGAAATTGCTCCATCTGCGTTCCTTGAGAAAAACGGGGAAGAGTCGGGCGGCGCGACGCGCCGCCGCGTGAATCCGCAGTGCGCCAGGGAGCGGCCCGGCGCGCGTCCGTTTCATTTTAGGGCGGGCGCCGGGATATCAAGAGGGGGAGGCAAATCGGCCGGCGCAAGCCCGTTATTGGCGGGAACAGGCTCTGAACCGGTGCCGGAAAACAAAAAGCGCGCGGCAGGCCGCGCGCTTTCGGGAAGCAGCGTGTGTCGGAGCGGAATGCCGCTCGATCAGTCGCCGAACAGCTTCTGGCGCAGCTCGCGGCGCTCCTGCGCCTCGAGCGACAGCGTGGCGGTCGGACGCGCGAGCAGGCGCGGAATGCCGATCGGCTCGCCCGTTTCCTCACACCAGCCGTAATCGCCGGAATCGATGCGGGCGAGCGACTGCTGAACCTTCTTGAGGAGCTTGCGTTCGCGATCGCGCGTGCGCAGCTCGAGCGCGTGCTCTTCCTCGATCGTCGCGCGGTCGGCGGGATCGGGGACGATCACCGTCTCGCGCAGGTTCTCGGTCGTCTGGCCTGCATTCTTGAGGATGTCCGCCTGCAACTGTTCGAGCCGATTTTTGAAGAAGGCGAGCTGATCCTCATTCATGTAATCCTTGTCGCTCATCTTCAGGATTTCGGCTTCGGTCAAGAGTTTCTTCGTCATCTGCTTGCTTCTTCAATGTGCGGCAAATCAACAGATATTGCCTGCACTTTGGGATTACCCGCAACCGCGCTTGCAATCATTTGCGATTTGCCGCCGCGGGGCCGAAAGCCTCTGGAAAACCGGTTCTCAAATACCAGGATAGGCCTGGCGCAGATTTGCGCGCGCTGCGAACCGGTGTGCTGCGCGGCACATCGCATCGGCCGCGGCCGGGAGGCGGATTGGCGATCCGGCGCGGTTGCGATGCCCGGAAAACTGGTTCAGCAAGAACCGGGCCTGTTTGTTGCCGTACTCCAGCGGGCACGTATTGTAACTGAATCGCAAGCGGGCGCCGTATCGGGTCGATCCCCGTCGGCTGCGCCAATATCTAGAAAATATAACGCGCAAATCGCGAAAAAGCGATGACGGCGAAACCCTGCCCGGCAAAGGCGTCGCGCGGCGGCCCCCGCCGCCTCGCAGGCGGCCGGGCAGCAAGGGTGCGGCGGGCGCCTGCGCGGGTCAGGCGAGGCAGGCGTCGAGGCCGTCGGTGATCAGGTCCTGCGGCAGATCGACGCCGATGAACACCATCTTGTTGGTCTTCTTCTCGACCGGCAGCCACTTCGCCGCGAGGTCGCTGCCCATCATCTGGTGCACGCCCTGGAACACGACCTTGCGGTCGACGCCCTTCATGTACAGCACGCCCTTGTAGCGCAGCATCCGCTCGCCGTAGATCTGCAGGATGCCGCCGAGGAAGTCTTCCAGCTTGTTCGGATCGAACGGGCGGTCGTTGCGGTACACGAACGACTTGATCTTGTCGTCGTGGTGCGCGTGGTGGTGATGGTGGTGGCCGTGGTCGTGATCGTGCGCGCATTGGCCGTGATCGTGGTCGCAATTCGCGTGATCGTGATCATGGCCGTGATCGTGGTGGTCGTGCGCGTGATCGTCCTCGGCGAGGAAATCGGGATCGATCTCGAGCTTGGCATTCAGGTTGAAGCCGCGCAGGTCGAAGATTTCCTTGATGTCCGCCTCGCCGAAATTCACGACCTTGATCGCGGCCTTCGGGTTCATGTGCATCAGGCGGTGCTTGAGGCCGGCGACGGTCTGATCGTCGACGAGATCCGACTTCGTGATGAACAGGCGGTCGGCGAAACCGACCTGGCGCTGCACCACTTCGTGTTCGTCGAGCTGCGCGTTCGCGTGCTTCGCGTCGACCAGCGTGATGATCGCGTCGAGCAGGAAATCGTCGGCGATCTCGCTGTCGATGAAGAAGGTCTGCGCGACGGGGCCCGGGTTCGCGAGGCCGGTCGTCTCGATCACGATGCGGTCGAAGTCGAGCTTGCCTTCGCGTTTCTTCGCGGCCAGGTCGCCGAGCGCGCGGGCGAGGTCGCCGCGGATCGTGCAGCAGATGCAGCCGTTGCTCATCTGGATGATCTGCTCGTTCGAATCCTGCACGAGGATTTCGTTGTCGATGTTCTCTTCGCCGAACTCGTTCTCGATCACGGCGATCTTCATGCCGTGCTGTTCGTTCAGGATGCGCTTGAGCAGCGTCGTCTTGCCGCTGCCGAGGAAGCCGGTAAGGATGGTGACGGGAGTGGCCATGTCGGTCGCCTGTGGTTCGTGAATCGGGGTCAAAACCAGGATGTGCGTCGCGCCCTCGCGCTGCGAGCCGGGGCGCACAACCATCCATTGAAACATACCTGTCAAGCCCCCGCCCGTCGTCCGGACGACAGGGGCAAGCGTCGGCCCGACAGGCGGGGCCGGCGGACCGGGGTGTCCGCCAAGATCGGGGCGATCAGACGATTTGCAACAGCAGGCCCTTCAGATATTCACCTTCCGGGAACGCCGCGAGCAGCGGGTGATCGACGCCCGCGCCGAGCCGCTTCAGGATCCGCGCGTCGACCTTCGCGTCGGCGGCCGCGCCCGCGACGATCTTCTGGAACAGGTCCATGTCGATCGCGCCCGAGCACGAGTACGTGAACAGCAGGCCACCCGGACGCAGCAGCCTGAAGCCGCTCAGGTTGATGTCCTTGTACGCGCGCGCCGCGCGATCGACGCTGTCGCGCGTCGGCGCGAACTTCGGCGGATCGAGCACGATCAGGTCGAAACGCTCGCCTTCGTCGACGAGGCGGCGCAGCGTCTTGAACGCATCGGCGTCGAGCCAGGTCGCGCGCGCCGCGTCGAAGCCGTTGGCCACGACGTTCTGCTGCGCGAGCGCGAGCGCGTCGCCCGACGAGTCGATCGAGACGACGCGTTTCGCACCGCCCTTGAGCGCCGCGAGCGAGAAGCCGCCCGTGTAGCAGAAGCAGTTCAGCACGTCGCGGTCGGCCGCGTACTGGGCGACGAGCGCGCGGTTGTCGCGCTGGTCGACGTAGAAGCCCGTCTTGTGGCCGTTCGGCACGTCGACGTGGTAGCGCACGCCGTTTTCGTTCGCGATCAGCGTCGCGGGCGGCGCGTCGCCGGCCAGTACGCCCGTCGTCTGTTCGAGCCCTTCCTTGTCGCGGATCGACACGTCCGAGCGCTCGTACACGTTCGGGCAGCCGGTCGCGCCGGTGAGCGCCGCGACGATCGCGTCCTTCCACGCTTCGACGCCCGCGGCCATGAACTGGCACACGAGCTGGCCGCGCGGCGCGGCGCCGGCTTCGGCGGTGTCCGCGACGTAGTAGTCGACGATCAGCCCCGGCAGCCCGTCGGCTTCGCCGAACACGAGCCGCACCGCGCCCGTGCCCGACACCATCGTCGTGCGGTGCGCGACCGCGCGCTGCACGCGGCGCTTGAAGAACGCGTGATCGATCGGTTCGTGCTCGTCGAAGCTCCACACCCGCACGCGGATCTGCGACTGGGGGCTGTACGCGCCGCGCGCGAGGAAGCGGCCGTCGTGCGCGCGCACGAGCACGGTCGCGCCGGGCGCGGGCTTGCCGTCGACGCGGTCGATCGCATTGGCGTAGATCCACGGATGGCGGCGCAGCAGCGATTTTTCCTTGGACGGCTTGAGGGTGACGGTTTGCATGGTGAGATCGAAAGGGGCCGGGCGCGACGCCGGCCGGTGCCGGCCGCCGCGCGCGGCGGGTAACACGGGACGCGCGTCAGTCGCGCTTCTTCGCGCGCGGATGCGCGCTGTCGTAAATCTTCGCGAGATGCTGGAAGTCGAGCGACGTATAGACCTGCGTCGCGGCGACACTCGCGTGGCCGAGCAGTTCCTGCACCGCGCGCAGGTCGCCGCTCGACTGCAGCACGTGCGTCGCGAACGAATGGCGCAGCACGTGCGGGTGGACGTTGGCGGGGATGCCGGCGGCGAGCGCCGCGCGCTTCACGCGCTCGCGCACCACGCCCGGCGACATCCGGTTGCCGCGCACCGACACGAACAGCGGATGCGGATCGTGCTTCACGAACTCGCCGCGCACCGCGAGCCACGCGTTCAGCGCGTCGATCGCCTTGCGGCCGACCGGCACCTTGCGCTCCTTGTTGCCCTTGCCGCGCACGGTGACTTCGGCCTCGGCGAGATCGAGCCAGCCGGCCGAGCGGTAGCCGTCGGCCTGCGTGTACCGGACGTCGAGCCCGATCAATTCGGCGAGGCGCAGCCCCGACGAATAGAACAGCTCGAGGATCGCGTGATCGCGGATGCCTTCGGTCGTGCCGGCGAGCGGCGCATCCATCAGCGCGGATGCGTCGTCGACCGACAGCGCCTTCGGCAGGGTTTTCGGGCGCTTCGGCGCGCGTACCGCGGCGACCGGGTTCGCGGGCATCTCGATGCGTTGCGCGAGCCAGCGGTAGAACGCGCGCCAGGCGGACAGCCGGTGCGAGATCGAGCGCGCGGACAGCCCGCCCGCGTGCGCGCGCGCGACCGCGCCGCGCATGTCGGCGGCGGTCAATGCTTCGAGCGGCCGGCCGGCGGCAAGCTTCCTCAGTTCGTCGAGCTCGTGCGTGTATGCGCGCAGCGTGTGTTCCGACAGTTGCCTGACGTGCTTCAGGTTCGACAGGTAGGCGGCGATCGGATCGTCGGTCATCGCGTGCGGCGGATCAGTGCGGCAGCAGGCGCGTGAGCGCGGCGCTCGCGAGCGTCGCGATCTGCGCGAGGAAGTCGGTGGCCATCCCGTCGTGGAAGCGGCGCGGATCGGGCGAACCGAGGACCAGCAGGCCGAACGCGGGTGCATCGTTGCCGGCGAGCGGCGCACGCAGCGCGAGCAGCGCGACCGACGCGGCCGAGCCGTCGCCGGCCGGCGCGGCTTCGGTGCCTTCCGCCGCGCTCGCGGCGGCGCGCGCGGGCGCGAGCCACTGGGCGGCCTCGAAGCCCGTGTTCGCGCCGCAGTACGGCGTCGACAGCCCGTTCGTGAACAGGCGCACTTCCTCGCCGACCTGGCGGGCGAAATCGGCTTGCGCGTAGGTGTCGGCCACGTCCCAGACGCGCAGCGCCGTTTGCGGCACGTCGAACACGTCGGCGATGCCGTCGGCGATCGTGCGCGGCAGCGCATACGGATCGCGTTCCGCGATCACGCGCGCGGTCCAGCGGCTGAACTTCGCGGACAGGCTGTCGTTCTCGTGGCCGTAGCGCACGAGCTCGGCGAGCCGGCGTTCGAGATGCTTGTTCTTGTCGCGCAGCATTTCCATCTGCCGCTCCTGCAGCGAGATCGCGGCCTTGCCGTGCGGGTTCGCGAGACGGATCGTCGCGAGCAGTTCGGCGTGCTGCGCGAAGAATTCGGGATTGGCGAGCAGGTAGTCGGCGACTTCGCGATCGTTCATGTGGCTGGAGCGTTCAGTTATCAGGGACGTTGCAGGGTCAGGCGTTCAGGTCGATCTCGCCTTCGAACACGGTCGTGGCGGGGCCGGCCATCATCAGCGCGGCGGTTTCGTCGCGCGCGCCGTCCCAGCCGATCGTCAGCGTGCCGCCGTGCGTGTGCACGGTCACGGGCGAATCGAGCAGGCCGCGCCGGATACCGGCCGCGACCGCCGCGCACGCGCCGGTGCCGCACGCGAGCGTCTCGCCCGCGCCGCGTTCGTACACGCGCAGCTTCACCTCGTGGCGCGACACGATCTGCATGAAACCGGCGTTCACGCGCTGCGGGAAGCGCGCATGGCGCTCGATCAGCGGGCCTTCTTCCAGCACCGGATACGCTTCGACGTCGTCGACGACCTGCACCGCGTGCGGATTGCCCATCGACACCGTCGAGATCCAGCGCGTCGCGCCGCCGACGTCGAGCGGCCACAGCGTGTCGTTGCCTTCCTTGCGGCCGTCGAGGCCCGACGCCTCGAACGGCACTTGCGCGGGCGCGAACACGGGCGCGCCCATGTCGACGACGACTTCGCCGTTCTCCTGCAGCGTCAGCGTGATCAGGCCCTTCATGACCTGCACGCGCACGCTGCGCTTGTCGGTCAGGCCGCGGTCGCTGACGAACTTCACGAAGCAGCGTGCGCCGTTGCCGCAGTGCTCGACCTCGCCGCCGTCGCAATTGAAGATCCGGTACTTGAAATCCGCGCCGTCGACGGTCGGTTTCTCGACGAGCAGCAACTGATCGGCGCCGATACCGAAGTGGCGGTTGGCGAGCGCGCGCACCTGCGCTTCGGTGAGCGGCGGCAGCGCGCGCGAATAGCCGTCGAGCACGACGAAGTCGTTGCCCGCGCCGTGCATCTTGGTGAACGAGAGTTTCACTGGGTCCGGAATTCCATGGCGAACAAGGCGGTCGGCACGACACGGACGGCCGGCTGCCATGCCGGGCGGCCTCGTTCGTCGTGCCGATCTCAACCGCAAATGATACATGCAGCCGACAGGGGCGTCCTGCGCGGGGACGGTGCTCCGGGTCGCGCCTGCGGACCGGGTGGGCGGCATATGTCGATGGGCCGACTGGTCGGGTACGTGGCGAGGAGACAAATGGGCGTGGTGTGGCGCGCGCAACGGTGGCGGGACCGGCGATGCGTGCTCGCACGCACGACGAAGGTGTGAGGTGACCCGGACGAACGTTTTCGTACTGGTCAGATTGACGAGGAAATCAAGTGATTCGTATAGTTTGGCTATACACATTCGGGCCATGCTGTCGACGTCGCGCTCGAGTGTGGGAGGTCCATGATCAAGTCATGGGTACACAAGGGACTGGAAGCGTTTTTCGTCACCGGGAGCAAGGCGGGCATTCGGCCCGATCATGCGCCCAGGCTGCGGCGCATGCTGGCGCGTCTCGACGTCGCAGGCGCGCCGCACGACATGAATGTGCCCGGCTGGCGTTTTCACGGCCTCGCCGGCGCGCTGGGCGGACATTACGCAGTCGGCGTCAACGGCAACTGGCGGCTGACGTTCCGATTCGACGGCCCCGACGTCGTTCTGGTCGATTACCAGGACTACCACTAAGGTGATTCAAGCCATGACCCGCATCTTCAATCCGCCCCATCCGGGCGAAACGCTGCGCGACGACGTGCTGCCGGCGCTCGGCCTGACCGTCACCGAGGCCGCGTCGCAACTCGGCGTGACGCGTGCCGCACTGTCGCGGATCCTGCACGGCCATGCCGGCATCTCGCCGGAAATGGCGTTGCGCCTCGAAGCGTGGCTCGGCGAGGAAAACGGGGGAAGGGCCGATCTGTGGCTCGCGCAGCAGTCGGCCTACGATCTTTGGCAGGCGCGCGAAAAAGGCGCGCCGAAGGTGGCGAGGGCGCAGGCGCGGCCATGACGGCGCGCCCGCGCGTCTCTCGCGGCAGGCTCAGTACAGGCTCGGTTCGCCGGGCGGTCGCGTCTTGAAGCGCTTGTGCACCCAGTAGTACTGCTCGGGCATCAGCGGAATCTGCTCCTCGAGGAACGCGTTCATCCGCCGCGCGTCGAGATCGTCGTCGCCGGTCGGGTAGTGATCCCACGGCTTGAATACCTTCAGACGGTAGCCCTTGTAGTTCGGCAACACCTCGCCGATGAACGGCACGACCTGCGCACGGCCCGTCTTCGCGAGCCGGCCGACGGCCGTCAGCGTGCACGCCGGCACGCCGAAGAACGGGACGAACGTCGAGTTGCGCAGCCCGTAGTCCATGTCGGCGCCGAGCATCACCGGCTTGCGGTCGCGCAGCCAGCGCAGCACGACGCGCGCGCTGTCCGCGCGGCCGACCATCTCGGCGTCGAAGCGCCCGCGCGCCTTCTTCGCCTCCTCCTCGAGCACCGCGTTCGAGAACGGCTGGTACAGCGATCCGCAGCGGCGGTGCAGCGACCGGTTCAGCCAGATCGAACCGGCTTCGATGCCGACGAAGTGCAGGCCGAGGAACAGCGTCGGCGGCAGGTCCGGATCGGTGAGATCGACCGCGCTGTCGACCTGGATCAGCTTCGCGAGCTTCTTCTCCGAGCCGAACCACTGCACGCTGCGCTCGACGTAGCTGCGGATCGCATGGCGGAAATGCCGGCCCGCCACGTCCTCGCGCCGCTCGTCGCTCCAGTCGGGGAAGCAGAGTTTCAGATTCGTATGTACGATGCGCTTTCGCCGGCTGGGGATCTGATACAGCAGCCAGCCGAGGCCATCGCCGAACCGTGCGGTCAGACCGTACGGCAGTAGCGCGAGCAGCTTCAGCAAGCCGATGGCGAGGTGCGTGCCGAGGCGGCCTAGCATGCGGAATCTCCGTGGGGCCGGCTGGCCGGCACGTTGCGAACAGGGTGGTAAGACAGCGGAAGATGCAGCACGGGCGGCGCTCTGTGACAATTCAGGAAAGCCGCTATAATACGGGCTTCGCCGAGTTAACTGACAACTTGCGGGGCGAAGCCGGCTGGCGCGACACACGCTGCCCGGTCCTGGTAATCCGCTAAAGCGTCGCCGCTTCAGGCCCAACGAAGCTGGCTACGTGAAACCAACCGTAACCACACAGGAGCCTGAAAAAGTGGCAAACGATTATCTCTTCACGTCCGAATCCGTCTCCGAAGGCCATCCGGACAAGGTCGCGGACCAAATCTCGGACGCGATTCTCGACGCCATCCTCGAGCAGGACAAATACTCCCGCGTCGCGGCGGAAACGCTGTGCAACACGGGTCTCGTCGTGCTGGCCGGTGAAATCACCACGACGGCCAACATCGATTACATCCAGATCGCGCGCGATACGATCAAGCGCATCGGCTACGACAACACCGACTACGGCATCGACTACAAGGGTTGCGCGGTGCTCGTCGCGTACGACAAGCAATCGCCGGACATCGCGCAGGGCGTCGATCGTGCACACGACGACAACCTCGATCAAGGCGCGGGCGACCAGGGCCTGATGTTCGGCTATGCGTGCGACGAAACGCCGGAACTGATGCCGCTGCCGATCTATCTGTCGCACCGCCTCGTCGAGCGCCAGGCCAGCCTGCGCCGCGACGGTCGCCTGCAATGGCTGCGTCCGGACGCGAAGTCGCAGGTCACCGTCCGCTACGTCGACGGCAAGCCCGATTCGATCGACACCGTCGTGCTGTCCACGCAGCACGCACCGGACATCGAGCTGCCCGCGCTGCGCGAAGCGGTGATCGAGGAAATCATCAAGCCGACGCTGCCGGCCGAACTGATCAAGGGCGACATCAAGTTCCTCGTGAACCCGACCGGCCGGTTCGTGATCGGCGGCCCGCAGGGCGATTGCGGGCTGACGGGCCGCAAGATCATCGTCGACACCTACGGCGGCGCCGCACCGCACGGCGGCGGCGCGTTCTCGGGCAAGGATCCGTCGAAGGTCGACCGTTCGGCCGCGTATGCGGGCCGCTACGTCGCGAAGAACATCGTCGCCGCGGGCCTCGCGTCGCGCGCGCTGATCCAGGTGTCGTACGCGATCGGCGTGGCCGAGCCGACCTCGGTGATGGTCAACACGTTCGGCACGGGCCGCGTGTCGGATGCGGTGATCACGAAGCTCGTGCGCGAGCATTTCGACCTGCGTCCGAAGGGCATCATCAAGATGCTCGACCTGCTGCGCCCGATCTACGAGAAGACCGCGGCTTACGGTCACTTCGGCCGCGAAGAGCCGGAGTTCTCGTGGGAAGCGACCGACAAGGCGCTCGCGCTGGCCGAAGCGGCCGGCGTGGAGCCGACCGCACGCGTCGCGTGAACGTCGTTCGCCTGAAATGAAAAACCCCGGCCAAGCCGGGGTTTTTTTATGGGTTCGATCGCCGAAGCAGTGGCGGCCGATCGGGGCGGACGACACCCGCCGGGTACATTCTCAGCGCGCGCCGAACCCGAACCAGCCGTTGCTGGCCGCGAGGCGACGCGGGCGGTTGATGCGGCGCTGCGGGCCGAGCTTGCGGCGCAGCGCGAGCGCGCGCAGCGACGACGGCTTCTGCAGCAGCGAGCGCAGGCCGGCGCGGCGCGCGAACGCCTGCGTGCTCATCATCGAGAAAAACGCGTGAAACCACGCACGGATGCCGTCCAGCCGGCTGTGCGGGTGCGTACGTTCGGCCAGCGCCTGCGTGCGTGCGCGGTGGTGGCGCAGCGGGCGGGCGGGAGCGGACGGCACGACGCGCTTCGCGGCGCGGTTGAAACGGGAAGTCAGACGGAATGGCATGTGAACGATGCTTCGCTTGTATGGATGGCGCCCTGCAAAGCGCACTGGTATGAACGGCCTCGGAGGACGCAACGGATCTTACCGAAACCCGTTGCGCGCCGCGCCCGCCAGAATTGACAGGCCGCGTCAGGCTACAGGGGATTCGTGACGGGCAAAAGTCGCGATAAACCCTTGTGCCGCAACGCGTGTGCCGCATACCGCCTGTCGCTCAGGCAGGTGCCGCGCCGCACAGTTCCCTTGCGCTGGATCAAATCCGCGATTGGCATGCCCCTGCGCACGACAATGGCGCTGTTCGCGGTATCCGGCGCCGATTTACAATCGTCACATTCACACAATAAACGTCTGGCATCCCATGTCGTCTCCATTGCAGTCGGAATCGATCCGCGCGCAAGTCGCGGAATTGCGCGAGCGCGGCTTCGTCGTCGCGCGCGGCCTCGTCGGCGAAGCGCAGTGCGCGACGCTCAGGCAGATCGCGGAGCGCCAGTTGCGGGAGGCCGCCGAGCCGATCGAATTCGAGGCCGACCTGCGCTACCCGGGCGCGCCCGAATCGAAGCATGCGCCGGGCGGGCATACGGTGCGGCGCCTGCTCGATGCGTACGCGCGCGATCCGGCATTCGCCGAGCGTGCGATCGCGCCCGAAATCGGCGCGTGGATGCGCGAGTATTTCGGTGAGCAACCCGTGCTGTCGCGCGCGCATCACAACTGCATGATGACGAAGCACCCGGCGTACGGCAGCCTGACCGGCTGGCATCGCGATTTCCGCTACTGGGCGTTCGAGCGCCCGGACATGGTGTCGGTGTGGCTCGCGCTCGGGCCGGAAACCAACGAGAACGGCGCGTTGTGGCTGGTGCCCGGCTCGCATACGGCCGAATTCGGGCCGGAAGCGTTCGATGACGCGAAGTTCTTCCGCGGCGATCTGCCGGAAAATCGCAGGATGATCGACGCGGCCACGTGCCCGTCGCTGCAGACGGGCGACGTCGTGTTCTTCCACTGCAACACGCTGCATTCGGCCGGGCAGAACCGTTCCGACCAGGTGAAGTTCTCGCTCGTGTACACGTACCACGGTGCAAGCAACCGGCCGGTGCCCGGCACGCGCTCGGAGTCGAAGCCGGAAGTGCAGTTCTAGGCGCGGATCTGGCGGCCGGTGAAGCCGCCGCGGCCACGCGATGCGGCGCATCGCGGGCGGATGAAACGACGGGCGGCCTGGCCGCCCGTTTCGTTTGGCGCGGCCCCCGCGCGTGACGCGAGCCGCGGATGCGTCGCGATCAGCGCTTGCCGCCCGGCATCGCGAGGCCGATCAGGCCGATGAACGACGCGACGGCGCCGCCGACGATCAGCAGGATCGTCTTCGTCGCGGGCGAGCCGGTGAAGAAGCGCGACACGTTGTCGTTGATCGAATGGAACGACTGGCCGCCGAAATACAGCAGCACGATGCCGCCGACGAGCAGTGCAACCGAGATGACCCGGGACATACCAACCTCGCTGAAACGGTGATTCGAGACGCCGCAGTGTAGGCGAGCGCCGCGGTCGCGTCCATCGCCGTGCCGCCGTGCGCGATTCGGCCGCTTTCGCTACCATAGTCGTCGTATGACTCCTTCGCCGCCGTCGCGCCATCGGCGCGGCCGGCGCGCGTCCCTTCCCCCGATGTCCTGACGGAACAGACTCATGGCCTACGAAGCAGCTTCCGAACGTTATGCCGACATGCAATACCGTACCTGCGGCAAATCCGGGCTCAAACTGCCCGCCCTGTCGCTCGGCCTGTGGCACAACTTCGGCGATTCGACGCCGATCTCGACGCAGCGCGAGATCCTGCGCACCGCGTTCGATCTCGGCATCAACCATTTCGACCTCGCGAACAACTACGGGCCGCCGTACGGCAGCGCCGAAACCAACTTCGGCCGGCTGCTGAAGGAGGATTTCCGGCCGTATCGCGACGAGCTGCTGATCTCGACGAAGGCCGGCTGGGACATGTGGCCGGGCCCGTACGGCAGCGGTGGCGGCTCGCGCAAGTACGTGCTCGCGAGCCTCGATCAGAGCCTGCAGCGGATGGGGCTCGACTACGTCGACATCTTCTATTCGCACCGTTTCGACGCGCATACGCCGCTCGAGGAAACGGCGGGCGCGCTGGCCTCGGCCGTGCAGCAGGGCAAGGCGCTCTACATCGGCATCTCGTCGTACTCGGCCGCGAAGACGCGCGAGATGGCCGACCTGCTCGCGCAGTACAAGGTGCCGCTGCTGATTCACCAGCCGTCGTACAACCTGCTGAACCGCTGGATCGAGCGCGACCTGCTCGGCACGCTCGACGACGTCGGCGCGGGCAGCATCGCGTTCACGCCGCTCGCGCAGGGCTTGCTCACGTCGAAGTACCTGAACGGCGTGCCGGCCGACGCGCGCGTGAACAAGCCGGGTGGCGGCTCGCTGAAGCAGGAGCACCTGAGCGCGGACAACCTCGAGCATGTACGCAAGCTCAACGCGATCGCCGAACGGCGCGGGCAGAGCCTCGCGCAGATGGCGCTGGCGTGGGTGCTGCGTGACGGCCGCGTGACGTCCGCGCTGATCGGCGCGAGCCGGGCGGAGCAGGTGCGCGAGAACGTCGGCGCGTTGAAGAACCTCGAATTCTCCGCAGAGGAGCTCGCGGAGATCGATCGCTACGCGACGGAAGGCGGCATCAATCTGTGGGAAAAGCCGTCCACCGATCAGGCGATCTGACCGGAAGTCGATACGGCATGCGAAACATCGCGCGCCGTATCGTCGACGCGCAGGCAGTGCGTCACGTCGCTGCCGTGCAGCGAGGTGTGTCGCGCACGGCGGTGGCGCTAGATCAGCGCGGGCAGGCCTTCAACGAGCAATACCGCGACGCCGACGCCGAGAATGACGCCGAGTACGCGCAGCAGGTTGTGACGGAACTGGGTGGCGCACGGCACCGCGCCGAGAAATAGCGCTCCGGCCAGCGCCATCGGAATCAACAGGATGAAGTCGCCGATCGTGAAGTAGGTCGTCATGCGTGTCTCCAGTGTCGGCCGAGGTGAGCGCTTCAGTGCGTGCCTGGGCGGCTCCATCCCCGCGGGATATCGGCCGAGCCGGCACGCGTGCGCTCACCCCGGCCCCATGCCGGGTGTTTCTAGTTGGTCCGGCCCGTTACGAGCAGGCCGGTCCATTCGAGTATAGGCAACCGGCGGCGTTTTTCGCTATCCGAACCATTAAAAATCAGCGGAAAGCCCCGGGAATCCCGCATTTTCCGTGCGAACAAGACGATCGCCTTGCACGCATCTTTCCCGTTCCTTTCGATTTTCGCGGAATCGTCGTATGTGTCCGATACGGGCCGCCGCACCCGCGGGCGCGGCGGCCGGCCCGCTCACGCGCGGTCGGATTGCGGGCGGCCGGCCGGCGCGCGGAACACGAGCGCGAGCCCGGCGATGATCGCGCCCATGCCGGCGAGCGCGAGCGGCTCGGGCCGGTTGCCGAGCCACGCGGCATCCATCAGCGTGGTGACGACCGGCACGAGATAGAACAGGCTCGTCACGTTCACGAGATCGCCGCGCTGCATCAATCGGTAGAACAGCAGTTGCGCGATCACCGAAATCACGATGCCGAGCCACAGCAGCGGCACGACGAACGCCCAGTTCAGCTCGAACGACACCGGCCGGAACGGCACGATCGCGACGCACAGCGCGAGGCCGATCGCGTTCTGCATCGGCAGCACGTCGGCGGGCGCCGCGCGCACGCGCTTTTGCAGCAACGAGCCGACGGTCAGCGCGACGAGCGCCGTGAGCGCGCACGCGATGCCGGCCGCCGACAGGCCGCCCGTCCCGCCGCTCACGCCGCGACCGACGACGAGCGCGAGGCCCGCGAGCGACAGCGCGAGCCCCGCGATGCGCGCCGGCTGCCAGCGCCGCTCGACGATCGCGAGCGTGAGGATCGGCTGCACGCCGAGGATCGTCGCGAGCACGCCGGGCGCGATGCCGCGCTCGAGCGCGAGCAGATAGAAGATCGAATAGCCGCCCATCATCAGCAATCCGGTCAGCGCGGCCATGCGCCGCTCGCCGCGCGGCGGCAGCCAGCGTTTGCGCATGAAGGCCAGCACGAGCAGCACGAATGAGGCGAGCGCGAAACGGGCAGTGAGAAAGGCGAACGCGGAGGCGTGCCGCAAACCGAGTTCAGCGAAGATCGCGCCGCTGCTCCACAGCAGTACGAAGAGCGACGTCGCGCCATGCGCGGCAAGCGCGCGTTTGAACGAAACCATGTGAATCCACCTGTCGAACGGATCGAAACGTTCCATCCGCGCGCGGCAACGTGCCGTGCGTCATGACGCACGCACGTGCAGACAACGGGGCGAACGGAAGACGAAGAAGCCGGCGAGTCAGCCGGCGCGTGCCGCCGGCGGGGGCGGCGCGGCGCAGACGCGCGGCGGTGCGACAGGAGGAGGAAGGACCGACGGATGCACGCACGCCCGCGGCCGCGAGTCGAACTGCGGCCGGGATGTTGCGCGGGCGGACGTGAGCGGATGCATCGTGTCGGAATGCGATTGAACGCGAATGAAAGCCAAAGGTACCGCAAGGCAGCCGTCGAACGCAACTGCTGTCGGCGGCGGCGCATCGCGGGTGGGGCGATGCAAGACGGCGCCGGCTCGCTGGCCGATGCGCATGCAAGCTTTCGACGACCGGAAGAAGGCGATCGGCAAGCGACGCGCGCGAGGTGATGTCAGCGCCGATCGCGGGCGTGTTCCGACGATCCCGCGCGGCGCAAGCGAAACGGGACGCGCGTTGCGTCGATCGCGCGTGCGCGGCGGCGCCGGACGGTTTCGGTAGGCAGCCGCATTCGACAGGGTATGATGGGGGTAACCGGGCGGGCAAGTGCGTGCCCGGCGCAGTGGTTGATTGGAGACATTCGACGAATTCGCGGCACTTCGCCCGCTTCTTCTTCTTTTCGCGCTTCGATAAACCGTGAACAATGGGATCACGCGCAACGCTCCGCCGAGAGCGGCGCGGATCGTGCATTTGCCGGCTCGCCAGCGGGCCGGGTTTCAAGATTCAAGAGTGGGGAACCATCATGCATATCGGGTCGATCGTCTGCACTACCCATATCGCGGTGCCGAAGGGCGCGCGCGGCATCGTCCAGCGCATCCTGGGCGACATGGCCATGGTGACCTGGTACGCGGGCGTGCCGGGTGAGTCGAAAGAACTCAACACCGAGCCGTTCTTTCTCGAGGACCTGATCGACACCGGCGAATCCGTCTTGCCGGCCGGCGCGGCGCTTCACTAAGGACGCTCGTACCGGACGCTCGTCTTTCGGTCCGGCTAGCGGCACAATGCGGGGCATGACCGACACCACTTCCGCTCCCGCTTCTCCCGCCAGCCCGCCGTTCGCCGGCCTCACGCCCGAGTGCGTGCTCGACGCGCTCGACAGCGTGCTGATGCCGGCCGGCCTGCGCACCGACGGGCGCCTGCTCGCCCTCAACAGCTACGAAAACCGGGTCTACCAGGTCGGTATCGAAGACGGCCCGCCGGTCGTCGCGAAGTTCTATCGCCCGGCGCGCTGGTCGGACGACGCGATCCTCGAAGAGCATGCGTTCGTCGCCGAACTCGCCGCGCGCGAGATTCCGGCGGTGCCCGCGCGAGCCTTCGACGGCCGCACGCTGCACGCGTTCGACGGCTTCCGCTTCTCGATCTTCGAGCGGCGCGGCGGCCGCGCACCCGATCTCGACCGCAGCGACACGCTCGAATGGCTCGGCCGCTTCATCGGCCGCATTCATGCGGTCGGCGCGACGCAGCCGTATGCCGCGCGTCCCGTGCTCGACATCGGTACGTTCGGCTACGAGCCGCGCGACTACCTGCTCGCGCACGATTTCATTCCGGATGACGTAAGGCCGGCGTACGAGACCGCGGTCGCACTCGCGCTCGAAGGCGTCGAGGCCGCGTTCGAGCGCGCGGGCGAGATCCGCCTGCTGCGCACGCACGGCGACTGTCATCCGAGCAACGTGCTGTGGACCGATGCCGGCCCGCATTTCGTCGACTTCGACGACAGCCGGATGGCGCCGGCCGTCCAGGATCTGTGGCTGCTGCTGCCGGGCGATCGCGAAGGCGCGTCGCGCGCGCTGGCGGACCTGCTCGCCGGCTACGAGGATTTCTGCGAATTCGAGCCGCGCGAGCTGCATCTGGTCGAAGCGCTGCGGACGCTGCGGCTGATCCACTACGCGGCGTGGCTCGCGCGGCGCTGGGACGACCCGGCGTTTCCGGCCGCGTTCCCGTGGTTCAACACGCATCGTTACTGGGAAGCGCGCGTGCTCGAATTGCGCGAGCAGATCGGCGCGATGCAGGAAGGGCCGCTCTGGCCCGTGTGATGGACGACGGCTGCGTGCGCGGCATCCCATGCCGTGCGGCAAGGGCCGCGGCGCGACGCGCGCGGCCCGTCTACCTCAGAACTTCAGCATCAGCTTGATCAGCGCGGCGAAGCGCTTGCCGTACGGCGGCGCGAGCAGGTTGCGCGCGTTCAGCCGCGCCTGCGTGAGCACGGGCTTCATCTTCGAGAACGTCACGAAGCCGTCGTAGCCGTGATACGCGCCCATGCCGCTCGCGCCGACGCCGCCGAACGGCAAACTGCCGCACGCGATGTGCATCAGCGTTTCGTTGACCGTTACGCCGCCGGAGATCGTTTCGTGCATCACGCGGTCGACCGTGCCGCCATCCTCGTCGAACAGGTACAGCGCGAGCGGACGCGGGCGCGCATTGACGTATGCGATCGCTTCGTCGAGCCGTTCGTACGGCACGAGCGGCAGCAGCGGCCCGAAGATTTCCTCCTGCATCAGTTGCGACGCGGCCGGCACCCGCGTGAGCGCGCACGGCACGAAGCGGCGCGACACGGGATCGGACTGCGCGTCGGACAGCGGATGCAACTGCGCGCCGCCCGCCTGCGCGTCGTTCGCGAGTTGCTGCAGACGCGCGTAGTGGCGCGGCGACACGATCGTCGTGTAGTCGCCGTTGGCCGACAGGTCCGGATACAGCTTCGCGAAGCGGGTTCGCGCGCGTTCGATGAACGCGCCTTCCATCCCGCGCGGCAGCAGCACGTAGTCGGGCGCGATGCAGGTCTGGCCGGCGTTCAGCGTCTTGCCGGCGACGATCGCGTCGACGGCCGCGTCGAAGCGCGCATTCGGGCCGATGATCGCCGGCGACTTGCCGCCGAGCTCGAGCGTGACGGGCGTGAGGTTGTCGGCGGCCGCGCGCATCACGTGGCGGCCGACCTGCGTGGAGCCGGTGAACAGCAGATGGTCGAACGGCAGCGCGCTGAATGCGGCGCCGACCTCCGCGTCGCCGTTGACGACCGCGACGTGGTCGCGCGTGAAGGTCTTGCCGATGAGCTGCTCGAACAGCGCCGACGTGCGCGGCGTCAGTTCGGACATCTTGATGATCGCGCGGTTGCCGGCGGCGAGCGCGCAGATCAGCGGGCCGGCCGCGAGCAGCACCGGGTAGTTCCACGGCACGACGATGCCGACCACGCCGAGCGGCTGCGGCACGACCTTCGCGCGCGCCGGGCGCAGCCATTTGTTCATCGGCTTGCGGATCGGCTTCATCCAGCGCTTGCCGTGCTTCAGCGCGTCGTCGATCTCTTCCTTCGCCATCCAGATTTCCGACAGCAGCACTTCCTGCTTCGCGCGATGGCCGAAATCGGCGCTGATCGCGTCGGCGAGCGCATCCGCATGGTCGATCAGCATCGTGCGCAGCGCGCGCAGGTGCTGCGCACGCGTGTCCCACGCCGGGTACGGTGCGCGCAGGTACGCCGCGCGCTGGTCGTGCAGCAGCGACGTCAGCGCATCGACCGACGGGCGTGCTTGCGGAGCCAGTTCGGGCAGGTCGTTCTTCATGTCGTCTCCTCCAGTTGGGCCGGGCTGGTCGGCCGGCCGTCACGCCGCACGCTCGGCGAGCGCGGCGACGCGGATCGGGTGATGCGGGTCGCGCGGCACGGGGCCGGATGCGACGGGTGCTCGAAAACCGGTTGATGCATGCGGCCGGCGTCGTATCCGCGCGACGGTGTCCGTGTCCGAAAGTCGTGCCGCACGGCACGCGCGCACGGCCCGATGCGGTGACGCGCGGGCACGCGACGCCGTCTTGCGAGCGTATGCCGGTGCACCGCGGCAGCGTCGCGCGACGGGGCCGTGACGGCGTGTCGCCGCGCATCGTGCGACGGCGCCGAGACACCGTCCAAACGGTCGGCGACGACACGCGCCGTTCGATTTCGACCGAGGACGCGCATCACGCCGCGCAGCGTCGCGCGGGCCGCCGTTTGAAATGAAATGCGGGCCGCGCGCTTGACCTCTGGATCACCCGGTCGGCACGCGGCCTGCAGGATCTGGCGCTGCATCGTCATTCCTCCCGTTTCGCGACGAATCGGCTTCTCGTGGCCGGTGCATCGCGCGAAGCGCATCGACACATCTTAAATTTAGTTCACGCGGGCGTTTAGAGGAATCGCTCTTGAATCGGCGCGCCGCGCACGGGACGGCCATTCCTACAATGCGCCGAGGGTCTGTTTGCAGATGGAACACGCATGCGTTGCCACGAGAACGGCCGCTCGCGGCGTCGCGCGCCTCGCGAGCGGCCGTTCTCGTGGCAACTCCAAATTAAAAAAATCATGTCACGGGAATGCCCGAAATCGCCCGTCCCCCAAGGGGACTTCCTTCGGGGCGTATGGCGGCGTCGCTCGGCGCTCCTTGCCCTACGAGCGATTTCGGGCATTCGCATGCGTGTTCCATCTGCAAACAGACCCTCCAAAGAGGAGACACGGTCGCGCGGCAGTGCCGGGCGCCCTCCATGACACGACGGAGACGTGACATGCAATACGACTACATCATCGTGGGCGGTGGTTCGGGCGGAGCGAGCCTTGCCGGCCGTCTCGCCGACGCCTGCCCCGATGCGACGATCGCGCTGATCGAGGCCGGCTCGCATACGGAGCGCAACCTGCTCGTCAACATGCCGGTCGGCATCGCGGCGCTGGTGCCGTTCAAGCTCGGCACGAACTACGGCTACGAGACGGTGCCGCAGCCGGGCCTCGGCGGGCGGCGCGGTTACCAGCCGCGCGGGCGCGGGATGGGCGGCTCGAGCGCGATCAACGCGATGATCTATACGCGCGGCCACCCGGGCGACTACGACGAGTGGGCGCAACTGGGCGCGACGGGCTGGGGCTGGCAGGACGTGCTGCCGTATTTCCGCCGCGCGGAAGGCAACGAGCGCGGCGCGGATGCATGGCACGGCGCGGACGGCCCGCTCACGGTGTCCGATCTGCGCTTTCGCAATCCGTTCTCCGAACGATTCATCCAGGCCGCGCATGCGGCCGGCTATCCGCTGAACGACGACTTCAACGGCGCGACGCAGGAAGGCGTCGGCTTCTATCAGGTCACGCACCGCGACGGCGCGCGCTGCAGCGTGGCGCGCGCGTATATCTACGGCCGCAACCGGCCGAACCTGCACGTGATCACCGATGCGACGGTGCTGCGCGTCGGGTTCGACGGCAAGCGCGCGGTCGGCGTCGTCGTGTCGCGCAACGGGCGGGTCGAGACGCTCGGCGCGCGCGCGGAAGTGATCCTGTCGGCCGGCGCGTTCAATTCGCCGCAACTGCTGATGTGTTCGGGGATCGGCCCGGCCGAGCAGTTGCGCCGGCACGGGATCGCGGTCGTGCACGATGCGCCGGACGTCGGCGCAAACCTGATCGACCACATCGACTTCATCATTAACACGCGCGTGAATTCGTCGGAGCTGGTCGGCGTGTGCCTGCGCGGCATCGCGAAGATGACGCCGGCGCTCGTGCGCTATTTCTCGCGCCGCACGGGGATGATGACGAGCAACGTCGCGGAGGCCGGCGGCTTCATCAAGAGCGACCCGTCGCTCGAGCGTCCCGACCTGCAACTGCATTTCTGCACGGCGCTCGTCGACGATCACAACCGCAAGATGCACTGGGGCTTCGGCTATTCGCTGCACGTGTGCGCACTGCGGCCGTTCAGCCGCGGCACGGTCGCGCTCGCGAGCGGCGATGCGCGCGATGCGCCGCTGATCGATCCGCGCTTCTTCAGCGATTCACGCGACCTCGACCTGCTGGTGCGCGGCACGCAGGCGATGCGCCGCATCCTGTCGCAGGCGCCGCTGGCGTCGCAGGGCGGGCGCGAGCTGTACACGCGGCCGGACCAGAGCGAAGCGGAGCTGCGCGCGACGATCGTCGCGCATGCGGACACGATCTATCACCCGGTCGGCACCTGCCGGATGGGCTCGGATGCGCGCGCGGTCGTCGATCCGCAACTGCGTGTGCGCGGCGTCGACGGATTGCGCGTGGTGGATGCGTCGGTGATGCCGACGCTGGTCGGCGGGAACACGAATGCGCCGTCGGTGATGATCGGCGAACGCGCGGCGGACTTCATCGCCGCGGCGCGCAAGGGCGGCGTGCCGCGCGGCGAGGCGGCCGCGGCGGTGCACGGTCGCTAGACGCGGCGCGCGCACGGCAGCGACCATGCTCAGGCAAACGTATCGACGAGGCCGGCGCGGCTCACGGGTGCGGCGACCGGTGCGGATCGCGCGGCGTCGACGGGTGCATCGACGGCTGACGGTCCGCTGTTCCCGCGTCGCGACGGCTGGCCGCCGGCGAAGGTCTGCTGCGGGTTTTGCTGCTGTTGCTGCGACGCGAGGCCGCCGTCGCTGACGGTCGCGCTGCCGAGCCCGAGCCCGCCCGCTTCCATCGCCTCGCGCAGCTTCGGCAGCGCGGCTTCGACCGCGTCGCGCACCTGCGCGTGCTGCGACACGAACAGCGCGTGCGCGTGATTGTCCGCGACGCGCAGTACGACCTGCAGCGGCCCGAGATCGGGCGGGTTGAGCGTCAGCTCGGCGCTCTGCTGGTGCGCATTCGACAGGAACACGACCTTCTGGCTCAGCGCATCCGTCCAGTCGGCCGTGCCGACGTGCGGCGCGAGCGCGTGCGCGTTGGCGGCGGCGATCGCACCGGCGGCCGGCGACAGTTGCAGGTTCGCCTGCGCGGCGGCGGTGGCCGCCGCGCCTGCCGCGAGCGTCGCGCTGGCGGCCGGGTCGGTTGCGTTGCCGGCTGCCGCGAGCGCGTGCTGTGCGCCGGATTGCGCGTTCGCGTCGGCCTGCAGCGTCTGCGGCGTGACCTGGGCCGGCGCCTGCTGGGTGGCGAGCGCGCCTTTCGCGTCGGCGAGCGTACGGTCGAAGGTCGGCACTTTCGGCGTGAGCGGCGCGGCGGCGTTCGACGTGGTCGCGGCCGGCGCCGTCGGCGTGGCGGCGGCGCTCGTGCCGGTCGCAGGCATCGCAATCGCGTTCGCACCACCCGTCAGCTTGGCGAGCGCCGCTTGCAGCGCGTCGCGGCTCGATGCCGGGTCGGTTGGCAGGGCGGCTGCGTCCTGGGTCGCATGGTCGGCGAGCGTGGCCGCGGCGTCCGGCTGCCCCGGCACGGCCGTCTTTTGCGCGGCGGCAGCGCCAGCCGCCGCGGCGGCGGTCGTCGCGTCGGCCGGCGTCGCGGTGTCCGGACGCGCCTGCAGTTGCGCCTGCACGGCCGCGGCAGCCGCGAGCGCGGCTGCATCGGGGTTGGCGGTGGCGGTGGCGTTCGCGGCCGTGGCGTCGGTTGCGTCGTCGTCGTCCGTGCCGGACGGCTTCGCACCGGCGGCCGGCTTCGACGCAGCCTGTTTGGCCGGCACGTCCGGCGTACCGGTGCTGGCCGTGTCGCCGCGCGTGGTGACGCTTTGCTTCAGCGTCTGCGCGAACGGCACGGCGCTCGCGGCAGCCGGCGCATCGTTGGCAGTGGCGGACGCGCCCGGGCCGCGGGTGGCCTTGAGTGCGGCGCCGGCGGTGTCGAGCAGCGCGCCGAGCAGGGGCAGGGGAGGCATGACGGTTCTCTCGTTCGAAGGCGGTGGTCGGTTACGACGAGCGGGCCGCGTCGGCCCGCATGCGCAGGATCTTCGCGGCATGTTCGTCGGCGTCGCGCTGTTCGCGCCGGGCGTCGCGCTTCGCCTCCTGCGCGACGCCGCGCGCCTGCAGGATTTCATACGAGCCGACGGTCCGTTTCTTCTGCTGCCAGTTCGGGCGCGCCTCGTCGATGCGGACGTCGGCCGCGGCGAGCACGGTGCGCTGCTGCGCGATCGCCGCATCGAGCGTGTCGATGAACGCCTGGAAATTGCGCCAGTTGCCGGCCGGCATCCCGCTCTGCGCGGATTGCGCGAAGCGCGCGTGATATTCGTCGCGGTAGCGCAGCAGCGCGTCGAGCTGTTCGGCCGCCGCGGTGCGGTCGCGCTGCGCGGTGCCGAGCTGCTTCGCGGCCGAGTCGAGGTCTTCCTGCGCACGGTCGAGCAGCAACTGAAGGGGAAAGCCGTGGGCCATCGGGATCAGCCTCCGTAAGCGTCGAACAGCGCATCGAGCGCGGTGAGGCTCGATGCGAACGGCGCGCATTCGCGAAAGCCCTGCTGCAGGAAGGCCTCGATGCGCGGGTAAAGCGCGATCGCGCGGTCGAGCTGCGCGTCGCGGCCGGGTGCGTAGGCGCCGACCGCGATCAGGTCGCGATTGCGCTGGTAGCGCGACAGCATCTGCTTGAACTGCCGCACGTGATCGAGATGCGTTTCGTCGATCAGCGCGGTCATCGCGCGGCTGATCGACGCCTCGATGTCGATCGCGGGATAGTGGCCGGCCTCGGCGAGCGCGCGCGACAGCACGATGTGGCCGTCGAGGATCGCGCGCGCCGAATCGGCGATCGGGTCCTGCTGGTCGTCGCCTTCGGTCAGCACCGTGTAGAACGCGGTGATCGAGCCGCCGCCTTCGGGCCCGTTGCCGGTGCGCTCGACGAGCGCGGGCAGCTTCGCGAACACCGACGGCGGATAGCCCTTCGTCGCGGGCGGCTCGCCGATCGCCAGCGCGATCTCGCGCTGCGCCATCGCATAGCGCGTCAGCGAATCCATCAGCAGCAGCACGTGCTTGCCCTGGTCGCGGAAGTACTCGGCGAGCGACGTCGCGTACGCGGCGCCCTGCATCCGCAGCAGCGGCGACACGTCGGCCGGCGCGGCGACGACGACCGAGCGCGCGAGCCCGTCCTCGCCGAGGATCTGTTCGATGAATTCCTTCACTTCGCGGCCGCGTTCGCCGATCAGCCCGATCACGATCACTTCCGCGCTCGTGTAGCGCGCCATCGTGCCGAGCAGCACCGACTTGCCGACGCCGGAGCCGGCGAACAGGCCCATCCGCTGGCCGCGGCCGACGGTGAGCAGCGCGTTGATCGCGCGCACGCCGACGTCGAGCACATGGTGGATCGGCTCGCGATCGAGCGGGTTGATCGACGGCGCCGACAGCGGCGCATCGACTTTCGACGCGAGCGGGCCGAGGCCGTCGAGCGGGCGGCCCGATGCGTCGACGACGCGCCCGAGCATTTCCCAGCCGACCGGCAGCCGCTTCGCGCCCGCGAGCGGATCGGCGACGGGCGCGGCCTCGAGCGGCCACACGCGCGCGCCGGGCAGCACGCCGGCGACGTCGGTGGTCGGCATCAGGAACAGGCGGTCGCCGGCGAAGCCGACGACTTCGGCTTGCGCGTGCGGCAGCGTGCTGCCGGGCGGCAGTTCGATCGTGCATTCGGCGCCGACCGACAGGCGCAGCCCGATCGCCTCGAGCACGAGGCCGGCCGCGCGCGTGAGGCGGCCGCACGGCCGCAGCGGCAGCGCGCGGTGGCTGCGCGCGGCGAGCCCGTTCAGGTGCGTGCGCCAGTGCGCGAGGTGCGGATTGTGCGGCGCGCGCGGGGCGGCGCCGGCGGCCTCGGATGCCGCGTGCGGCGAGGCGTCGAATGCGGGATCGTGCGAGGCAGCCGGCCCGAACGACGCGAGCGCGAGCTCGCGTTCGAGCGGCGTCATGCCGTCGTGCGCGAGCGCGTCGGGCGAGCGCGTCACCACGTGCTCACCTTGCCGATCGCGGCGGCGACGCGCTGCCAGCGTGTGGGCAGCGTCGCGTCGACCTCGCCGGTCGCGGCGTGCGCGCGGCAGCCGCCGCGCTCGATCGACGCGTCGGTGCGCACGTTCCAGCCGAGCGTGTCGAGGTCGTCCTGCAGATACGCCTCGACGACGGGCAGGTCGGCCGGATTCACCGCGAGATGCGGCGCGCCGGCGAGCGCCGGTTCGGCCGCGAGCACGTCGCGCACGGCGGCGACCAGCGCGGCCGGGTCGTGCTTCACGTGCTGGCGCACGACCTGCTGCGCGATGTCGAGGGCGAGCTGCGCGAGGTCGGACGCGAGATCGTGTTCGACGGCCGAGACGGCTTCGCGAAACGACGCGGCGAGCGCCGCCAGTTGCGCGGCCTGTTCGCGCGCTTCGGCCTGGCCGGCCTCGAAACCCTGTTCGCGGCCCTGTTCGAAACCGGCCTGGTAGCCGCGCGCCTGGCCTTCGACGTGGCCGGCCGCATGGCCTTCGGCGTGCGCGGCGTCGCGCACGCGCTGCAACTCCTCGGCGAGCGCGGCCGCAGCGGCCGCCGCGTCGTCGGGCGGCGGCGGGGGCGGCGGCGGGTCGAACGACGCCATTTCCCACCGCTGGTACGCGGTAAGGGTGCCCACGCGATCGCTCGCCGAATCAGACATAGGCGTCTTCCGCCTTGCCGCCGATCGCGATCGCGCCGCTCTCGGCGAGGTTGCGCACGATCTGCAGGATGCGGCGCTGCTGCGTCTCGACGTCGGACACGCGTACCGGGCCGCGCGCGTCGAGATCCTCGGCGAGCAGTTCGGCCGCGCGCTGCGACATGTTCGCGAGGAACTTCTGGCGCAGCGCGGGCGGCGCGCCCTTGAGCGCGATGATCAGCGTTTCCGACTCGACTTCCTTGAGGATCATCTGGATCGCGCGATCCTCGAGGTCGAGCAGGTTCTCGAACACGAACATCTGGTCGATGATCTTCTGCGCGAGATCGGCGTCGTACTGGCGCACGCTTTCGAGCACGCCTTCCTCGTGCACGCTCGTCATGAAGTTCAGGATCTCGGCCGCGGTGCGGATGCCGCCCATCGGGCTGCGCTTCAGGTTGTCGCTGCCGGACAGCAGGCCGGTGAGCACGTCGTCGAGCTCGCGCAGCGCGGCCGGCTGGATGCCGTCGAGCGTCGCGATCCGCAGCAGCACGTCGTTACGCAGCCGTTCGGTGAAGCACGACGCGATTTCCGACGCCTGGTCGCGGTCGAGGTGCACGAGGATCGTCGCGATGATCTGCGGATGCTCGTTCTTGATCAGTTCGGCCACTGCGGCCGAATCCATCCATTTGAGGCCCTCGATGCCGCTCGTGTCGCTGCCCTGCAGGATGCGGTCGATCAGCACGCCGGCCTTGTCCTCGCCGAGCGCCTTCGTCAGCACCGAGCGGATGTACTCGTTCGAATCGAGCGACAGCGCGGTGTGCTGCTCGGCTTCCTTCACGAACTCCTGCAACACGTCCTCGACCTGCTCGCGCGTGACGTTCTTCAGCGCGGCCATCGCCACGCCGATCTTCTGAACCTCGCGCGGCGCGAGGAACTTGAATACCTGCGCGGCCTCTTCCTCGCCGATCGACATCAGCAGCAGCGCGCTCTTGGTCAAGCCTTCAGCGTTCATCGGACACCCAGTTCTTCACGACGGTGGCGACGATCTTCGGATCCTGGCGGGCGATCGTGCGCGCGTAGTCGAGGTTGCGTTCGTAGCGGTTCTTCTCGTTTTCGAAGCCGAGCAGCAGCGGATCGGCTTCCTCCGCCGCCTTCTCCGGCGCGGGCAGGCCGTCGAGCGCGACCGTGTCCTCCGGCGCCGCGAGCGCCGGCGCGGCCGGCTCGGGCGGCGGGAACGCGCGGCGCATCGCCGGGCGCACGAACATGAAGTAGAGCGCCGCCGCGGCCGCCGCGATGCCGAGCCACTTCGCGGCTTCCTTCGCCATCGCGATCACGTCGGGCTGGCGCCACCACGGCAGGTCGGCGTACGGGTCGCTCACGGTCGAGAACGCGCTGTTCACGACGTTCACCGAGTCGCCGCGCTTCGCGTCGTAACCCATCGCGTCCTTCACGAGCTGTTCGACCTGCGCGAGCTTCGCCGGCGGCAGCGGCTGCATCGTCACGTGGCCCTTCGCGTCGGCCACCGGCTGGTAGTTGACGACGACCGCCACCGACAGCCGCTTCACGCTGCCCATCGGCTGTTCGGTATGGCGGATCGTCTTGTCGAGCTCGTAGTTGGTCGTCTGGTCCTTGCGGTCGCTGACCGGCGTGGTCTGCGGCGCGTTCTGGCCGTTGCCGGCGACGATCGGCGCGGAGGCCGGCTGCGGCGGCGTGTTCGACAGCGCGCCCGGCACGCCCGACGCGCCGCCCTGCGCGAGTTCGGTCGCGCTGCTGGTCTGCTGGCTGCGGATCGCGGCCTGCTGCGGCGTGCCGTTCGGGCCGTAGCTTTCCGAGGTCTGCTCGATCTTCGAGAAATCGAGATCCGCGCTGACCTGCGAGCGCGCGTTGCCGGCGCCGAAGATCGGCGCGAGGATCGCGTCGATGCGCTTCTGCGTGTTGTGCTCGACCTGCTGCACGTACTTGAGCTGGCTCGCGTCGAGGCCGGAAGCGGATGCGGTCTGGGTCAGCAGGTTGCCGTCCTGGTCGACGATCGTCACGTTCTTGGCCGGCATGTCGGGCACGCCGGACGACACCATCCGCGTGATCGCCTGCACCTGGCCCTCGTCGAGCACGCGGCCCGGGTAGAGGTCGACGAACACCGACGCGCTCGGCGCTTCCTTGTCGCGCACGAACACCGACGGCTTCGGAATCGCGAGATGCACGCGCGCGCCGCGCACGGCATTGATCGATTCGATGGTGCGCTGCAGCTCGCCTTCGAGCGCGCGCTGGTAGTTGATCTGCTCGGCGAACTGGCTGATGCCGAATTTCTGGTTGTCCATCAGCTCGAAGCCGACCGAGCCGCCCTTGGGCAGCCCCATCGCGGCGAGCTTCAGGCGCGTCTCGTGCACCTGGCTCGACGGCACGAGGATCGCGCCGCCGGCATCGGCGAACTTGTAGGGAACGTTTGCCTGCTGGAGCGCGGCGATGATCGCGCCGCCGTCGCGGTCCGACAGGTTGCTGTACAGCACGCGGTAGTCGGGCGCCCGGCTCCATAGCACGAGCGCGGTGATCGCGGCGATCGCGAACGCGACGGCGATCACGAACGGCAGCTTCGGGTTGCCCTTCATCCGCGAGATGCCGGGAATGCGTTCCGCGAAGCCGCCAAGCCCGAAGTCCGCGCCTGCGCCTGCGCCGCCCGCGCCCGGCAACGCGGCGGCCGCGGCGGCGCCGGGCACCGGGCTGAGGCCCGCGCGGGCGTCTGGGTTGATCAGCGAGTTGGCCTGCGAATCCATGCGTCGAGTTTCTCCGGAGCGGGACGACTGAGCTCGCTCGGACGAGCGGGCGGACAATGACACGATGCGATTATCGGGACCCGCGGCGCACTCCGATCGACCGAAAAGAGCGGGGTTTCCCCCGTACTTTCGCGGCTTTGACGCGCACCGCGCTGCTATCCTTTGTCGCGATCCGGCATGGTGCGCGTGGTGCGGCGCCAGCGGGTCGCCCGGTGCGTCCGGGTCTCTTCTCTATGTCTGGGGACAGCATGACTGCGAACGTCAGCGGAATCGGTTCGGTGTTGCAACAGATGCAGTCGATGGCCGCGCAGGCGTCCGGCGGCGTCGCGAGCCCGACGGCGGCGCTGGCCGGCGCGGGCGCGGCGACGGCCGGCACGTTCGCGAGCGCGATGAAGGCATCGCTCGACAAGATCAGCGGCGACCAGCAGCACGCGCTCGGCGAGGCGAAGGCGTTCGAGGTCGGCGCGCCGAACATCTCGCTGAACGACGTGATGGTCGACATGCAGAAGGCCAATATCGGCTTCCAGTTCGGGCTCCAGGTCCGCAACAAGTTGGTGAGCGCTTACAACGACATCATGCAGATGGCGGTGTGACGGCCATCAGGGGACGGCCGTCCGGCGACGGCTCGGGGCTTGCCGGGTGAGGCGGGCGGCCGGCATCGCTTGCCCGACGGCAGCCTCCGCGCACCTAAAGCTTTTCAAATCCCTTCCGATAACTCCGGTGAAGGCCGTCCCGTGCAACGCACGGCCGCGGCTCCTGACTAGCCAACGCAAATAACAAGGAGAAGCGCATGTTTTCCCCAGGACACGCTGGAGCCAATGCGTACGCGCGTGTCGGCGTCGAGACGGGGGTGATGGGCGCCTCCCCGCACCGGCTGATCGCGATGCTGTACCAGGGCGCACGGCAGGCGATCGCACTGGCGCGCATGCATTTGCAGCAGGACAACGTGTCCGGGCGCGGCGAGGCGATCGGCAAGGCGATCCGGATCGTCGAGAGCGGCCTGCAGGCGTCGCTGAACCGCGACGCGGGCGGCCAGATCGCCGACCGGCTCGATGCGCTGTATGCGTATATCGGCCGGCGCCTGCTCGAAGCGAACACGCAGGCGAGCGACGCGATGCTGGTCGAGGTCGACCGCCTGCTCGCGACGCTCGAGGAAGCATGGACGGGCATCGCCCCGGAAGTCGCGCGGATGGCCGCGCAACAGGTAGCGGAAGCATCACGATGAATCACAAGGCCGAATACTTCGCGCGTTACGAGGCGCTCGCCGCCGTGTCGGGCCGGATGCTGTGCGCCGCGCGCGACGCCGACTGGAGCGCGTTGCCGGAGTTGCAGGCCGAATTCATGCAACTCGTCGACGGGTTGAAGGAGGCCGATCCGGGCGTCGCGCTCGACGAGTCGGATCTCGGCCGCAAGCTCGACCTGATCCGTCGCATCCTGGCCGACGACGCCGCGATCCGCGATCTCGCGAGTCCCGACGTCGCGCGGCTGTCCGCGCTGTTCGAGGCGCGGCGCTCGACCCAGGTATTGACCGATCTGTACCGCGCGCGCGGGTAGGGCCGTGGTCCGGAGGCGGGTGCGGGGCGCCCGGGCCCGGCGCCGCACGCGGCGCGTGCCGGTCCCGCGGGCGGCACCGGCGTGCCGCGCCCCGATTCGCAACGATGTGGCTGATATAGGCAGGCTTCGATCATGACCGGTATCGACTCCGTTGCGGCCGCGCTGCTGGCGAGCCGCCTCGACAGCCTGCTGACCGGCACCGTAGCGGCGCCGGCGGGCGGCGGCGCGGCCTCGCAGGTCGGCACGCCCGGCGCCGGCGCGTCGTCCCCGCCGCCGGCCGGCAGCCCGAGCGCCGCGCCGCCGGCTTCCACGCAGACCGCGCTGTCCGACGTCGGGCGCGTGCTCGACGCGATCTCGCGCTCGGGCGGCGACGCGACGCCGGCGATCGTCGGCCGGCTGCCGCTGCTCGCCGATCCCGCCGTGCTGCTCACCGAGACGCCCGTGCCGGCGCGCGCGCCGGCTGCGTCCGGTCCCGCTGCGTCTTCCACGCCGGCTTCCGCTGAAGCGTCGTCCACGGCAGCGGCGCGCGATGCGGCCGCGCCGCCGCCGGTCGCGGCGTTGCGGGCGGCGTTGGCGCAGGCCGTGAGCGAAAGCGGCCTCTTCTACGAATCCCATCTCGCGCAATGGCTGGCCGGCCAGCGGCCGCTCGCGGCACTGATGCGCGAGCCGCAGGCGCGCCTCGCGACCGCGCCCGCGCCGGCCGACCCGGAAGCCGTCCCGCGCGAGCCGACCGACGTGCTCGACGAATTGCTCGCACCGCGCCCGCCGCTGCCCGCCGCCGCGCGGGCCACCGCGCAACCGCCGGCCC
>NZ_JAUJRI010000030.1:0-64549 GCF_030504405.1 Burkholderia sp. AU44665 | reverse complement strand
GGGCGACAACGTGTCGATCACGGTGAAGCTGATCGCTCCGATCGCGATGGAAGAAGGTCTGCGCTTCGCGATCCGCGAAGGCGGCCGTACCGTCGGCGCCGGCGTCGTCGCCAAGATCATCGAGTAATATCGACGATCCGCGGATCCCTCCGGGGTCCGCGATTCCGCGGTAAGCAGCTGCGTACCGTCGAAACCGGGTGTCCAGTTCGATCTGGCACCCGGTTTTTCCTTGTGGCGTACGAAGCGCTGCATTGACAAACGCGCACCACCACCGCGAATTTTCGTGTAGAATCGCGGGCTTAGCAGTGGAAGTACCGTCCGGAACCTGATGCTTCGCTCCCCGCTGGCGTCATGTTTCACGTTCTTTTAGTGTCCGGCGATGCAACATCGCCTCGCTCTTTTCAAGGAATTGTCATGCAGCAACAGAAAATCCGCATTCGCCTGAAGGCTTTCGACTATCGTCTGATCGATCAATCGGCCGCCGAAATCGTCGATACCGCGAAGCGGACTGGCGCAATCGTCCGTGGCCCGGTGCCGCTGCCGACGCGCATTCAGCGTTTTGACATCCTGCGTTCGCCGCACGTCAACAAGACGTCGCGCGATCAGCTCGAAATCCGTACCCACCAGCGCCTGATGGACATCGTCGATCCGACGGACAAGACCGTCGACGCGCTGATGAAGCTCGACCTGCCGGCTGGCGTCGACGTGGAAATCAAGCTGCAGTAAGGCTTCCAGCGCCGCCTGGCGTATCGGGCGGCGCTAAGTCTTTGTATTGCTTGCGGAAATCGCAGAGTCGGGCTATACTGCTTGGCTTTTCGCGTATTCGCGTAAAAAAGCTGGGCCTTGCGTGCCCGGCATTTTGTAAATCAGCCCCGACCAATCGCAGTCGGGAATGGAGAAAATGATGAGCCTTGGACTCGTAGGTCGCAAGGTTGGCATGACCCGTATCTTCACGGCGGAAGGGGATTCGATTCCCGTCACCGTGCTGGACGTGTCGGACAACCGCGTGACGCAGATCAAGACTGTTGAAACCGACGGCTACACGGCCGTGCAGGTTGCATTCGGCTCCCGCCGCGCATCGCGCGTGACGAAGCCGCTGGCAGGTCATCTCGCCAAAGCCGGTGTCGAAGCCGGTGAAATCCTCAAGGAATTCCGCATTGACGCGGCCAAGGCAGCCGAGCTGTCGAATGGCGCCGTGGTCGGTGCAGACCTTTTCGAAGTGGGCCAGAAGGTCGACGTGCAAGGCGTGTCGATCGGTAAGGGCTACGCCGGTACGATCAAGCGTTACAACTTCTCCTCCGGCCGTGCCACGCACGGTAACTCGCGCTCGCACAACGTGCCGGGCTCGATCGGTATGGCGCAGGATCCGGGTCGTGTTTTCCCGGGTAAACGCATGACGGGTCACATGGGTGACGTGACGGTGACGGTGCAGAACCTCGAAATCGCTCGTATCGACGCAGAGCGCAAGCTGCTGCTCGTGAAGGGTGCGATTCCGGGCGCGAAGGGCGGCAAGGTCTTCGTGACGCCGGCCGTCAAGACCAAGGGGGCGAAATAATGGAACTCAAGCTCCTGAACGAAAATGGTCAGGAAGGTGCAGTGGTCAACGCATCGGACGTCGTGTTCGGTCGTGACTACAACGAAGCGCTGATCCACCAGGTCGTCGTCGCTTACCAGGCGAATGCTCGCCAGGGTAACCGCGCACAGAAGGACCGTGAGCAAGTCAAGCACACGACCAAGAAGCCGTGGCGCCAGAAGGGTACGGGCCGCGCTCGTGCCGGTATGTCGTCGAGCCCGCTGTGGCGTGGCGGTGGTCGTATCTTCCCGAATTCGCCGGAAGAAAACTTCTCGCACAAGGTCAACAAGAAGATGCATCGCGCAGGTCTCTGCTCGATCTTCTCGCAGCTGGCCCGTGAAGGCCGTCTGTCGGTCGTCGAGGACATCATCCTCGAAGCGCCGAAGACCAAGCTGCTGGCCGACAAATTCAAGACCATGGGTCTCGACTCCGTTCTGATCATCACGGACACGGTCGACGAGAACCTGTACCTGGCTTCGCGCAACCTGCCGCACGTGGCGATTGTCGAGCCGCGCTACGCTGACCCGCTGTCGCTGATCTACTTCAAGAAAGTGCTGGTCACGAAGGCTGCGGTCGCCCAGATCGAGGAGTTGCTGTCATGAGCGAGATTCGCAAGAACGATCATCGTTTGATGCAGGTCCTGCTCGCACCGGTGATCTCGGAAAAGGCGACGCTGGTTGCCGACAAGAACGAGCAAGTCGTGTTCGAAGTCGCACCGGATGCCACGAAGCAGGAAGTGAAGGCGGCTGTCGAGCTGCTGTTCAAGGTTGAAGTTGATTCGGTCAACGTGCTGGTGCAGAAGGGCAAGCAAAAGCGCTTCGGCCGTTCGATGGGCCGCCGCAAGGACGTGAAGAAGGCGTACGTTTGCCTGAAGCCCGGCCAGGAAATCAACTTTGAAGCGGAGGCCAAGTAATCATGGCAATCGTGAAAGTTAAGCCGACATCGCCGGGTCGCCGCGCGATGGTCAAGGTGGTCAACAAGAACCTGCACCAGGGCAAGCCGTACGCGGCACTGCTCGACTCGCAGAGCTCGACCGCCGGCCGTAACAACAACGGTCGTATCACCACGCGTCACAAGGGTGGTGGTCACAAGCAGCACTACCGTATCGTCGATTTCCGTCGCACGAAGGATGGCATCCCGGCAAAGGTCGAGCGTCTCGAGTACGACCCGAACCGTAGCGCGAACATCGCGCTGGTGCTCTACGCAGACGGCGAACGTCGCTACATCATCGCCCCGAAGGGCCTGACCGTCGGCCAGCAGCTGATGTCGGGTTCGGAAGCGCCGATCCGTGCAGGCAACACGCTGCCGATCCGCAACATTCCGGTCGGTACGACGATCCACTGCATCGAGATGCTGCCGGGCAAGGGCGCGCAAATGGCGCGTTCGGCTGGCACGTCGGCCATGCTGCTGGCACGTGAAGGCGTCTACGCGCAGGTTCGTCTGCGTTCGGGCGAAATCCGCCGCGTGCACATCGAGTGCCGTGCAACGATCGGTGAAGTCGGCAACGAAGAGCATAGCCTGCGCCAGATCGGCAAGGCTGGCGCGAACCGCTGGCGCGGTATCCGCCCGACGGTGCGTGGCGTTGCGATGAACCCGGTTGATCACCCGCACGGTGGTGGTGAGGGCAAGACGGCTGCAGGTCGCGACCCGGTGAGCCCGTGGGGTACGCCGGCTAAGGGTTACCGCACCCGCAGCAACAAGCGCACGACGACGATGATCGTCCAGCGCCGTCACAAGCGTTAAGGAGTAGGCAATGGCACGTTCTGTAAAAAAAGGTCCGTTCTGCGACGCCCATTTGCTGAAGAAAGTTGAGGCGGCTGCAGCTTCGCGCGACAAAAAGCCGATCAAGACCTGGTCGCGTCGCTCGACGATTCTGCCGGATTTCATCGGCCTGACGATCGCTGTTCACAACGGCCGTCAACACGTTCCGGTGTACATCTCGGAAAACATGGTCGGCCACAAGCTTGGCGAGTTCGCACTGACCCGTACGTTCAAGGGTCACGCGGCCGACAAGAAGGCCAAGAAATAAGGGGCAATCAAGATGGAAGTGAAAGCAATTCATCGCGGTGCCCGCATCTCGGCGCAGAAAACGCGCCTTGTGGCTGACCAGATCCGCGGTTTGCCGGTCGACAAGGCGCTGAACGTCCTGACGTTCTCGCCGAAGAAGGCGGCTGGCATCGTGAAGAAGGTTGTGCTGTCGGCAATCGCGAATGCGGAGCACAACGAAGGCGCTGATATCGACGAGCTCAAGATCAAGAGCATCTACGTCGACAAGGCTGCATCGCTCAAGCGTTTCACCGCGCGCGCCAAGGGCCGCGGTAACCGCATCGAGAAGCAATCCTGTCACATCACTGTGACGGTCGGGAATTAAGGAGCCATACGATGGGACAGAAAATTCATCCGACTGGCTTCCGCCTGGCTGTCAGCCGCAATTGGGCTTCGCGTTGGTACGCGAACAACAACAATTTCGCGGCGATGCTGCAGGAAGACATCGGTGTTCGTGAATACCTGAAGAAGAAGCTGAAGAACGCTTCGGTCGGTCGGGTCGTCATCGAGCGTCCGGCGAAGAACGCGCGCATCACGATTTACAGCTCGCGTCCGGGCGTGGTCATCGGCAAGAAGGGCGAGGATATCGAACAGCTGAAGACGGAACTGCAACGCCGCATGGGCGTGCCGGTTCACGTCAACATCGAGGAAATCCGCAAGCCGGAAACCGATGCTCAGCTGATCGCCGACTCGATCACGCAACAGCTCGAGCGCCGGATCATGTTCCGTCGCGCGATGAAGCGTGCGATGCAGAACGCGATGCGTCTGGGTGCCCAAGGCATCAAGATCATGAGCGCAGGCCGTCTGAACGGTATTGAAATCGCTCGTACGGAGTGGTATCGCGAAGGTCGCGTGCCGCTTCACACGCTGCGTGCTGATATCGACTACGCGACTTCGGAAGCGAAGACGACTTACGGGATCATCGGCGTCAAGGTGTGGGTCTACAAGGGCGATACGCTCGGCCGCAACGACGCACCGGTGGTGGAAGAAGTAGCCGAAGACAAGCGTCCGCGTCGCAATGCGCGTCCGGGCGACCGTCGTCCGCGCCGTGACGGCGAAGGCGGCGCTCCGGGTGCTCGTCGTGGCGCACCGCGCCGTGGCGCCGGCAAGCCCGAAGACGGCAAGACTGGAGAATAACGATGCTGCAACCGAAACGCAGAAAGTATCGTAAAGAGCAGAAGGGTCGTAACACCGGCAAGGCGACGCGCGGCAACGCAGTGTCGTTCGGTGAATTCGGCCTGAAGGCGATCGGTCGCGGTCGTTTGACCGCACGTCAGATTGAAGCGGCGCGTCGTGCAATGACGCGTCACATCAAGCGTGGCGGCCGCATCTGGATCCGGATCTTCCCGGACAAGCCGATTTCGCAGAAGCCGGCCGAAGTGCGTATGGGTAACGGTAAGGGTAACCCGGAGTACTACGTCGCCGAGATTCAGCCGGGCAAGATGCTCTATGAAATGGACGGCGTAACCGAAGAACTGGCACGCGAAGCGTTCCGTCTGGCTGCAGCCAAGCTGCCGCTGAAGACGGCATTCATCGTGCGCCAGCTCGGCGCCTAAGGAGAAAACATGAAGGCTTCCGAACTTCTCCAGAAAGACCAGGCCGCGCTCAACAAGGAGCTGGCGGACCTGCTGAAGGCGCAATTCGGCCTGCGCATGCAACTCGCGACCCAGCAGCTCACGAACACGAGCCAGCTGAAGAAGGTTCGTCGCGACATCGCACGTGTGCGGACCGTCATGACTCAGAAGGCGAACCAGAAATGAACGATAGCGTGAAAACCTCGCTGAAGCGGACGCTGGTCGGTCGGGTCGTCAGCAACAAGATGGACAAGACCGTCACCGTGCTGATCGAGCACCGCGTCAAGCACCCGATCTACGGCAAGTATGTCGTGCGTTCGAAGAAGTACCACGCGCACGATGAAGCGAACACCTACAACGAAGGCGATCTCGTCGAAATCCAGGAAACGCGTCCTGTTTCGAAGACGAAGGCCTGGACGGTGTCGCGCCTCGTCGAAGCCGCTCGTGTCATCTAAGCGGGCAGCGCAGTAGGCAGTAACGGGCACTTCGTCACGAAGTGCTTGAAATCGCAAAGTTTTTGCTTGCGTGACCGGGATTATTTGTTATAATCCCGGTCTTCCCTCTTTATGGGAGCCCCGTCGCGGGCGAAGTTGGTGGGGGAAGCGGACTGGCGCCTGCCTGTCCGAAAGATTCACCGAATTGCGATGGCGGGTTTCGTTTGCCGTCGCTGCTGTTCCAACCCAAGCAGCCGATTGGCTGACGGGACCAAGACTGACCGAATGCATCATGGTGGTGCATCCGGATTAAGTTGGGAAAGACAAACCATGATCCAGACCGAATCTCGGCTCGAAGTAGCCGACAACACGGGTGCACGTGAAGTCCTGTGCATCAAGGTGCTCGGCGGCTCGAAGCGTCGTTATGCCGGCATTGGCGACATCATCAAGGTGAGCGTCAAAGAGGCAACGCCGCGCGGGCGCGTGAAGAAAGGCGAAATTTACAACGCCGTGGTGGTCCGCACCGCCAAGGGCGTGCGCCGTCAAGACGGCTCGCTGATCAAGTTCGACGGCAACGCCGCTGTGCTTTTGAATAACAAGCTCGAGCCGATCGGCACCCGTATCTTCGGGCCGGTGACGCGTGAGCTGCGTAGCGAACGATTCATGAAGATCGTTTCGCTGGCGCCGGAAGTGCTGTAAGGAGTCGCGATGAACAAGATTCGCAAAGGTGACGAAGTCATCGTCGTCACTGGCAAGGACAAGGGCAAGCGCGGCGTCGTGCTGGCTGTCGGTGCTGAACATGTGACGGTTGAAGGTGTCAACCTCGTCAAGAAGCATGTGAAGCCGAACCCGATGAAGGGTACGACGGGCGGCGTGGAAGCGAAGACGATGCCCCTGCATATTTCGAACGTCGCACTGGTCGACGCGAATGGCAAGGCGTCGCGTGTTGGCATCAAGGTCGAGGAAGGCAAGAAGGTTCGCTTCCTGAAGACGACCGGTGCCGTACTGAGCGCCTGACGCAGCGGAGTAAAAAATGGCTCGTTTTCAAGAGTTTTACAAAGAAAAGGTTGTGCCCGGCCTGATCGAGAAGTTCGGTTACAAGTCGGTCATGGAAGTGCCGCGCATCACCAAGATCACGCTGAACATGGGTCTTGGCGAAGCGATCGCTGACAAGAAGATCATCGAGAACGCCGTTGGCGACCTCACGAAGATCGCCGGCCAGAAGCCGGTCGTCACGAAGGCCCGCAAGGCAATCGCTGGCTTCAAGATCCGCCAGGGTTACCCGATCGGCGCGATGGTGACGCTGCGCGGCCGCGCGATGTACGAATTCCTCGACCGTTTCGTGACGGTTGCCCTGCCCCGCGTGCGTGACTTCCGCGGTGTGTCGGGTCGTGCTTTCGATGGCCGTGGCAACTACAACATCGGTGTGAAAGAGCAGATCATTTTCCCCGAAATCGATTACGACAAGATCGACGCACTGCGTGGGCTGAACATCAGCATCACGACGACTGCGAAGACCGACGACGAAGCAAAGGCTCTGCTCGCCAGCTTCAAGTTCCCGTTCAGAAACTGAGGTTACCGTGGCTAAACTGGCACTGATCGAACGTGAAAAGAAGCGCGCCCGCCTGGTCGCGAAGTTCGCAGCAAAGCGCGAAGCGCTGAAGGCGATCGTCGAAGACCAAAGCAAGTCGGAAGAAGAGCGCTACGAAGCACGCCTGGAGCTGCAGCAACTGCCCCGCAACGCAAACCCGACCCGCCAGCGCAACCGCTGCGCGATCACGGGCCGTCCGCGTGGCACGTTCCGTAAATTCGGCCTCGCGCGTAACAAGATTCGTGAAATCGCATTCCGTGGCGAGATTCCTGGCCTGACCAAGGCGAGCTGGTAATAGGAGAAACGTAAATGAGCATGAGTGATCCTATCGCCGATATGCTGACTCGCATCCGCAACGCGCAGATGGTCGAGAAGGTATCGGTCGCGATGCCCTCGTCGAAGGTCAAGGTTGCAATCGCGCAAGTCCTGAAGGACGAAGGTTATATCGACGATTTCGCCGTGAAGGCGGAAGGTGCGAAGTCCGAACTGAATATCGCGCTGAAGTACTACGCAGGTCGCCCGGTCATCGAACGCCTCGAGCGCGTGTCGAAGCCTGGTCTGCGCGTGTACCGCGGCCGTAACGACATTCCGCAGGTCATGAACGGCCTCGGTGTGGCAATCGTGTCGACGCCGAAGGGCGTGATGACCGACCGCAAGGCGCGCGCTACCGGCGTCGGCGGCGAAGTCATCTGCTACGTCGCTTAAAGCCGAGGAGAGAGAAACATGTCTCGAGTAGGTAAGAGCCCGATCGCGCTGCAAGGCGCGGAAGTCAAGCTGGCCGACGGTGCGATCACCGTCAAGGGCCCGCTGGGCACCATCACGCAAGCGATCAATCCGCTCGTGAACGTGGCGAACAACGACGGCACGCTGAATCTGTCGCCGGTCGACGAAAGCCGCGAAGCAAATGCACTGTCGGGCACGATGCGCGCGATCATCGCGAATGCCGTGCACGGCGTGACCAAGGGTTTCGAGCGCAAGCTGACGCTGGTTGGCGTCGGTTACCGTGCGCAAGCGCAAGGCGACAAGCTGAACCTGTCGCTGGGTTTCTCGCACCCGGTGGTGCACCAGATGCCGGAAGGCGTCAAGGCTGAAACCCCGACGCAAACCGAAATCGTGATCAAGGGGATCAACAAGCAACAAGTCGGTCAAGTGGCTGCGGAAGTCCGCGGTTACCGTCCGCCGGAGCCCTACAAGGGCAAGGGCGTGCGTTATGCCGACGAGGTTGTGATCCTCAAAGAAACGAAGAAGAAGTAAGGGTGCGCAATCATGGATAAGACTCAATCTCGCCTGCGCCGCGCTCGCCAGACGCGTATCAAGATCGCTGAGCTGCAGGTCGCGCGTCTCGCCGTGCATCGCACGAACACGCACATCTACGCTCAAGTGTTCTCGCCCTGCGGCACCAAGGTGCTCGCCAGCGCGTCGACGCTCGAAGCTGAAGTGCGCGCTGAACTGGCCGACAAGTCGGGCAAGGGCGGCAACGTGAATGCCGCGACGCTGATCGGCAAGCGTATTGCCGAGAAGGCAAAGGCTGCCGGCATCGAATCCGTCGCCTTCGATCGCTCGGGCTTCCGCTACCACGGCCGCGTCAAGGCGCTGGCTGAGGCAGCTCGCGAAGCTGGGCTCAAGTTCTAAGGAAGGAATTCGTCATGGCAAAGATGCAAGCGAAAGTTCAGGCTGACGAGCGCGACGACGGCCTTCGCGAAAAGATGATTTCGGTCAACCGCGTGACCAAGGTCGTGAAGGGTGGCCGTATTCTCGGCTTCGCCGCACTGACCGTGGTCGGCGACGGCGATGGCCGCATCGGTATGGGCAAGGGCAAGGCGAAGGAAGTGCCGGTCGCTGTCCAGAAGGCAATGGAACAAGCTCGCCGCAACATGTTCAAGGTGCCGCTCAAGAACGGCACGCTGCAACACGAAGTGCACGGCAAGCACGGCGCATCGGCCGTCCTCCTCGCTCCGGCGAAGGCAGGTACGGGCGTGATCGCCGGCGGCCCGATGCGCGCAGTGTTCGACGTGATGGGCGTTCAGAACGTCGTGGCGAAGAGCCACGGTTCGACGAACCCGTACAACCTCGTTCGCGCCACGCTGGACGGCCTGCGCAAGCAGTCGACCCCGGCAGACATCGCGGCGAAGCGCGGCAAGTCCGTCGAAGAAATTTTGGGCTAAGCCCGGGTGGTCACCATGTCTGAAAAAACTGTCAAGGTTCAGCTCGTCAAGAGCCTGATCGGGACCCGCGAATCGCACCGCGCGACCGTGCGTGGCCTGGGCCTGCGCCGACTCAACTCGGTTAGCGAGCTGCAGGACACGCCGGCGGTCCGCGGCATGATCAACAAGGTCTCGTACCTCGTTAAGGTCATCGCGTAAGCGGCCCTACGGATCAAGGAGTTGATATGGAATTGAATAACCTGAAGCCGGCCGCTGGCGCCAAGCACGCCAAGCGTCGCGTCGGTCGTGGCATCGGTTCGGGCCTCGGCAAGACGGCTGGCCGTGGTCACAAGGGTCAGAAATCGCGTTCGGGCGGCTTCCACAAAGTCGGTTTCGAAGGCGGTCAGATGCCGCTGCAACGTCGTCTCCCGAAGCGCGGCTTCACGTCGCTGACGAAGGAATTCGTCGGTGAAGTGCGCCTGGGCGACCTCGAGAAGCTGCCGGTCGACGAGATCGATCTGCTCGCACTGAAGCAAGCCGGCCTGGTCGGCGAGCTGACGAAGAGCGCAAAGATCATCGCGACGGGCGAACTGAAGCGCAAGATCGTCGTGAAGGGTCTCGGTGCCACCAAGGGTGCGCGCGCTGCGATCGAAGCGGCTGGCGGTTCGTTCGCCGAGTGACACGCGTAGCGCGTCGTCACTTGCATTCATCGGAGAAGGTACTTGGCTAACAGCCCGAGTCTTGCAAAACCCGGTCGAAGCACGGCGAAATTCGGCGATCTGCGCCGGCGAGCGATGTTCCTGCTCCTGGCGCTGATCGTCTATCGCATCGGCGCGCACATTCCCGTACCGGGAATCGATCCGGATCAACTGGCCAAGCTGTTCCAGAGCCAGGCGGGCGGCATCCTGGGCATGTTCAACATGTTCTCGGGTGGCGCACTTTCCCGCTTCACGATCTTTGCGCTGGGGATCATGCCGTACATCTCGGCGTCGATCATCATGCAGTTGCTGGCGATCGTTTCGCCGCAGCTCGAGGCGCTGAAGAAGGAAGGGCAGGCAGGGCAACGGAAGATCACGCAGTACACGCGGTATTTCACCGTGGTGCTCGCGACCTTCCAGGCGTTCGGTATCGCGGCTGCGCTGGAAAATCAGCCGGGCCTCGTCACCGATCCCGGCATGCTGTTCCGTCTGACGACGGTCGTGACGCTGGTAACGGGCACGATGTTCCTGATGTGGCTCGGCGAGCAGATTACCGAGCGTGGTCTGGGCAACGGTATCTCGATCATCATCTTCGGCGGGATCGCAGCAGGGTTCCCGAATGCCGTGGGTGGGTTGTTCGAACTGGTGCGTACGGGTTCGATGAGCATCATTTCGGCGATCATCATCGTCGTTCTGATCGCCGCGGTGACTTACCTGGTCGTGTTCATCGAACGCGGTCAGCGCAAGATCCTCGTGAACTACGCGAAGCGCCAGGTCGGCAACAAGATCTACGGTGGGCAGTCGTCGCATCTGCCGCTGAAGCTGAACATGTCGGGCGTGATTCCGCCGATCTTCGCATCGTCGATCATTCTGTTCCCGGCAACGATTCTCGGCTGGTTCAGTACCGGTCAGCCGACGGGAAGCTGGATTTCCAATACGTTGCATAACGTTGCGGAAGCGCTGAAGCCGGGCCAGCCGGTCTATGTGCTGCTGTACACGCTGGCGATCGTGTTTTTCTGCTTCTTCTACACCGCACTGGTGTTCAACAGCAGGGAGACCGCGGATAACCTGAAGAAGAGCGGCGCGTTTGTTCCGGGCATCCGTCCGGGCGATCAGACCGCGCGATATATCGACCGCATCCTCACGCGTCTGACGCTGGCCGGTGCGATCTACATCGTCTTCGTGTGTCTGCTGCCGGAATTCCTGGTGCTGCGCTGGAATGTGCCGTTTTATTTTGGTGGAACGTCGCTGCTGATCATTGTCGTCGTCACGATGGACTTTATGGCGCAGGTGCAGTCGTACGTTATGTCGCAACAGTATGAGTCGCTGCTCAAGAAGGCAAACTTCAAGGGCGGCAACATCCCGATGCGTTGAAAGGACTATGGCCAAAGACGATGTAATCCAGATGCAGGGTGAGGTGATTGAAAACCTCCCGAATGCGACCTTCCGCGTGAAGCTGGAAAACGGCCATGTCGTGTTGGGGCATATTTCCGGGAAGATGCGGATGCACTACATCCGCATCCTGCCGGGCGACAAGGTGACGGTTGAATTGACGCCTTACGATCTGTCTCGTGCGCGGATCGTGTTCCGGGCGAAGTGATTTGAAAAAAGGGTATTATCATGAAAGTGATGGCATCGGTTAAGCGCATTTGCCGCAATTGCAAGATCATCAAGCGCAAAGGCGTCGTTCGCGTGATCTGCAGCTCGGATCCGCGCCACAAGCAGCGCCAAGGCTGACCGCGCGTTTGTTTGCGCTTTTTGTTTGAGGAAAAACAATGGCTCGTATCGCAGGGGTTAACATCCCGAATCACCAGCATACCGAGATCGGCCTGACGGCTATCTTCGGTATCGGCCGCACCCGTTCGCGCAGCATCTGCGTGGCAGCTGGCGTCGATTTTTCGAAGAAGGTCAAGGATCTGACCGACGCAGACCTGGAAAAGCTGCGTGAAGAAGTAGGCAAGTTTGTCGTCGAAGGCGATCTGCGCCGTGAAGTGACGATGAACATCAAGCGCCTGATGGACCTCGGTTGCTACCGCGGCGTCCGTCATCGCAAGGGCCTGCCGATGCGCGGTCAGCGTACGCGTACGAACGCACGTACCCGCAAGGGTCCGCGTCGTGCAGCGCAAGCGCTGAAGAAGTAAGCGGAACTGACAGTTACAGGAAAACGTAATGGCTAAGGCTTCGAACACCGCGGCGCAACGCGTTCGCAAGAAGGTTAAGAAGAACGTCGCTGAAGGCGTGGTTCACGTTCACGCGTCGTTCAACAACACGATCATCACGATCACCGATCGCCAAGGCAACGCTCTGGCATGGGCGACGTCGGGCGGTCAGGGCTTCAAGGGCTCGCGCAAATCGACGCCGTTCGCTGCTCAGGTCGCAGCCGAGTCGGCTGGCCGCGTCGCGATGGAATACGGCGTGAAGAATCTGGAAGTGCGGATCAAGGGCCCGGGCCCGGGTCGCGAGTCGGCAGTGCGCGCACTGCACGGCCTCGGCATCAAGATCACCGCGATTTCGGACGTCACCCCGATTCCGCACAACGGCTGCCGCCCGCCGAAGCGTCGTCGTATCTAAGGATGTGCTGGCACGCTCGTGCTAGCGCATTGCCTGTCGCCGCTCAGCGTCGACGGGCGTTGCTTTTTTGATTGACTAAGCCCACCGTTCGCCCCAAAGGGAGCGGACTAGCGCGGATTCCGATCCGCGTGACTGATTGATAAAGGAATGCAAAGTGGCACGTTATATCGGCCCCAAAGCCAAGCTGTCCCGCCGTGAAGGCACCGACCTGTTCCTGAAGAGCGCGCGCCGCTCGCTCGCCGACAAGTGCAAGCTCGACAGCAAGCCGGGTCAGCACGGCCGTACCTCGGGCGCACGTACGTCCGACTACGGTACGCAGCTGCGCGAAAAGCAGAAGGTCAAGCGTATCTACGGCGTGCTGGAACGTCAGTTCCGTCGTTACTTCGCTGAAGCCGATCGCCGCAAGGGCAACACGGGTGAAAACCTGCTGCAACTGCTCGAATCGCGCCTCGACAACGTCGTGTATCGCATGGGTTTCGGCTCGACCCGCGCTGAAGCGCGTCAGCTGGTGAGCCACAAGTCGATCACCGTGAACGGCGTCGTCGCAAACGTCCCGTCGCAGCAAGTGAAGGCGGGTGACGTCATCGCGATCCGCGAAAAGGCGAAGAAGCAGGCGCGTATCGTCGAAGCGCTGTCGCTGGCCGAGCAAGGCGGCATGCCGAGCTGGGTTGCAGTCGATGCGAAGAAGTTCGAAGGCACGTTCAAGCAAATGCCGGAACGCGCTGAAATCGCAGGCGACATCAACGAAAGCCTGATCGTCGAATTGTATTCGCGTTAATCCGATTGACGGCCGAGGTACCCCGATTGCGTTGCGCAAGGAGGGGCCTCGGCTGTTTATTTTCTGGTTGTTACCGGTCAGCCTTATCGGTGTAACGAGCCGAGGGTATTGAAAAGGAAAGCCCATGCAAACCAGTTTGCTGAAACCCAAGATCATCGCCGTGGAATCGCTGGGCGAGAACCACGCGAGGGTGGTCATGGAACCGTTTGAACGCGGTTACGGCCACACCTTGGGCAATGCGCTTCGCCGCGTGCTGCTGTCGTCGATGGTGGGCTACGCGCCGACCGAAGTCACGATCGCGGGCGTGGTGCACGAGTACTCGACGCTGGATGGCGTGCAGGAAGACGTCGTCAACCTGCTGCTGAACCTGAAGGGCGTGGTGTTCAAGCTGCATAACCGTGACGAAGTGACGGTTACGCTGCGCAAGGAAGGCGAAGGCGTCGTGACGGCCGGCGATATCGAGCTGGCTCACGATTGCGAAGTCATCAATCCGAATCACGTGATTGCGCACCTGTCGAAGGGTGGCAAGCTCGACGTTCAGATCAAGATCGAAAAGGGTCGCGGCTATGTGCCCGGCAACGTCCGTCGCTACGGCGAAGACACGGCCAAGATCATCGGCCGCATCGTCCTCGACGCATCGTTCTCGCCGGTTCGCCGCGTGAGCTACGCTGTCGAGAGCGCACGTGTCGAGCAGCGTACCGACCTCGACAAGCTCGTGATGAACATCGAGACGAGCGGCGTGATCACGCCGGAAGAAGCGATCCGCCAGTCGGCCCGCATCCTGGTCGACCAGTTGTCCGTGTTCGCGGCGCTGGAAGGCACGGAAACGGCAGCCGAAGCGCCGTCGCGTGCACCGCAGATCGATCCGATCCTGCTGCGTCCGGTGGACGATCTCGAGCTGACGGTTCGTTCGGCGAACTGCCTGAAGGCCGAGAACATCTACTACATCGGCGATCTGATCCAGCGCACGGAAAACGAGCTGCTGAAGACGCCGAACCTCGGTCGCAAGTCGCTCAACGAGATCAAGGAAGTGCTCGCTTCGCGCGGTCTCACGCTGGGCATGAAGCTCGAGAACTGGCCGCCGGCTGGTCTCGACAAGTAAGCCCGGTTGTAGCCCTGCTATAGCTGTAGTTGGCAAAGATGCGGATTTTCCTTTAAAATCCGCATCTTGCTTTTTTTCGTTACCGGCCCGTGCACCCTCCGAGGTGCGATAGAAGAGCTGGATCAAAACTTTGAATCAAGGAAACTGAAATGCGCCATCGTCATGGTCTGCGGAAACTGAACCGCACGAGCAGCCACCGTCTGGCTATGCTCCGTAACATGTCCAACTCGCTGATCGAGCACGAAGTCATCAAGACGACGCTGCCGAAGGCGAAGGAACTCCGTAAAGTCGTCGAGCCGCTGATCACGCTCGGCAAGAAGCCGTCGCTGGCAAACCGTCGCCTGGCGTTCAACCGCCTGCGCGATCGTGACTCGGTCGCGAAGCTGTTCGACGTCCTCGGCCCGCGTTTCGCGAACCGCCCGGGCGGCTACCTGCGCGTGCTGAAGTTCGGCTTCCGCGTGGGCGACAACGCACCGATGGCACTGGTCGAACTGCTCGACCGTCCGGAAGTCGACGAAACGGAAAACGTGCAAGAAGCTGAGTAAGCTTCCGGTACGCAGCAGTATCTGAAAGGGGCCGAGCAATTGCTTGGCCCTTTTTGTTTTCGAGATGCCGGCTGCGATCGATTGTCGCAGGCCGGTGCCGGCAGCGTCGCGCGGGCTGCGCTACGATACGGGCAACCGGCGCGGTTCCTGAACGGGTAACCGGCGCCGGCAGGAGCCGGCAGACCAGCGAGGAGAGCGCGGATGATAGTGGTGCTGATGCTGACGACGGTCCCCGATGCGGCGACGGCCGCGGCGCTCGCCGACGGCGCGCTCGACGCGCGGCTTGCGGCGTGCGTGTCGGAGCTCGGCACGATCAAGTCGCGCTATCACTGGCAGGGCAAGGTCGAAACGGCCGACGAGATCCAGTTGCTGTTCAAGACGAGCCCCATCCGGGCGCTCGAACTGGAGCGATTTATTCTCGCGCATCACCCGTACGAGACGCCCGAAATCGTCTCGTGGCAGACGACGGCATCGGCCGCGTATGGCCAATGGGTGACCAGCGAAACTCAACGTCAATTTCATGTTTAACGGTATGGCGCTTTCGGTGCGCGTGCGCGCGCTGCGGTTTCTTGCGGTCCTGTTGTCGTTCGTGCTCGTGCTGGGCGGCCTGTCCGCCGCGCGCGCGGCCGACGATTTCCTCGATCCGTCGGTTGCGTTCAAGTTCAGCGCGAGCGAATCGCCGGGACAGGTCGACGTCCGCTTCAAGATCGCCAACGGCTACTACATGTACCGCGAGCGCTTCGCGTTCGCGGTGAAGAGCGGCCAGGCGACGCTCGGCGAGCCGCAGTACCCGGCCGGCCACGTGAAGTTCGACCAGACGTTCCAGAAGGACGTCGAGACCTATCGTGACGAAGTGGTCGTTCACGTGCCGGTGAAGCAGGCGGCCGGGCCGTTCGAACTCGCGGTGACGTCGCAAGGGTGCGCGGACGAAGGGATCTGCTATCCGCCGGCCGAGCACGTGGTGAAGGTCGACGGCGCCGCGCTCGGCGCCGCATCGTCGTCCGGTGACACGGCTGCCGCGGGTAGCTGGTTCGACAAGGTCACGAGCGCCGATTTCGCGCAGTCGCTGCTCGAAGGCCACGGCTTCTTCACGATCGTCGCGCTCTACTTCGTCGCGGGTGTCGTGCTGAGCCTGCTGCCGTGTTCGTACCCGATGATTCCGATCGTGTCCGCGATCATCATCGGCCAGGGCACGCGCGCGACGCACGCACGCGGCTTCGCGCTGTCGCTGACCTACGTGATCGGCATGGCGCTGGTCTACACGGTACTCGGCATCGCCGCCGCGCTGATCGGCCAGAGCCTCGGCGCGTGGTTGCAGAACCCGTGGGTGCTCGGCGCATTCGGCGTGCTGCTGACCGCGTTCGCGGTGTCGCTGATCTCGGGCAGGGACATCGCACTGCCGGCGCGCTGGCAGAACGGCGCGGCCGACGCATCGAGCGCGCGGCAGGGCGGCCACTTCGTCGCGGTCGCGGCGATGGGTGCGTTGTCGGCGCTGGTCGTCGGCGCGTGCATGACGGCGCCGCTGTTCGCCGTGCTCGCGTTCATCGCGCACACGGGCAATGCGTTGCTCGGCGGTGCCGCGCTGTTCGCGATGGGGCTGGGGCTCGGCGTGCCGCTGCTGGTCGTCGGCGTCGGGGCCGGCACTGTGCTGCCGCGCGCGGGCGCGTGGATGGACGGCGTGAAGGTGTTCTTCGGCATCGTGCTGCTCGCGGCCGCGCTGTGGATCGTATGGCCGGTGTTGGCGGGCGGGCTGAAGATGGTGCTCGCGGCGTTGTGGCTGCTGATCGCGGCCGCGGCGCTCGGACTGTTCACGCCGAATGCCGGCGCTGCGTCGATCTGGCGCCGCCTGGGCCGCGGCTTGGGGGCCGCGCTCGCGATCTGGGCCGCGACGCTGCTCGTCGGCCTGGCCGCGGGCTCGACCGATCCCGTCAAGCCGCTGGCCGTGCTGGCGGCGCGTACGGTGGCGTCCGGCGGCGCGGCGACGGCCGGCGTGGCTGCCGCGCAGGATGGCCCTGCGTTCGCGCCGGTGCGCTCCATTGGCGAACTCGATGCGCTGCTCAAGACATCGGGCCAGCCCGTGATGCTCGACTTCTACGCCGACTGGTGCGTGAGCTGCAAGGAGATGGAACATCTGACGTTCACCGACGCGCGCGTGCAGGCGCGGCTCGCGCGGCTTCACCTCGTGCGCGCGGACGTCACCGCGAACAACGCGGACGATCAGGCGCTCCTCAAGCGCTTCAACCTGTTCGGGCCGCCGGGCATCATCTTCTTCGATCGCAACGGCAACGAGATCGGCCGCGTGGTCGGCTATCAGGCGGCCGACACCTTCTTGCGCAGCCTCGACCGGGCAGCCGTTCCGACGGTATGACGATGACCCGCCGGAGGCGAACCGCGGAAGAGACGATTCGGGCCGGCTGACAACCGCGATCGACGGTAAACAAAAAAACGGCGGAACACCAAGGTGTTCCGCCGTTTTTTGCAGGTGCGTGCCGGTGCGCGATCAGCGTTGCGCTTTCAGCAGACGCGCGGCATCGAGCGCGAAGTACGTGAGCACGCCGTCGGCGCCCGCGCGCTTGAACGCGAGCAGCGATTCGAGCACGACCTTGTCGTGGTCGAGCCACCCGTTCATCGCGGCCGCCTTCAGCATCGCGTACTCGCCGCTCACCTGGTACACGTAGGTCGGGAAGCGGAACTCGTCCTTCACGCGGCGCACGATGTCGAGATACGGCATGCCGGGCTTGACCATCACCATGTCGGCGCCTTCGTCGATGTCGAGGCGCACTTCGCGCAGCGCTTCGTCGCTGTTCGCCGGGTCCATCTGGTAGGTCATCTTGTTGCCCTTGCCCAGATTGGACGCCGAACCGACCGCGTCGCGGAACGGGCCGTAGAACGCCGACGCGAACTTCGCCGAGTAGGCCATGATCCGCGTATGGATATGGCCGTCGCTTTCCAGCATCTCGCGGATCGCGCCGATGCGGCCGTCCATCATGTCCGACGGCGCGACGATGTCGACGCCGGCTTCAGCCTGCGCGCGAGCCTGGTCGACCAGGATCTCGATCGTGTCGTCGTTGATCACGTAGGCGTTCTCGTCGAGCACGCCGTCCTGGCCGTGGCTCGTGTACGGATCGAGCGCGACGTCGGTCAGCACGCCGAGTTCGGGGAAGTGCTTCTTCAGCTCGCGCACCGCGCGCGGGATCAGGCCTTCCGGATTGGCCGCCTCGCGGCCGTCCGGCGTCTTCAGCGACGGCTCGATGGCCGGGAACAGCGACAGCACGGGCACGCCGAGTTCGACGCATTGCTCGGCGACGTGCATCAGCAGATCGACCGACACGCGTTCGACGCCGGGCATCGACGGGACGGGCTGGCGTTCGTTGGTGCCTTCGACGACGAACACCGGGTAGATCAGGTCGTCGGTGGTCAGGCGGTTTTCGCGCATCAGGCGGCGGGAGAAGTCGTCGCGGCGCATCCGGCGCGGACGATGAAGCGGATGGAAGCTCATGGCGATTTGGCAGAAATCAGGGCAAGAAGAACCTTACGGAACCCTTAGGTCATTTTCGAGATCGTTGGTATATGATAGCGATCGAGCGGCGCGCGTTGCGTGCAGCTCCCCGCTTCTCCTCCCTGAGCGGGTGCCTGTCGTTTTTCGATTAGGCTGTTTGACCCGCCGTTCAACGGCGGGTTTTTTTATGAGCCGGCCGAATCCGCAGGTGCCGTCAGGTGCGCGCAGCCGATCCCAGCCGCGCGTTGCCCGCTCATTGTGCTACAGGCTCGCCTTTTTCGTCGGCGACGGACGGCCGCAGCCAGCTCTCGATCAGTTCATGAGCCTCGTCGAGCCCCGTGCGCTTCAGCGCCGAGAACAGCTGGACCGTCAGCTTGCCCTTCACACCCTGGTCGCGATACGCGTCGAGCCCCTTTTGCGTGTTGCGCAGCGCGTTGATGCTTTCCTGGCGCGTCAATTTGTCGCACTTCGTCAGCAGCGTGTGGATCGGCTTGCCGGTCGGTGCGAACCACTCGATCATCCGGCGATCGAGCTCGGTGAGCGGGCGGCGCGAATCCATCATCAGGATCAGACCGCAGAGCTGCGAGCGCGTCGCGAGATAGGACGACAGCAGCATCTCCCAGTGCGCCTTCGCGGCGCCGGGCACTTCCGCATAGCCGTAGCCGGGCAGGTCGACGAGATTCGCGACGGGCTCGGCGGCCGGGCCGACGGAGAAGTAGTTGATATGCTGCGTGCGGCCGGGCGTCTTCGACGCGAAGGCCAGCCGCTTCTGGTTGCACAGCACGTTGATCGCCGTCGACTTGCCGGCATTCGAGCGGCCCGCGAACGCGATTTCCGGCTGGACCGTCGGCGGCAGGTCGCGCAGATGGTTGACGGTCGTGTAGAAGCGGGCTTGATGGAGCAGAAAGGCCATGGGAACCGGAAGGACGGGCGGCGCGAGCCGCTTGGTGGAGGCGGGGTAGCCCCGATAGGCGCGGGAGCTTTCAGCACGATATTGTACAATACGGCGGTTTTACCGAAGGCCACCGGGCGCCTGCCTCGCGCTTTTATGTGGCTTCTGCGGTAGACTGAACGCCGTCGTTTTTTGCAGAACCTCAAATTCCCACAAGACGAAACAGGGTGTGCGAATGAATCGACTGTGCAAGTCTCTGATGGTGCTTCAGGTTGCAGCAGGGTTCGTAGGTTTCGTAGCGGAGGCAAACGCGGCAGATGCGGCCAAACCGGATCTGGACCGCGGCAAGGCGATTGCCGGGCAGGTTTGCGCGTCGTGTCACGGCGCCGACGGCAACAGCGCGTCGGGCAGTTTCCCGAAGCTTGCCGGCCAGCATCCCGAATATCTGGTCAAGCAGTTGAACGACTTCAAGACGCAGCCGGGCGCGAAGGGGCCGGCGCGTAACAACGCGGTGATGGTCGGATTCGCGAGTGCGTTGAGCGCGGACGACATGCGCAATGTCGCCGCGTACTACGGGTCGCAGACGACGAAGCTCGGTACCGCGCGCGATGCGGCGACCGTGCCGATCGGCCAGAAGATCTATCGCGGCGGCATCGCGGAAAAGGGTGTCCCCGCCTGCGCGAGCTGCCACGGGCCGACGGGGCAGGGGATCCCGGTCCAGTACCCGCGTCTGTCGGGGCAATGGGCCGATTACACGGTCGCGCAGTTGACCGCGTTCCAGCAGGGTGCCGGCGCGCGCAACAACAACGAGGCGATGCATCAGATCGCGTCGCGGCTGTCGGATACCGAGATCAAGGCCGTCGCGGATTACATCGCGGGCCTGCGTTGAGCGGTCCGCCGCGAATGGAATGACCGGGCGCCCGAAGGGCGGCCGGAGTCAGAACAAGAAAAGGGTGGGGCGCCGCGTCGTTGCGGTGGCCTCGCCCTTCTTTTTTGTCGGCACTCGCCGGGCCGAGCCGGAATGGAAGGGCTGGCAGGCGATCGGGGCTGCGCCCCCGAAGCGAACATAGTAAGCGTGGGGGCCGTGTCCCCTTAGTCGGAGTTTGAATGAGCGTTACCACGTCGGGGTTGCAGTCGAAGTCGAGTCACGGTGCGTCGAAACGCGCGGTCGAGCTGCTGAGCTCGATGCGCTTCGCGATCGCGCTGCTGGTGGTGTTGTCGATTGCGAGCATCATCGGCACGGTCCTGACCCAGGACGATCCGTATCCGAACTACGTGAACCAGTTCGGGCCGTTCTGGGCGGACATCTTCCGCTCGCTCGGCCTGTACAACGTGTACAGCGCGTGGTGGTTCATGCTGATCCTGATCTTCCTCGTCGTGTCGATCTCGCTGTGCGTGATCCGCAACGCGCCGAAGATGCTCGCCGACGCGAAGAGCTGGAAGGACAAGGTCCGCGAAGGCAGCCTGCGCGCATTCCACCACAAGGCCGAGTACACGGCGCCCGGCACGCGCGCGAGCGTCGCGGCGACGCTCGCCACGTTCGTCGCGAAGGCCGGCTACAAACACGTCGTGCGTGAAACCGACGGCGCGACGCTGATCTCCGCGAAGCGCGGCGCGATGACCAAGTGGGGCTACATCTCCGCGCACCTCGCGATCGTCGTGATCTGTATCGGCGGCCTGCTCGACAGCAACCTGCCGATCAAATTCCAGATGCTGATGTTCGGCAAGAGCCCGGTCAACACGAGCGCGACGATCAGCGAGATCTCGCCCGACCATCGGCTGTCCGCGTCGAACCCGACCTTCCGCGGCTATGCGTGGGTGCCGGAGGGCCAGTTCGTGTCGACCGCGATCCTGAACCAGCCGAGCGGCTCGCTGATCCAGGACCTGCCGTTCTCGATCCAGCTCGACAAGTTCATCGTCGATTACTACACGACGGGCATGCCGAAGCTGTTCGCGAGCGACATCGTCGTGATCGATCGCGAGACGGGCCGGAAGATCCCGGCGCGGGTCGAGGTCAACAAGCCGTTTACGTACAAGGGCGTGTCGATCTACCAGTCGAGCTTCCAGGATGGCGGCTCGCAGATGCAGATGACGGCCTATCCGATGACGGGCAGCCGTGCGGCGACCGTCCCCGTGAAGGGCACGATCGGCAGTTCGGCGCCGCTGCAGGTCCCGGGCGCCGACGGCGAGACGATCGAGTTCTCCGACTTCCGCGCGATCAACGTCGAGAACATGGCCGACGCGAACGGCAAGCCGGACGTACGCGGCGTCGCGACGACCAGCTCGCTGAAGGAAGTGTTCGACGAGCGGCTCGGCTCGGGCGCGAAGACGTCGAAGCCGACGCAGCTTCACAACATCGGCCCGTCGGTGCAGTACAAGATCCGCGGCAAGGACGGCCAGGCGCGCGAATTCAACAACTACATGCTGCCCGTCGACATGAACGGCGAGCGCGTGTTCCTCGCCGGCGTGCGCGCGAGCCCGAACGATCCGTTCCGCTACATGCGGATCCCGGCCGACAGCCAGGACTCGATCGGCGAATGGATGCGCCTGCGCGCCGCGCTCGAGGATCCGGCCGTGCGCACCGAAGCCGCCGCGCGCTTCGCGCAGCGTTCGCTGCCGGGCGATGCGTCGCTGCGCGGCCGTCTGCAGGACAGCGCATCGAAGGTGCTGACCCTTTTTGCGGCGAGCGACGACAGCGTCGGCCGCGGGGCGGACGGCCAGCCGGTCGGCGGCTTCCAGGCGGTGGCGACGTTCATCGACCGCTCGGTGCCGAAGGGCGAGCAGGAGAAGGCCGCGAGCCTGCTGCTGCGGATGCTCGAGGGCTCGATGTGGGAGGTGTGGCAGATCGCGCGCGAGCGCGCCGGCGAGCCGGCCGCGCAGCAGGGCACCGACACGATCCGCTTCGTGCAGAACGCGATCAACGCGCTATCCGACAGCTTCCTGTATGGATCGCCGGTCTATTTGCAGCTCGACTCGTTCAAGCAGGTGCAAGCTTCGGTATTTCAGTTGACGCGCGCGCCCGGCAAGAATCTGGTGTATCTTGGCAGCCTGCTGCTGGTCGCCGGCATCTTCTCGATGTTCTACGTACGCGAGCGGCGACTCTGGTTCTGGCTGAAGGACGCCGGTTCGGGCGTCGATGTGGTGATGGCAATGTCCACGGCCCGCAAGACCTTCGATTTCGAGAAAGAATTCGTGCAGACGCGCGACGCGGCCGGCGCCGCCTTGCGCGCCGCACCTCGCGACGCCGCGCCCGCCGGTGCGGCTTCGACGGCCCGCCCGCCTGCCGGCGGCGGTTCCGATTCCGAGAATTCCACCCGGTAAGATCATGGATCTCACGCAAGTTTCCTCTTCCCGTACGGCGTCGGCTCCGGCGTCGGCATCGTCGCCGCTGTTCGACGACCGTCCGTTCCTCGCGCGCCTGTCGCTGTTCGACTGGCTGTTCGCCCTGGCGCTGGTGGCGGGCGCGGGCTATGCGCTCGTGCACTACAACGCGCACATGGATTACTACGACAAGGCGGTGATGATCGGCACCGTGCCGGCGCTCGTCGCGCTCGGCTGGCGCTGGAAGCCCGCGCGGCTGATGATGGCGTCGATCGCCGTGCTGTCGCTGCTGTCGATCCAGATCTACCAGGGCGATCTCGCGCGCGCCGATTCGGCGTTCTTCCTCAAGTACTTCCTGTCGAGCCAGTCGGCGATCCTGTGGATGAGCGCGCTGTTCGTGCTCGCGACGATCTTCTACTGGATCGGCCTGCTCGCGCGCTCGGAAACGGGCGCCGCGATCGGCCAGAAGCTCACGTGGGTCGCCGTGCTGATGGGCTTCACGGGGCTGATGGTGCGCTGGTACGAGTCCTACCTGATCGGGGCGGACGTCGGGCATATCCCCGTGTCGAACCTCTATGAAGTGTTCGTCCTGTTCAGCCTGATCACCGCGCTGCTTTATCTGTATTACGAAGGCCACTACGGCACGCGTTCGCTCGGCGCGTTCGTGCTGCTGGTCATCAGCGCGGCGGTCGGCTTCCTGATGTGGTACTCGGTCGCGCGCGATGCGCAGCAGATCCAGCCGCTCGTGCCGGCACTGCAAAGCTGGTGGATGAAGATCCACGTGCCGGCGAACTTCATCGGCTACGGCAGCTTCGCGCTGTCGGCGATGGTGTCGGTCGCGTACCTGATGAAAGAGCGCGGGGTCCTCGCCGATCGCCTGCCGACGCTGGAAGTGCTCGACGACGTGATGTACAAGTCGATCGCGGTCGGTTTCGCGTTTTTCACGATCGCGACGATTCTCGGCGCGCTGTGGGCGGCCGAAGCGTGGGGCGGCTACTGGAGCTGGGACCCGAAGGAAACCTGGGCGCTGATCGTGTGGCTGAACTACGCGGCGTGGCTGCACATGCGGCTGATGAAAGGCCTGCGCGGCGCGGTGGCCGCGTGGTGGGCGCTCACCGGCCTGCTGGTCACGACGTTCGCGTTCCTCGGCGTCAACATGTTCCTGTCTGGCCTGCACAGCTACGGCAAGCTGTAAGATTTTCGCCGTTCGTCCGACTATCAAACCGCCGGTGCACTGCGTGCCCGGCGGTTTTCTTTTGTAACGAGCGGGCGATCGAGGCGTCGAACGGCGCGCGACGGGCCGGGTCGAACGCTGATGAAGCATGCGCGCCGCGCATGCGGGAGGAACTGGACGATGTGGATCAAACGCCCTTTGCGTAACGTACTGACCGGCGCGGACATCGCGCCGAGCGAGATCACGCCGCGCGCGGTATTCGAGAACCGGCGGCGCGTATTGCAGGCGGCCGGATTCGCGGCCGCCGGCGGCCTGTTCGGCGCGAGCGGCGCGGCGCTTGCCGCGTATGCGTCCCCCGACGCGCGGGCGGCGAAGCTCGCGGCAAAAACGAACCCGAAATTCGTCGCGATCGACAAGGTCACGCCGTTCAAGGACATCACGTCCTACAACAACTTCTACGAATTCGGCACCGACAAGAGCGACCCGGCGCAGAACGCGGGCACGCTGCGGCCGCGTCCGTGGCGTGTGAGTGTCGAGGGCGAGGTGCAGCATCCGAAGGTATTCGATCTCGACGAGCTGTTGAAGCTCGCGCCGCTCGAGGAGCGCGTGTACCGGCTGCGCTGCGTCGAGGGCTGGTCGATGGTGATCCCGTGGATCGGCGTGCCGCTGTCCGAGCTGATCCGGCGCGTGCAGCCGACCGGCAACGCGAAATACGTGCAGTTCGTCACGCTGGCCGATCCGTCGCAGATGCCGGGCCTGTCGACGCCCGTGCTCGACTGGCCGTACTCGGAAGGGCTGCGCATGGACGAGGCGATGAATCCGCTGACGCTGCTGACGATGGGCGTCTACGGGCAGGTGCTGCCGAACCAGAACGGTGCGCCGGTGCGAATCGTCGTGCCGTGGAAATACGGGTTCAAGAGCGCGAAATCGCTCGTGAAGATCCGCTTCGTCGACAAGCAGCCGAAGACGAGCTGGAACACATACGCCGCGAACGAGTACGGCTTTTATTCGAACGTGAACCCGAACGTCGATCATCCGCGCTGGAGCCAGGCGACCGAGCGGCGCATCGGCGAGGACGGTTTCTTCACGCCGAAGCGCAAGACGCTGATGTTCAACGGCTACGGCGACCTGGTCGCATCGATGTATCAGGGCATGGACCTGAAGAAGAACTTCTGAGTGCGACGGTGAGAAACGACATGCCTCCTTCGACGCTCACGCCCGCGCGCGCGGCAAGCGCCGGGCCCGATGCACGCACGGCGCGGGCCGGCGCGGTCCGTCCCGCCGCGCCGCGCTGGCTCGCACCGGCCAAGGTGCTGGTGTTCGCGGCCGGCCTCTATCCGCTCGCGCGCCTCGTGCTGCTCGGGCTGACCGACCGGCTCGGCGCGAACCCGCTCGAGTTCATCACGCGCTCGACGGGCTTGTGGACGCTCGTCCTGTTGTGCATCACGCTTGCCGTCACGCCGCTGAGGCGCATGACGGGCTTCGCACCGCTGCTGCGCTTTCGCCGGATGATCGGGCTGTTCGCGTTCTTTTACGCGACGCTGCATTTCACGACCTACCTGTGGTTCGACAAGTGGTTCGACGTCGTCGAAATCCTCAAGGACGTCGGCAAGCGCCCGTTCATCACGGTCGGCTTCGCGGCGTTCGTGCTGCTGATTCCGCTCGCCGCGACGTCGCCGCGCGCGATGGTGCGCCGGCTCGGTCGCCATTGGGCGACGCTGCACAAAGCGATCTACGCGATCGCGCTGTTCGGCGTGCTGCATTTCTGGTGGATGCGTGCCGGCAAGCACGATCTCGCGCAGCCGAAGCTCTACGCGGCGATCGTCGCCGTGCTGCTCGGCTGGCGGCTGGTTGCGTGGGGATGGCGGCGCGTGCGTGCGTGATGGTGCGGCCCGGAAAAACAAAAGGCGATGACCGGGAAGTCATCGCCTTGTTGCGAGCGCCGCGCGGACGGCATCGCGTCGTTACTTCGTGGCGGCCGGGCCCGATGCCGGGGCTGGCATGGTCGATGCGCTGCTCGACAACTCGGGCGACAGCGTGAGCGGCGAGCCGGACGTATCGGGCGTCTCGTCGGACGACGCGTTTTCGTCGGTCGGTTTCACATCCGACGGCGGCGTGTTCTGCTGCTGGATCGGCTTGGGCATCGGAGGCACGGTGGGCAGATAGAGCGCGCCGCTTTGACCGCAGCCGGCAAGAATCGCCAAAGCCGCTACAATCGCGCTCATCCGGAAAACGACTCGCATGATCGTCCCTGAACAATTTAACCGATAGAGTTTAGCATGTCCGATACTGAATACCTGGCCCGTGCCGAGGCCGTGCTGGCGGCCGTCGAGCGTACCGTGGACGTCGCGAACGACGGCGATCACGACATCGATCTGGAGCGCAACGGCAGCGTGCTGACGCTGACGTTCGAGAACGGCTCGAAGATCATCGTCAACCTGCAGCCGCCGATGAAGGAAGTGTGGATCGCGGCGAAGGCGGGCGGATTCCACTACCGTTTCGTCGACGGCGCGTGGCGCGATACGCGCACGGGCACCGAGTTCTTCTCGGCGCTCACCGAATACGCGACCCAGCAGGCCGGCCTGCCGATCACGTTCAGCGCGTGACGGCCGGGGCGCTGCGCTCCGAACGTCGTACCAAAAGAAAAAGCGCCCGCGGGCGCTTTTTTCATGGCCGTGGCCGCGCGTCAGTGGCCGCGGAACAGGTTCATGATGTCCTGCTTTTCCTGTTCGTCGACGTGCGGCACCGCTTCGTCGACGTCCTGCGCGGCCGGCGCCTGCGGCACGCCGACCGTCGACACGAAGCCGTGACCGGGCGTGAACTCGGTGAAGTACAGTTCGCCGCCGAGCGACTCCACGCCTTCAGGCACCGTCGGCTTGAACTCCGGCACGCCCTTCAGCGCCGCACCCATGTAGTCGATCCAGACCGGCAGCGACAGGCCGCCGCCGGTTTCGCGATCGCCGAGGCTGCGCGGATTGTCGTAGCCGATCCATGCGATTGCGGCGAGCGTGTGCTGGTAGCCGGCGAACCACGCGTCGTGCGAGTCGTTCGTCGTGCCGGTCTTGCCCGCGAGATCGGTGCGCTTCAGCACGTTGGTCCGCGCGCCCGTGCCGCGCTGCGCGACGCTCTGCAGCAGGCTGTTCATCACGTAGGCGTTGCGCGCATCGATCGCGCGCGGCGCATTTTGCTCGGCGACGAGCGGCTGCGCACGCGCGACGATCGCGCCGTTCGGATCGGTGACTTCGGCGATCAGGTACGGATTGACGCGGTAGCCGCCGTTCGCGAAGACCGAGTACGCGCCGGCCATCTGCAGCGGCGTGACCTGGCCGGCGCCAAGCGCCATCGGCAGGTAGGCCGGATGGCGCTCGGCGTCGAAGCCGAAGCGCGTGATGTATTGCTGTGCGTATTTCGTTCCGATGTGGTTCAGGATCCGGATCGACACGAGGTTGCGCGAGCGCTGCAGCGCGGTGCGCATCGACATCGGGCCCTCGAAGCCACCGCCGTAGTTCTTCGGCTCCCACGGCTGGCCGCCCGTTTCCGCGGCGCTGAAATACAGCGGGCCGTCGTTGATCACGGTGGCCGGCCCGAGGCCCTTGTCGAGCGACGCCGAGTAGATGAACGGCTTGAACGACGAACCGGGCTGCCGCCACGCCTGCGTGACGTGGTTGAACTTGTTCTTGTTGTAGTCGAAGCCGCCGACGAGCGAGCGGATCGCCCCGTCCTGCGGGACGATCGACAGGAACGCGCCTTCGACCTGCGGCAACTGCGTGATCGACCACTTGCCGGCATCGCTCTTCACCACGCGGACGATCGCGCCGGGGCGGATGCGGCGGTTCGGCTGCGCGTTGGCGGACAGCGCGCTCGACGCGAAGCGCAGGTTGTCGCCGTCGATCGTCGCATTGCTGCCGTCGATGAACGCGACCGTGATCTGGCGCGGGCTCGCGGCCGTCACGACCGCGGCGATCAGCTCGCCGTTGTCGGGGTGCTCGAGCAGCGCGTCGTCGATCGCCTGTTCGCGATCGTCGGCACCGGCCGGCAGCTCGATGAAGCCCTCCGGCCCGCGATAGCCGTGGCGGCGCTCGTAATCCATGATGCCCTTGCGCAGCGCGGTGTACGCGACCTGCTGGTCCGCGGAATCGATCGTCGTGACGACGTTGAAGCCGCGCGTGTAGGTTTCCTCGCGATACTGCGCGTACATCATCTGTCTGACCATTTCGGCGACGTACTCGGCGTGCACGCTGAAATCGCGGCCCGGCCCCTTGACGACGAGCGGCTGCGCGGACGCTTCGTCGTACTGCTCTCGCGTGATGAAGTTCAGCTCGAGCATCCGCTGGAGGATGTATTCCTGGCGCACCTTCGCGCGTTTCGGGTTGACGACCGGGTTGTACGCGGACGGCGCCTTCGGCAGCCCCGCGAGCATCGCGGCTTCCGCGAGCGTGATGTCCTTCAGGTCCTTGCCGAAATAGACCCGCGCCGCGCTCGCGAAGCCGTACGCGCGCTGGCCGAGATAGATCTGATTCATGTAGACCTCGAGAATCTGATCCTTCGTCAGCGCGCGCTCGATCCGGTACGCGAGCAGCATCTCGTAGATCTTGCGCGTGTAGGTCTTCTCGCTCGACAGGAAGAAGTTGCGCGCGACCTGCATCGTGATCGTGCTCGCGCCCTGCGACGCGTGGCCGTTCGTCAGCGCGACGAAGCCGGCGCGGATGATGCCGGTGAGGTCGACGCCGCCGTGATCGTAGAAGCGCGCGTCCTCGATCGCGAGGATCGCCTTCTTCAGCGAGTCGGGCACGTCCTTGAAATGGACGACGTCGCGGCGCTCCTCGCCGAATTCGCCGATCAGCACGTGATCGGACGTATAGATGCGCAGCGGCACCTTCGGGCGGTAGTCGGTCAGCGCGTCGAGCGACGGCATGTTCGGCCAGGCCACGACGAGCGCGTAGCCGAGCACGAGGCCGCCGGCCACGACGAGGGCCACGCACATCGCGGCGAAGCCGAGCAGGACTTTGAGCCACCAGGGCCGCTTCTTCGGCTCCGGAGCGGGAGGCGGGGACGTAGGAGTCGTGGATTGCATAGGCATACCGGAAAACAGTCCCGCGATTATAGCTGCCCGGTAAGACCGGCCCTGACGCGGGGGCCGCCCGTCGAAAAGCCGCGGATCGGCGTGCCGTCAGCATAGTCCGTGCACGGCCGCCGCGAACCCATTCTGGCCGTTTGGCCGACTGTCGGCGGCGCGCGCCGCTTTGCAGAATCAGGTCTCGGAAACGCGGCGTGGGCCGCGACGATCTCGGGAGGCTGGGATGGCAGGACGATGGGGGGCGCGGTTTGTACAGGGCAGGCACCGGTCGACGGGAATCGACGTCGGCGCGCATGAGGTGAGGGTCGCCGTGGTCAGCGGGCGCGGCAGGGGCACGGAGGTGTGCGTCGAGGGGCTCGAGCGGGAACCGGTCGGGCTGGCGGATGGGCCGGAAGACGCGCGCTGGGCAGCGGTCGCGCGATCGCTGGCGGCGGCCGTGTCGCGGCTGTCGGCGTCCGATGTGCGGTGCGACGCGCGCGGCGTGATGGCGCTGCACGATAACGAGATGCGCACCGCGACGCTCGATCTGGCCGGGCGCGGCGACATCGCGGACGCCGCGCGGCAGGCCGCCGAACGCCTCTCGGGGCTGGCGCCGGACAGTCTCGCGTTCGACTGGCGGCACTACGGCGGCGTGCGGTCCGGCGAGATCGCGGTGGCGGTGGCGCCGCTGGCGCTGCTCGAGCGGCGGATCGACGTGGCCGCGCAGGCCGGTATCGACCTGACGGTGATCGACGGCGAGTCGGCCGCCGTGCTGCGTGCGTTGCGCTATGCCGCGCAGTTCGAACCCGATGCGCAGCGCGCCTATGCCGTGCTGTGGTTCTGCGACGCAGGCGTGCGCGGCTGGCGGATCGAGGGCCCGTCGGCCATCCCGGTGCTGACGCTGTCCGGCACGTTGCCGGAAGCGCTTCCCGACGCGTTGCGCCGGCGCTCGTTCGGGGCCGTCCATTGCGTACTCGTCGCCGGGGACGAGCGATGTATCGCCCGCTTCGATACGTCCGTCGCAGAGATTGGCGATGTGCTCGGCACGGCTGTGGTTCCGTTCGACTGCACGGGTTGGGACGGGCAGCCGTGCGTGCGCGCCGGCGTGCGGGGCGGCCCGGCGTTTGCCGTCGCGTTCGGGCTGGCGTTGCGCGGGGTGTGGGAATGATGGCCGGTCACGTGGCGGCAAACGAGGGCGCGGCGAGTGCGGCCGGGCAGGCGGTACAGGCGGTACTCGGCGACTTCAATCTGCTGCCGTACCGCGAGCGGTTGGCGCAGGCGTTGCGGCGCCGCCGGGCCGCGCAGTTCAGTGTGGCGATGCTGCTCGGCGTGCTCGGCGCCGGGCTGTGGACGGGCGCTGCCGTGCTGTCGCGGTGGCGCGTGGACGCCGAGCGCGCCGGCGTGGAGGCGCGGCTGCGGCAGTTGCAGCCACAGGTGGCTGCCGCGACGCGCGCCGCCCATGCCGCCGCCGCCGTCGCGCGGCGCGACGCGCAGGCGGCGGCGCTGGCCGCGCCCTACCGGCGCGTGGCGGGGTTGCTGACGACCCTGAAGCAGGTGCGTGCCGATCATGTCCGGCTCGACGCGCTGCGCATGACGTCCACCGGCGCCGTGCTCGATGCGCGCGCCGCGAGTTACCGGGCGGCTGCGCGGTGGCTCGCTGCGATGGCGCGCGAGCAGCGCGACTGGCGCATCGATATAGACACGTTGAAGCCGGCGTCGGATGGGCCGGCTTCGGCGGCCGGGATGTCTTTTCGGTTCTCCGTGCAGTTGCGCTGGCACGACGCGACGTCGTCGCGAAAGGTATCGGGAGGCGACGCATGACGGCGCTCGTGCATCGGCCGGTACCGCTCGAAGGCGCCGCGCCGGGCCGCGTGTCGCGCATGTCGCCGGCGGCCGTGCATGCCGCCGGTTGCGTGCTGGTATTCGCGGCCGTGCTGGCGGGCGGCATTCATCTGGTAAATGCGGCCGACTGGAGCGGGGTTGCCCGTAGTCGCGCGTTGCTTGCCGCGGCGCAGGCGCGTGCGGCCGACGCGCAACGCATGCTTGCATCCGCCGCACAACGGCGCGACGGGCATCATGCGTCGACGCGCGACGATCGTTTGCCGCCGGCGCCGGAGTGGGCCGCGCTGATGCTGGAACTGGCCGATCTGGCCGCGTCCAGCGGGCTGCACGGCGTGTCGATCGAACCGCAGCGCGCCGATGGCGCGGCACCGGACGGCAGGCGCACCGTGCATATCGCCGCGGATGGCGGTTTCAGTGCGCTGCTGCATCTGGTTGGCGGGCTGGCGCGCTTTCCGGTGCTGGCCGTTCCGTCGGCGCTGCGTATCGAGCGTGGCGTGTCGGCGGAGCGGGTGGACATGTCCATCGACGTGTTTCCGGCGCTGCCGGCGACATCGGCCGCGGACGGCAACACGCCGGTTCGCGCCGTTGCGCCCGGCGCCGATCCGTTCGGCGAGGCTGGCCTGGCCGAGGCGGCGGGGCACGCCGCGCGCCTTGCCGGCACGATTCGCGATGCGCGTGCCGGTCTCGCTTTGTTCGACGACGGCGACGGCACGTTCACGACCGTTGCGCCGGGCGAGGTGTTGGGGGCCGCGCGCGTGGTGCGCGTCGAGCGCGCGGCCGTGATGCTCGCGACGGCGGACGGATCGCAGCGGCTCGTCCTGGACGACGGAGGCCGGCCGTGACGAAGTACCGTTGTGGGGCGCTTGCCATCTGGGCCGGAATGATGGCGGCCGGCGCAAGCGCGTCGTTGCCGCCGCTGCCGGCGGTGTGGCCTGCCGGATCGACGGATGTGCCGGTGCCGGGCTTGCCGCCGCAGGTGGCTGACGGCATGGACGGCGCGGTCGCGCAGGACGCCGGCCCGCCGCCGTTGGAACAGGCGGCGCGTGCGGCGCTGCAGACGGAAACCGCTGCACCGGGCCCCGCGCTGGAGGGACCGCCGATCCCGCTGGCGCCGCCAGCCCGGATGAGCGACGCCGCGGCCCGGCAACCGGGCGATGCGGACGACGCACGGCGGATCTCGCTGAATCTGCAGGGCGTCGGGCTCGCGGCTGCGTTCGACGCGATCGCGCGGTTCACGGGGCTCAACATCGTCGTCGGCGAGCAGGTGCGGGGCACCGTGACGTTACGTCTGAACAATGTCGGCTGGCGCGACGCGTTCGATACGCTGCTCGACACGCACGGGCTCGCGATGTCCCGGCGCGGCAACGTGATCTGGGTCACCCCGGCAGCCGAGCTGGCTGCGCGCGAACGCGAGCGCTTCGATATGCACGCGCGGGCCGCCGATCTGGAGCCGCTCGCGAGCCGTACGTTCGTGCTGCACTATCCGCGCGCGCAGGACGTGCAACGGCTGCTGGCCGGCGCGACCGGCCAACGCCTGCTGTCGAAGCGCGGCGCCGCGGCGGCCGATCCGCGCACGAACCTGCTGTTCGTGACCGATCTCGCGCCGCGCATCGCGCAGATCGCCGGCCTGATCGATGCGATCGACCGACCGTCGCGGCAGGTCCGGATCGAGGCCCGCATCGTCGAAGGCGAGCACGGTTTCTCGCGCAGCCTCGGCGCGCGTGTCGCGCTGCGTGCGCAGGGGCGGCCGTCGCCGGCCGACGGCATGCCTTTCACGGCGGACACGCGCAACGCGCTCGATCTCGCCGCGCGGCCGCTCGGCGGCTTCGACGCGGCCACCGCCGGCTTCACGCTGTTCGCCGCGCCGCTCAGCCGCGTACTCGACATCGAGCTGAGCGCGCTGGAGGCGCAGGGCCGGGGCCAGATCGTTTCGCGTCCGCGGGTGGTGACGGCCGACCGCGTCAAGGCCATCGTCGAGCAGGGTTCCGAGCTCCCGTACCAGGCGAAGGTCGGTAATGGCATGAGCGGCGTGCAGTTCCGCCGCGCGACGCTCAAGCTGGAGGTCGAGCCGCAGATCACGCCGGATGGGCGCGTGGTGCTCGATCTCGACGTGACGAAGGACAGCGTCGGGGAGCCGACCGCGGCGGGCCCCGCGATCCATACGAAGCACGTGCAGACGCGCGTCGAAGTCGAGAATGGCGGGACGGTCGCGATCGGCGGCATCTACGAGCAACTGAACCGGAACGATGTGACGCGGGTGCCGCTCTTGGGCAAAATACCGCTTCTGGGCGCGCTTTTCCGGCACCGCGCGCAGCGCGACCAGCGCCACGAACTGGTCGTCTTCATCACGCCGACCGTCGTCGACGCGCGTTGCGGCGCACCCGGCGCGGGCGGCGCGGATGCCGAAAAAACGGGGCCGGAAGCCGCCGGCGCAGGCTCGACAAGGCAGCCGCTTTGCCAGTAAGCTGCGCCACACACCAGCAAGATTGAAGCAGAGGAAGCCGTTGCAAGCGCGGGACCCACATGCAAACGTATTTTTCGTCGGCCTTATGGGAGCGGGTAAGACCACCGTGGGCCGTGCGGTCGCGCGTCGTCTCGACAGGACGTTCTTCGACTCCGACCACGAAATCGAGGCCCGTACGGGCGCGCGCATTCCGGTGATCTTCGAGCTGGAGGGCGAGGCCGGGTTTCGCGATCGTGAAACGCAGGTGATCGCCGATCTCACGCAGCGCGAGAACATCGTGCTCGCCACGGGCGGCGGCGCGGTGCTGCGCCCGGAAAATCGCGACAGCCTGAAAAGCCACGGCATCGTCGTCTACCTGCGCGCCAATCCGCACGATCTGTGGCTGCGCACGCGCAAGGACAAGAACCGCCCGCTGTTGCAGACGGAAGATCCGAAGGGGCGTCTCGAAGCGCTGTATGAAGTGCGCGACCCGCTGTACCGCGAATGCGCGGATTTCGTCATCGAGACCGGCCGCCCGTCGGTCAACGGCCTCGTCAACATGGTGCTGATGCAACTCGAACTGGCCGGCGTCATCGCCAAGCCGCTACAAGCATGATTACTGTCAACGTCGATCTGGGCGACCGCGCCTATCCGATTCATATTGGCGCCGGCCTGATCGGCCGCACCGAGCTGTTCTCGCCTCACATCAAGGGTTCGTCCGTCACGATCGTCACGAACACGACGGTCGATCCGCTCTACGGCGACGCGCTGCGCGCGGCGCTCGCGCCGCTCGGCAAGCGCGTGTCGACGGTCGTGCTGCCGGACGGCGAGGCGTACAAGAACTGGGAAACGCTGAACCTGATCTTCGACGGCCTGCTGACGGATCACGCCGATCGCAGGACGACGCTCGTCGCGCTCGGCGGCGGCGTGGTCGGCGACATGACCGGCTTTGCCGCCGCGTGCTACATGCGCGGCGTGCCGTTCATCCAGGTGCCGACGACGCTGCTGTCGCAGGTCGATTCGTCGGTCGGCGGCAAGACGGGCATCAACCATCCGCTCGGCAAGAACATGATCGGCGCGTTCTACCAGCCGCAGGCCGTGATCGCGGACATCGGCGCGCTGACGACGCTGCCCGATCGCGAACTGGCGGCCGGCGTCGCCGAAGTCATCAAGACGGGCGCGATCGCCGATGCCGAGTTCTTCGACTGGATCGAGGCGAACGTCGATGCGCTGAACCGTCGCGAACCCGCGGCGCTCGCGCATGCGGTGAAGCGTTCATGCGAGATCAAGGCGAGCGTCGTCGCGGCCGACGAGCGCGAAGGCGGCCTGCGCGCGATCCTGAACTTCGGCCACACGTTCGGCCATGCGATCGAGGCCGGGCTCGGCTACGGCGAATGGCTGCACGGCGAGGCGGTCGGCTGCGGGATGGTGATGGCGGGCGACCTGTCGGTGCGGCTCGGCCTCCTCGACGAAGCGTCGCGGCAACGTCTCGATGCGGTGATCGCGGCCGCGCACCTGCCGACCCGCGGGCCCGCGCTCGGCGACGCGCGCTACATGGATCTGATGCGCGTCGACAAGAAGGCCGAGGCCGGCGCGATCAAGTTCATCCTGCTGAAGCGATTCGGCGATACGTTGATCACGCAGGCGCCGGACGAAGCGGTATTCGCTACACTGGCGCAGACGACCGGCTAACGGCGCCCGGATTCGCCGGCGCCGCCGACATGGAGGAGACGTGAGCGAGACATCCAGCAGCACACTGCCCGAAGCCAGCCGCGCATCCGCCGCGCCGGTGGCCGAGCCGCCGACGCTCGCGGCGCTGGAAGCCCATCTCGCTCCGTATGCCGCGCACGCGTCGCAGTCGCGCGGCCGCCGCCATCCTGAACCGCCGCCGGCGGCGCGCACCGAGTTCCAGCGCGATCGCGACCGCATCGTCCATTCGACCGCGTTTCGCCGGCTCGAATACAAGACCCAGGTCTTCGTCAATCACGAAGGCGACCTGTTCCGCACCCGCCTCACGCACAGCCTCGAAGTCGCGCAGATCGCGCGCTCGGTCGCACGCAACCTGCGACTGAACGAGGATCTCGTCGAAGCGATCTCGCTCGCGCACGATCTCGGCCATACGCCGTTCGGCCATGCCGGGCAGGACGCGCTGAATGCGTGCATGCGCGAGCACGGCGGCTTCGAGCACAACCTGCAGAGCCTCGCCGTGGTCGACGAGCTCGAGGAGCACTACGGCGCGTTCAACGGGCTGAACCTGTGCTTCGAGACGCGCGAAGGCATCCTGAAGCACTGCTCGCGCGAGAATGCGCGCAAGCTCGGCGCGCTCGGCGAGCGCTTCCTGCAGGGCCGCCAGCCATCGCTCGAGGCGCAGCTCGCGAACATCGCCGACGAGATCGCCTACAACAACCACGACGTCGACGACGGCCTGCGCTCGGGGCTGATCACGATCGAGCAGCTCGCGGAAGTCGAGCTGTGGCAGCGCCACTACGAAGCGGCGCTCGCCGAATTCCCGCACCTCGAAGGCCGCCGTCTCGTGCACGAGACGGTGCGCCGCATCATCAACACGCTGATCGTCGACCTGATCGACGAGACCACGCGCAATCTCGCCCGCGTCGCGCCCGCGTCGCTCGACGACGTGCGCGCCGCGCCGCCGCTCGTGTCGCATAGCCCCGAGGTCGCCGCGCAGGCGGCGGCCCTCAAGCGCTTCCTGTTCAAGAACCTGTATCGCCACTACAAGGTGATGCGCATGGCGAGCAAGGCGCAACGCGTCGTCACGGGGCTGTTCGACGCGTTCATCGACGATCCGCGCCTGCTGCCGCCGCCGTATCAGTCCGACGACGCGGCGCAGCAGCCGCGTCTCGTCGCGCACTACATCGCCGGCATGACCGACCGCTTCGCGCTGAAGGAATATCAGCGGCTGTTCGTCATCAACGACAACTGACTGTCATAAACGATCACTAGACTTCGCCGGTTCAATGGCGACGGGAATGTTGCACACGCTGTTGGTAACGTTTTCATAGGAGAGGTCGATGAAGAAGAAGCCTGCGGGGACACTGGTTCGTTCGATCGCGCTCGGCGGCGCGCTGCTGTTCGGCGCGCAGCACGTCGCGCTCGCCGCGACGGAAATCCAGTTCTGGCATGCGATGGAGGCCGCGCTCGGCGAGCGGGTCAACGCGATCGCCGACCAGTTCAACGCGTCGCAAAGCGATTACAAGATCGTGCCGGTCTTCAAGGGCACTTACGACCAGGCGCTCGCGGCCGGCATCGCGGCCTATCGCAGCGGCAACGCGCCGGCGATCCTCCAGGTCTACGAAGTCGGTACGGCGACGATGATGCAGGCGAAGAAGGCGGTCGTGCCGGTGTACGACGTGTTCAAGCAGGTCGGCGTGACGCTCGACGAAAAGGCGTTCGTGCCGACCATCGCGAGCTACTACAGCGACGCGAAGACGGGCCACCTCGTCTCGATGCCGTTCAACAGCTCGACGCCGGTGCTGTACTACAACAAGGACGCGTTCAAGAAGGCCGGGCTGGACCCGAACCAGCCGCCGAAGACGTGGGCCGACGTGAAGGCCGACGCCGAGAAACTGCGCAAGTCGGGCATGGCGTGCGGCTTCACGACCGGGTGGCAGGGCTGGATCCAGCTCGAAAACTACAGCGCGTGGCACGGGCTGCCGTTCGCGAGCCGCAACAACGGCTTCGACGGCACCGATGCCGTGCTCGAGTTCAACAAGCCGCAGCAGGTCGCGCATCTTTCGTTCCTCCAGCAAATGGCGAAGGACGGCACGTTCACGTACGCGGGCCGCAAGGACGAAGCGTCGGCGAAGTTCTACAGCGGCGACTGCGGGATCCTGACGACGTCGTCGGGCGCGCTCGCGAACGTGCAGAAGTTCGCGAAGTTCAGCTACGGCACGGGGATGATGCCGTACGACGCGAACGTGAAGGGCGCACCGCAGAACGCGATCATCGGCGGCGCAAGCCTGTGGGTGCTGGCCGGCAAGGATCCGGCGACCTACAAGGGCGTGGCCAAATTCCTCGCGTACCTGGCTTCGCCGCCCGTCGCCGCGAAGTGGCACCAGGACACGGGCTACCTGCCGGTCACGACCGCCGCATACGACCTGACGCGCCAGCAGGGCTTCTACGCGAAGAACCCGAGCGCCGAAACCGCGATCAAGCAGATGCTGAACAAGCCGCCGCTGCCGTACACGAAGGGACTGCGGCTGGGCAACATGCCGCAGATCCGCACGATCGTCGACGAGGAGTTCGAACAGGTCTGGGCGCAGAAGAAGACGCCGAAGGACGCGCTCGATTCGGCCGCGTCGCGCGGCGACGAGCTGCTGCGCCGCTTCGAGAAGTCGGGCGGCTGAGCACGCATCGCGTCGTGCCGCCGGCGGCGCCGCGCGTGAGCGCGTGCCGTCCGGCGGCGCGGTTTCCCTTCCGTTTCGCCTGACCGGATATCCGCGATGCAATCCCGTTCCCGTTTCGGTACGAGCGCCGTGCCGTACCTGCTGATCGCGCCGCAGCTCGCGATCACCGCCGTATTTTTCCTGTGGCCCGCCGGCGTCGCGCTGTGGCAGTCCACGCAGACGCAGGACGCGTTCGGCACGTCGAGCGAATTCGTCGGCCTCGCGAACTTCACGCACCTGTTCGCCGATCCGCTGTATCTCGATTCGTTCCGCACGACGCTCGTGTTCAGTTCGCTCGTCACGGTGAGCGGCCTCGTCGTGTCGCTGCTGCTGGCCGCCTGCGCCGACCGCGTGATCCGCGGCGCGCGCGCGTACCGCACGCTGCTGATCTGGCCGTACGCGGTCGCGCCGACGATCGCGGCCGTGCTGTGGGCGTTCCTGTTCAACCCGAGCATCGGCCTGATCACCTATGCGCTCGCGAAGCGCGGCATCGTCTGGAACCACGCGCTGAACGGCGAGCAGGCGATGTTCCTCGTCGTGCTGGCGTCGGTGTGGAAGCAGGTGAGCTACAACTTCCTGTTCTTCTACGCGGGGCTGCAGGCGATCCCGCGCTCGCTGATCGAGGCGGCGGCGATCGACGGCGCGGGGCCGGTGCGGCGCTTCTTCAACATCGTGCTGCCGCTGCTGTCGCCGACGAGCTTCTTCCTGCTGGTCGTGAACCTCGTCTACGCGTTCTTCGACACGTTCCCTGTGATCGACGCGGCCACCGGCGGCGGTCCGGCGCAGAGCACCAAGACGCTGATCTACAAGATCTTCGCGGAGGGCTTCCAGGGGCTCGACATCGGCAGCTCGGGCGCGCAGTCGGTCGTGCTGATGATCATCGTCGTCGCGCTCACGGTGATCCAGTTCCGCTTCGTCGAACGCAGGGTGCAATACGCATGATCGAAAATCGCAAGGGCTTCGACCTGTTCTGCCACGCGGTGCTGATCGCCGGCGTCGTGCTGATCGTGTTCCCTGTCTACGTCGCGTTCTGCGCGGCGACGATGAACGCGCAGGAAGTGTTTACGGTGCCGCTGTCGCTCGTGCCGAGCACGCACCTGTTCGAGAACGTCGCGTACATCTGGGGGCACGGCAGCGGCGGCACGACGGCGCCGTTCGGCCGCCTGCTCGTGAACAGCTTCGCGATGGCGCTCGGGATCGCGGTCGGCAAGATCGCGGTGTCGATCCTGTCCGCGTACGCGATCGTCTATTTCCGCTTTCCGTTTCGCAACACGGCGTTCTGGCTGATCTTCGTCACGCTGATGCTGCCGGTGGAAGTGCGGATCTTCCCGACCGTGCAGGTCGTGTCGACGCTGCATCTGACGAACACCTACGCGGGGCTCACGCTGCCGCTGATCGCATCGGCGACCGCGACGTTCCTGTTCCGCCAGTTCTTCATGACGCTGCCCGACGAGCTGATGGATGCCGCGCGCATCGACGGCGCGGGGCCGCTGCGCTTTTTCTGGGACGTCGTGCTGCCGCTGTCGAAGACGAGTATCGCGGCGCTGTTCGTGATCACGTTCATCTACGGCTGGAACCAGTATCTGTGGCCGATCCTGATCACGACGGAAGCGTCGCTGTCGACGGCGGTGGTGGGCATCAAGACGATGATCGCGAGCGGCGACGCCGCGACCGAATGGCAATACGTGATGGCGGCGACGCTGCTGGCGATGGTTCCGCCGCTCGTCGTCGTGCTGGCGATGCAGCGCTGGTTCGTGCGCGGCCTCGTCGATTCCGAGAAATGAACGACCGACGGTAACCGGGAGAAGGACCAGGTATGGCTGCGCTGAGCTTGAAGGGCGTCAAGAAATCCTACGACGGCAAGCAGCACGTGCTGCACGGCATCGACGTGGAGATCGCCGACGGCGAATTCATCGTGCTGGTCGGCCCGTCGGGCTGCGGCAAGTCGACGTTGCTGCGGATGATCGCGGGGCTCGAGAGCGTGACCGACGGCGAGATCGCGATCGGCGACCGGGTCGTCAACGCGCTGGAGCCGAAGGACCGCGACATCGCGATGGTGTTCCAGAACTATGCGCTGTACCCGCACATGACGGTCGCGCAGAACATGGGCTACGGGCTGAAGATTCGCGGGATCGAGCGCGCGACGATCGATTCGCGGGTGGCCGCGGCCGCGAAGATCCTCGAGCTCGAGCCGCTGCTCGCGCGGCGGCCGCGCGAACTGTCGGGCGGCCAGCGGCAGCGCGTCGCGATGGGGCGCGCGATCGTGCGCGAGCCGTCGGTATTCCTGTTCGACGAGCCGTTGTCGAACCTCGACGCGAAGCTGCGCGTGCAGATGCGGCTCGAGATCCAGCGGCTGCATGCGCGGCTCGCGACGACGAGCGTGTACGTGACGCACGACCAGATCGAGGCGATGACGCTCGCGCAGCGCGTGATCGTGATGAACCGCGGCTACGCGGAGCAGATCGGCGCGCCGGTCGACGTGTACGAGAAGCCGGCGACGGTATTCGTCGCGGGCTTCATCGGCTCGCCCGCGATGAACCTGCTGCACGGCCGGCTGTCGGAAGACGGCGCGACCTTCACCGTCGCGGGCGGCGGTCCGGCTTTGCCGGTCGCCGGCGCGCCCGGCATCGGCAGCGAGATCGCCACCGGGCGCGACTGGGTGCTCGGTGTGCGTCCCGAGCACATGACGCCGCAGCCGGGCGCGGCGCACGCGACGCTGCCGGTCGATTCGTGCGAACTGCTCGGCGCGGACAATCTCGCACACGGCCGCTGGGGCGATCACGACGTCGCGGTGCGCCTGCCGCACGCGGACCGCCCCGCGCGCGGCACGGCGCTGGCGGCCGCGCTGCCCGCGCACCGGCTGCATTTCTTCGATCCCGAGACCGGCAGGCGTGCCGGCTGAAACCGTTGGACCGACGGAGACCGACGATGACGATCCGTACCGACTGGCCCTATCCGCGCGTCGTCGCCCATCGCGGCGGTGGCACGCTCGCGCCGGAGAACACGCTGGCCGCGCTCGACGAGGGCGCGCGGCGCGGTCACCGGATGGTCGAGTTCGACGCGAAGCTGTCGGCCGACGACGTGACCTTCCTGCTGCACGACGACACGGTCGACCGGACGTCGAACGGCCATGGCGCGGCGGCAGGCATGCGTTATGCGGCGCTGGCCGCGCTCGACGCGGGCGCGTGGCGCGATGCGCGCTTCGCGGGCGAGCGGATGCCGACGCTCGAGGCGGCGGCGGCGCGCTGCATCGCGCACGGGCTGGCCGCGAACGTCGAGATCAAGCCGTGCCCGGGGCGCGAGCGCGAAACCGGGCAACGCGTGGCGGCCGACGCGGCCGCATACTGGCGCGGCGCCGCCGTGGCGCCGCTGCTGTCGTCGTTCTCGTTCGACGCGCTGCGACAGGCACGCGCGAGCGCGCCCACGCTGCCGCGCGGGATGCTCTACGAAGTCGTGCCGGACGACTGGCGCGCGCAGGTGATCGACGCGCTCGACTGCGTATCGTTGCACGCAGACCACACCCGGCTCGACGAACCGCTCGTGCGCGCGATCAAGCGCGCCGGATTGCGCATCCTGGTTTACACGGTGAACGACCTCGAACGGGCGCGCGAGCTTGCGCGCTGGGGCGTCGATGCCGTCTGCACGGACCGTATCGACCTGATCGCGCCCGATGCGCTGGACGACATCGACGTCGTCTGACGGCCGGGGCGGCGGCGGTGCCCGGTGAAACCCTTGCCCGAAACGTGCCCGACGCGAAAAAACGACGCCCTGGCGGGATGCCCGCCGGGGCGTTTTGCATCGTGGAGACGTTACGCCAGGAAAATTCCGCTACAAATTGCAGCAGGATTAACCATTCCCCAAATATTCGACTACGCTTAGAAGCGATAGCCGACGTTCAGGTACGTGACGATCGGGTTCAGCGAGATGTGGGCCTTCGACGTTTCCGTCAGCGTGCCGACCGGCGTGCGGCGGGCCGTCGTGAAGGTCGCGGTCACGCTGACCGGGATGTACGAGAGCGACAGGCCGGCGAACCAGTGTTTCGTGAAGTTGTACGTGAAGCCGGCGTTGAAGACGGGCGCCCACTGGTTGCTGGTCGTCGCGCTGGTCGGGCCGCCGAGCACGCCGTTCTCGAAGCTGCCGTTCGTGATCTTCGCGCCGGTGAACCAGACGTACGTCGCGCCGATGCCGACATACGGACGGAACTTCGCGTTGGCGTCGTTGAAGTGGTAGCGAAGCAGTACGGCGGGGCTCCACTGGTACGCACGGCCGAGCACGCCGAATCTTTCGAACTGACCCTTGCCGGTGATGTCGAACTTCGGCGGTATCCCCATGACGAGCTCGGTGGAGATATGGTCGGTGACGAAGTAGCCAGCTGCGAGCCCGAGCGTATCGGCGTCGTTGATGCCGGCGCCGGTATTGGGAATCGACTGGTTGATGGGCGTGCCGCCTACGCCATAGACGAACAGCGGGTCGCTGCTGTCCTGCGGCGAAAGGTGCAGCCAGCCGGTGCTGACGTAGAAATCGCCTGCGGATTGTGCGTGTGCCGGACCGCCCGCTAACGTGAATGCGAGCGCTGCGGCCCCCGTAATGGCCAGTTTTCGTTTCATTGTGTCTCCTCCGATCAAAGGCGTGCTCATTATGACGACTGCGTTTAAAACCAAACAAGCTCGTAAGTTAGAGTTTTCACCCTAGGATTCGCACGACCGTACGCTTCCGCGCCCTGACAGGACAGGCATTCTACGCAGGTGCGCATTTTCGGACCTCCGGGTATTTCCTAACGCGTTCAAACGGACATTCAGCATGGCACGGTTAGCACGACTCTACGTTCCCGACCAGCCGCAGCACGTGATACTGCGCGGCCTGGATCAGCAACCCGCGTTCGTCGACGACCAGGACTACGAACTCTTCATCGATTGCCTGAAGGCCGCCGCACGCGATCATCACCTGTCGGTGCATGCCTACGTGCTGCTGCCGCGCCAGGTGCAACTGCTCGTGACCCCCAGCGACGAGGCCAGCCTGCCGAAGGCGATGCAGGCCGTCGGCCGTCGCTACGTCGCGCATTTCAACCGGCGCTATTCGCGGCGCGGCACCCTGTGGGAAGGCCGCTATCGCGCGACGGTGATCGAAGGCGAGCGCTATTTCCTGCTCGCGAGCCGCGTGGTCGAGATGAGCCCGGTGCGTTCGCAGCTCGTCGCGACGCCCGAGGCCTATCGCTGGTCGAGCTACCGGCATCACGTCGGGCTCACCGTCGACAGCCTGATCACCGACCATCCGCTCTACTGGGCGCTCGGCAACACGCCGTTCGACCGCCAGCGCGCGTACAAGGAGCTGTGCGAGCAGCCGCTCGACGAGCGGCAGGCCGACCAGTTGCAGCAGGCGACGCTGAAGGGCTGGGTGCTCGGCGGCGAGAATTACCGCGAGTGGGCGGCGCGCACCGCCAACCGGCGCGTCTCGCCGTTGCCGCGCGGACGCCCCAGAAAGGTGCGCGAGAACACGCCGCCGATCCAGCAGTAATGCCGGAAAGGCGGGCCAGGAGCGGCGCTGCGGGCGCCGCTTCTTTTTGCACCAAAACGATACGCCCCCAATAAAACGGCACCGGATCGAGGCATTCGTTTAATTGGGGTTCTATCAAGCGGTTTTTGTTGCTATTCCCTTGATTCGTCGCGTATATTCCGAATTCCGGTGGCCCGGGCGAAGCTTGCCCAACCACTGTCGGCCGCGCCGTCTCCCTCGGGAAGCGGGATCGACGGCAACAAGAAAACGGTTCAACGGCCTCCAGGCCCCCTTTACGACGGTGTCCCCATGAACGACCACCAGCAGCCGCTCGCCGCGGTGCCCGCCGCACAAGGTCTGTACGACCCGCAAAACGAACACGACGCCTGCGGCGTCGGCTTCGTCGCTCACATCAAAGGCAAGAAGAGCCACGAGATCATCCAGCAGGGCCTGAAGATCCTCGAGAACCTCGATCACCGCGGCGCGGTCGGCGCCGATCCGCTGATGGGCGACGGCGCGGGTATCCTGATCCAGATTCCGGACGCGTTCTATCGCGAGGAAATGGCGAAGCAGGGCGTCGACCTGCCGCCGGCCGGCGAATACGGGGTCGGGATGATCTTCCTGCCGAAGGAAAACGCGTCGCGTCTCGCGTGCGAGCAGGAGCTCGAGCGCACGGTGAAGGCCGAAGGCCAGGTCGTGCTCGGCTGGCGCGACGTGCCGGTCGACCATGCGATGCCGATCTCGCCGACGGTCAAGGCGAGCGAGCCGCTGATCCGCCAGATCTTCATCGGGCGCGGCAAGGACATCATGGTGACGGATGCGCTCGAGCGGAAGCTTTACGTGATCCGCAAGACGGCGAGCCACCGCATCCAGGCGCTGAAGCTCAAGCACGGCAAGGAATACTTCGTGCCGTCGATGTCGGCGCGCACGGTCGTCTACAAGGGCCTGCTGCTGGCCGGCCAGGTCGGCGTGTACTACCGCGACCTGCAGGACGAGCGCGTCGTGTCGGCGCTCGCGCTCGTGCACCAGCGCTTCTCGACCAACACGTTCCCGGCGTGGGAACTCGCTCACCCGTACCGGATGATCGCGCACAACGGCGAGATCAACACCGTGAAGGGCAACGTGAACTGGCTGAACGCGCGTACCGGCGCGATCGCGTCGCACGTGCTGGCCGACGATCTGCCGAAGCTGTGGCCGCTGATCTACCCGGGCCAGTCGGACACCGCCTCGTTCGACAACTGTCTCGAGCTGCTGGTGATGGCCGGCTACCCGCTCGTGCACGCGGTGATGATGATGATCCCGGAAGCGTGGGAACAGCACACGCTGATGGACGAGAACCGCCGCGCGTTCTACGAATATCACGCCGCGATGATGGAGCCGTGGGACGGCCCGGCCGCGATCGCGTTCACCGACGGCCGCCAGATCGGCGCGACGCTCGACCGTAACGGCCTGCGCCCGGCGCGCTACATCGTGACCGACGACGACCTCGTCATCATGGCGTCGGAAGCCGGCACGCTGCCGATCCCCGAATCGAAGATCGTCAAGAAGTGGCGCCTGCAGCCGGGCAAGATGTTCCTGATCGACATGGAACACGGCCGCATCATCGACGACAAGGAACTGAAGGACAACCTCGCGAACGCGAAGCCGTACAAGAGCTGGATCGACGCCGTGCGCATCAAGCTCGACGAGATCGAGCCGAAGGCAGAGGAAGTCGCGGCCGGCCGCACGCAGGGCGCCGCGCTGCTCGACCGCCAGCAGGCGTTCGGCTACACGCAGGAAGACCTGAAGTTCCTGATGGCGCCGATGGCGCAGCAGGGCGAGGAAGCCGTCGGTTCGATGGGCAACGACTCGCCGCTCGCGGTGATGTCGAACAAGAACAAGACGCTCTATCACTACTTCAAGCAACTGTTCGCGCAGGTGACGAACCCGCCGATCGACCCGATCCGCGAGAACATGGTGATGTCGCTCGTGTCGTTCATCGGCCCGAAGCCGAACCTGCTCGACACGAACAACATCAACCCGCCGATGCGGCTCGAAGTGTCGCAGCCGGTGCTCGATTTCAAGGACATCGCGAAGATCCGCGCGATCGACCAGTACACGGGCGGCAAGTTCAGCGCATACGAGCTGAACATCTGCTACCCGGTCGCGTGGGGCAAGGAAGGCATCGAGGCGCGCCTCGCGTCGCTGTGTGCGGAAGCCGTCGACGCGGTGAAGTCGGGCTACAACATCCTGATCGTGTCGGACCGCAAGACGGATGCCGAGCACGTCGCGATTCCGGCGCTGCTCGCCACGTCGGCGATCCACACGCACCTCGTCCAGCAAGGGCTGCGCACGAGCACGGGCCTCGTCGTCGAGACGGGCTCCGCGCGTGAAACGCACCACTTCGCGCTGCTCGCGGGCTACGGCGCGGAAGCCGTGCATCCGTACCTCGCGATGGAAACGCTCGCGAAGATGGCCGAGGGGCTGCCGGGCGACCTGTCGCCGGAGAAGGCCGTCTACAACTTCACGAAGGCGGTCGGCAAGGGCCTGCAGAAGGTGATGTCGAAGATGGGTATCTCGACGTACATGTCGTACACGGGCGCGCAGATCTTCGAAGCACTCGGCCTGTCGAGCGACCTCGTCGAGAAGTACTTCAAGGGCACGGCGTCGAAGGTCGGTGGCATCGGCCTGTTCGAAGTCGCGGAAGAGGCGATCCGCCTGCACCGCGACGCATTCGGCGACAACCCGGTGCTGCGCGACATGCTCGACGCGGGCGGCGAGTACGCGTACCGCGTGCGCGGCGAAGACCACATGTGGACGCCGGATTCGATCGCGAAGCTGCAGCACGCGACGCGCAGCAACTCGTACCAGACGTACAAGGAATACGCGCACCTGATCAACGACCAGACCAAGCGTCACATGACGTTCCGCGGCCTGTTCGAGTTCAAGGTCGAGCCGACCAGGGCGATCCCGATCGAAAACGTCGAGCCGGCGAAGGAGATCGTCAAGCGCTTCGCGACGGGCGCGATGTCGCTCGGTTCGATCAGCACCGAAGCGCACGCGACGCTCGCGGTCGCGATGAACCGGATCGGCGGCAAGTCGAACACCGGCGAAGGCGGCGAGGACGAAAAGCGCTATCGCAACGAACTGCGCGGCATTCCGATCAAGGCGGGCGAGACGCTGAAGTCGGTGATCGGCGACGAGATCGTCAGCGACATTCCGCTGAAGGACGGCGATTCGCTGCGCTCGAAGATCAAGCAGGTCGCGTCGGGCCGCTTCGGCGTCACCGCCGAGTACCTCGCATCGGCCGACCAGATCCAGATCAAGATGGCGCAGGGCGCGAAGCCGGGCGAAGGCGGCCAGCTGCCGGGCCACAAGGTGTCCGAATACATCGGCAAGCTGCGTTACTCGGTGCCGGGCGTCGGCCTGATCTCGCCGCCGCCGCACCACGACATCTACTCGATCGAGGATCTGGCGCAACTGATCCACGACCTGAAGAACGTGAACCCGAGCGCGAGCATCTCCGTGAAGCTCGTGTCGGAAGTGGGCGTGGGCACGGTCGCGGCCGGCGTCGCTAAGGCGAAGGCCGATCACGTCGTGATCGCCGGCCATGACGGCGGCACGGGCGCATCGCCGCTGTCGTCGGTCAAGCACGCGGGCACGCCGTGGGAACTCGGCCTCGCCGAAACGCAGCAGACGCTGGTGCTCAACCGCCTGCGCGGCCGCATCCGCGTGCAGGCCGACGGCCAGATGAAGACGGGCCGCGACGTCGTGATCGGCGCGCTGCTCGGCGCGGACGAATTCGGCTTCGCGACGGCGCCGCTCGTCGTCGAGGGCTGCATCATGATGCGCAAGTGCCACCTGAACACGTGCCCGGTCGGCGTCGCGACGCAGGACCCGGTGCTGCGTGCGAAGTTCAAGGGCCAGCCCGAGCACGTCGTGAACTACTTCTTCTTCGTCGCCGAGGAAGTGCGCGAGATCATGGCGCAGCTCGGCATCGCGAAGTTCGACGACCTGATCGGCCGCGCCGACCTGCTCGATACGCGCAAGGGCATCGAGCACTGGAAGGCGAAGGGCCTCGACTTCTCGCGCGTGTTCTACCAGCCGGAAGAGTGCGAGGACGTCGCGCGCCGCCACGTCGACGTGCAGGATCACGGCCTCGAACGCGCGCTCGACCACGTGCTGATCGAGAAGGCGAAGGCGGCGATCGAGAACGGCGAGCACGTGTCGTTCATCCAGCCGGTGCGCAACGTGAACCGGACGGTCGGCGCGATGCTGTCGGGCGTGATCGCGAAGCAGCACGGCCACGACGGCCTGGCCGACGACGCGGTGCACATCCAGCTGAAGGGCACGGCCGGCCAGAGCTTCGGCGCATTCCTCGCGAAGGGCGTGACGCTCGACCTCGTCGGCGACGGCAACGACTACGTCGGCAAGGGCCTGTCGGGCGGCCGGATCATCATCCGTCCGACCAACGACTTCCGCGGCAAGTCCGAGGAAAACATCATCTGCGGCAACACGGTGATGTACGGCGCGATCGAAGGCGAGGCCTTCTTCCGCGGCGTGGCCGGCGAGCGCTTCTGCGTGCGCAACTCGGGCGCGACGGCGGTCGTCGAGGGCACGGGCGACCACGGCTGCGAATACATGACGGGCGGCACGGTCGTCGTGCTCGGCGAGACGGGGCGCAACTTCGCGGCCGGCATGTCGGGCGGCCTCGCGTACATCTACGATCCGGAAGGCACGTTCGCCGCGAAGTGCAACAAGTCGATGGTCGCGCTCGAGCCGGTGCTGCAGCAGGCCGAGCAGGAGCGCACGGTCGACCGCGCGCTCTGGCACGCAGGCACGACGGACGAAGCGCTGCTCAAGGGGCTCGTCGAGCGTCATTTCCAGTTCACGGGTTCGCCGCGCGCGAAGTCGCTGCTGGAAAACTGGGACGCGGCGCGCCGCCAGTTCGTGAAGGTGTTCCCGCACGAATACAAGCGCGCGCTGGGCGAGATCGGTGCGAAGAAGGCGGCGAAGGAAGTGCTGGCCGCCTGAGCGACGAACGACATAGCGAATGCCGCGCGCGCCTGACGGCCGCGCGCGGCTCCCCCACCCGATACACCGAACAGAAGAGCACCTTATGGGCAAGGCAACCGGTTTTCTGGAGTTCGAACGCCGCCACGAGGCGTACGAAGCACCGCTCACGCGCGTGAAGCACTACAAGGAATTCGTCGCGGCACTGACCGACGCGGACGCGAAGGTCCAGGGCGCGCGCTGCATGGATTGCGGCATCCCGTTCTGCAACAACGGCTGCCCGGTCAACAACATCATCCCGGACTTCAACGATCTCGTTTACCGCCAGGACTGGCAGCAGGCGATCGAAGTCCTGCACTCGACCAACAACTTCCCGGAGTTCACGGGCCGCATCTGCCCGGCGCCGTGCGAAGCCGCGTGCACGCTCGGGATCAACGACGACCCGGTCGGCATCAAGTCGATCGAGCACGCGATCATCGACAAGGCCTGGGCGGAAGGCTGGGTGAAGCCGCAGCCGGCCGCGCACAAGACGGGCAAGAAGGTGGCGGTCGTCGGTTCGGGCCCCGCGGGCCTCGCCGCCGCGCAGCAGCTCGCGCGTGCCGGTCACGACGTGACGGTGTTCGAGAAGAACGATCGCATCGGCGGCCTGCTGCGTTACGGGATTCCCGACTTCAAGCTCGAGAAGTGGCTGATCGACCGCCGCATGCGTCAGATGGAGGCGGAAGGCGTGACGTTCCGCACCAGCGTGTTCATCGGCAAGGATCCGCTGCCCGAGTCGATCGGCAGCCTCGCTAAGGAAACCATTTCGCCGGACACGCTGAAGGAAGAATTCGACGCGGTCGTGATCGCCGGCGGTTCGGAAACGCCGCGCGACCTGCCGGTGCCGGGCCGCGAGCTCGCGGGCGTGCATTTCGCGATGGACTTCCTGCCGCAGCAGAACCGCGTGAACGCGGGCGACAAGCTCCCCGACCAGCTGCTGGCGAAGGGCAAGCACGTGATCGTGATCGGCGGCGGCGATACGGGTTCGGACTGCGTCGGCACGTCGAACCGTCACGGCGCGAAGCAGGTCACGCAGTTCGAGCTGCTGCCGCAGCCGCCGGAAGAGGAAAACAAGCCGCTCGTGTGGCCGTACTGGCCGATCAAGCTCCGCACGTCGTCGTCGCACGAGGAAGGCTGCGAGCGCGACTGGGCGGTCGCGACGAAGCGTCTCGAAGGCAAGAACGGCAAGGTCGAGAAGCTGATCGCGGTGCGCGTCGAGTGGAAGGACGGCAAGATGCAGGAAGTGCCGGGTTCCGAGTTCGAGATGAAGGCCGACCTCGTGCTGCTCGCGATGGGCTTCACGCAGCCGGCGGCGCCGGTGCTCGACGCGTTCGGCGTCGCGAAGGATGCGCGCGGCAATGCGCGCGCGGCGACCGAAGGCGATCGTTCGTACTACACGTCGGTCGACAAGGTGTTCGCGGCAGGCGACATGCGTCGCGGCCAGTCGCTCGTGGTGTGGGCGATCCGCGAAGGCCGCCAGTGCGCGCGCTCGGTCGATGCGTACCTGATGGGGCATTCGGAACTGCCGCGCTGAATCGAAGCGCGAGCGGGTTTCGTGAAAGCCGGGCGTCCGAGAGGGCGCCCGGTTTTTTTATGATCTGCGCATGGCGGGGCCGATGTTCTCCAGCTTCCGAGGCCGGCCGCGCGCTTGTCCGCGATGCCGGCCCTCCTCGTCATTTGCCCATAGCGTCGCCTAATCTGATGACATCCGGCGTCGATTTTTCGTCATCTCAATTTCTTTCATTTTGTAATAATCCTTGAAAACTGTCATATCATGTCGCCCCTCCGGCCGCATTCGCGCGGTCGCCGCACATGACTGACCGTATTTACAAGGATTCTGGATGGAAGCATTCGTGCAAGGGCTGATCGACGCCGTCAACGGCGTGTTGTGGAACTACGTGCTGATCGCGCTGCTGCTCGGCGTGGGCGCGTGGTTCACGCTGCGGTTCCGGATGATCCAGCTGAAGGCGCTGCTCCTGAGCGTGAAGCTGGTCGGCAGCAAGGGCGAGCCGGGCAGCATCTCGTCGTTCCAGGCGTTCGCGACCGGGCTCGCGAGCCGCGTCGGCACCGGCAACATCGCCGGCGTCGCGGTCGCGCTGACGGTCGGCGGGCCGGGCGCGATCTTCTGGATGTGGATGACCGCGCTCGTCGGGATGTCGTCCGCGTTCGTCGAGGCGACGCTCGCGCAGATCTTCAAGGTGTCGCACCCGGACGGCAGCTATCGCGGCGGCCCCGCGTACTACATCCAGACGGGCCTGCGCTCGCGCGGCTTCGGCGTGCTGTTCTCGCTGTCGCTGATCCTCGCGTTCGGCTTCGTGTTCAACGCGGTGCAGGCCAATGCGATCGCCGATGCGTTCCATACGTCGTTCGGCTGGAGCCGCGAGACGGTCGGCCTCGGCCTCGTGCTGCTGTCCGCACCGATCATCTTCGGCGGCATCCGCCGCATCGCGACGGTCGCGCAGGTGATCGTGCCGCTGATGGCGATCGGCTACCTCGCGCTCGCGGTCTACGCGGTCGCGACGCACATCGCGCTGGTGCCCGGCGTGATCGCGCTGATCGTGAAGAGCGCGTTCGGCCTCGAGCAGGCGGCGGGCGGCCTGACGGGCTATGCGGTCAGCCAGGCGGTCGCGATGGGCGTGAAGCGCGGGCTGTTTTCGAACGAAGCCGGCATGGGCAGCGCGCCGAACGCGGCGGCGACCGCCAGCACGCGGCATCCGGTCGTGCAGGGGCTGATCCAGATGCTCGGCGTGTTCGTCGACACGATCGTGATCTGCAGCGCGACCGCGTTCGTGATCCTGCTGTCCGGCCAGTACGAGCTGGGCACCGGCATGGAAGGCGCGGCGCTCACGCAGCGCGCGATCGCGGGCCACGTCGGCGACTGGGGCGGCATCTACATGGCGTTCGCGATCTTCTTCTTCGCGTACTCGTCGGTGATCGGCAACTACGCGTATGCGGAAGGCAACGTCGAATTCATCACGAAGCGGCGCGGCGTGCTGCCGCTGTTCCGCATCGCCGTGCTCGGCATGGTGATGTTCGGCAGCGTCGGGCAACTGCCGCTCGTATGGGCGATGGCCGATACGAGCATGGGGCTGATGGCCATCATCAACCTGATCGCAATCCTCGCGCTTGGCAAGTACGCGCACGCCGCGTGGGCCGACTATCGCCGCCAGCGTGCGGCCGGCGTCGCCGATCCGGTGTTCACGCGCAATACGATCCCCGAACTCGCGGGCGTGCTGCCGGCCGACGTGTGGGGCGAGCACGGCCCGTTGCCGCAGCGTCCGGCGGCGGCCGATGTGGCGGCCGAAGTGCGCGTGACGGTGCGCGAGTCATGAACGGCGACCGGCTCCGTGCGTTCGTCGCGCTGATGCCCGATGCGGCGTCGCGCGACGCGCTGCACGCGTTGCCGGTCACGCGTGGCGCGCGGCGCACGCTGCCCGCGCAACTGCACATGACGCTCGCGTTCCTCGGCGCAATCGAGCGGGAGCGGTGCGACGCGCTGGCCGCGCACCTGCCCGCGCTCGCCGCCGCGCATGCGTTGCCGCCGTTGTCGGTCGAGCGGATCGCGTGGTGGCCGAGCCTGCCGCGCGCGCGGCTGATCGTCGCCGAACTCGCGGCCGATGCCGCCTGCGTCGCGCTGAATGCGGGACTGGCGGCGCTGCTGCGCGAACTCGGCGTGCCGGCCGACCGGCGGCCGTTCCGGCCGCACGTGACGCTTGCGCGGCTGCCGCACGATGCGGTCGGCCAGCCCGCGCACGGCGGCGCGCCGGGGCGGCCGGTCGAGGTGCGCGTCGAAGCGCTGACGCTGTTCGAAAGCCGGCTGTCGCAAGAGGGCGTGTCGCATCGGCCGATCGTGTCGGCGCCGATCGCCGCGGCCGAAGGCCGGACGCCGCCGCGGTAGCGACCCGCGCCGACGGCCGCGCGCCATGCCGCTGGTCGCGACCGTGCATCGCTTCGACGGTACGACCGGCCGGCTGCACTACCCGTCGTAGCGCGCGAGCGTCAGCCCGGCCAGATCGATCTCCGGCGTCCGTCCGGTGACGAGATCCGCCACCACCTTTCCCGACCCCATCGACATCGCCCAGCCCGTCGAGCCGTGGCCGACGTTGAGCCAGAGGCCGTCGATCCCGCTCGCGCCGAGCAGCGGCGGGCCGTCGGGCGTCATCGGCCGGCGGCCGACCCAGAAACGCGCCGACGCGCGATCGGCCGCGTGCGGGAACCAGTCGTCGAGCACCTTCATCAGCGTGTCGAGCGCCTGCTGCCGCAATGCCGCCCGGCGGTTGCCGAGCTCCGCGGTGCCGGCGACGCGCAGCGTCGGGCCGAAGCGCGTGATCGCGGTCTTCAGCGATTCGTCCATCAGCGCGGCGCACGGCGCCTTTTCATCGTCGACGACCGCGAGCGTGGCCGAGTAGCCCTTCACCGGATACAGCGGCACGTCGATGCCGTGCGGCCGCAGCAGGCCCGCGCTGTCGACGCCGAGCGCGACGACGATCGCGTCGGCGGCGAGCAGCGCATCGCGCCGGGCGGCGGCGCCTGGGCCGAGCGAGTCGACCCGCACGCCGCGCACCTTGCCGCTCGCGACATCGAGCGCGCGAATCGCGGTGCGAAACCGGAACGCCACGCCGTTCGCTTCGCACAGCGCCCGCAATTCGCGCGTGAAGCGCGCGCAGTCGCCTGCTTCGTCGTCGGGCAGGTAGATACCGCCGACGGGCGCGTGCCGCGCCCAGCGCAGGCCCGGTTCGATCGCGGTGCAGCCGGCGGCATCCAGTTCGCGAAACGCGATGCCGGCATCGCGCAGCACCTTCAGCGCGGGCTGCGCCATCTCGACGTCGAACGCGCCGCGCAGCAGTTGCAGGTAGCCGCGGCTCGCGCCGTAGTCGAATGGATGACGTTCGCGAAACGCATGCAGGCACGCGCGGCTGTAATACGCGATGCGCTGCATTCGCTGCTTGTTCACGCGAAACCGCTCGAATTCGCATTCGCGCAGCCAGCGCGCGATCCAGCGCCACTGCGCGGCGTCGAGCGTGGGCCGGAAGATCAGCGGCGACGCGGGCTTGAACAGATATTTGAGGATCTTGCCGGGCATCCCGGGCGCGGCCCACGGCGTCACGTAGCCGGGCGCGATCACGCCTGCGTTGCCGAGGCTCGTCGCTTGCGCGACGTCGGCCTCGCGTTCGATCACGGTGACGTCGCAGCCTGCTTCGCGCAGGTGCCAGGCGGTGGTGACGCCGATCACGCCGGCGCCGAGAACGATCACGTGCATGCGGTGTCCGGAACGAAACGGGGGCTCACGACGCGACGGCCGGATCGTCGGCGAGCGACTTGCCGCGCGTTTCGGGCAGCACGAGCGCCGCGACGATCACAAGCAGGTAGCCGCCGCCCGCGACGAGGCCGATCGCCTTCACGAGCGACATCGACTGCGACAGCGCGCCGACGAGGATCGGGAAGAACGAGCCCAGCCCGCGGCCGAGGTTGTAGCAGAAGCCCTGGCCCGAGCCGCGGATCGCGCCCGGATACAGCTCCGACAGATACGCGCCGACGCCCGCGAAGATGCCCTGCACGACGATGCCGAGCGGGAAGCCGAGCAGCAGCATCGCGGTATCGGTGATCGGCAGCATCGTGTACGCCATGCCGAGCGAGAACGAGCCGACCGCGAACAGGATGAACGACGCGCGGCGGCCGAGCCGGTCGGACAGGATCGCGCCGACCACGTAGCCGACGAACGAACCGACGATCAGCACGACCAGATAGCCGCTCGTGTTGAATACCGACAGGTGGCGCACGGTTTTGAGATAGGTGGGCAGCCACGTCGTGATCGCGTAGTAGCCGCCGAGCATGCCGGTGCACAGCGCGCTGCCGAACAGCGTCGCACGCAGGTGCGGCGGCGAGAAGATCTCGAGGAAATGGCCCGACACGCGGCCTTCGTCGCGCGCGCGGCGCGTGGCCGTGTAGATGTCGGGATCGCTGACGTTGCGGCGGATGTAGAGAATCCACAGCGCGGGCACGATGCCGATCCAGAAGCACGCGCGCCACGCGACCTGCTCGGGCAGCAGCGCGAAGAACGCCCAGTAGAGGATCGCGGCCGCGCCCCAGCCGAACGACCAGCTGCTCTGCACGGTGCCGACGGCCTTCGCGCGATGCTCGGGCGAGCGGATCGTCTCGGCCATCATGATCGTCACGACCGACCATTCGCCGCCGAAACCGAAACCCTGCAGCGTGCGCGTCGCAAGGAGCTGCCAGAACGAATGCGTGAAGCCGGACAGGCACGTGAACAGCGCGAACGTCGCGATCGTCCACTGCAGCACGCGCACGCGGCCGTAGCGGTCGGCGAGGATGCCGGCGACCCAGCCGCCGATCGCCGACGAGATCAGCGAGCTCGTCGCGATCATCCCGGCCTCGCTCTTCGTCATGCCCCAGGTGGCGATCAGCGTCGGAATGAGGAACGAATAGATCATGAAGTCGAACGCATCGACCGCATAGCCGCCGAAGCCGGCATACAGCGTCCGGCGTTCGCGCGTCGATAGTTCGTTGAACCACTGGAATGCCTGCATGCTTGCCGCCCCCTGTCGCCTCGTCTGGTCCCGCGCTGCCGCGTCGCGGCTATTTTACGGGCGCGTTCTTGCGCGCCAAAAAGGCGGATGCAGGGGCGTGCGGAAAAGCAGGAGGACGAAGACGCGTCAGAGCGTCAGGCCGCCGTCGACGTGGATGACCTGGCCGGTGATCTGCCGCGCCGCGTCCGACAGCAGGAACGCGATCAGCGCGGCGACGTCGTCGGGCTCGGCGATCCGGCCGAGCGGTGTCGCCTGTTCGGCCTGCGCCCACGCGGCGGCGTTGCCGGCGCTCGGCCCGTGATCCTTGCGCGTGAAGCCCGGCGCGACCGCGTTGACGGTGATGCCGTGCGCGGCGAATTCGGCGGCCGCGCTCCGCACCAGCGATTCGAGCGCGGCCTTCGCGGCGGCGGTTGCCGCGAACGGTGCGTCGGCGCGGTAGCGGTGCGCGACGAACGAGCTGACCGCGACGATCCGCGGTGCGGCCGACGCCTCGAGCAGCGGCCGCGCGCGGCCCGCGAGCGCGGAGAACGCGCCGGGCATCGCCGCGAAGGCGGACGCGAGCGCGTCCGCGGAAAGATCGGAAAAGGATTGCCGTGCGGCGAAACCGGCGTTCGCGACGAGTTGATCGAGCCCGCCGAAGCGGGGGGCGGCTGCGTCGACGAGCGCGGCGGCAACACCCGGCTCGCCGAGATCGCCGGTCAGCGTCAGGCACTCCGCGCCGGCCGCCGTGCACGCATGGGCGACGTCGGCGAGCCGCGCGCGTGCCGCATCGTTCGCGCCGCGCGCATGCAGCGCCAGCGCGACGCCGGGCGCCGCGAGCCGCCGCGCGAGCGCCGCGCCGATCCCCGAACCTGCGCCGGTGATCAGCGCGATCCGTGCGACGTGCGCGGCGCGTGCGCTCACGCGGCGACCTTGTCGTCGTCGTTCACGCGCTCGACGTTGATCGTGCCGACGTGGAACGCGGCGAGCGACTCGCGGTGCGCGATGCTGACGATCGCTGCCTTCGGCAGCCGTTCGGCGAACAGGTGATAGAGGCGCGCCTCGTTGTCGGCGTCGAGCGCGCTGGTCGCTTCGTCGAGGAACAGGAAGTCGGGCTTGTGCAGCAGCACGCGCGCGCCGGCCAGACGCTGCTGCTCGCCCGGCGACAGCACGCGGGTCCAGTGCGCGGTTTCGTCGAGGCGCTCGACGTAATCCTCGAGGCGGCACGCGCGCAGCGCGTCGCGGCACGCTTCGTCGCTGAACGTGTCGGGCGTCGCCGGGTAGGTGAGCGCGGCTTTCAGCGTGCCGATCGGCAAATAGCTCGTTTGCGGCACGAACATCATCCGTGCGCCGACCGGCGCGTCGATCGCGCCGTCGCCGAACGGCCACAGGCCCGCGAGCGCGCGCATGAACGTGCTCTTGCCGGAACCGGACTTGCCGACCACGAGCCAGCGCGAGCCGGGCTCGATCGTGACGTCGCCGATGTTGGCGAGCGCGTTGCCGTTCGGCAGCGCGAGCTTGAGCGACGACGTGGACAGCTTCGCGGCGTCGATGTAGTGCAGGTTGATGCCGCCGTGCTCGGTCGCGGGCGACAGGCTTTCCTTCAGGTGCGACGTGCCCATCACGCGCTTGAATTCGCGCAGACGGTTGACGGTGGCGCGCCATTCGACGAGCGAGCCGTAACTATTGATGAACCACGAAAACGAGTCGCTGACACTACCGAAGGCCTGCGAAATCTGCATCAGTGTTCCGAACGAGAAGGCACCTGCGAAGTATGCGGGGGCCGCTGCGATCAACGGAAAGATATTCGCGACTTGGCTGTAGAAATTCAACACGAAGTTCAGCCGCATTGTGTACTTCATCAGTCGCCACCAGTTGTCACGGATTCGACCGAAAAGTTGTCGCGCATTATTGCCTTCGAAATCGGCGCCGTCATAGAACGCGATCTGTTCGGCGTTTTCTCGTACGCGAATCATACCGAAGCGAAAGTCGGCTTCGACACGCTGTTGCTGGTAGTTGATCGACACAAGCGGATGGCCGGCCCGATGCATCAGGTAAGAGCCAACTAGCGCATATATTGCAGCGACCCACACCATGTAGCCCGGAATGACGATAGACGTACCACCGATCGGAACGGTCAGCGGACCGGCCAGGGTCCACAGGATCACGGTGAATGACGCAAGCGATGCAACAGTCGACAACAGATCAAGCGACAGCGAGAGCGAAGTGGTTGCGAACGCTTGAAGGTCATCGGTGATGCGCTGGTCGGGGTTGTCGGTCAATCGGTCCCGCTCGATCCGATAGAACGCACGGTCATTCAACCATTCATCGAGGAATCGGTTAGTGAGCCATTGCCGCCAGCGGAACGAAAGCATCTGGGTCAGATAGCGGCGGAACACGAACAGAATAATGGCGCCAAACGCGATGGCACAGAATTCCAGCATCAGATGTGGAAAGTGCTGTGCATCCTTTGCCTGCAATGTGTTCGTGAATCGTCCGTACCATCCGTTGAAGCGCACGCTTAGCCATACGCTCGCGAAGTTCATTGTGATGATCGTGACCAGCAGCCCCCACGCGATTTTCCATTCGGACGACACCCAGTAGGGCTTGATGAGGCTCCACGCGGATACCGGGCGCTCGTCCTGCGGCGCGTTGGAGGCGGAGCGGACGGGATCGATCGATTGGGTCATGTGCTTCCTGATGATGAGCCGGCGCGCGGGCCGGGCGAAACCGGGGCGCGCGCCGCGATACGGCATGCCGGGCGCGGCGCCGACTGACGGTGGGCGTCCGGATGGTCGCCCGTGCGTCTTAAACGGCACTTAAAAACCGGCGGTGACGCGGCAACCGGCCGCTCGCGCGGCCGGCCTGCGGGCATTGTGCCAGAGCGGCGCAACACGCCGGCGAATTTGCCGCAACGGGGACAGTTTGCGGCGCTTTCCGCTTTTATGGTCTAATGGCCGACGACGAAACAGGGGTGCTTCGTGACGCGGCCGGCGGATGTTCCGGGCAGCGCGGCGAGGCTGAGAAAGACCCTTCGCACCCGATCCGGGTAATACCGGCGAGGGAAGTTTCTGATCCCGCCGGGCCGCGCTGGCCGCCATCCCACATGGTCAGCGCCCGAGTCCCGCCCGGCCGGCCTTTGCTGCCGGTTTCGTCCTTTTGGGTACGCGCATTGCGCGTTACGGAAGGAATGATGACCGCACAATCTTCAGTCTTTTGCCCGGTTCCCGGCCCGATGTCGCGTGCGTTCGCATGCGGCGGCGCGCACGCGTCGACGTTCGTCGCGCGTGAGCGCGCGGAGGGCGGGCGATGAACGTCCGGGACGCACGGCCCGATTTCGCGGTGCTGGGCGGCGGCCTCGTCGGCCGCCTGATCGCATGGCGGCTCGCCGGCGACGGCCATCGCGTCGCGCTCTACGAGCGCGGCGGGCCGGACGGCGAGCAGTCGGCCGCGTGGGTCGCGGCCGCGATGCTCGCGCCGCTCGCGGAAGCCGCGAGCGCGGAGCTGCTGATCACCGAGCTCGGCGCCGCGTCGCTCGCGCGCTGGCCGCGGTGGCTAGCGGAACTGCCCGAACCCGTCTTCTTCCAGCATCACGGCACGCTCGTCGTCTGGCATCAGGCCGACCGCGCGGAGGCGCCGCTGTTCGAGCGGCGCGTGCGTGCGAACGCGCCGGCCGAGCTGTTCGACGGCGGCTTCGTGACGCTGGCCGGTGCGCAGGTCGACGCGGCCGAACCCGCGCTCGCGGGCCGCTTCGCACGCGGGCTGCTGCTGCCGCGCGAAGGCCAGCTCGACAACCGTCAGGCGCTGCGCGCGCTGGCGGCGGGCCTCGCGCAGCGCGGCGTCGAAACGCACTGGCACGCGTCGGTCGACGACACGAACCCGCCCGCCGCGCATTTCACGATCGATTGCCGCGGGCTCGGCGCGAAACCCGCGCTGCCGGCGCTGCGCGGCATCCGCGGCGAGGTCGCGCGCGTGCATGCGCCCGGCATCGGGCTCACGCGGCCCGTGCGGCTGCTGCATCCGCGCTATCCGCTGTACGTCGCGCCGAAGCAGGACGATCTCTATGTGATCGGCGCGACCGAGGTGGAGGGCGAGGACATGTCGCCCGTCAGCGTGCGTTCCGCGCTCGAACTGCTGAGCGCGGCGTTTTCCGTGCATCCGGCGTTCGGCGAGGCACGCATCCTCGAACTCAACGCGCAATGCCGGCCGACGCTGCCCGATCATCGCCCGGCCGTGATCTGGGACGGCGCGTCGACGCTCGCCGTCAACGGCCTGTACCGGCATGGCTTCATGATCGCGCCGGAAGTCGCGCAGGCGGCCGTCGCGTTCGCGCAGGCCGCGCTCGGCGGCGCGCTCGGCGATCCCGACGCGTTCGCCGCGTGGCGCGCCGCCGCCCGCTGGCCGACCCTGCTTCATCACCGTAACGACGCGCGCCAGCCGGCCTGACGCGCGCCGCCGACCGAATCCGACCGAGCCTCATGGATATCCAGATCAATCAACAGACCCTGACGCTGCCCGACGGCGCGACGGTGGCCGACGCATTGGCCGCGTACGGCGCGCGTCCGCCGTACGCGGTCGCGCTGAACGGCAACTTCGTCGCGCGCACGCAGCATGCGGCGCGCCCGCTCGCGGCGGGCGACAAGCTCGACGTCGTGCACCCCGTCGCGGGCGGCTGAGCGCCGCCGGTTCGTCCCCGCTCTTCCAGGAAAACGACATGACGTCCCCCACCTCCGCCGACGCGCTCACGCTGTACGGCGTAACCTTCGCAAGCCGCGTGCTGCTCGGCACGTCGCGCTATCCGTCGCTGCAGTCGCTGTCCGATTCGATCGCCGCGTCGCGCCCCGGAATGGTGACGGTCGCGCTGCGCCGCCAGATGACGGGCGGCACGGCCGAAGCCGGCTTCTTCGACCTGCTCAAGCGCCACGCGGTGCCGCTGCTGCCGAACACGGCCGGCTGCCAGACCGTCGCCGAAGCGGTGACCACCGCGCACATGGCGCGCGAGGTATTCGACACCGACTGGATCAAGCTCGAACTGATCGGCGACGACTACACGCTGCAGCCCGACCCGGTCGGGCTGATCGAAGCCGCGGCACAACTGGTCAAGGACGGCTTCAAGGTGCTGCCGTACTGCACCGAGGATCTCGTGATCGGCCGGCGCCTGCTCGACGTCGGCTGCGAGGCGCTGATGCCGTGGGGCGCGCCGATCGGCACCGGCAAGGGCGTCGTGAATCCGTACGGTCTGCGCGTGCTGCGCGAACGGCTGCCGGACGTGCCGCTGATCGTCGACGCGGGGCTCGGCGTGCCGTCGCACGCGTGTCAGGTGATGGAGTGGGGCTTCGACGGCGTGCTGCTGAATACGGCCGTGTCGCAGGCCACGCACCCGGAGATCATGGCGCGCGCGTTCGCGCAGGGCGTCGAGGCCGGCCGCGCCGCGTACCTGGCCGGCCCGATGGATGCGCGCGAGACCGCGCACGCGAGCACGCCGGTCGTCGGGATGCCGTTCTGGCACCAGGACGGGGGCGGCGCATGAGCGCGCGCTTCGCCGATGCGTTCTGGCCGCCGGCCGACGAACTGGCCGAAGCGGCCGAGCGGATTCGCGCGCGGCTCGGCGACTGGCCGGAGGGTGGCGCGGCGCCGCGGCGGCTCTGCGTGGCGGCGCCCGACGTGCCGGCCGACGGCGACGTGCTGATCGTGTCGGTGGGCGACCGTGCCGCGCAGGCCCGTGCATCGGCCGTGTCGCGGCCTGCGTCGCCGGACGCGGTGGCGATCGAATTCGACGAGGGCGGCGCCGTGCTGCATGCGGCCGGCGTGCGCTACGCGCTCGACGCCGCGCATCCGCTCGCGGACGACTGGATCGCGGCGCTCGCCGCGTTCCTCGATTGCGGCTTCGCGCCGGTCGACGCGCTGGTGCTCGCGCTGGCGTGGCGTGACGGCGACGAGACGCGCGCCGCCGACGCATGGCCGGTCGATGCCGCGCGATTCCCGCGTGTCGGCGGGCTGCCGCCTGCGCCGGAGCCGGCGTTCGCGCCGTGCCCCGCGCGGCTCGGCCTCTATCCGGTCGTGCCGAGCGCCGCATGGGTCGAGCGCGTGCTCGACGGCGGCGCGCGAACCGTGCAATTGCGCGTGAAGGATGCGGCGCCGGACGCGCTGCGCCGGGAAATCGCGCGCGCGGTCGCGGCGGGGCGCCGCTATCCCGATGCGCGCGTGTTCATCAACGATCACTGGCAGATCGCGGTAGAAGAAGGCGCGTACGGCGTCCATCTCGGCCAGGAGGACCTCGACACGGCCGACCTGGCCGCGATCGCGCGCGCGGGCTTGCGGCTCGGACTTTCGAGCCACGGTTATTACGAGATGTTGCGCGCGCTGCACGCGCGGCCGAGTTATCTCGCGCTCGGCCCCGTGTACGCGACCGCGACGAAGGCCGTCGCCGCGCCGCCGCAGGGCCTCGCGCGGATTGCCCGCTACGCGCGCTTCGCCCGCGCCCGGGCACCGCTCGTCGCGATCGGCGGGGTGGGGCTCGACACGCTGCCGGCCGTGCTGGGCACGGGCGTCGGCAGCGTCGCGGTGGTCAGCGCGGTCACGGGCGCGGCCGATTATCGGACGGCGCTTATTGCACTGCAGCAGTGCTTTGCCGGACAATTTGACAATCATTGACCGCAGGGCCCGGAACGGCGTCACGACATCATTCCAATGCAGGCCCTATAATTCGGCGTTCTGCGTAAAAGGACTGTCAGCTCCGTGAGCCCCACTCCTACCGAGACCCTGCTGGAACTTCGCGACGTCGACTTCGGCTACGGCGACCGCCTCGTCCTGTCCAACCTGAACCTGCGCTTCGGGCGCGGGCAGGTCGTCGCGGTCATGGGCGGCTCGGGTTGCGGCAAGACCACCGTGCTGCGCCTGATCGGCGGCCTCGTGCGTGCGCGCCGCGGCCAGGTGCTGTTCGACGGCGCCGACGTCGGCGCGCAAACGCGCGACGGCCTGTACGCGCTGCGCCGCAAGATGGGCATGCTGTTCCAGTTCGGCGCGCTGTTTACCGACATGTCGGTGTTCGAGAACGTCGCGTTCGCGCTGCGCGAGCACACCGATTTGCCCGAAGACCTGATCCGCGACCTCGTGCTGATGAAGCTGAACGCGGTCGGGCTGCGCGGCGCGCGCGACCTGATGCCGTCCGAGGTGTCGGGCGGGATGGCGCGCCGCATCGCGCTGGCGCGCGCGATCGCGCTCGATCCGCAGCTCATCATGTACGACGAGCCGTTCGCGGGCCTCGATCCGATCTCGCTCGGCATCACCGCGAACCTGATCCGCACGCTGAACCAGGCGCTCGGCGCGACGTCGATCCTCGTCACGCACGACGTGCCGGAATCGTTCGCGATCGCCGACTACGTGTATTTTCTGGCCAATGGCGGCGTGCTCGCGCAGGGCACGCCCGACGAGCTGCGCGCGTCGACCGATCCGAGCGTGCGGCAGTTCATCGACGGCGCGCCGGACGGCCCGTTCAAATTTCATTACACGAGCCCGCCGCTGGCAGCGGATTTCGGGCTCGGCGGAGGGCGCGCATGATCAGCGCGATCGGACGTTACGTCATCGGCGGCCTCGAGCGGGCGGGCTACGGCACGCGCCTGTTCGTGCGCCTCGTGCTGGAATTCTTCCCGCTGCTGCGCCGGCCGCGGCTCGTCACCAAGCAGATCCACTTCCTCGGCAACTATTCGTTCGTGATCATCGCCGTGTCGGGGCTGTTCGTCGGCTTCGTGCTCGGCCTGCAGGGGTATTACACGCTGAACCGCTACGGTTCCGAGCAGGCGCTCGGCCTGCTGGTCGCGCTGTCGCTCGTGCGCGAGCTCGGGCCGGTCGTCACCGCGCTGCTGTTCGCCGGCCGCGCGGGCACGTCGCTCACGGCCGAGATCGGCCTGATGAAGGCCGGCGAGCAACTTACCGCGCTCGAGATGATGGCGGTCGACCCGATCAAGAACGTGATCGCGCCGCGCATGTGGGCCGGCATCATCGCGATGCCGCTGCTGGCCGCGATCTTCAACGCGGTCGGCGTGCTCGGCGGCTATTTCGTCGGCGTCGTGCTGATCGGCGTCGATCCGGGCGCGTTCTGGTCGCAGATGCAGGGCGGGGTCCAGGTGTGGGCCGACGTCGGCAACGGCGTGATCAAGAGCATCGTGTTCGGGTTCGCCGTGACCTTCATTGCACTGTTTCAAGGGTATGAAGCGAAGCCCACGCCCGAAGGCGTGTCGCGCGCGACCACCAAGACGGTCGTGTTCGCGTCGCTCGCCGTACTCGGCCTCGATTTCCTGCTGACCGCGCTGATGTTCAGCTAAGCCTCAGCCAAGCCAAATTTTGGGATGACGATGAAAAAGACTGCTCTCGACTTCTGGGTCGGCCTGTTCGTGGTGGTGGGCTTCCTCGCGGTGCTGTTCCTGGCGCTGAAGGTCGGCAACATGAGCTCGCTGTCGTTTCAGCCGACCTACTCGGTGAGAATGAAATTCGACAACATCGGCGGCCTGAAGCCGCGCGCGGCCGTGAAAAGCGCGGGCGTCGTGGTCGGCCGCGTGAAGTCGATCGGGTTCGATACCAACACCTACCAGGCGGTCGTCACGATCGACGTCGACGGTCAGTATCAATTCCCGAAGGATTCGTCGGCGAAGATCCTGACGTCCGGCCTGCTCGGCGAGCAATATATCGGCCTCGATCCGGGCGGCGACACCGAAATGCTGAAGGCCGGCGATACCATCACGATGACGCAGTCGGCGATCGTGCTCGAGAACCTGATCGGCCAGTTCCTGTACAGCAAGGCCGCCGACGCGGGCGGCGCGAAGCCGGCAGCCGGGGCACCGGCGGCGCCCGCCGCGCCCGCGCCGGTGGCGGTGCCGGCGTCCGCGGTGTCCGGCGCCGCAGCCCAATAACCACACGAGAGAAAGACAAGAGGGTAATGACCATGCACACGATCCGCATCAGGCACGCCGCGCTGGCGGTTGCGGCAGTCGCCGCGTTGAGCGGCTGCGCGACCGTGCAGACGCCGACCAAGGGCGATCCGCTCGAAGGTTTCAACCGGACGATGTACAAGTTCAACGACACGGTCGACACGTACGCGCTGAAGCCGGTCGCGAAGGGTTACCAGTACGTGGTGCCGCAGCCGGTGCGTGACAGCGTGACGAACTTCTTCTCGAACATCGGCGACGTCTACATCGCGGCGAACAACATCGTGCAGCTGCGGATCGCCGACGGCGTCGGCGACATCATGCGCGTCGTGATCAACACGGTGTTCGGCGTCGGCGGCCTGTTCGACGTCGCGACGATCGCGAAGCTGCCGAAGCACACGGCCGACTTCGGGATCACGATGGGCCGCTACGGCATGCCGTCGGGCCCGTACCTCGTGCTGCCGCTGCTCGGCCCGAGCACGCTGCGCGACACGGCCGGCCTCGGCGTCGACTACGTCGGCAACCCGCTCACCTACGTGAAGCCGGACGGCCTGAGCTGGGGCCTGTTCGGCGTGAACCTCGTCAACACGCGCGCGAACCTGCTCGGCGCGGGCGACGTGCTGGATGCCGCGGCGCTCGACAAGTATTCGTTCGTGCGCAATGCGTATCTGCAGCGCCGCCAGATGCTGATCAGCAACGCGCGCGGCGAGGCCGCCGCGACGTCGAGCAACGACGCGCTGCCGAAGTACGACTTGCCGGAAGACGGCGCGGCACCGGCGGCAGCCGGCGCGGCCGACGTCGAGCAGGCGCCGGCCGATCACGAGATCCTCGGTGCAGTACGGCAGCACCTTGAAGCCGTCCTTGACCAGTTGTGCCGCGGCTTCGATC
>NZ_JAUJRI010000002.1:0-739496 GCF_030504405.1 Burkholderia sp. AU44665 | reverse complement strand
CCGGAGTGGACGAACCTCTGGTGTACCGGTTGTCACGCCAGTGGCATCGCCGGGTAGCTATGTTCGGAAGAGATAACCGCTGAAAGCATCTAAGCGGGAAACTCGCCTTAAGATGAGATATCCCTGGAGGCTAGACCTCCTTGAAGGGTCGTTCGAGACCAGGACGTTGATAGGTCGGGTGTGTAAGCGCAGTAATGCGTTCAGCTAACCGATACTAATTGCCCGTAAGGCTTGATCCTATAACAAGTCTGCCTTGTCGATGATCGTTAGTGCTTCAGCACTTACGAGCATCCCGCGCAGAGCGTCGAGCAGCGAAGCTGATCGATGCGGCGCGCCGGTTGAAGTACCGGTGACCTGCGTAGCAAGACGAGACAAGTTGGATTCTCGTGTGTGATACACACAACCTAAATTACTGCTTCTTCCAAGATTGGTTCTGTTGGCCACGCCAGCAGAACAACCCCCTTTGCCTGATGACCATAGCGAGTCGGTCCCACCCCTTCCCATCCCGAACAGGACCGTGAAACGACTCCACGCCGATGATAGTGCGGATTCCCGTGTGAAAGTAGGTAATCGTCAGGCTCCCTAAGCCAGAAACCCCCGCCCGAAAGGCGGGGGTTTTTGCATTTTAGCGATGGAAATGCACGCGGACGGGCAAAGCGTTGCCAAGGTGACCTACCTGAGTGAACTTCCCGTCCGACACATCGATCGCGGCGTCGATTCTCCCAATGGCTGCCATCTCTAGTGATTCAGCCGCATACTGGCCGTATCTCCGATCAAGGTCGCATTTGCCTTGAAGCGCCTCACCGGCAAGCAGTCCAGTGCGGTTGCTTTCCCTCCACCGCACCCGGCACCTCCACTTGGTCTTCGGTCAGATAATCCCCAATCGGTGCGAAATGAACGCGTTATTCCGCCTGTCCACGTAAAATTTGCAAATCCCCATCTCTGCATTCAAGACCATGAACGCCGCCACCCAAGTAGCTCGGGCCGTTTGCCCGCATGATTGTCCGGACACATGCGCAATGCGTGTAACCGTCGAAAATGGCAAGGCGATCAAGGTCACGGGCGATCCCGACCATCCGCCGACGCAGGGCGTGTTGTGTACGAAAGTCAGCCGATACGCGGATCGCGTTCATCATCCCGACCGCCTCACTGTCCCGCTCAAGCGTGTCGGTGCCAAGGGGGAAGGGCGTTTCGTGCCAATCAGCTGGAGCGAGGCGTTCGACGAGATTGGACGTCGACTCGGTGAAATCGCCGCGCGCGCGCCGGAGGCGATCGTGCCATACAGCTATGCGGGAACGATGGGGCTCGTGCAAGGCGAGGGCATCGCGCAGCGCTTTTTTCACAAGCTCGGCGCCTCGCGGCTCGAGCGCACGATCTGCTCGGCAGCCGGCGCAGCGGGGTTGCGATATACGTACGGCGGCAACGTCGGCATGCATCTCGAGTACTTCGAGGAAAGCGAGCTGATTCTGATATGGGGCGCGAATCCGATTGCATCGAGCCTGCACTTCTGGACCCGCGCGCAGGAAGCGAAGCGCCGGGGCGCGCGTCTTGTCGCGATCGACCCGTATCGTTCGCTGACCGCGGAGAAATGCCACCAGCACATCGCATTGAAGCCCGGTACCGACGGCGCGTTTGCGCTCGGCATGATGCATGTGCTGATTACCGAAAACCTTCTCGATCACGGTTACATCGCCGACCATACGATCGGCTTCGACGCGCTCAAGGCGCGCGCCATGTCCTATCCGCCGGAACGCGTTGCGCAGATCTGCGGCATCGACCCATCGGAACTGATCGATCTTGCGCGTCGCTACGGCGCCACCCGCAAGGCTTCGATCCGCCTCAACTACGGCATGCAGCGCGTTCGCGGCGGCGGCAATGCCGTGCGCGCGATCGCCAGCCTGCCGGCGTTGACCGGGGCATGGCGCGATCGGGCCGGTGGGCTGCTGCTCTCGTCGTCGGAATCCGCACCGGTCAACCAAGCGGCGCTGCTGCGTCCGGATCTGATGCCGGGTTGGCCGCACAAGCTGCCGCGCATCATCAACATGAATGCGATCGGCGACGCGTTGCTGCACCCGGGCGACGCGACATTCGGGCCGAAAGTCGAAGCGGTGATCGTGTACAACTCGAATCCGGTCGCGGTCGCGCCCGATTCGTCGAAGGTCGCCGCAGGCTTCGCACGCGACGATCTGTTCACGGTCGTTCTAGAGCACTTCAAGACAGATACAGCCGATTTCGCCGACATTGTATTGCCGGCGACCACGCAACTCGAGCATCTGGATGTCCATAAGTCGTACGGCCATACCTACGTGATGGCAAACCTGCCGGCGATTCCGCCGGTGGGCGACGCGCGGCCGAACACGGAGATCTTTCGCGGGATCGCACGCAGCATGGGGCTCGACGAGCCCGCGCTCTATCACAGCGACGAAGAGGTCGCGCGCGCGGCGCTTCGCTGGGACGATCCGGCGCTCGACAGCGACTGGGACACGCTGAAGCAGGCCGGCTGGCTGAAGCTCAAGCTGCTGGACGCGCCGTTCGCGAACGGCGGCTTCCGCACGCCTTCGGGAAAGTGCGAGTTCTACAGCCCGCGGCTCGAGCAGATGGGCAAGGACCCCGTCCCCGACTACCTGCCGCCGTTCGAGTCGGCCGAGGCCGCGCCCGAGCTCGCCGCACGCTATCCGCTGGCGATGATTTCGCCGCCGGCCCGCCACTTCCTGAACAGCACGTTCGTGAACGTCGACAGCCTGCGTTCGACGGAAGGCGAGCCGCATCTCGACATGCACCCGTCCGACGCCCGCGCGCGCGGCATCGCGGAGGGCGACGTCGTCCGGATCTTCAATGACCGCGGCTCGATGCAGGCGCTCGCGCGAATTACCGATCGTGCGCGTGCCGGGCTGGTCGTCGGGTTATCGATATGGTGGAAGAAGCTGTCGCCGGACGGCAGGAACGCGAACGAAGTGACGAGCCAGGCGCTGACCGATCTGGGCAATTCGGCGACGTTTTACGATTGTCTTGTGGAAGTTGAGCGGATTTGATCGAATATTGCCGTATGATCAGACAATATCGATAGGGAAGTTCGAAGTGGACATCTAACCCTGTTGTCTCGGGGCGGGGGAGCCGTTAGGATGCGTTTTAGCACGACCATTCGAAAATCTGTGAGGAGACGCGCGGTATGGACAAAATTTGGCTGAAATCGTACCCACCCGGCGTTCCAGCCGAAATTGACTCCTCGCCTTATCCGTCTGTCCCTGACCTGCTCGACGAGAGCTTCCGTCAGTATCGGGACCGTACCGCGTTCGTCTGCATGGGCAAGGGCATCACGTACGGCGAACTCGACACGCTGTCGCGCGAGTTCGGTGCGTGGCTGCAATCCCGCGGTCTGGCACGCGGGGCGCGCGTCGCGATCATGATGCCGAACGTGCTGCAATACCCGGTGACGATCGCCGCGGTATTGCGCGCCGGCTATACCGTGGTCAACGTCAATCCGCTCTATACGCCGCGCGAGCTCGAGCATCAACTGAAGGACAGTGGTGCCGAGGCGATCGTCATCCTGGAGAATTTCGCGTCGACGCTGCAGGCCGTCATCGCCAATACGGCCGTCAAGCACGTGGTCGTCGCATCGATGGGCGACCTGCTGGGCATCAAGGGATGGCTCGTCAATTACGTCGTGCGCAACGTGAAGAAGATGGTGCCGGCGTGGCAACTGCCGTCGTTCACGCGCTTCAAGGCCGCGCTGTCGGAAGGCGCGCGGCAGACGTTCAAGCCGCAGAAAATCGGCCCCGACGACGTCGCGTTCCTGCAGTACACGGGTGGTACGACCGGCGTCGCGAAGGGCGCGACGCTGCTGCACCGGAACATCGTGTCGAACGTGCTGCAGGCGGGCGCCTGGCACCGTCCGGCTCATGAGAAATTCCCGGACGTGAAACAGTTCGTGACGGTCGTCGCACTGCCGCTGTATCACGTGTTCGCGCTGACCGTCTGCGGTTTCCTGACGATGCGCACGGGCGGCATGGGCATCCTGATCCCGAACCCGCGCGACATCGCCGGCATGATCAAGGAGCTGAAGGGCTACCAGATCTCGACGATTCCGGCCGTCAACACGCTGTACAACGCGCTGCTGAACCATCCCGAATTCGGTCAGCTCGACCTGTCGAAGCTCGTGATCGCCAACGGTGGCGGCATGGCGATCCAGGAAGGCGTGGCGAAGCGCTGGTATGAAAAGACCGGCACCGCGATCATCGAAGGATACGGGTTGTCCGAAACGTCGCCGGTGGCTACCTGCAATCCCGTGACGGCGACCGAATACAGCGGCACGATTGGTCTGCCGCTGCCGTCGACCGAAGTCGCGATCCGCGACGATGCCGGCAACGACGTCCCGCTCGGCGAACCCGGCGAGATCTGCATCCGCGGGCCGCAGGTGATGGCCGGCTACTGGAACCGGCCCGACGAGACCGCGAAGGTCATGTTCGCTGACGGCTTCTTCAAGACGGGCGATGTCGGCGTGATGGATGCGCGCGGCTACGTGAAGATCGTCGATCGCAAGAAGGACATGATTCTCGTATCCGGCTTCAACGTGTATCCGAATGAAGTCGAGGACGTGGTGGCGTCGCATCCGGGCGTATTCGAGGTGGCGGCGGTCGGCGTGCCGGACGAGCATTCCGGCGAAGCCGTGAAGCTGTTCGTCGTGAAAAAGGATCCGGCGCTGACCGACAAGGACATCCTCGCCTATTGCAAGGAGCGGCTCACCGGGTACAAGCGGCCGAAGCTGGTCGAGTTCCGCACGGAGCTGCCGAAGACGAACGTCGGCAAGATCCTGCGGCGTGAACTGCGCGATGGACGCGCGTAATGCGCGCAACGATGCGATCGAACGAGAAAGCCCGGCACTTGCCGGGTTTTTTGTCTGTGGGGCGGGCTGGATGACGGAAGCGCGCGTTACGTGCGGGAGGCCGCGGCAAGCCTCGCGTTTCGGCCTGACGGTCGCGGGAGGGACGGCGCGCCGCGACGTGCGTCTACCGTCGACCCGCTCGACCCACCGCCGCCGCCCCGCCACCCGCTGGCCTCCCCGCCGCCCCGGAAAAGAAAAAGGCGCCCGAAGGCGCCTTCAATATGCCGCGGCTTGTCAGACAAGCTGATTAGAACTTGTGACGGATACCGACGCGTGCCGCGACCTGATTGCTCGTGCTCGACCCGGCCAGGCCGTTGATCGCTGCCGTTGCCTTCAGGACGTTGCCGTTCGAATCGAGCACGTTGCCCGATGCGTGCTGGTACACGCCGATCGCGTAGATGTCGGTGCGCTTCGACAGGAAGTAGTCGACGCCCAGCGAGCCTTGGTGGTACTTGGCCGCCGAGTTGCCGTCGATCTTGCTGCCTTGCGTGTAGTCGTACGCCGCGCCGAGGATCAACGCCGGGGTCAACTGGTACTTGAAGTTGATTTCGCCGTTGTTGAACGTCGCGGTCTGGTTCACGAACGGGCCTGCCGAGAAGCCCTTGAACTTCGTGTTCGAGTACGTCGCACCGATCGTCGCCGCGCCGAACGTGTAGGCGCCGCCCGCGCCGATGACCTGGTACGTGTTCGCGTTGTTCGCGTACGCGCCGTAGACCGGCGACGAGACCGACGAAGACGTCGAGCCGTTGTTGAACATGCCGCCGAACTGGTTCGGCGTACGTGCGTTCAAGTAACCGACGCCCAACACCAACGGGCCGTTGGTGTAGCCGGCGCCGAGCGACCAGACCTGGTTCTTCGAGAACTGGCCCGCCTGACCGCCGAAGCTGTACAGGCCGCCGAACGTGAGGCCGCCGTAGTTCGCGCTCGTGAACTTGACCGCGTTGTTCACGCGATACGCGTTGTTGAAGTTGTCGAGGTCGCCCGGGTGAGCGGCGATGTAGCCGCCCCACTGGTCGCCTGCCTCGAGCGGGCCGACGAAGTCGACGACGGAGTCGTACTGACGACCCAGCGTGACCGTACCGTACGGGCTCGACAGGCCGACGTAAGCCTGACGACCGAACATCAGGCCGCCTTGACCGAGCCTGCCGCTGTTCACGTCGAAACCGTTTTCGAGGGTGAAGATCGCCTTCAGGCCGCCACCGAGATCTTCGGTGCCGCGCAGGCCGAAGCGGCTGCCTTGCATCACGCCGCTGGCGAGGCCGTACAGGTGCTTGCCGCCTGCGTTGTTGTTGAAGAGGAAGCCTTCATCGATGATGCCGTAAAGCGTCACGCTGCTTTGCGCATGGGCAGCGCCAGCGAACGCGCCCAGCGCGACGAGCGCGAGAAGCGACTTTTTCATTAGCGGATCTCCAAGAATCACTGAATTTTTTTGACGGGGCGGATAGTTATGTTCTGTCGACGAGCCCCATCAACTTCGCAAGAAGTCGGACGTAATGTAGCAAAGCCGATTTTTGCCACAAAGCGAAATGCTGCTGCTCAAGGTCGCCATGTTTCCTTTATGCAACAATGGTTAAAATCACGGGTTAACCGCAATTTCCGCTGAATAATCAAGTCGGTTACGCAGCGGACTCGTGCCTTTGCCGCGCGCAGCGGCACCTGCAGCCAGGAGAACAGGATGGTGTTGGATGAACTGATCAGCGAATTCGATCGTGGCCTGCGATCGCTGACCGGCATTAGCCGGATGAGCCGGCCGGTGCCCGTGCCGGCCGATGCGCCGGACGTCGAACTGACGCCCGCCGAGCGCACGCACGCGGCCGGACTGATGCGTGTGAACCACGTCGGCGAGGTCTGCGCGCAGGCGCTCTACCAGGCGCAGAAGCTCACCGCGCGCACGGCGTCGGCGAAGGCGATGTTCGAGGAGGCCGCGCGCGAGGAGGAGGATCACCTCGCGTGGACCGCGCACCGGCTGAAGGAACTCGACTCGCGGCCGAGCCTGCTGAACCCGCTGTGGTATGCCGGCGCGCTCGCGATCGGCGTGGCGGCCGGCACCCTCGGCGACAAGGTCAGCCTCGGCTTCATGGCCGAGACGGAGCGGCAGGTCGAGAGCCATCTCGAAGGTCACATGTCGGAGTTGCCGGCCACCGACGCCGCGTCGCGCGCGATCGTCGACCAGATGCGGATCGACGAAGTGAAGCATGGCAAGGCCGCGACCGACGCCGGCGGGATCGAGCTGCCGCTGCCCGCGCGGATGCTGATGCGTGCCGCGTCGAAAGTCATGACGAGCACCGCGTACTATCTCTGAGATTCGCGCCGGGGCGGCGTGGGACGTCGCCCCGGTTCGCCGCCTCCGGCATCGCCCGCTTACTCCTCGTTTTCCCGCCCCCGAAAGCCCCGTCCGCACGCCCGTCTGGCCCGCCTTTCTCACGTATCACCTTCACAAGTTGCACTAGCTCATTCATTTATAACGGTTTTTGGTATGAGGGGTCGCATGAGCTTGTGCGCGTAAGTCCTTGTTCTAACTAACAAAATTCGTCAAAAAAGCGGGCCGCTCCCTTGACCGTGCCACACCCTTCCACTAAAGTGGGAGACAGTGTGAGAAAGTGTATTTTTGTGTGATTTAGCAGGCTGTTCCGGCTAAATTCTCAGCATTGAGCGGGTGCTTCGGTGCCCTGAACGGGAGAGCGGAAAGTGTTCCAAGGGGCGTCGGCGCTGACGCTCGATGCGAAAGGGCGGATGTCGGTGCCGGCTCGCTATCGCGAAGCGCTGCAAGGACAGGCAGAAGGACGGGTGACTGTGACCAAGCACCCGGACGGCTGCCTGTTGCTGTTTCCGCGCCCCGAATGGGAAGTGTTCCGCGCCAAGATCGCCGCGCTGCCGATGGACGCGCACTGGTGGCGGCGAATTTTTCTCGGCAATGCGATGGACGTCGATCTCGACAGCGCGGGCCGGATTCTCGTATCGCCCGAGCTGCGCATGGCAGCCGGACTGGAAAAGGAAGTCATGTTGTTGGGAATGGGTAGTCACTTCGAGCTGTGGGATTCGCAGACCTACAACGCGAAGGAGCAGGCAGCGATGGCGCAGGGCATGCCCGACGCGCTGAAGAATTTCACGTTCTGATTGCGGTGACGGAGACGCCCGCGATGGGAAATGAATTGCGGCATCGGACGGTGCTGTTGGATGAGGCGGTCGAGTCGCTCGTGACGCGGCCGGACGGCGTGTATGTCGACGGCACGTTCGGGCGCGGCGGCCACAGCCGCGCGGTGCTCGCGCGGCTGGCGGCGGCCGGGCGGCTGATCGCGTTCGACAAGGATCCGAGGGCGATCGAGACGGCGCAGGGCATCGAGGATGCGCGCTTCTCGATCGTGCATGACAGCTTTGCATCGATGCGCGACGCGCTTGCGGCGCGCGGCGTCGAGAAGGTGTCGGGGGTGTTGCTGGACCTGGGCGTGTCCTCGCCGCAGGTGGACGATCCGGCGCGCGGCTTCAGTTTCCGCGCCGATGGTCCGCTGGACATGCGAATGGATCCGACGCGTGGCGAGTCGGCGGCCGAATGGCTCGCGCGGGCTTCGGTGCAGGAATTGACGGAGGTGATACGGGATTATGGGGAAGAACGGTTTGCTTTTCAGATTGCAAAGGCGCTTGTTGCTCGCCGGGCAGAGTCCGACCGTCTTGGGCCTCTCGACACCACGGGCGAGCTTGCCCAAATCGTGGGTCACGTCGTCAAAACCCGTGAGAAGGGCAAGGATCCGGCAACCCGCACCTTTCAGGCTATACGGATTCACGTCAATCAAGAGCTTGCGGACCTGCAAGTCGTACTAGACGCGGCACTGTCGTTGCTGGAGCAAGGGGGGCGGCTGGTGGTCATCAGCTTTCATTCACTCGAGGACCGGATCGTCAAGCGATTCATGCAGGCGCACGCGAGTGCGCCTGCGGTCGATCGTCGCCTGCCGATCCGCGCCGTCGATCTCCCGAGCCCGCCGCTCAAGATCATCAGCCGCCAGTTTCCGAGCGACGCGGAAGTCGCCGCGAATCCGCGCGCCCGCTCGGCCGTGATGCGCATCGCGGAGCGCGTCACGCCATGAGCCGCCTCAATATCTTCCTGCTGATCATCGTGATGGGTTGCGCGCTGTCGGTCGTCAACTCGACGAACCAGCAACGCCAGATCTTCATCCAGCTGCAGCGCGCGCAGTCGCAGGAGCGTCAGCTCCAGCAGGACTACGCGCAGCTTCAATATCAGCAGAGCGCGCTGTCGAAGACGTCGCGCATCGAGCAGCTCGCGAACGATTCGCTGAAAATGCAGGCGATCTCGACGGGCCGCACGCAATACCTGACGCTGCCGCCGGGCGCCGCGAAGGCGATCGACGCGCCGATCCCGGCGTCGGCCGACACGGCCGGCAAGGGCAAGGGAGGCGCGCGATGAAGCCGTCCCCGAAGCGCCAGAACGTGAAGTTCTCGTCGAGCCCGGTGCTGGGCGTGCATCTGCCGATGTGGCGCTCGAAGCTCGTCGTGTTCCTGCTGTTCATGGCGTTCGTCGCGCTGGCCGCGCGGGCGTTCTGGATCCAGGGGCCCGGCAACGCGTTCTATCAGAAGCAGGGCGAAAGCCGCTACCAGCGCACGATCGAACTGCCAGCGACGCGCGGCAAGATCCTCGACCGCAACGGGCTCGTGCTCGCGACGAGCCTGCCCGTGCGCGCGATCTGGGCGATTCCCGACGCGGTGCCGGACGATCTCGACGCCGACAAGATCAACCAGCTCGGCAAGCTCCTCGGCATGACGCCGAAGGAACTGCGCGTGAAGCTGTCGGAAGACAAGGGCTTCGTCTACGTGAAGCGCCAGGTGCCGATCGACGTCGCGGACAAGGTCGCCGCGCTCGACATTCCCGGCATCTATCAGCGCAACGAATACAAGCGCTTCTACCCGGAAGGCGAGATCACCGCTCACCTGATCGGCTTCACGAACGTCGAGGACGAAGGGCAGGAAGGCGTCGAGCTGGGCGACCAGAAGATGCTGTCCGGCACGTCGGGCATGCGTCGCGTGATCAAGGACCGGATGGGGCATATCGTCGAGGACGTCGCCGAGCAGATCCCGCCGCACAACGGCACCGACGTCGACCTGTCGATCGACAGCAAGATCCAGTACATCGCGTACGCGAACCTGAAGGCCGCCGTCGAGAAGTTCAAGGCGAAGGCCGGCGCGGCGATGGTCGTCGACGTGCGTACCGGCGAAGTGCTCGCGCTCGTCAACTATCCGACGTACAACCCGAACGACCGCTCGCGCATGACCGGCGAGCAGTTGCGCAACCGGATCATGACCGACGTGTTCGAGCCGGGCTCGATCATGAAGCCGTTTACGGTATCGCTCGCGCTCGACTTGCACCGCGTGACGCCGAACACGCTCGTCGAGACGGGCAACGGGCATTTCGTGCTCGACGGCGCGCCGATTACCGATGACGCCGGCTTCGGCACGCTGACGGTCGGCGGCGTGATCCAGAAGTCGAGCAACATCGGCGCGACGAAGATCGCGATGACGATGCGGCCCGAGGAAATGTGGAACATGTATACGAGCATCGGCCTCGGCCAGGCGCCGAAGGTCGGCTTCCCGGGCGCGGTGGCCGGCCGCCTGCGGCCGTGGAAGAGCTGGCGCCGCATCGAGCAGGCGACGATGTCGTACGGCTACGGCCTGTCGGTGTCGCTGTTCCAGCTCGCGCGGGCGTATACGGCGATCGCGCACGACGGCGAGCTGATGCCCGTGACCATTTTCAAGACCGACCCCAACCAGCCGATCGCGGGCACGCAGGTGTTCAACCCGACCACCGCGCGCGAAGTACGCGCGATGCTCGAGACGGTCGTCGCGCCGGGCGGCACGTCGCCGGATGCGGCCGTGCCGGGCTATCGCGTCGGCGGCAAGAGCGGCACCGCGTACAAGCACGAAGGCCACGGCTACACGCGCAAGTACCGCGCGTCGTTCGTCGGGATGGCGCCGATGCCGAACCCGCGCGTCGTGATCGCGGTGTCGGTCGACGAGCCGACGGCCGGCAGCCACTTCGGTGGCCAGGTGTCGGGCCCCGTATTCTCGGCGATCGCCGGCGACACGATGCGCGCGTTGAACGTCCCGCCGAACATGCCGATCAAGCAGCTCGTCGTGTCCGACGATTCGGCGGATTCCGCTGCCGCAAAAGGCCCGCAAAAGCTGGCTACGGGGGGCGGCGCGAAGCATATGATCGTATCCAGCACGACCCGTAATTCACCAGGAGTTGTTCGATGAGCGCCGCCCGCAGTTCCCATCCGGCGCATCAGCAGATCGCAGCCGCGCTCGCGTGGCTGCGTCAGCATGTGGCCCCCGCGGCGCAACTGCATGCCGACACGCGCAGCCTCGAGGCTGGCGACGTGTTCGTCGCGTATGCGGTCGACGGGGCAGATAACCGCGCTTTCATGGCCGACGCCGTCGCACGCGGCGCGGCCGCCGTGCTGTATCAGCCGGAAGGGCTGGTCGACGCGCCGGCCGTACCCGTCGCGCTCGCGGTGCCGGCGCTCGATCAACTCGCCGGCGAGATCGCCAGCGGCTGGTACGGCGATCCGAGCGACAGCCTGCTCGCGATCGGTGTCACGGGCACGAACGGCAAGACGTCGTGCACGCAATGGATCGCCACCGCACTGACGGCGCTGCGCGAGCCGTGCGCGGTGATCGGCACGCTCGGCACCGGGATGCCCGGCCAGCTCGTGCCGACGGGCTTCACGACGCCCGACGCGCCGCAGCTGCAGCGCAGCCTCGCGCAATTGCGCGACGCGGGCGCGCAGGCCGTGGCGATGGAAGTATCGTCGCACGCGCTGCACCAGGGGCGCGTGAACGGAACGGCGTTCGACATCGCGGTGTTTACGAACCTCACGCAGGATCACCTCGACTATCACGGCACGTTCGATGCGTACGAGGCCGCGAAGGCGAAGCTGTTCGCATGGCGCGGCCTGCGCGCGGCGGTGATCAACCGCGACGACGCGGCAGGCCGCCGCCTGCTCGAGAAACTGGCCGGCCGCGTGCGCACGATCGCGTACGGAATCGGCGACGCACCGGCGCCCGACGCCGATCGCGCGCTGGTCGCGCTCGACGTGCGCGCCACCGCGACGGGTACCGCATTCCGCCTGCGTTCGTCGTGGGGCGACGCGGACGTCGAGGTCGGTACGCTCGGCACGTTCAACGTCAGTAACCTGCTCGCCGTGCTGGGTTCGCTGCTCGCGGCCGACGTGCCGTTCGACGCGGCACTCGCCGAGATCGAGCGGCTCGAGTCGGTCAACGGCCGGATGCAGCGGCTTGGCGGCCGGCTGCAGAACGACGAACCGCTCGTCGTGATCGACTACGCACACACGCCCGATGCGCTCGAAAAGACGCTCGATGCGCTGCGCCCGATCGCCGCGGCGCGCGGTGGCCGGCTGATCTGCATGTTCGGCTGCGGCGGCGATCGCGATGCGACGAAGCGCCCGCTGATGGGCGCGATCGTGGAGCGGCTTGCCGACGAAGCAGTCGTCACGAGCGACAACCCGCGCAGCGAAGATCCGCAGCGCATCATCGATCAGGTCGTCGCGGGCATGACCGCACCCGATCGCGCACGCCGTATCGAGGATCGCGCGAGCGCGATCCTGCAGGCCGTGCGCGGCGCCGCACGCGAGGACGTCGTCGTGCTGGCCGGCAAGGGCCACGAGGCCACGCAGGAAATCATGGGCAAGAAGCGCGCATTCTCCGACCAGGATCACGCGCGGCTCGCGCTCGCGGCGCGCGCGACGCACGGCAAGGGAGGCGCCGAATGACGATGCTCAGTCTCGGCGAAGCCGCCCGCGTGATTCCCGGCGCCACCGTCCACGGCGACGCGGGCGTCACGTTCGATCGCGTGTCGACCGACAGCCGCACGGTCGGCCCGGGCGACCTGTTCGTCGCGCTGAAGGGCGAGCGCTTCGACGCGCACGACTTTCTCGGCGACGTCGCCGCGCGCGGGGCTGCCGCGGCGCTCGTCGCGCACGCGCCGGCGGGCGTCGCGATGCCGATGATCGAAGGCGGCGAAACGCGTGCCGCGCTCGGCGCGCTCGCGCACGGCTGGCGGATGCGGTTCCCGCTGCCGCTCGTCGCGGTGACGGGCAGCAACGGCAAGACGACCGTCAAGGAAATGATCGCGGCGATCTTCGCGGCGGCGGTAGGCGCCGACGCGCGGCTCGCGACGGCCGGCAACCTGAACAACGATGTCGGCCTGCCGCTGACGCTGCTGCGCCTGTCGGCCGCGCATCGTCTCGCGGTGATCGAGATCGGCATGAACCACCCGGGCGAAACCGAAGTCCTCGCGCGTCTTACCGCGCCGACGGTGGCGCTCGTCAACAACGCGCAGCGCGAGCACCAGGAATTCATGGCGACGGTCGAAGCCGTCGCGCTCGAACACGCAGCCGTGATCCATGCGCTGCCGCCGGACGGCGTCGCGGTGTTCCCGGCCGACGACGCGTACGCAAGCATCTGGCGCGTCGCGGCGACCGGCAACCGGATCCTCGATTTCGCGCTGCACGACGCCGAACGGCAGAACGACGCGCAGGTCGTCGGTCGCCTGCACGGCGGCGAACTCGCGATCGACACGCCGGCGGGTGCCGTCACGGTGCGGCTGCGCGCGCTCGGCGAACACAACGCGCGCAACGCACTCGCCGCGACGGCCGCTGCGCTCGGCGCCGGCGTCGCGCTGTCGGCGATCCGGCAGGGGCTCGAATCGTTCGAACCGGTCAAGGGCCGGCTGCAAGTGAAGCAGGCGAGCGTCGGCAGCCTCGCCGGCGCGACGGTCGTCGACGATACGTACAACGCGAACCCCGATTCGATGCGCGCCGCGATCGACGTGCTCGCCGCGCATCCGGCGCCGCGCGTGCTGGTGATCGGCGACATGGGCGAGGTCGGCGACGAAGGGCCGGCATTCCACCGCGAGATCGGCGCGTACGCGCGCGAACGCGGGATCGACGCGCTGTTCGCGCTCGGCGACGCATCGCGCGACGCGTGCACGGCCTACGGCGACACCGCACGCCATTTCGACGACGTCGGCGCGCTCGTGTCGGCGCTGCTCGCGGCCGGTTACGGCGCGCAGGCGACGGTGCTCGTGAAGGGCTCGCGGTACATGAAGATGGAGCGCGTGGTCGACGCGCTGACGAACCAACCCGCGGCGGGCACGGTGCCCGCCGCACACTGAGTAGAAGGAAGGAAGCATGCTGCTGGCGCTGGCGCAATGGCTGCAAGGAGACGCAAGCTTTTTGCGCTTGTTCACGTACCTCACGTTCCGTGCGGTGATGGCCACCATCACCGCGCTCGGGATCGGGCTCGTGTGCGGACCGTGGGTGATCCGCAAGCTGACGCAAATGAAGGTCGGGCAGGCCGTGCGCAAGGACGGCCCGCAGACCCACCTCGTCAAGTCCGGCACGCCGACGATGGGCGGCGTGCTGATCCTGATCGGCATCGCGGTCGCGACGCTGCTGTGGGGCGACCTGACGAACCGTTTCATCTGGATCGTGATGCTCGTCACGTTCGGTTTCGGCGTGATCGGCTGGGTCGACGATTACCGCAAGGTCGTCCACAAGGACCCGCGCGGGATGTCGTCGCGCGAGAAGTATTTCTGGCAGTCGGTGATCGGACTGTTCGCGGCCGTCTATCTCGCGTTCAGCGTGTCCGAGGCGAACAACGTGCGCGTGTTCGACCTGTTCATGGCGTGGGTGAGGAGCGGCCTGTCGATGGGGCTGCCGGCGCGCGCCGACCTGATGCTGCCGTTCCTGAAGTCGATCAGCTACCCGCTCGGCGTGTGGGGCTTCATCGTGCTGACCTACTTCGTGATCGTCGGCGCGAGCAACGCGGTGAACCTCACCGACGGCCTCGACGGCCTCGTGATCATGCCGGTCGTGCTGGTCGGCGCGTCGCTCGGTGTGTTCGCGTACGTGATGGGCAGCGCGGTCTATTCAAAATACCTGCTGTTTCCGCACATCCCCGGCGCGGGCGAACTGCTGATCTTCTGTTCCGCGATGGGCGGGGCAGGGCTCGCGTTCCTCTGGTACAACACGCACCCCGCGCAGGTGTTCATGGGCGACGTCGGCGCGCTGGCGCTGGGCGGCGCGCTCGGCACGGTCGCGGTGATCGTGCGCCAGGAAATCGTGCTGTTCATCATGGGCGGCATCTTCGTCGCGGAAACGCTGTCGGTGATGCTGCAGGTGTCGTGGTTCAAGTACACGAAAAAGCGTTATGGCGAAGGCCGGCGCCTGCTGAAGATGGCGCCGCTGCATCACCATTTCGAATTGTCCGGCTGGAAGGAAACGCAGGTGGTCGTGCGTTTCTGGATCATCACGCTGATGCTGTGCCTGTTCGGTCTGACCACCCTCAAGCTGCGGTAAAGGAAAGGTAACAAGGATGTCTGGCGAGATGTTTGGAGATCGGCAACGGCCGATGGTGCTCGTACTGGGGCTCGGGGAATCGGGTCTTGCGATCGCGCGATGGTGCGCGAGGCACGGGTGCCGGCTGCGTATTGCCGATACCCGCGAGGCGCCGCCGAACCTTGCCGCGCTGCAGGCCGAAGGCATCGACGCGGAATTCGTCGGCGGGGCGTTCACGCCCGCGCTGCTCGACGGCGGCGTCGAGATCGTCGGGCTGAGCCCCGGGCTGTCGCCGCTGGAGCCGGCGCTCGCGGCGCTGGTCGCGGCCGCGAACGAGCGCGGCATCGCGGTATGGGGCGAGCTGGAATTCTTCGCGCAGGCGCTGCGCGCGCTCGGCACGAGCGGCTACCAGCCGAAGGTGCTCGCGATTACCGGCACCAACGGCAAGACCACGACGACGAGCCTCACGGGCCTGCTGTGCCAGCGCTCGGGCAAGAAGGTCGCCGTCGCGGGCAACATCAGCCCGGCGATGCTCGACCGGCTCGCGAGCGCGATCGACGAAACCGCGCTGCCGGACGTCTGGGTGCTCGAACTGTCGAGCTTCCAGCTCGAGACCGCGCGCACGTTCGCGCCCGATGCGGCCGCGATCCTCAACATCACGCAGGACCACCTCGACTGGCACGGCAGCTTCGACGCGTACGCGCAGGCAAAGGGCCGGATCTTCGGCGCGACGACGACGCGCGTGCTGAACCGCGACGACGCGGCCGTGATGAAGTTCGCGCCGGCAGCCGGCGCGGCCGACGCGCCGCGCACGGTCACGTTCGGCCTGAACGAGCCGACGCAGGACGGCGACTACGGGCTGTCGCGCGACAACGGCATCGCGTGGCTGGTGGAGGCCGTCGATCGCGACGCGCCGGATGAGGCGACGACCCGCCGGCGCAAGCGCGACGCCGCGCACACGCCCGACATCGCGCAGAAGCGCCTGATGCCGGTCGACGCGCTGCGCATCCGCGGGCTGCACAACGCGGCGAACGCGCTGGCCGCGTTTGCGCTCGCTCGCGCGATCGATCTGCCGGCCGCGCCGCTGCTGCACGCGCTGCGCGAATACCGCGGCGAAGCGCATCGCGTCGAAGTGATCGCGACGATCGACGACGTCGACTACGTCGACGACAGCAAGGGGACGAACGTCGGCGCGACGGTGGCCGCGCTCGACGGGCTCGCGCAGAAGACCGTGCTGATCGCGGGCGGCGACGGCAAGGGACAGGATTTCGCGCCGCTCGTCGCGCCGGTCGCGCGCTGGTGCCGCGCGGTGATGCTGATCGGCCGCGACGCGCCGGCGCTGCGCGACACGCTCGCCGAAACGGGCGTGCCGCTCGCCGACCACGCGACGCTCGAAGGCGCGGTGCGCGCGGCGGCCGAGCTGGCCGAGCCGGGCGATGCGGTGCTGCTGTCGCCCGCGTGCGCGAGCCTCGACATGTTCAGGAACTACGCCCATCGCGCGGAGGTGTTCCGCGCGGCGGTCGACGCCATCGCCATCGACAAAGGAGCGACGCCATGAGCTGGTCCGATCGCCTCGTCTCCCGTTTCAACGACCGACGCGACACCGGCGGCAACGCCGCGGGCGGCCGCGTCGCATCGGCCACGCGCGCCGCGACGGGCGGCCTCGCCAGCGTCGTCAACGGCGTGCGTCCGACCCGTTCGCGGATGCTCGATTTCGACTATTCGCTGCTGTGGGTCGCGATCGCGCTGCTCGGGCTCGGCGTCGTGATGGTGTATTCGGCGTCGATCGCGATGCCCGATTCGCCAAAATACGCGTCGTATCACGATTACGCGTTCCTGATGCGCCACTGCGTGTCGCTCGGCGTCGCGTTCGGCGCGGCGGTGATCGCGTTCCGCGTGCCGGTGTCGACCTGGGATAAATACGCGCCGCATCTTTTCCTGATCGCGCTCGTCGGCCTCGTGATCGTGCTGATCCCGCACGTCGGCAAGGGCGTGAACGGTGCGCGCCGCTGGATTCCGCTCGGCATCACGAACATGCAGCCGTCGGAAATCATGAAGCTCGCGGTGACGATTTACGCGGCGAACTACACGGTGCGCAAGCAGGAATACATGCAGAGCTTCGCGAAGGGCTTCCTGCCGATGGCGTTCGCGGTCGGTCTCGTCGGCGCGCTGCTGCTGCTCGAGCCCGACATGGGCGCGTTCATGGTGGTCGCCGCGATCGCGATGGGCGTGCTGTTCCTCGGCGGCGTGAACGGCAAGCTGTTCGGCGGCCTCGTCGCGACGGCGGTCGGCACGTTCACGATGCTCGTGTGGCTGTCGCCGTGGCGTCGCGAGCGGATCTTCGCGTATCTCGATCCGTGGGACGAACGCTACGCGCAGGGCAAGGCCTACCAGCTCACGCACTCGCTGATCGCGTTCGGCCGCGGCGAATGGTTCGGCGTCGGTCTCGGCGGTAGCGTCGAGAAGCTGAACTACCTGCCGGAAGCGCATACCGACTTCATCCTCGCGGTGATCGGCGAGGAGCTCGGTTTCATCGGCGTGCTGGTCGTGATTCTGCTGTTCTACTGGATCGTGCGCCGCGCGTTCGAGATCGGCCGCCAGGCGCTCGCGCTCGATCGCACGTTCGCGGGCCTGATGGCGAAGGGCATCGGCATCTGGTTCGGCGCGCAGACGTTCATCAACATGGGCGTGAACCTTGGGCTGCTGCCGACCAAGGGCCTGACGCTGCCGCTCGTGAGCTACGGCGGTTCGGGCATTTTGCTGAACTGCGTCGCGCTCGCGGTGCTGCTGCGGGTCGATTACGAAAATCGCGTACTGATGCGGGGAGGGAAGGTATGACCTCCCCGCGTCAGTACGCGATTTCGGTGAAGGCTAACTTCGTGCGCGAAGCGCGCGAAGTCAAGCGAAGCGGCCGTAGCCAAAACATGCGTTCATTCTTGCTGATGCGGGGAGGGAAGGTATGACCGCGTCGCAACGCACGCTGATGGTGATGGCAGGCGGCACCGGGGGCCACGTGTTCCCGGGGCTCGCGGTCGCGCACCGGATGGAAGCGGCGGGCTGGCGCGTCGTATGGCTCGGCAATCCGGCCGGGATGGAAGCGACGCTCGTGCCGAAGCACGGCATTCCGATGGAGTACGTGCGGTTCGGCGGGCTGCGCGGCAAGGGCCTGAAGACCAAGCTGACGCTGCCGGTCAACCTGCTGCGCGCATGCTGGCAGAGCCTCGGCGCGCTGCGCCGCGTGCGGCCGGACGTCGTGCTCGGGATGGGCGGCTACATCACGTTCCCGGCGGGCGTGATGACCGCGCTGTCGGGGCGTCCGCTCGTGCTGCATGAACAGAATTCGATCGCGGGCCTGACGAACAAGGTGCTCGCGAAACTCGCGAAGCGCGTGCTCGTCGCGTTCCCCGGCGCGCTGCCGCACGCGGAATGGACGGGCAACCCGATTCGCGCGGAACTTGCGCACACCGAGCCGCCCCAGGCGCGCTATGCGTCGCGCAGCGGCCCGCTGAACGTGCTGGTCGTCGGCGGCAGCCTCGGGGCGGCCGCGCTGAACGAAGTCGTGCCGCGCGCGCTGGCGCTGCTGGCGCCGGGCGAGCGCCCGCGCGTCGTGCACCAGGCCGGCGTGAAGCACATCGATGCATTGAAGGCGAATTACGAAGCGGCCGGTTTCGCGGCCGGCGAAGACGTGCGGCTCGTGCCGTTCATCGACGACATGGCGGCCGCGTATGCGGCGGCGGATCTGGTGATCTGCCGGTCGGGCGCGATGACGGTGTCGGAGATCGCGGCGGTGGGCGTGGCGGCGCTATTCGTGCCGTTCCCGTACGCGGTCGACGATCACCAGACGACCAACGCCGCGTTCCTCGCCGATGCGGGCGCGGCCGTGCTGGTGCAACAACGCGACCTGTCGGCGGAACTGCTCGCCGACTGGCTGCGCGGCCAGTCGCGGGCATCGCTCGCGGAGATGGCGGAACGTTCGCGCTCGCTCGCGAAGCCCGAGGCCACCGACGAAGTCGCGCGTGTGTGCGCGAAGGCGGCCGGCGCGAACCTGGAACAACTGCAATGAAACACATCGTCAAACACATTCATTTCGTCGGGATCGGCGGCGCGGGCATGAGCGGCATCGCCGAAGTGCTCGTCAACCTCGGCTACGCGGTCAGCGGCTCGGACCTGTCGCGCAACGCGGTGACCGATCGCCTCGCGGCGCTGGGCGCGCGGATCGCGATCGGCCACGACGCGGCGAACATCGAGGGCGCGAACGCGGTCGTCGTGTCGACGGCCGTGCGTTCGGACAATCCGGAAGTGCTGGCCGCTCGCCACCAGGGCGTGCCGATCGTGCAGCGCGCGGTGATGCTGGCGGAGCTGATGCGCCTGAAGCAGGGCATCGCGATCGCCGGCACGCACGGCAAGACCACGACGACGAGCCTCGTCGCGAGCGTGCTCGCGGCGGGCGGGCTGGACCCGACGTTCGTGATCGGCGGCCGGCTGATCAGCGCCGGCGCGAATGCACGGCTCGGCACGGGCGATTTCATCGTCGCCGAGGCCGACGAGTCGGACGCGTCGTTCCTGAACCTGTATCCGGTGATCGAAGTCATCACGAACATCGACGCCGACCACATGGACACCTACGGCCACGATTTCGCGCGGCTCAAGCAGGCGTTCATCGAATTCACGCAGCGCCTGCCGTTCTACGGCAGCGCGGTGGTGTGCGTCGACGATCCGAACGTGCGGCAGATCATTCCGTTCATTTCGAAGCCGGTCGTGCGCTACGGCCTGTCGCCGGACGCGCAGGTGCGCGCGGAGGACATCGACGCGCGCGACGGCCGGATGCATTTCAACGTGATCCGTGAAGGTCGCGCGCCGCTCGCGGTGGTGCTGAACATGCCCGGCCTGCACAATGTGCAGAACGCACTCGCGGCGATCGCGATCGCGACCGATCTCGGCGTGTCGGACGACGCGATCCAGCTGGCGCTGGCGGAATTCAACGGCGTCGGCCGGCGCTTCCAGCGTTACGGCGAAGTGCCGAGCGCGGACGGCGGCCAGTACACGCTGATCGACGACTACGGTCATCACCCGGTCGAGATGGCCGCGACGATCGCGGCCGCGCGCGGTGCGTTCCCGGGCCGCCGCCTCGTGCTGGCGTTCCAGCCGCACCGCTACACGCGCACGCGCGACTGCTTCGACGATTTCGTCAACGTGCTGTCGACGGTCGATGCGCTGGTGCTGACGGAAGTCTACGCGGCGGGCGAAGCGGCGATCCCGACAGCCAGCGGCGACGCGCTGTCGCGTGCGCTGCGCGCGGCGGGCAAGGTCGACCCGGTGTTCGTCGCGACGGTCGACGACGTGCCGGACGCATTGGCGAAAGTCGCGCAGAACGGCGACGTGGTGATCACGATGGGCGCGGGTTCGATCGGCGGCGTGCCGGCGAAGCTCGTGCAACACACTGAACAGAAGGCATGACATGAAACGACTCCCACGCTTACTTCGTTCGCTGCCCCCCGCGGGGGCGGTCAGCCTCCTTGGGGCGGCCCGGCGGAGGTCGGCATGAGCGGAATCGATCCGAAACGCTTCGGCAAGGTGGCGGTGTTGTTCGGCGGCGAATCCGCCGAGCGCGAGGTGTCGCTCACCTCGGGCCGCCTCGTGCTGCAGGGCCTGCGTGACGCGGGCGTCGACGCGCATCCGTTCGACCCGGCCGAGCGGCCGCTGTCGGCGCTGAAGGACGAAGGCTTCGTGCGCGCGTTCAACGCGCTGCACGGCGGCTACGGCGAGAACGGCCAGATCCAGGGCGCGCTCGATTTCTACGGGATCCGCTACACGGGCAGCGGCGTGCTCGGGTCGGCGCTCGGCCTCGACAAGTTCCGCACGAAGCTCGTGTGGCAGCAGACGGGCGTGCCGACGCCGCCGTTCGAGACGGTGATGCGCGGCGACGATCTGGCCGCGCGCGCGACCGACATTGTCGCGAAGCTCGGCCTGCCGCTGTTCGTGAAGCCGGCGAGCGAAGGCTCGAGCGTCGCGGTGCTGAAGGTGAAGACGGCCGACGCGCTGCCGGCCGCGCTCGCGGAAGCCGCGACGCACGACAAGATCGTGATCGTGGAGAAGAGCATCGAAGGCGGCGGCGAATACACCGCGTGCATCGCCGGCGATCTCGACCTGCCGCTGATCAAGATCGTGCCGGCGGGCGAGTTCTACGACTACCACGCGAAGTACGTCGCCGACGATACGCAGTACCTGATCCCGTGCGGCCTGCCGGCGCAACAGGAGGCGGAACTGAAGCGCATCGCGCGCCGCGCGTTCGACGTGCTCGGCTGCACCGACTGGGGCCGTGCGGATTTCATGCTCGACGCGGCCGGCAACGCGTATTTCCTGGAAGTGAACACGGCCCCCGGGATGACCGACCACTCGCTGCCGCCGAAGGCCGCGCGCGCGGTCGGCATCGGCTATTCGGAGCTGGTCGTGAAGGTGTTGTCGCTCACGCTCAACGACTGACGCAGGAACGGAACGACGTATGTGGAACAACGTTCGCCAACTCAACCTTGCCGCCAGCGCGCTGTACGCGCTGCTGCTGCTCGTGTTGGCGGCGGCCGGCTGCTACTGGCTGATCCAGCGCCCGACGTTCGCGCTGCGGGAAATCCGGATCGACGGCGACACCGAGCACATCAACTCGCCGACGGTGCGCGCGGGCGTGGTCGGCCGGCTGAAGGGCAATTTCTTCACGGTCGATCTCGATGCGGCGCGTGCCGCGTTCGAGCAGATGCCGTGGGTGCGTCACGCGAGCGTGCGCCGGGTGTGGCCGAATGCGCTGGCTGTCACGCTCGAGGAGTACAAGCCGCTCGGGACCTGGGGCAGCGATCAGCTGGTGAGCGTCGACGGCGAGCTGTTCACCGCGAACCAGGGCGAGCTGGAGCAGGAACTGCCGGCGTTCGACGGCCCGGAAGGCAGTGCGAAGGAAGTCGTCACGCGGTATCGCGACTTCGGGAAATGGTTTGCGCCGCTGAAGGCGGCGCCGGAAGAAGTGACGCTGTCGGCGCGGTACGCGTGGACGGTGAAGCTGTCGAACGGCATGCAGGTCGAGCTGGGCAAGGAACGCAACAGCGACACGCTGCATGACCGGAGCCAGCGCCTGGTGGCCGCGTGGCCGGCCGTCACGGAGCGTTGGGGCAACGACATCGAGTACGCGGATCTGCGTTATCCGAACGGATTCGCGATTCGCGCGGCGGGCATGCGGTTCCTGACCGATACCGACAAGCGCAAGAAGTAACGAGAGATCACACGCAAGAGCACTTTATGAGCAAAGACTACAAGGATCTGCTGGTTTCCCTCGACATCGGCACGTCGAAGGTAGTGGCCATCGTCGCCGAGCTGAAGGGCGAGGGCCACTACGAGGTGATCGGTCTCGGCCAGAGCGAGTCGAAGGGTCTGAAGAAAGGTGTGGTGGTCAACATCGAGGCCACCGTGCAGTCGATCCAGCGCGCGCTCGAGGAAGCCGAGCTGATGGCCGACTGCAAGATCACCAACGTGTTTACGGGGATCGCGGGCAGCCACATCCGCAGCTTCAACTCGAGCGGGATGGTCGCGATCAAGGACAAGGAGGTCACGCAGACGGACGTCGCGCGCGTGATCGAGACCGCGAAGGCGATCAACATCCCGACCGACCAGCAGGTGCTGCACATCCTCACGCAGGAATTCATCATCGACGGCCAGGAAGACGTGCGCGAGCCGATCGGGATGAGCGGCATCCGGCTGGAAGTGAAGGTGCACATCGTGACGGGCGCGGTGAGCGCCGCGCAGAACATCGTCAAGTGCGTGCGCCGCTGCGGGCTGGAAGTGAACGACCTGATCCTGCAGCCGCTCGCGTCGTCGCTGGCGGTGCTGACGGAAGACGAGAAGGATCTCGGCGTGGTGCTGGTCGACATCGGCGGCGGCACGACGGACATCGCGATCTTCGCCGAAGGCGCGATCCGCCACACGGCGGTGATTCCGATCGCCGGCGACCAGATCACGAGCGACATCGCGATGGCGCTGCGCACGCCGACGCCGGATGCGGAAGACATCAAGGTCGGCTACGGGATCGCGAAGCAGGCGCTCGCCGATCCGGACGAAATGGTCGAAGTGCCGGGCCTCGGCGAACGCGGCCCGCGCACGCTGTCGCGCCAGGCGCTCGCGGCCGTGATCGAGCCGCGCGTCGAGGAACTGTTCTCGCTCGTGCAGCAGGTCGTGCGCGAGTCGGGTTACGAAGAACTCCTGAGCTCCGGCGTGGTCATTACCGGCGGCGCTTCGATGATGCCGGGCATGGTCGAGCTCGGCGAAGACATTTTCCTGAAACCGGTGCGCATCGGCGCGCCGGAATATGCAGGCGGCCTCTCCGACGTCGTGCGCAATCCGCGCTACTCGACGGCGATGGGGTTGCTCGTCGAAGGCAGTGCGCAGCGCATGCGCGGCCGCAAGGTCGCCGTGCAGTCCGGCAACGCGGGGCAGGTGTTCTCGCGGATGAAGGAATGGTTCCTGAGCAACTTCTGACGAGTCGAACCGAATCGAAATTCGCGCTGGTGCCGGCGGCTGGCGCGCGACAGGGGGTTGCCCGATCTCCTGCCGAATAACGGCCGAGTAGCAGTCATTCTCTTGACGGAGGCAACATGGAATTCGAAATGCTGGAAACCGAGACCAACGGCACCATCATCAAGGTGGTCGGCGTTGGCGGCGCTGGCGGCAATGCCGTCCAGCACATGATCAACCGCGGCGTGCAGGGCGTCGATTTCATCGTGATGAACACGGACGCCCAGGCGCTGTCGCGTTCGCGCGCATCGTCGGTGATCCAGCTCGGCAACACGGGTCTTGGCGCCGGTGCGAAGCCGGAAATGGGCCGTGCGGCAGCGGAAGAGGCGCGTGAGCGCATCGCCGACGCACTGCGCGGCGCGCACATGGTGTTCATCACGGCCGGCATGGGTGGCGGCACGGGCACGGGCGCGGCGCCGGTGGTCGCGCAGATCGCGAAGGAGATGGGCATTCTGACGGTCGGTGTCGTCAGCAAGCCGTTCGAGTTCGAAGGCGGCAAGCGCATGCGCGTCGCCGAAGCAGGCTCGCAGCAACTGGAGGATCACGTCGACTCGCTGATCGTCGTGCTGAACGACAAGCTGTTCGACGTGATGGGCGACGACGCCGAGATGGACAAGTGCTTCCAGTGCGCGGACGACGTGTTGAACAACGCGGTGGCGGGTATCGCGGAAATCATCAACGTCGACGGCCTCGTGAACGTCGACTTCGAGGACGTGAAGACGGTGATGGGCGAGCAGGGCAAGGCGATGATGGGCACGGCGACGGTCGCCGGCGTCGATCGCGCGCGCCTCGCGGCGGAACAGGCCGTGGCGAGCCCGCTGCTCGAAGGCGTCGATCTGTCGGGCGCGCGCGGCGTGCTGGTCAACATCACGTCGAGCCGTTCGCTGCGCCTGTCGGAAACGCGCGAAGTGATGAACACGATCAAGAGCTACGCGGCGGAAGATGCGACGGTGATCTTCGGTGCGGTGTACGACGACGCGATGGGCGATGCGTTGCGCGTGACGGTCGTGGCGACGGGTCTGGGCCGTGCGGCGAAGAAGCAGCAGTCGGCACCGATGACGCTGCTGCGCACGGGTACGGACAACCAGCCGGTCAGCGCGGTGTCGCACGGCTATGCGCCGGCGCATCACGTCAGCACGGCCGACTACGGCGCGCTCGATACGCCGGCGGTGTGGCGCAACTCGCGCGAAACCGCGGCATCGCACGTGCAGGCGCTGCAGGAGAAGGGGGTCGACACGTACGACATCCCGGCTTTCCTGCGCAAGCAGGCTGACTGACGCAAACACAGGCGAAGCCGCGGCGACACCGCCGCGGTATCGCCGGCGTGACGGATGCCACGGACCACGACAGGCCGCGTCGGATGCGACGCCGGGCCGGGAAAGGTGCCCTCTTCGCTTGAGCGGAGCGGGATGGGCCGTGCTGTCCGCGACACGCTGAAAAACCGTATCGCTATGAGGGACCAGCCATGATTCAAGTGGGCGACGCGCTGCCCGACGCGCAATTGTTCGAGTTCGTCGACGACGCGCGCGAAGGGTGCACGCTGGGGCCGAATGCCTTCAGCGTGCGCGACCAGGTTGCGGGAAAGCGGGTGGTGATCTTCGGATTGCCGGGCGCGTTCACGCCGACCTGCTCGGCGCAGCATGTGCCGGGCTACGTCGAGCACGCCGAGCAACTGCGCGCGGCGGGTATCGACGAGATCTGGTGCGTGTCCGTCAACGACGCATTCGTGATGGGCGCATGGGGACGTGATCTGCACACCGCGGGCAAGGTGCGCATGATGGCGGACGGCAGCGCGGCTTTCACTCATGCGCTGGGGCTGACGCAGGATTTGTCCGCGCGTGGCATGGGAATTCGTTCCCTGCGCTACGCGATGGTGATCGACGGCGGTGTGGTCAAGACGCTGGCCGTCGAGGCGCCGGGCAAATTCGAAGTGAGCGATGCGGCGAGTGTGCTCGCGACGTTGACGTCCTGATCGTGCGGCGCGCCGTTGCCTTCCGGCAACGCTGCTCGCCGGCCTCAGGGCAGTTGTAACACGGGTCGATGACCGGAAACGCCTCCGTTCCGGGCATCGGCCCGTCCCGTATCGGCGCGGGTAAACAGTCGAAACAGATTGATACGCAGTTTCAGACAGCGTTGAATTGGGAATTACGCTATAATCGCGCCTATCGAATATAACTCCTGATTGATATCCTCAATCAAGACGAAGAAGACCATGTTGAAGCAGCGCACCATCAAATCCATCGTGAAGACCGTCGGTATCGGTCTCCACTCGGGCCGCAAGGTCGAACTGACGCTCCGTCCGGCCGCGCCGGGCACGGGTATCGTGTTCTCGCGCGTCGACCTGCCCACGCCCGTCGATATTCCGGCCTCCGCGATGTCGATCGGCGACACGCGGCTCGCGTCGGTGCTGCAGAAGGATGGCGCGCGCGTGTCGACGGTCGAGCACTTGATGTCGGCGTGCGCCGGCCTCGGCATCGACAACCTGTATGTCGACGTGACGGCCGAGGAAATCCCGATCATGGACGGCAGCGCCGCGTCCTTCGTGTTCCTGATTCAATCCGCCGGCATCGAAGAGCAGAACGCGCCGAAGCGCTTCATCCAGGTGAAGAAGCCGGTCGAAATTCGCGATGGCGACAAGTTCGCGCGTCTCGATCCGTATTTCGGTTTCAAGCTGAAGTTCACGATCGACTTCCGTCACCCGGCCGTCGACAAGACCGGCCAGGAGTTGGAGGTCGATTTCGCGAATACGTCGTACGTACGCGAGATCGCGCGCGCGCGCACGTTCGGTTTTGCCCATGAAGTCGAAATGATGCGCGAGCTGGGTCTCGCCCGCGGCGGCAGCATGGACAACGCGATCGTGCTCGACGAGTACCGGATCCTGAACAATGACGGGCTGCGCTACGACGACGAGTTCGTGAAGCACAAGATGCTCGACGCGATCGGCGACCTGTACGTGATCGGCCACCCGCTGCTGGCGTCGTACACCGCGTACAAGTCGGGCCACGGGCTGAACAACGCGTTGCTGCGCGAGCTGCTCGCGCACGAAGACGCGTACGAGATCGTGACGTTCGACGATCCGCAGGCGGCGCCGAAGGGGTTCGCGTTCGACGCGCAGACGGCCTTCGCGTGAGCGGCGTTCAGCGCAAGCGATAAAAAAGCGACCCTCGGGTCGCTTTTTTATTGGCTGGCCGCCGCCTGCGGCCCTGGCGATCAACGCGGCTTCGCGCCGTGCCGTGCCGCCATCCGCGCGAGCGCCGCCTGCAGCGGCGACGGTTCGAGGTGATCGGCGAGGTCGCGCAACGCGGCGGCGCCGGCCGAGGTCATCCGCGCCTGCTTCACATGTGGCGGTTCGGGCGCGTCCTTCGGCCGCACGCGCACCCGCAGCGTCGTCACCGGCCAGCCGCGCTTCTGGAGATCGCCGAGCAGCCGCATTTCGACCTGCCGCAGCCGTGCTGCCAGCGCATTGTGTGCGGCAAAGAGGGTCAGGGTGCCGTCCTTGATGAAGCCCGGTTCGACGTGATTCGCCAGATAATCGGGCAGGCACGCGCCGAGGTCGCGCTGCAGCGACGCGATCTGCTCGACGCCGGCGCGCAACGCCGCGAACGCGTCGGTGCGGCCGAGCACTTCCGACACGGGTTGCGGACGATAGGCGGCGAGCGGGCCGAAACGCTTGGAAAATCGGTTCATCGAGGCTTTCTTCGAGCGCGCACGCGCGCGGAGGTTGCAGCCGATTGTACTCGCGCCGGCTCGTGCACGCGCGGCTTTCGCCCCTGTCCGCCCGGCCCCGGCGCGCGATGGCCGTCCGGCCGGGACGCGGGCGCATGCGTCCCCGCGTGCTAAAATTCGACGTTTGAGTCCACTAATTCGCTAAGCCGCCGAGGCTCGGGCGCCGGGGCGCGCAACACGCGCCGGGCGCCAGTGCTGCGACGCAGGATCCGATCCGATGACAACCGGTTTTCTCCAGAAAATTTTTGGCAGCCGCAACCAGCGGCTCGTCAAGCAATACCAAAAGACCGTCGCGACGATCAATGCGCTCGAAACGCAGATCGAGAAGCTGACGGACGACCAGTTGCGCGGCAAGACGGACGAATTCCGCCAGCGGGTCGCGGCCGGCGAGTCGCTCGACAAGCTGCTGCCCGAAGCGTTCGCGGTCTGTCGCGAGGCAAGCCGCCGCGTGCTGAAGATGCGCCACTTCGACGTGCAGCTGATCGGCGGCATGGTGCTCCACTACGGCAAGATCGCGGAAATGCGCACCGGCGAGGGCAAGACGCTCGTCGCGACGCTGCCCGTGTACCTGAATGCGCTGGCCGGCCGCGGCGTGCACGTCGTGACCGTCAACGACTACCTCGCGCAGCGCGATGCCGAGTGGATGGCGCGCCTCTACAACTTCCTCGGTCTGTCGGTCGGCATCAACCTGTCCGGCATGGAGCACGACCAGAAGCAGCAGGCGTACGCGGCGGACATCACGTACGGCACGAACAACGAATTCGGCTTCGACTACCTGCGCGACAACATGGTCTACGAGACCGACGCGCGCGTGCAGCGGGCGCTGAATTTTGCCGTCGTCGACGAAGTGGACTCGATCCTGATCGACGAAGCGCGTACGCCCCTGATCATTTCGGGTCAGGCCGAGGATCACACCGAGCTGTACGTGCGGATGAACGCACTGCCGCCGCTGCTCGAGCGCCAGATCGGCGAAGAGAAGGCCGACGGCACGGGCGTCGAGAAGCCGGGTGACTACACGCTCGACGAAAAGTCGCGCCAGGTGTTCCTGACGGAATCGGGCCACGAGAAGGCCGAGCGCCTGCTCGCCGAATGGGGCCTGATCGGCGAGGGCGAGAGCCTGTACGCGCCGCAGAACATCACGCTGATGCACCACGTGTACGCGGCGCTGCGCGCCCACACGTTGTTCCACAAGGATCAGCACTACGTCGTGCAGAACGGCGAAGTGGTGATCGTCGACGAATTCACGGGCCGCCTGATGGCCGGCCGCCGCTGGTCCGACGGCCTGCACCAGGCGGTCGAGGCGAAGGAGCACGTGAAGATCCAGAGCGAGAACCAGACGCTCGCGTCGATCACGTTCCAGAACTACTTCCGGATGTACGCGAAGCTGGCCGGCATGACCGGTACCGCGGACACCGAAGCGTACGAATTCAACGAGATCTACGGCCTCGAGACGGTCGTGATCCCGACCAACCGCCCGCCGAAGCGGATCGACAAGCAGGACCAGATCTACAAGACGGCCAAGGAGCGCTACGACGCGGTGATCCGCGACATTCGCGACTGCTACGAGCGCGGCCAGCCGGTGCTGGTCGGCACGACGTCGATCGAGAACTCCGAACTGCTGTCGCACCTGCTGAAGCAGGCGGGGCTGCCGCACGAAGTGCTGAACGCGAAGCAGCACGAGCGTGAAGCGGCGATCGTCGCGGAAGCCGGCCGTCCGAAGCGCATCACGATCGCGACCAACATGGCCGGCCGCGGTACCGACATCGTGCTCGGCGGCAACGCGGAGAAGCAGGCGGCGTTCATCGAGGCCGACGATTCGATTCCGGCCGACGAGAAGGCACGCCGCATCAAGCAGCTTCACGACGAGTGGGAAACGCTGCACGAGGAGGTGAAGGCCGCGGGCGGCCTGCACATCATCGGCACCGAGCGCCACGAATCGCGCCGGATCGACAACCAGCTGCGCGGCCGTGCGGGCCGTCAGGGCGACCCCGGCTCGTCGCGCTTCTACCTGTCGCTCGACGATCCGCTGCTGCGCATTTTCGCGGGCGACCGCGTGCGCTCGATCATGGATCGCCTGAAGATGCCGGAAGGCGAGGCGATCGAGGCCGGCATCGTCACGCGGTCGATCGAATCGGCGCAGCGCAAGGTCGAGGCGCGCAACTTCGACATCCGCAAGCAGCTGCTCGAATACGACGACGTGTCGAACGACCAGCGCAAGGTGATCTACCAGCAGCGCAACGAACTGCTCGAAGCGCACGACATCACCGAGACGATCACCGCGATGCGTCACGGGGTGATCACCGAAGTCGTCCGCCAGTTCGTGCCGGAAGGCAGCATCGAGGAGCAGTGGGACGTGCCGGAGCTCGAGGAAGCGCTGCGCAACGACTGGCAGCTCGATCTCGCGATCCAGGAAATGGTGAACGAGTCGTCGTCGATCACGGCCGACGAGATCCTCGACGCCGTGACGACGGCCGCCGACGAGCAGTACGAGGCGAAGGTCGCGATGGTCGGCCGCGAATCGTTCAGCGCGTTCGAGCGCTCGGTGATGCTGCAGACGGTCGACCGCCTGTGGCGCGAGCACCTCGCGGCGCTCGACCACCTGCGCCAGGGTATTCATCTGCGCGGCTACGCGCAGAAGAACCCGAAGCAGGAGTACAAGCGCGAGGCGTTCGAACTGTTCGCCGCGATGCTCGACGCGATCAAGCAGGAAGTCACGCGCATCGTGATGAACGTGCAGATCCAGTCGCCGGAGCAGCTCGAGGAAGCCGCCGAGCAGATCGAGGAGCGCAGCGGTCATCTCGAGAACGTCGAATACCAGCATGCCGATTACGCGGATGCCGGCGCGCCGGTGGCGAACGTCACGGCAGCCGCGGCGGCCACGGCGACGGCCGACATGGTCGGCAGCGCGATGACGCACAGCGGGCCCGGCGGCGAAATGCCGAAGGTCGGCCGCAACGATCCGTGCCCGTGCGGCAGCGGCAAGAAGTACAAGCAATGTCACGGGAAGCTGTCATGATCGGCGGCGGCGCGCATCACGCGCGCCGCGTCGTTCGCAGCTTCCAGTCAGTGACGTGAGTTGTGGCGGCCCGCGCGTGCGGCCGCCGGTTCTTCCAATCGATGCCGGCACGTGCCGGCATTTTCCATCCGGCAGGTGTGCCCCATGGCTGTCAATTTTCCGTCGATCGATCCCGCCCAACTCCATCCCGTCGCCGGCGTCACGCTCGGCTGGGCGGAAGCGAACATCCGCAAGCCGAATCGCAAGGACGTGCTGGTCATCTCCGTCGATGAAGGCGCGACGGTCGCGGGCGTGTTCACCGAAAACCGTTTCTGCGCAGCGCCGGTCACCGTCTGCCGCGAGCACCTGGCGAAGGTGCGTGCCGGCGGCGCGGACATTCGCGCGCTGGTCGTGAATACGGGCAATGCGAACGCGGGCACCGGCGAGCCGGGCCTCGTGAACGCACGCGAAACCTGCACGGAACTCGCGCGTCTGGCCGGCATCGAGCCGGCGCAGGTGCTGCCGTTCTCGACCGGCGTGATCCTCGAGCCGCTGCCGATCGATCGCCTGAAGGCCGGCCTGCCGGCCGCCCTCGCGAACCGCAAGGCCGCGAACTGGTTCGACGCCGCGCAGGCGATCATGACGACCGACACGCTGCCGAAGGCGACGTCGCGCCAGGTGACGATCGACGGCCACACGGTCACGCTGACGGGCATCAGCAAGGGCGCGGGCATGATCAAGCCGAACATGGCGACGATGCTCGGCTTCCTCGCGTTCGATGCGAACGTCGCGCAGCCGGTGCTCGACACGCTCGTGAAGGAAGTCGCCGACCGCTCGTTCAACTGCATCACGATCGACGGCGACACGTCCACGAACGACTCGTTCATCCTGATCGCGTCGGGCAAGAGCACGCTGCCGGCGATCACGTCGACCGATTCGCCCGCCTATGCGGCGCTGCGCGACGCGGTGACGGAAGTCGCGCAGGTGCTGTCGCAACTGATCGTGCGCGACGGCGAAGGCGCGACGAAGTTCATGACGGTGCAGGTCGAAGGCGGCAGGAGCGTCGCCGAATGCCGCCAGATCGCGTACGCGATCGGCCATTCGCCGCTCGTGAAGACGGCCTTCTACGCATCCGACCCCAACCTCGGCCGGATTCTCGCGGCGATCGGCTATGCGGGCGTCGCGGATCTCGACGTCGGCAAGATCGATCTTTATCTCGACGACGTGCTGGTCGCGAAGGCGGGCGGCCGCAATCCGGCCTACCAGGAAGAAGACGGCCAGCGCGTGATGAAGCAGAGCGAGATCACGATCCGCGTGCTGCTGGGGCGCGGCGATGCGCAGGCCACCGTCTGGACGTGCGACCTGTCGCACGATTACGTGAGCATCAACGCGGATTACCGCTCCTGATCGGGAGCGCTCGAACGACATGGACAAGCTTGAACAGTTTCTGACACGCGCTGAAGCGCTGCTCGGCCGTCTCGAAGGGATGCTGCCGCCCGCGCCGGCGGCCATCGACTGGAACGCGGCGCACGCGTTCCGCTGGCGCAAGCGCCAGGGGCGCGGTTACCTGCAGCCGGTGCCGGCCGTGTCGTCGATCACGCTCGGCGACCTGCACAACATCGACCGCCAGAAAGCGCTGATCGACCAGAACACGCGCCAGTTCGTGCAGCGCAAGCCGGCCAACAACGTGCTGCTGACCGGCGCACGCGGTACCGGCAAGTCGTCGCTGATCAAGGCGTGCCTGAATGCGTACGCGAACGACGGGCTGCGCCTGATCGAAGTGGACAAGGACGACCTGCACGATCTCGGCGACATCGTCGACCTGATCTCGCAGCGTCCGGAGCGGTTCATCGTGTTTTGCGACGACTTGTCGTTCGAGGACGGCGAATCGGGCTACAAGGCGCTGAAGGTCGCGCTCGACGGCTCGATCGCCGCGCAATCGGACAACGTGCTGATCTACGCGACGTCGAACCGCCGTCACCTGCTGCCCGAGTACATGAGCGACAACGAGTCGTACAAGCATCTGCCGGACGGCGAGATTCACCCCGGCGAAGTCGTCGAGGAGAAGATCTCGCTGTCGGAGCGTTTCGGCCTGTGGGTCAGCTTCTATCCGTTCAAGCAGGACGACTACCTCGACATCGTCGCGCACTGGCTGCGTCACTTCGGCTGTCCGGATGCGGAGATCGAGACCGCGCGCGGCGACGCGCTCGTATGGGCGCTCGAGCGCGGCTCGCGCTCGGGCCGCGTCGCGTGGCAGTTCGCGCGAGACTGGTCGGGCCGCAAGGAGCAGGCATGAGCGCGGATCAGGCACAAGGCGCCGTGCGGGCGCCGGACGGCCGCAAGGTGACCGAAGTCGCGGTCGGCGTGATGGTGCAGCCGGACGGCAGGTATCTGCTCGCGCAACGCCTGCAGGGCAAGCCGTATGAAGGTTACTGGGAGTTCCCGGGCGGCAAGCTGGAGGCCGGCGAAAGCGTCGAGGACGCACTGGCGCGCGAGCTGCACGAGGAACTCGGCATCGAAGTCACGGCCAGCCACCGCTGGCACACGCTCGAGCACGATTATCCGCACGCGTATGTGCGGCTCTATTTCTGCAAGGTGACGGGCTGGACGGGCGAGCCGCACAGCAAGGAAGGACAGGCGTTCGTGTGGCAGCAACTGCCGGTCGAGGTCGCGCCGCTGTTGCCGGCGGCGCTGCCGGTGCTCGAACTGCTCGAGAAGGAAGCGGCGTCGCAGTGACGCCGCGGCGGCCTGCCTGAAACGCAGGCCATATTGGCGGACGGCGCCGCGCGCCGCTCAACTGTCGCGGCGATTGTCCGTGCCGTCTTCTTCCGATGACGGGCCCTCGTCGGAAGAACCGCCGATCCGATACTTTTCCGCGGCCCATGCGCCGAGGTCGAGCTGCTTGCAGCGGGCCGAACAGAAGGGACGGAACTTGTTTTCAGGCGTCCAGCGCACTTCTGCGCCGCACGAAGGACATTTCACGACGGTAGTCATACGAAAGCGTTGAACCGGCACGCGGCCGTTACAGATTACACAGGGTCAGATGGAACGGCACGTCGATGTCCACCGCGCGCGGCCGCACGTCGCCGTCCTGCATCGTGAACCGCACCCACAGCATGTATTTGTTGGCGCTCGCCTCGGGAATCACGCGCAGTTCCGGCGACACCCGCACCTGCATCAACTGATAGCTGCGCCCGGACAGCATCTGCTGGTAGCTGCCCTGCATCGCCATGACCTTCGACGCCTGACCCGATTCGCGCGCGAGCCGCAGCACGATCGCCGCTGCGTCGCGCAACGGCAGCAACGGCAGGATCCACTTCGCGATGTCCTGGCGCCGCTGCTCGGCCGGCCATTGCTGCCACGCGTAGTACGACGGCAGGTCGAACTTGCACGTACCGCCCGGGATCACCGCGCGGCTGCGGATGCTGGCAAGCCACTCGTTGTCGACGAGGTGCTGGCCGGTCTTGCCCTGCATCTGCGCGAGATTCGCGAGCGTCTGCTCGATTTCGCCGAGTACGGCTTCGAGCGCGTTCTGCTCGATGCCCGGATTGCCGCGAAAGGGGGCGAGCGTCTGGCGTTGGCGTTCGAGCTCCTTCATCAGATCCGATTTCAGGTCCGCGCGGCCCGTCACCTCGGCGATTTCGAACAGCGTCGTCAGCGCGACGTGGTGCTCACGCGGGTCCTCCTGAGCCAAAAAGAACGCGAAGCGCTCGAACAGATCTTCGAGACGCAACAGCGTGCGAATTCGCTCGTTGAACGGATACTCGTAAAGAATCAAGCGCGCTCGCCTCTTGGGTAGGGATTGAAACAATGAAGGACATTCTAATGCCCCCTCTCTACCCTAGCAACGCGCCAATTTCGTACACCATCAGGATTGCATGCGATGCTCAGTGCGCGGCCGCGAATTCGACGTAGCGTTGGTGCAGTGCATCGACCTGCGCGGCGAGCGCGTCGGGCGTGACCGCGTCGTTGACGATCACGTCGTCGGCCGCCGCGAGGCGGGCCTCGCGCGTGGCCTGTCGCGCGATGATCGCTTCGACCTGTTCGCGCGTGAAGCCGTTGCGCCGCATCACGCGCGCGATCTGCGTTTCGACCGGGCAGTCGACGACGAGCACGCGATCGCTGCGCGCCTTCCAGGTGCCCGACTCGACGAGCAGCGGCACGACGAACATCACGTACGGGCCCCGCGCCTCGCGCGCCTCGCGGTCGGTCTCCGCGCGGATCAGCGGATGCGTGATCGCTTCGAGGCGCCGGCGCGCGTCGTCGTCGCTGAAGATCAGCGTGCGCATCTTCGCGCGATCGAGCGAGCCGTCGGCGGCCACGAAGCCGCGGCCGAAAGCCTGCTCGATCGCCGGCATCGCGAGACCGCCCGGCGCGGTGATGCGGTGGGCGATCAGGTCGGTATCGACGAGCGATGCGCCGCGGGCGCCGAACAGGTCGGCAACGGTCGTCTTGCCGCTGCCGATGCCGCCCGTGAGTCCTACTGAAAACATGTCAGCCTCCGAGCGCCGCATAGAAAGGGGTGCCGAAAAACAGCGTGGCGACGCCGCCGGCCGCGAGGAACGGGCCGAACGGAATCGGCTCCTCGAAGCGCATGCGGCCGCGCCAGGTCGCGACGAGCCCGACGATCGCGCCGGTCACCGCCGCGAACAGCACGACCTGCGGCAGCGCGGCCCAGCCCATCCATGCGCCGAGCGCGGCCAGCAGCTTCAGGTCGCCGAAACCGATGCCCTCGATGCCGCGCAGCCATTTGAACAGCCAGTAGATCGACCACAGGAACAGGTAGCCGGCCATCGCGCCGATCACGGCCGAGCGCAGCGACGTGAAGGTGCCGCCGAGGTTGAGCGCGAGCCCGGCCCACAGCAGCGGCAGCGTCATCGAATCGGGCAGGTAGCCGGTGCGGATGTCGATCGCGCTCATCGCGAGCAGCGCCGCGCACAGCGCGAACGCGGCAAGCGCGGCGACGGTCGGGCCGAACGCCGCGAGCGAGACGGCGGCGAGCAGCGCGCACGCGAGTTCGACGAGCACATAGCGGATGCCGATCGCATGGCCGCAGCGCCGGCAGCGCCCGCGCAGCACCAGGTAGCTGACGAGCGGGATGTTCTCCCAGGCGCGCAACACGTGGCCGCAATGCGGGCAGGCGCTGCGCGGGCGCCACAGATCGTAGCGCGGCGGATAACCGTCGTCGGGCGGCGGGGGCTCGGTGCCCGTCGCTTCGGCGATTTCGGCCTGCCACGCACGCTGCATCATCACGGGCAGCCGGTGCGCGACCACGTTCAGGAAGCTGCCGACGCACAGGCCGATGACGATCGCGAACGCATACTGCAGCGCGGGCGGCAGCATCGCCAGCGCGAGCAGCGTGCTCTGGGGCGAATCGGAAACGGCGGGCAGGAGCGCTGGCGTCATGAGGATCAAGGTTCGGGACAAAAAGGCGACAGAGTCGGTTGCGATGCTACACCACGTTGCCGAGCTGAAGGATGGGCAGGTACATCGCGATCACGAGGCCGCCGACGAGCGCGCCCAGGACGATCACGATCAACGGTTCGCCGAGCGCCGCGAGCGCATCGAGGCGCGCGTCGAGCTGACGTTCGCACAACGCGGCGATGTCGGCGAGCATCGTGTCGAGCGCACCGGTTTCCTCGGCGACGGCGATCGGTTGCACGACGTCGTCCGGAAAGCAGCCGGCCGAATGCATCGCATCGGCCAGGCGCACGCCGCGCAACACGCGTGCGGCGATGTGCGCGGTAGCCTGCGCGAACACCGGGTGGCCGGCCGTGCGCTCGAGCGTGGCGAACGCATCGGCGAGCGGCACGCCGGCGCCGAGCAGGGTCGCCAGCGAGCGGCACCAGCGTGCGGCGGCGAACCGCTCCAGCGCGCTGCCCGCGAGCGGCGCGCGCAGCAGGTGTCGCGCGAGCGCATGGCGCAATGCGGACGAGCGCCGAAGCGCGTGCTGCGCGGCAAGCCCCGTGGCGGCCGCGCCGGCCAGCAGCACGCCGCCCCACGCCGACAGCGCGGAGGACAGCGCGAGCAGCGCGCGGGTCGGTGCGGGCAGGGCGGCGCCGAAACCGTCGAAGATCTGCCGGAAGGTCGGCACGACCCACACCATCAATGCTGCCGAGATCGCGAGCGCGAACAGGATGACGGCGGCCGGATACGCGAGCGCGGCACGCAGCTTGCGCCATTGCGCGTCGGCGCGCTCGCGGTGTTCCGCGACCCGCGTCAGCACGATGCCGAGCGAACCGGACGCCTCGCCGACCTCGATCAACTGACGATACAGCGTACCGAACTGCGAGGGATAACGTGCGAGTGCGTCGGCGAAGCGCCGGCCGCCGACGATCTCGCGGGCGAGCCCCGCGGCGATGCGCGGCACGCCGTCGCGCGTGCGGGTGCGCGCGAGCATCTCGAGCGACGGTGCAAGCGGCAGGCCGGCCTGCAACAGGCTCGCGAGCTGGCGCGTGAAGCACGTGATGTCACGGGCGCCGGCCGCCGGCGGGCGGGCCGGCCCGCGGACGTCGAGCGACAGTACCGCGATGCCGTCGCGCGCGAGCGTGGCACGCGCGGCCGCCGCGTCGAAGGCGATGACGATCCCGCGGCGCGGCGCGCCGTCGCGATGGCGGCCGCGCCATGCAAAGCGGGTTTCGCGCGGTGGCGTGCGCATCTTCACGCCGCGGGCGTGGCGGCGACGGCTTCAGCGATGCTCGTCGTGCCGTCCAGCACGCGCGCGAATGCCGCGTCGCGCAGGGTACGCACGCCCTCGGCCGCCACGCATTGCGCGAGTTCGCGGACGCTTGCCCGCGCGACGATGCGCTCGGCCAGCCCGGGCGATACCGGCATCGTCTGATGCAGGCCGATGCGGCCGCGATAGCCGATTCCGTGACAGGCGGAACAGCCGCGCGCGACGAACGGCCGCCAGCCGGTTGCCAGCGCCGCCGGGTCGCAGCCGGCTTCCCGCAGCGCGCGCGCCGATGCGTCCGAATGCACGCGGCAGGCGACGCACAGGCGCCGGACGAGGCGCTGCGCGGTGACGAGGTGCAGCGCGGCCGCGAGGTTGTACGGCGCGACGCCGATGTCGAGCAGCCGCGCGACGGCGGCCGGCGCGTCGTTCGTATGCAGCGTCGACAGCACGAGATGGCCTGTCTGGGCGGCCTTGATCGCGACATCGGCCGTCTCCGCATCGCGAATCTCGCCGACCATGATGACGTCGGGATCCTGTCGCAACAGCGCGCGCAGCGCGGTCGCAAACGTGAGACCGGCCTTGTCGGCGACGCCGACCTGGTTGATCCCGTCGAGCTGGATCTCGGCGGGATCCTCGACCGTACAGACGTTGTGCGCGTCGCGATCGAGCATCTGCAGCGCGCAGTAGAGCGACAGCGTCTTGCCGCTGCCGGTCGGGCCGGTGACGAGCACGAGGCCATGCGGCGCGCGGATCGCGGCCTCCATCGCGGCGGCCTGCCGCGCGTCGAAGCCGAGGTTGGCAAGCGTGAGATCGGGCGGCAGCGTTTCGAGCCGCCGCAGCACGAGCTTTTCGCCGAACAGCGTCGGCAGCGAACTGACGCGGTAGTCGCCGCGCGTGCCGCCGTCGATCGCGATGCGCAGCCGGCCGTCCTGCGGAAGCCGCCGCTCGGCGATGTCCATGCGCGAGAGCACCTTGATCCGCGTCACGAGCGCATCGCGCAGGTGCAGCGGCGGTCGCGCATGTTCATGCAGTACGCCGTCGATGCGCAGACGGATGCGCCAGCCGGCTTCGAACGGCTCGACGTGGATGTCCGACGCGTCGCGCACGCGCGCCGCGTGCAGCGTGTCCGTCAGCAGCCGTACGGCGGGGGCATCGTCGAGCTGGGCCGCATCGAGTGCATGGGGCGCGGCGGCGTGCGCGGGCGCCGACTGCGTGTGCGGCGACGCCCCGGAGGAAGGGAAGTGCATGTGAGCCGGCACGCTGGCCGCCTGTTGACCGTGATGCGCAGATGATCGCGCGTCGCGGGCGGCGCCGGCAGTCGGCCGTTCGGCTAGCGGGAGGCGGCGCGCCCGCTGCGCGTGCCGCGCGGCTTGAAGAGCTTGACGGTGCGTACCGCCTGATCGTCGCTGCGCATCACTTCGAGCATCACGTCGCCGATTTTCAGGCACACGTCGTCTTCCGGAATTTCCTCGAGGATCTCGAGCACCAGCCCATTCAGCGTCTTCGGCCCGTCGGTCGGCAGTTTCAGGTGCAGCCAGCGGTTCAGTTCGCGCAGCGGCATGCTGGCCGACACGATGCATTCACCGTTCTCGTCCCAGCCGCCCGCGCGTTCGCTGCGCGGCATCGACGTCGTGAATTCGCCGATCAGCTCCTCGATGATGTCCTCGGGCGTGACGAGTCCTTCGAGCTCGCCGTACTCGTTGACGACGAGCGCGGTGCGCTGCCGCGTTTCCTGGAAGAACTGGAGCTGCTGGACCACCGGCGTGCCCGACGGCACGTAGTACGGCTCGGCGAGCAGCGTGCGCAGCGTCTCGCGGTCGAAATCCTGGTTGTGCAGCCCGGTGAGCGTCTTGCGCACGTGCAGCACGCCGAGCACCTTGTCGATGTCGCCTTCGTAGACGACCAGGCGGTTGTGATAGCAGGTTTCGAGCTGATGCAGGATGTCGTCGAGCGGCGCGTAGAAGTTGAGCGACTCGATCTGGCGGCGCGGCACCATCACGTCGTCGACCGTGATGTTCTCGAGGTCGAACAGGTTGAGCAGGATGCTGCGGTGCTTGGTCGGCATGAAACTGCTCGATTCGAGCACGATGGCGCGCAGCTCGTCGGCTGACATTCGCTGGTCGCGGCCCTTCTTCGTGTTGATGCGCAGCACCCACAGCACGCCGTTCGCGAGCGCATTGACGAACCAGACGACCGGCTTGAACACGCGCATCAACGGGGCGATCACGAGGCTCGCGGGCAGCGCGATGCGCTCGGGGAACGTCGCGCCGACGATCTTCGGCGCGATTTCCGCGAACACGATGATCAGGAACGCGACGACGCCGGTCGCGATCGACAGCGCGAGGTTGTTGCGGCCGAACGTATGGAGCGCGAGCGACGTCGTGAGGACCGGAATGATCGTGTTGAACAGGTTGTTGCCGATCAGGATCACGCTGAGCAGCAAGTCAGTGCGCGTGAGCAGCCCCTGCGTGGTTTTCGCGCCGAGCACGCCCTGGCCGGCGAGATGCTTCAGCCGATGGCGATTGAGCGCCATCATCGCGGTCTCGGAAATGGAAAAGAAGCTGGAACAGAGGAGAAGCAGGAAGACGGCGCCGATTTGCGCCCATAAGGGAATTTGGTCCACGCGTTGGAAAGGGCAGTGAAGGACAGGGATGGGGCAAATATAGCAGAGGCCGGCGGCCGCGATGTGTCGCGCGCGACACGAGGGCCCGCGGCGGCCGGACGAAAAAAAACCGTGCACAAGGTGCACGGTTTTTTTAAATCTGGTCGGGGTGAGAGGATTCGAACCTCCGGCCTCTACGTCCCGAACGTAGCGCTCTACCAGGCTAAGCTACACCCCGATTTTTGCTCTTCGGACTTTGCCGTCTTCTTGAAGATCGCTGCGTCGTCACAAGCAAGAACGTAACTATAACGATGTTTTTTCTAAAAGGGAATACTTTGGTGAAGAAATTTTTCGAGACAAGGCGGCGCTTCCCGTTCGCCGCGTGTTTACGACTGCCGCGACGTCGAGTATGAACACAACCCGAGCAGGCTTTCCTTGTAGATCGAATCGGGGAACGCGGCAATCGCCGCCGCCGCTGCCTGCGCTTCCTGGCGTGCGCATTCGAGCGTGTGGTCGAGCGCGCCCGAGCGCGTGATCGCTTCGAAAATCGTGTCGAAGCGATCGGTGCCGCCGTGTTCGATCGCCTCGCGGGCGAGCGCCGACTGGTCGGGCGTGCCGCGTTCGATCAGATAGATGAGCGGCAGCGTCGGCTTGCCTTCGCGCAGGTCGTCGCCGGCATTCTTGCCCATCGCCTCGGCGGTGCCCGCATAGTCGAGCCAGTCGTCCATGATCTGGAATGCGGTGCCGATCCGGCGGCCGTATTCGGCGGCGGCGGCCTCGGTCGGCGCGTCGGCGCCCGCGAGCACCGCGCCCAGGCGGGCCGACGCCTCGAACAGCTTCGCCGTCTTGTAGCGGATCACCTGCATGTAGCGCGTCTCGTCGACGTCCGCGTCGTGCATGTTCAGGAGTTGCAGCACCTCGCCTTCCGAAATGATCGTCGTCGCTTCGGACAGGATCTCCATCACGCGCATCTTGCCGACGCCGACCATCATCTCGAACGAGCGCGAGTAGAGGTAATCGCCTACCAGCACGCTCGCCGCGTTGCCGAACAGCGCATTGGCGGTCTGGCGGCCGCGACGCAGCTCGGATTCGTCGACGACGTCGTCATGCAGCAGCGTGGCCGTATGGATGAACTCGACGACGGCGGCCAGCACGTGCCGCTGGTGCGACGTTTCGCCGAGCGCGCCGGCGACGAGCAGCAGCAACGCCGGACGCAGCCGCTTGCCGCCCGCGCCGATGATGTACTCGGCGATCTGGTTGATCAGCAGCACGTCGGACGCGAGGCTTTGCCGGATAACGCGATTCACCTGCTCCATGTCGCTGGTGATCGGGGCGAGCAGGTGGGCGGCGCTGAGGGTGGGGGAGGCGGTGGACGACGACATGATGATGGAATTGGGTGATGCGGCGGATTATAAGTCGAATCCGCGATATGCCGGTCTGTCAGACATACCCGTGGCGCGATTTTGGCCGTCCGGCCGAGGCCCGCGCGCGGCAATCGTCGATCGGCTTTGACTTGGGTGCTAACCCCATGTATAATCACGTGTTTTCCGCGCGTGGTGTGCGGAAAAATTGGATCCAGAGTGAGGTTCTCAATGTACGCGGTCATAAAAACCGGCGGCAAGCAGTACAAGGTTGCCGTTGGCGAAAAACTCAAAGTAGAACAGATACCGGCTGACATTGACGCTGAAATCACGCTCGACCAGGTTCTCGCAGTGGGCGAAGGCGAATCGATTAAGTTCGGTACGCCGCTGGTCAGTGGGGCTTCCGTCAAGGCCACCGTCGTGTCGCACGGTCGTCATGCCAAGGTCACCATCTTCAAGATGCGTCGCCGGAAGCACTACCAAAAGCACGGCGGCCACCGCCAGAACTACACTGAGCTGCGCATCGACGCGATCAACGCGTAAGCGCCTCGGTAAAGGAGCAATCAGATGGCACACAAAAAGGCAGGCGGCTCTTCCCGGAACGGCCGCGACTCCGAGTCGAAACGTCTCGGCGTGAAAGTGTACGGCGGCCAGGCAATCAACGCTGGCGGCATCATCGTGCGTCAGCGCGGCACGCGCATGCACGCTGGCGAGAACGTCGGCATGGGCAAGGATCACACCCTGTTCGCGCTGGTCGACGGTCACGTCAAGTTCGCGACGAAGGGCGCGGACAAGAAGCATCTGGTCATCGTCGTCCCGGCGGCTGCCTGAGTCAGGCACCCACGGGCTTCGTAGCCGAAAGGCCCCGCAGTCTTCGCGGGGCCTTTTTTATTGGGTCGCCGGCCGCAAATGCGCGCCGGCGACCCTCGCGCAACCGGCGTACGATCGGCCGAACGGCAGATTGTTCAAGCGTGTCGGCGCGCGGCACAATAGCGGAAATACTGGGCGGAGTGGCGAATGAAGTTCATTGACGAAGCACGAATCGAAGTCATCGCCGGCGACGGAGGCGATGGCAGCGCGTCGATGCGCCGCGAGAAATTCGTCCCGTTCGGCGGGCCGGACGGCGGCGACGGCGGCCGGGGCGGCAGCGTTTACGCGATCGCCGACCGCAACATCAACACGCTGATCGACTACCGTTACGCGAAGAAGCATCTCGCACGCAACGGCGAAAACGGCCGCGGCTCGGATTGCTACGGCAAGGGTGGCGACGATGTCACGCTGCGCATGCCGGTTGGCACGATCATCAGCGACATGGATACCGGCGAGCTGATCGCCGATCTGACCGAGCACGACCAGCGGGTGATGCTCGCGCAGGGCGGCGCCGGCGGCCTCGGCAACCTGCATTTCAAATCGAGCACGAACCGCGCGCCGCGCCAGAAGACGGACGGCAAGCCGGGCGAGCGGCGCATGCTGAAGCTCGAGCTGAAGGTGCTCGCCGACGTCGGCCTGCTCGGCATGCCGAACGCGGGCAAGTCGACCTTCATCTCGTCGGTGTCGAACGCGAAGCCGAAGATCGCCGACTACCCGTTCACGACGCTCGCGCCGAATCTCGGCGTGGTGCGTGTCGGGCCGAGCAAGAGCTTCGTGATCGCCGATATCCCGGGGCTGATCGAAGGGGCGGCCGAAGGCGCGGGCCTCGGGCATCAATTCCTGCGCCACCTGCAGCGTACCGGCGTGCTGCTGCATCTGGTCGATCTCGCGCCGTTCGACGAAAGCGTCGATCCGGTCGCGGAAGCGACGGCGATCGTCGGCGAACTGCGCAAGTACGACGAGGCGCTCTACGAGAAGCCGCGCTGGCTCGTGCTCAACAAGCTGGACATGGTGCCGGAAGACGAGCGCGAGGCGCGCGTCGCGGATTTCCTCGACCGCTTCGGCTGGGACGGCCCCGTGTTCGAGATCTCGGCGCTGACGGGCCAGGGCTGCGAAGCGCTGTGCTACGCGATCTACGACTACCTCTCCGAACATTCGGACGCGCATCGCGCGGCGGAGGCGGAGGATCTCGCGGCGGACGTGCGTTTCCGCGAGGCGCCGTCGGCGAAGGGTGGTGCGGCGCCGGGCGACGACGCCTGAACGGTTCGCTGACGCGCCGGGCGTGCCGCCCGGCGTTGGCGTTCCATCGGGCCCGGCCGTGGCGGGCATCAGATACAGGAGACAGTGCAGGATGCGTTCGATCATCGCGGATTCGAAGCGATTGGTGGTGAAGGTGGGCTCCAGCCTCGTGACCAACGACGGCAAGGGGCTCGATCATGCTGCAATCGGCCGCTGGGCAGCCCAGATCGCTGCGCTGCGTGCGCAGGGCAAGGAAGTCGTGCTCGTCAGTTCGGGCGCGATTGCCGAAGGCATGCAGCGGCTCGGCTGGAGCAAGCGGCCGCGGGAAATCGATGAGTTGCAGGCCGCGGCCGCGGTCGGCCAGATGGGGCTCGCGCAAGTCTACGAAAGCCGCTTTACCGAGCACGGCATCCGCACCGCGCAGATCCTGCTCACGCACGCCGACCTGGCGGATCGCGAGCGCTATCTGAACGCGCGTTCGACGCTGCTCACGCTGCTGCGGCTCGGCGTCGTGCCGATCATCAACGAGAACGACACGGTCGTCACCGACGAAATCAAGTTCGGCGACAACGACACGCTCGGCGCGCTCGTCGCGAACCTGATCGAAGGCGATGCACTGATCATCCTCACCGACCAGTCGGGGCTGTTCACGGCCGATCCGCGCAAGGACCCGAATGCGACGCTCGTCGGCGAGGCCAACGCGGGCGCACCGGAGCTCGAGGCGATGGCAGGCGGGGCCGGTTCGAGTCTTGGCCGCGGCGGAATGCTGACGAAGATCCTCGCGGCGAAGCGGGCGGCACACAGCGGCGCGAATACCGTGATCGCAAGCGGCCGGGAGTCCGACGTGCTCGTGCGTCTGGCGGCCGGCGAGGCGATCGGCACGCAACTGATCGCACGGACCGCGCGGATGGCGGCACGCAAGCAATGGATGGCCGATCATCTGCAGGTGCGCGGCCATGTCGTGATCGATGCCGGCGCGGTCGAGAAGCTGACGGCCGGCGGCAAGAGCCTGCTGCCGATCGGCGTCACCGACGTGCAGGGCGCGTTCGCGCGCGGCGAGGTGATCGCGTGTGTCGGCCCGGACGGGCGCGAGGTGGCGCGCGGGCTCACGAACTACAGCAGCGCGGAAACGAAGCTGATTCACCGCAAGCCGAGCGGCGAGATCGAGGCCGTGCTCGGCTACATGCTGGAGCCCGAACTGATTCATCGCGACAACCTCGTGCTGGTGTGATCGCCAGCCGGTTTTCGTCGTCGAAATGAAAAAGCCCGCATCGCGCGGGCTTTTCGTTGCAGCGGGGCGATGCGGGCGACGGGCCCCCGCGCGCCGTCAGCGCAGCTGCGTCATCGCGGTGCGGTGGAACCGGATGTTTTCGAGGATCTGCCGGGTGGAGCCCTGGGGCATCTTGTTCGAGCAGAAGTAGTCCTGGTAGAGCGCGGAGTGGTAGGCGTTCAACTCGCCGTTCTCGATGCGCCGCCAGTCGTTCTCGACGGTGCGATCCCAGCCGTTGTGGTCCGCGTTCAGGCCGGCGTACTGGCGCCATTCGTAGGTGTCGCAGCGGATGCCTTCGTAGTTCACGTTGCGCGCGCCGGCCGGGCTCGTGATCACGACGGCGTAGCGCACGACGCCGTCGGTGCCGACGTCGAGCGACTTCGCATCGACGAAGAACTTGAGCGGCGTGTTCTGCGACACGTTGAATGGCAGCAGATCGCCCGTTTGCGGTAGCGGCGGCAGCGTGTCGACGGCGTTTTCCTTCCAGGTTCCCTGCCGGTCGAGCAGGTACACGAACTCGCTGTCATCCTTGTTGGACGGCGCTTTCGAGTTCGCGCAACCGGCCAGGGCGGCCATCGCGGCGATCGATGCGAGCGCGAGAGCAATCGCTTTCAATATGCATTCCTCGTAAAAAAAGGGCGCGACACCAAGGTCGCGCCCGGTCATGCAGTCCAACTCGTCATTTGCCGACGATCACGCGGGGCGGCATCTCGTCGAGCGTGCTCGCTTCCACTTCGACCTCCGAACAGACTACCGATGCGTCGACAATCGTCAGCGTCTGGGCCTGTGCGCCGATGACGCGCGGATAGCGCGACACACGCGGCCCGCGCGGCTTCTCGGCTCGCTGCGCCGGGCGGCGCAGGAAGCGCGACAGTTCCGTCAGCGCCAACTGATAGACATCCCGCTTGAACTCGATCACCGCATCGAGCGGCACCCAGTACTCGTTCCAGCGCCACGCATCGAACTCCGGGTGATCGGTCGCGCGCAAGCAAATGTCGCAATCGCGTCCGACCATCCGCAGCAGGAACCAGATCTGCTTCTGGCCGCGGTAATGACCGCGTACTTCGCGTTTGATGAACTTGTCAGGCACCTCGTAACGCAACCAGTCGCGAGTGCGGCCGATTATCTTGACGTGTTCCGGATGCAGGCCCGTTTCCTCGTGCAGTTCCCGGTACATCGCCTGCATGGGGGTCTCGCCGTACTTGATCCCACCTTGAGGAAACTGCCAGGAATGCTCGCGGAGCCGCTTGCCCCAAAACACCTCGTTGCGCGCGTTCAAGAGGATGATGCCGACGTTCGGGCGAAAGCCTTCACGATCCAGCATACAACCACCTTCGAATCCTTTAAAATTGCTTTGATTATAAACAGATAACGGGCGCTGCGCACCGTGACGGAGCGAATCCGCGCGGGGTACGCCGGCTGAATTGTCCCTGATTAGTCTGCTACGTCGTCTGCGCCATCGTCGTCCCTCGTTGTTCGCCGCGCGCAGCTTTTTCACCTTGAAACTTTTTCGGGCGCCCCGCCTGGGGGCGCCGTTTTTGGAACCGTCCGCATGAAAGCTTCCCGTTTCTTTATCGGCACCCTGAAAGAGGCACCCGCCGACGCAGAGATCGTCAGCCACAAGCTGATGGTCCGCGCCGGCATGATCCGTCGCGTCGCCGGCGGCATCTACAACTATTTGCCGGTCGGCCTGCGTTCGATTCGCAAGGTCGAGGCGATCGTGCGCGAGGAAATGAACCGGGCGGGCGCCATCGAGCTGCTGATGCCGGCCGTGCAGCCGGCCGAGCTGTGGCAGGAATCGGGCCGCTGGGAACAGTACGGCCCCGAGTTGCTGCGCTTCAAGGACCGCAAGGACAACGATTTCGTGATCGGGCCGACGCACGAGGAAGTCGTCACCGACATCGCGCGCAACCAGATCAAGAGCTACCGGCAGATGCCGGTGAACTTCTACCAGATCCAGACGAAGTTCCGCGACGAGATCCGTCCGCGCTTCGGCGTGATGCGCGGCCGCGAATTCATCATGAAGGACGCGTATTCGTTCGACAAGGATGCGGCGGGCCTGAACGAGTCGTACCGCAAGATGTACGACGCGTACGTGCGCATCTTCACGCGCCTCGGCCTCGAGTTCCGCGCGGTGGCGGCCGACAGCGGCTCGATCGGTGGCAACTTCTCGCACGAATTTCACGTGATCGCCGACACCGGCGAGGACGCGATCGCGTACTGCCCGACGTCCGAATTCGCGGCGAACGTCGAGGCGGCCGAAGCGCTGCCGCTGATTGCCGAGCGCGCGGCGCCGGCCGAAACGATGGAAAAGGTCGCGACGCCCGGCAAGGCGAAGTGCGAGGCCGTCGCCGAACTGCTGTCGATCCCGCTCGAGCGCACGATCAAGTCGATCGTGCTCGCGACCGACAATGAAGGCGCCGAGCCGACCATCTGGCTCGTGATGCTGCGCGGCGATCACGACCTGAACGAGATCAAGGTGTCGAAGCTGCCGGGCCTGAAGAACCACCGCTTCGCGACCGAGCAGGAAATCGTCGAGTGGTTCGGCACGCCGCCGGGCTACCTCGGCCCGGTCGGCACGAAGAAGCCGGTGAAGGTGATCGCCGACCGCACGGTCGCGAACATGAGCGACTTCGTCGTCGGCGCGAACGAGGTCGACTATCACATCGCGGGCGTGAACTGGGGCCGCGACCTGCCGGAACCGGAAGTCGCCGACGTGCGCAACGTGAAGAAGGGCGATCCGTCGCCGGACGGCAAGGGCGTGATCGACATCTGCCGCGGCATCGAAGTCGGCCACGTGTTCCAGCTCGGCACCAAGTACTCGGAAGCGATGGGCGCGACGTTCCTCGACGAGTCGGGCAAGCCGCAGCCGATGCTGATGGGCTGCTACGGCGTCGGCATCACGCGTATCCTCGGTGCGGCGATCGAGCAGAACTTCGACGACCGCGGCATCATCTGGCCCGAGTCGATCGCGCCGTTCGAGGTCGTGCTGTGCCCGATGGGCTACGACCGCAGCGACATGGTGCGCGAGACGGCCGACAAGCTGTACGCGGAACTCGTCGCCGCCGGCATCGACGTGATCCTCGACGATCGCGGCGAGCGCCCGGGCGTGATGTTCGCCGACTGGGAGCTGATCGGCGTGCCGCATCGTCTCGTGATCGGCGAGCGCGGCCTGAAGGAAGGCAAGGTCGAATACCAGGGCCGCCGCGACGCCGAAGCGACGCTGCTGCCGGCCGACGCGGCCGCGGCGACGGTCGCCGAGAAGATCCGCGCCGCGCTCGCGCACTGAGCGCGGCGACCGGGGACACGATGGAATACACGTTCCTGTCCGCCACCGTGCTCCTCGTGCTGATCACGGACCCGCTCGGCAACATCCCGCTGTTCATTTCGGCGATGCGGGATGTGCCGCGCGAGCGGCGCGTGAAGCTGATCCTGCGCGAAGTAGGGATCGCGTTCGTGATCCTGCTGTTCTTCATGCTGGTCGGCGATCGCTTTCTGCGGATGATGAGCCTCACCGACCTGTCGCTGCGGCTCGGCGGCGGGATCGTGCTGTTCCTGATCGCGCTGCGGATGATCTTCCCGCATCCGGACGGCGCGCTGGGCAGCGATCCGCGCGCGGGCGGCGAGCCGTTCATCGTGCCGCTCGCGATTCCGGCGCTGGCGGGGCCGTCCGCGCTCGCGACGGTGATGCTGATGACGTCGCAGGCGCCCGGCAAGATGCTCGAGTGGGTCGGCGCGCTGACGGTCACGATGCTCGTCTGCGCGATCACGCTGGTGCTGGCCGAACGGATCCAGCAGTGGCTCGGCGAGCGGACGGTCGCGGCGTTCGAGCGGCTGATGGGGCTCGTGCTCGTCGCGATCTCGGTCGAGATGCTGCTGGCCGGCATCCGCGCGTTCGTGCACCAGTTATAAGCAGGCGGTGCGGAAACAAAAAAGCGGCGCTCCGGGCAACCGGCGCGCCGCTTTCTATTTATATGGCGGGTATATGGCGGACAGCGCGGCGATCAGACGTTCGCGGTCAGCGCGCGGATCGTCGGCAGGTTGCGCCAGTAGCCCTTCGCGTCCATCCCGCAGCCGAACACGTAGCGGTCCGGCACCGAGAAGCCGCAGAAGTCGGGGTGCAGCGGTTTCGCCTTCGTGAGCGTCTTCTCGCACAGCACGGCGGACATGAAGCGCTTCGCGCCCATGTCGAGGATGCGGTCGCGGATCGCGGCCATCGTCTCGCCTTCGTCGAGGATGTCGTCGAGTACGAGCACGATGCGGTCCTTCACCGATTCGCGCGGTGCGACGCGCCAGTGCATCTCCGGGCTGCCCTGCGTCGTGTTGCGGTAGCGGGTCAGGTGGATGTAGTCGAATTCGAGCGGGAAATCGAGATGCGGCAGCAGCATCCCGGTAAACACCGCGGCGCCGCCCATCACCGAGAGAACGAGCGGGAACGCGTCGCCGATCTCGGCGCGGATCGCGTCGGCCATCTTCGAGATCGACGCGTTGACGGCGTCGGCCGAGACGATCTCTTCGGAGTGGTCGAAAATGTGGAGGGCTTCTTCGCGGTTCATGTGTTCTGGCGGGCAGTCGGTATACAAATAAGGATGAAGCAGAACGGCCGGCGCGCGCTACGGCAAAAACCCGCGCGCCGGCCGACGGGCGAAATCAGCGCATGCCGGGCATCATGCCCTTCAGCCCGCGCATCATCTTCTGCATGTTGCCGCCCTTCAGCTTCTTCATCATCGTACGCATCTGGTCGTACTGGTTCAGCATCCGGTTGACTTCCTGCACCGGCACGCCCGCGCCGGCTGCAATGCGGCGCTTGCGCGTCGCCTTGATGATTTCGGGTTTCGCGCGCTCGGCGGGCGTCATCGAGCTGATGATGCCTTCCATCCGGCGGATCGACTTCTCGGCCTGGCCCATGTCGGCGCCGGCCGCCGCCTGCTGGAACTGCGCGGGCAGTTTGTCCATCAGCGACGACAGGCCGCCCATGTTCTTCATCTGCGAGATCTGCGCGCGGAAATCGTTCAGGTCGAAGTCGCCGCCTTTCTTGACCTTGTCGGCGAGCTTCTGCGCGGCCTGGACGTCGACGCCGCGCTGCGCCTCCTCGACGAGCGCGAGGATGTCGCCCATGCCGAGGATCCGGTTCGCCATCCGGTCGGGGTGGAACACCTCGAGGCCGTCGAGCTTCTCGGCGACGCCGACGAACTTGATCGGCTTGCCCGTGATGTGCCGCACCGACAGCGCGGCGCCGCCGCGCGAGTCGCCGTCGAGCTTGGTGAGTACGACGCCAGTGAGCGGCAGCGTGTCGTTGAACGCCTTCGCGGTGTTGACCGCGTCCTGGCCGAGCATCGCGTCGACGACGAACAGCGTTTCGGCCGGCTTCAGCACGCCGTGCAGCGCGGCGATTTCCTGCATCATCGCCTCGTCGATGCCGAGGCGGCCGGCCGTGTCGACGATCAGCACGTCATGGTAGTGGCGCTTCGCCCAGTCGACGGCCGCGAGCGCGATGTCGACGGGCTTCTGGTCCGGCGTGGACGGGAAGAAATCGGCGCCGACCTGTTCGCTCACCGTTTTCAGCTGCATGATCGCGGCCGGGCGATACACGTCGCACGACACGGTCAGCACCTTCTTCTTGTACTTCTCGCGCAGCAGCTTCGCGAGCTTGCCGGCGGTCGTGGTCTTGCCCGCGCCCTGCAGGCCGGCCATCAGGATCACCGCGGGCGGCGTGACCGCGAGGTTCAGCTCGGCGGCCTTGCCTTCGTAATCGCCGCCGATCACGGCGGTGAGTTCCTTCTGGACCACGCCGACGAGCGCCTGGCCCGGCGACAGGCTGCTGATCACCTCTTCGCCGAGCGCCTTTTCCTTGACCTTGGCGATGAATTCGCGGACGACCGGCAGCGACACGTCGGCTTCCAGCAGCGCGAGACGCACCTCGCGGAGCATCTCCTGCGTATTCGCCTCGGTGAGCCGGGCCTCGCCGCGCAGCGTCTTGACGACGCGCGCCATCCGTTGAGTGAGATTGTCGAGCATGGGGAGCGATGGACAGTGGGGCCCGAAGGCGCGGCGGAACCGAACAAAGGGAGCCGTCGCGGGGAGGGGGCCTAGTGTAAACTTCGAACATGGATATTGTACTGTATGCCCTCACCGCATTCCTGTACGGCGGCCTCGCCGTCGCAGGCTGGCGTGCGCACCGCCAGGGTGCGACGCCGCTCGTCGCGAGCGTGCCGGCCGTGCCGGTCCCGGCGTCCGCCGCGTCCGGGATGAGCGGGGCCGGCCGCGCGCTGCTGTTCGCCGCGCTGGTCGCGCACGGCGTGCTGCTGCACATGACGATCTTTCCGAACGACGCGATGGTGTTCGGCTTCGCGTTCGCGCTGTCCGCGATGTTCTGGCTCGGCGCCGGTATCTACTGGATCGAGAGCTTCTTCTTCCCGCTCGACAGCCTGCGCCTGCTGGTGCTGCCGCTCGCGTGCGGCGCGTCGCTGCTGCCGCTGATATTCGGCGGCGTGCGGGTGCTGCCCTATGCCGCGGCGCCGCTGTTCAAGCTGCATTTCCTGATCGCGAACATCGCGTACGGCCTCTTCGCGATCGCCGCGCTGCACGCGATCCTGATGCTGATGGTCGAGCGGCGTCTGCAGTCGCTCAGGAGCGGCGGGCGCGACGGCTCGACGGGCTGGATCGCGAGCTGGCTCGAAACGCTGCCGCCGCTGCTCACGCTCGAGAAGCTGCTGTTCCGCCTGATCGGCGCCGGCTTCGTGCTGCTGACGCTGACGCTCGCGTCGGGCATCCTGTTCAGCGAGCAGGTCGACGCGCGCGCGTTGCGGCTCGATCACAAGACGGTGTTCGCGATCCTGTCGTGGCTGATGTTCGGCGGCCTGCTGGTCGCCCGCAAGACGTCGGGCTGGCGTGGCCGCGGGGCCGCGCGCTGGGTGCTCGTGTCGTTCGCCGCGCTGCTGCTCGCGTATGTCGGCAGCCGGTTCGTTTTCGAGGTGCTGCTGCACCGCTCCGTGGTTTGACCGCAGGTTTCCGATGCGACAGATTCTTCTCCTGATTCTTCTCTTCTTCGCGGGTTCGTGGCTCGCGCGCAAGCTGCGCCACGCGCAGGAACAGGCGCAGGCGCGCGCCGGTCGCGGCGCCGGTAACGGCGGTGCGCCCGGCGCCGGTGCCGCGCGCCCGAACGGCGATGCACGCTCGCTGCCCGAACCGATGGTGCGCTGCGCCGAGTGCGGCGTGCATGCGCCGAAGGGCGATGCCATCGCCGCGAGCGGCGAATACTTCTGCAGCGCCGAGCATGCGCAGCGCCACGCCGCGCGCGTGAACGGCCGCGACGCCCGATGAGCGACGCGCCGGTGTTGTCGGTCGACGCGAACGGCTGGGTGCGCGAAGCGCGCCATGCGCCGTCGCCGAACTTCGAGGCGCGGCCCGCGGGTGCGGTGCCGACGCTCGTGGTCGTCCACAACATCAGCCTGCCGCCCGGCGAATTCGGCGGCGACGCGATCGAGGCGCTGTTCCTGAATCGTCTCGACTGCGATGCGCACCCCTATTACCAGAGCCACCTGCGCGGCGTGCGCGTGTCAGCCCATTTCCTGATCCGTCGCGGCGGCGAGCTCGTGCAGTTCGTGTCGTGCGACGAGCGCGCATGGCATGCGGGCTCGTCCGAGTTCTTCGGCCGCACGCGCTGCAACGACTTCTCGATCGGCATCGAGCTCGAGGGGGCCGACGACGTGCCGTTCGACGATGCGCAATACGCGGTGCTCGCCGCGCTCTCGCGCGCGCTCGCCGCGCGCTACCCGGTCGATGCGTTCGCCGGGCATTCGGACGTCGCGCCGGGCCGCAAGACCGACCCGGGCCCGCATTTCGATTGGCAACGCTTCGCGAGCGATGCCGGTTTTTCCGCCGAATACTTTCCTTTCCGTCAGCACTGATCGCGGGGTTTTTTGATCGGAGAAAGTTTTTTCTCCGACCAATGCCTTGCCGTGTCTGCGCGTGAGCGATGTCAAGACCTCTATCGCAAATTATCCGTTTGGACGTCCTCCGAATGTCCACTATACTTGGTGCCAGTTGAGCGGTTCTGTACTAGATATAGTGTGTGTCGCAGGGGAAAACCCGAGCGGCACCGGCCGGCGGGCAACGTCGGCGGACAGGGTTCTCAAGGCGGCGCGTCAGGCCGGGCGGTCCGGGCGTCGCGACCAGCGCAGCGAACATCGACGGGGCAGGGTACACATGACGAAGCACACGACCGGCCGGGTTGTCGCGCATCGACCGAACCGGCTTCCCCGGCGCATCGCTCGCCTCTTACCGCTCGCGCACCGCATTGCGCAGCGTTCGTTTTAATCCGCGGTTCTCTCCGCACCATCCAACACCAGGAGCTTTGCACATGCAAACCACCGACAACGCGACGTCCCAGTACGAGAGCGCCTCGAGCCGTCCGCTCGGCGGGACCGAACAGGGCGCGAAGGCGCTCGCGCCGCAGGCCACGTTCGCCGACTACAAGGTGATCCGCCGCAACGGCAGCGTGGTGTCGTTCGAACCCTCGAAGATCGCGATCGCGGTGACCAAGGCTTTCCTGGCCGTCAATGGCGGGCAGGGCGCGGCATCGGCGCGCGTACGCGAGCAGGTCGAGCAACTGACGCACAACGTCGTTCGCGCGCTCGTGCGCAGCCGCCCGAACGGCGGTACGTTCCATATCGAAGACATCCAGGATCAGGTCGAACTCGCGCTGATGCGCGGCGGCGAGCACAACGTCGCGCGTGCGTACGTGCTGTACCGCGAGAAGCGTCACCTCGAGCGCCAGCATGCGGGCGAGGAAGCGGCGGCAGCGGGCGGCGAGTCGACCACCGGCATCAACGTCGTCGACAACGGCGTCACGCGCCCGCTCGACCTGAACGCGCTGCGCGCGCTGATCGTGTCGGCGTGCGACGGCCTCGGCGCTGCGGTTAACCCTGACCCGATCGTCGCGGAGACGGTGAAGAACCTGTACGACGGCGTGCCGATGAGCCAGGTCTACGACTCGGCGATCCTCGCGGCGCGCACGATGATCGAAAAGGATCCGGCATACAGCCAGGTCACGGCCCGCATCCTGCTGCACACGATCCGTCGCGAGATCCTCGGCGAGGAAGTCGTGCAGGCCGAGATGTCGACCCGCTACGCCGAATACTTCCCGCAGTTCCTGAAGCGCGGCGTGGACGCCGGCCTGCTCGACGACAAGCTGCTGCAGTTCGACCTGAAGCGCCTCGGCGAAGCGCTCGACGCGAACCGCGACCTGCAGTTCGGCTACCTCGGCCTGCAGACGCTGTACGACCGCTACTTCCTGCACGTCGAAGGCACCCGCATCGAAATGCCGCAGGCATTCTTCATGCGCGTCGCGATGGGCCTGTCGCTGAACGAGATCGACCGCGAAACGCGCGCGATCGAGTTCTACAACGTGCTGTCGAGCTTCGACTTCATGAGCTCGACGCCGACGCTGTTCAACTCGGGCACGCACCGCTCGCAGCTGTCGTCGTGCTACCTGACGACGGTCGCGGACGATCTCGACGGCATCTATGAAGCGCTGAAGGAAAACGCGCTGCTGTCGAAGTTCGCCGGCGGCCTCGGCAACGACTGGACGCGCGTGCGCGCACTCGGCTCGCATATCAAGGGCACGAACGGCAAGTCGCAAGGCGTGGTCCCGTTCCTGAAGGTCGTGAACGACACGGCCGTCGCGGTGAACCAGGGCGGCAAGCGCAAGGGCGCGGTCTGCGCGTACCTCGAATCGTGGCACCTCGACATCGAGGAGTTCCTCGAGCTGCGCAAGAACACCGGCGACGATCGCCGCCGCACGCACGACATGAACACGGCGAACTGGATTCCCGACCTGTTCATGAAGCGCGTGATGGAAGGCGCCGACTGGACGCTGTTCTCGCCGTCGACCTGCCCGGACCTGCACGACAAGTTCGGCGCGGAATTCGAGGCGGCTTACACGGCTTACGAAGACAAGGTCGCGCGCGGCGAGATCAAGCTGTTCAAGAAGATCCCGGCGCAGCAGCTCTGGCGCAAGATGCTCGGCATGCTGTTCGAGACGGGCCACCCGTGGATCACGTTCAAGGATCCGTGCAACGTGCGCTCGCCGCAGCAGCACGTCGGCGTCGTCCACTCGTCGAACCTGTGCACGGAAATCACGCTGAACACGAGCGACACCGAAATCGCGGTGTGCAACCTCGGCTCGGTGAACCTCGTCGCCCACCTGGTGAAGCAGGCCGACGGCAGCTACGCGCTCGACCACGACAAGCTCAAGCGCACGATCAGCGTCGCGATGCGCATGCTCGACAACGTGATCGACATCAACTACTACGCGGTGCCGAAGGCGCGTAACTCGAACCTGAAGCACCGCCCGGTCGGCATGGGCATCATGGGCTTCCAGGACTGCCTGCACCTGCTGCGCACGCCGTACGCGTCGCAAGCGGCGGTCGAGTTCGCCGACCGTTCGATGGAAGCCGTCTGCTACTACGCGTACTACGCGTCGACCGAGCTGGCCGAGGAGCGCGGCCGCTACTCGAGCTACCGCGGCTCGCTGTGGGATCGCGGCATCCTCCCGCAGGACACGCTGAAGCTGCTGACGGAAGCGCGCGGCGGCTACGTCGAGGTCGACACGTCGGAATCGCTCGACTGGACGACGCTGCGTGCGCGGATCGCCACGCACGGCATGCGCAACTCGAACTGCGTCGCGATCGCGCCGACGGCGACGATCTCGAACATCATCGGCGTGTCGGCCTGTATCGAGCCGACCTTCCAGAACCTGTACGTGAAGTCGAACCTGTCGGGCGAATTCACGGTGGTGAACGAATATCTCGTCCGTGACCTGAAGGAGCGCGGCCTGTGGGACGAAGTGATGGTCGCCGACCTGAAGTACTTCGACGGCATGCTGTCGCGCATCGACCGCATCCCGGCCGACCTGCGCGCGATCTACGCGACCGCGTTCGAGGTCGACCCGACGTGGCTGGTCGAAGCGGCATCGCGTCGCCAGAAGTGGATCGACCAGGCGCAGTCGCTGAACATCTACATGGGCGGCGCGTCGGGCAAGAAGCTCGACGAGGTGTACAAGCTCGCATGGCTGCGCGGCCTGAAGACGACCTACTACCTCCGTACGATGGCGGCGACGCACGTCGAGAAGTCGACGGTCGCGCACGGCGCGCTGAACGCGGTGCCGACGGGCGGTGCGGGCAGCGGCGGTGCAGGCGGTTCGGGCAGCGGCGGCGCGCAAGGCGCGGCGGGCGGCTTCGGTGCGGCAGGCGGCGCTGCATCGTCGGGTACGGTCAACGCGGCGCCGGCGCTCGCGCCGGTGGAAGCAGACGGTCCGGTGTGCACGATGCGTCCGGGCGACCCCGGCTTCGACGAGTGCGAAGCGTGCCAGTAACGCAGTGCGCCTGACCTGAGAAGCAGGCCTGGGCGGCGCGCACGACGACCGATCGAGGTTGAAGTGTGCGCCGCTCTCAACTAAAAAAATGATAAGGAATCTGTAACGCGACACCTGCGTTGCAGGCAGTGACAAGCGATCGAAACAGCCCCGACGACGTCGCGTTTCGATCAGCGTTCGACGCGTCGAGCGCACCTCGCGATACAAGCGCGACTCACGTCGCGCGCTGCATGAATGACGATGCGTTGCTCAAAGTGTTGTATCGAGGTCGCAACGCGAATCGAAAAAAGGATTTTTCGTGAGCGAACCCTTTTATCGCTCAGGAAAAGATGGTACAAACCGTTCTAAATTGATGGTGAGAATTTATGCTCAACTGGGATGACGAGAAGACTGCCGTAACCCCCGCGAGCGGAGCGCAGCAAAACGCGATGCGCACCTCCGCCGGGATGGCTGTCGGAATGCAGGCTGCAACGCCTGCCGCCCATCAGGTCCGTGACATTTTCGAAGGCGATCTTGCGGTGCCGCCGCAAGCATCGGCTGTTCCCGCCGGCGGTACGGAAGCGCGGGTCAATGTCGCCGACAAGCGCATCATCAACGGCCAGACTGACGTCAATCAGCTGGTGCCGTTCAAGTACAAGTGGGCGTGGGAAAAGTATCTGGCCGGTTGCGCGAACCACTGGATGCCGCAGGAAATCAACATGTCCCGCGACATCGCACTGTGGAAGGACCCGAACGGTCTGACCGAGGACGAGCGCCGCATCGTGAAGCGCAACCTCGGCTTCTTCGTGACGGCCGATTCGCTCGCGGCGAACAACATCGTGCTCGGCACGTACCGCCACATCACGGCGCCCGAGTGCCGGCAGTTCCTGCTGCGCCAGGCGTTCGAGGAAGCGATCCACACGCACGCGTACCAATACATCGTCGAATCGCTCGGCCTCGACGAAGGCGAGATCTTCAACGCGTATCACGAGGTCACGTCGATCCGCGCGAAGGACGAATTCCTGATCCCGTTCATTCATACGCTGACGGACCCGGCCTTCAAGACCGGCACGCTCGAAGCGGATCAGAAGCTGCTGAAGTCGCTGATCGTGTTCGCCTGCATCATGGAAGGCCTGTTCTTCTATGTCGGGTTTACGCAGATCCTCGCACTCGGCCGCCAGAACAAGATGACGGGTGCTGCAGAGCAATATCAGTACATCCTGCGCGACGAGTCGATGCACTGCAACTTCGGCATCGACCTGATCAACCAGATCAAGCTCGAGAACCCGCATCTCTGGACCGCGGAATTCCGCGCCGAGATCCGCGAGCTGTTCAAGCAGGCTGTCGAACTCGAATACCGCTACGCCGAGGACACGATGCCGCGCGGCGTGCTGGGTTTGAACGCGTCGATGTTCAAGAGCTATCTGCGCTTCATCAGCAACCGCCGTTGCCAGCAGATCGGCCTCGACCCGCTGTTCCCGAACGAGGAAAACCCGTTCCCGTGGATGAGCGAGATGATCGACCTGAAGAAGGAACGCAACTTCTTCGAGACGCGTGTGATCGAGTATCAGACGGGGGGCGCGCTGTCCTGGGAATAACCCGCAGCAGCGAACCCGTTACATGATGGAGCAGCCGGTGGCCTCTCGGCCCCGGCCCAAGGTTTAGGAGCAAGAACGCCTGATGCAAAGCATGCCCGGTGCCTTAGCGGCCCAACGATACGACAGGCACTTTGCGAACCCTTCAGTGGGATGGGCAAACTTCCCTCCGGAAAAAGCGGACGGCCGTGTGGCGGTCCGCTTGATCAAGCGATTAGGGGTAGCGGCGCGAGGTGCGCCGGCTACCGACTTGATTTGGCGCGCGAGGCCGGGTGGTCACGCGCGCCATACCGTATTCATTAGCGTAAGCGCGCGGTATCTGCGTACGCCGATGAATAGCCCGCTTCGAAGCGCACGTCCTGAACAGCGTCCGCGGGAAGCGGGTTTTGACGAAGGGTGTAGTTTGAACTGACTCTCATCTGAACCTGAAGGAGAACAACATGGCTACTGCCAAGAAGAAACCGGCTGCTAAGAAGGTTGCTGCAAAGAAGACCGTTGCGAAGAAGGCTGCTGCTCCGGCGAAGAAGGCCGCGGTGAAGAAGGTTGCCGCGAAGAAGGTCGCGGTGAAGAAGGTTGCCGCGAAGAAGGCAGCACCGGCGAAGAAGGCCGCTGCAAAGAAGGTTGCAGCCAAGAAGGTCGCAACGAAGAAGGTTGCAGCCAAGAAAGTCGCAGCGAAGAAGGTCGCGGTGAAGAAGGTTGCTGCAAAGAAGGCAGCACCGGCCAAGAAGGCCGCCGCGAAGAAGGTTGCAGCCAAGAAAGTCGCGGTGAAGAAGGTTGCCGCGAAGAAGGCCGCACCGGCGAAGAAGGCTGCTGCGAAGAAGGCCGCGCCCGCGAAGAAGGCTGCCGCGAAGAAGGCCGCACCGGCGAAGAAGGCTGCCGCGAAGAAGGCTGCGCCCGCCAAGAAGGCTGCCCCTGCGAAGACGGCTGCCGCACCGGCGAAGAAGGCTGCTGCCCCGAAGAAGGCCGTCGTGAAGAAGGCCGCGCCGGCAACGACCGCGTCGACCGCATCGGTTGCGCCGGCATCGGGCGTGAAGACCGCGCTCAACCCGGCAGCAGCATGGCCGTTCCCGACCGGCAGCCGTCCGTAATCGCGGCTGAGCAGCATCACCCGGACACTCATGTGTCCGTGGGTTGAGTAGCGCTACTCAATCAGTCCCGCCATCTGGCTCAGCTCAGGTGGCGGGATTTTTTTCGTCCGTATTCGTCCGTATGGGTCATCGATCGGCGGGCCGACGCGAGCGCGGACGAAAACGGGCGGACGAAAAAAAACGCATGCGCGGCTTCGCACATGCGTTCGACCGCGGCTTGCGCCGCGTGCTGAGGATATCGGTTAGTGCGTGACGCGCGTGACGCCGCCGCTCGACAGCAGGCGTACGCGCTCGCCGGCGCGGAACGCTTCGCCGCTCGCTGCCTGCGTGATCGAGCGCAGGTCGCCGTTGTCGAGACGCACGGTGATTTCGACACCGTTCGCCGTGCTGAGGTTTTCGCCGACCGCGTTGCCCGCGACCGCACCGACGAGGCCGCCGGCGATCGCCGTCAGGATCGAACCTTTGCCGCCGCCGATCGCGCTGCCCGCGACCGCACCGAGTGCGCCGCCGCCGAGCGTGCCGATCGCGCTGCCGCCGCCGTCGGACTGGATGCGCACCGCGCGGACGCTTTCGACCGTGCCCATGCGGACAGTTTGTTCGCGCTGCGCCTGGCCGACGCTATAGACATCCGCCGAACCGGGTGCCGTGAAGCAGCCGGCGAGGGTCAGCGTGGCCGTCAGCATGGCCGCGAGCGTGAGGGTTTTTCTGGTCAACATCTTTGCTCTCCCACAATATTCATTTGAGACTGTAACCGAATGCAGTCTCGAAGCGTGCGTCGATTTCCTCGCGCGTCAGTACGTAAGTCTGGGGCCCTTGATGAGCGATCTTGAGCGAGCCCAACAGGCTCGCGAGGCGGCCCGTGGTTGCCCAGTCGAGACCGTGCTCGATGCCGTACAGCAAGCCGCCCCGGAAGGCGTCGCCGCAGCCGGTCGGATCGGCGATGCGCTCGGCCGGCACGACCGGAATCTGCTCCGTGCCCTGCTTGTGGCGGATGGTCGCGCCGTGCTCGCCGCGCGTAATGACGAGAGCGTCGACCCGACTGGCGATTTCGTCTTCGGACCATCCCGTCTTGTCGCTCACCAGCTTGGCCTCGTAGTCGTTGACCGCTACATAGGTCGCAAGTTCAATGCTGCGGCGCAGCGTCGCACCGTCGAACAGCGGCAGGCCCTGGCCCGGATCGAACACGAACGGCACACCGGCGCGGGCGAGTTCTTCCACGTGCTGCACCATTCCGTCGAAACCGTCCGGGCCGACGATCGCGAGCTTGATGTCCGGCGCGTCGCCCGCATGGTTCAGGTGCGACTGCATCATCGCGCCCGGGTGGAATGCGGTGATCTGGTTGTTGTCGAGATCGGTTGTGATCATCGCCTGCGCGGTGTACGTATCGGGCAGCACGCGCACATGGTCGCGGCGCAGGCCGAGCTGGTCGAACCGGTCGAGATACGGCTGCGCGTCGAACGCGCCCATCGTGGCCATGATGCGCGCATCGCCGCCGAGCAGGTGCAGCGCGTACGCGATGTTGCCCGCACAGCCGCCGAATTCGCGGCGCATCGTCGGCACGAGGAAGCTCAGGTTGATGAGGTGCACCTGGTCGGGCAGGATGTGCTCGCGGAACCGCCCTTCGAAGGTCATGATGGAGTCGTAGGCGATCGAGCCGCAAATCAGCGTAGCCAAGGTGTGCGTTCCTGTAGAAATGAGGGGCCCTGCGCGACAACGCCGCGCGAAGGGCGCGGCGCGGCAGGGGAAAGCGGAAGAAAGCTTACTTCAGTGCGGCGAGCGCTGCATCGTAGTTCGGCTCGTCCTTGATTTCGCCGACGAGTTCCGCGTGGATCACCTTGTCCTGCGCGTCGAGCACCACCACCGCACGCGCGGTCAGGCCGTTCAGCGGGCCGCTCGTCACGTCGACGCCGTACGCGTTCGCGAATGCGCGGCCGGTGCGGAACGTCGATGCCGTCACGACGTTCGCGAGGCCTTCGGTCGTGCAGAAGCGCGTGGCGGCGAACGGCAGGTCGGCGGACACGACGATCACGACCGTGTTGTCGAGCGACGACGCGGCTTCGTTGAACTTGCGGGTGGACGTCGCGCAGGTCGGCGTGTCGAGGCTCGGCACGATGTTCAGCACCTTGCGCTTGCCGGCGAAGCTGGCGAGCGTCAGATCGGCGAGATCCTTGCCGACCAGCTTGAAATCGGCGGCTTGCGCGCCGACAGCCGGGAACGTGCCGGCGAGATCGATCGGGTTGCCACCCAGCGTAACTTTGCTCATGTTCGTGCTCCGAAATAGCGCGCCGCTCGGGCGCGCGGGTTGAGACGGGCGCGCAAGCGCGCCGCGGCGCGTCACGGATAAAAGATCTGGACGCGGAAATTCGAGGCCGGCGTGCCGTTCGTTTCGAGGCGGACGACCATCGTCTGCGTCGTGCCGGGCGGCAGCCCGGCGTCGATCGGCGTGCCCGGGCGCACGTAGTCGCGCGGCGCGAGCACGCGGCGCACGGTGACGTGGTTGGTGTCGTCGAGCAGCGTGAGTTCGAGCGACGGGTACGCGAGCGCGACGCGGTAGCGGTTCGTCAGCGGCACCTTCAGTTCGAGCTCGCGCGGGCCGTCGAGCTGGCGCAGGTCGGTCGCGTCGAGCCGCAATCCGTCGATCGCGCGCGGCGGCGCGACCGTGCAGCCGAGCGGCGCGCACGCCTGCCGGAACCAGCCCTGCGTGGCGGGCCAGGAGATCATCAGCGTTTCGCGCTGCCACCACGCCAGTTGCGCGGCGAGCAGCGCGACCAGCGCGGCCGCGACGAGGCCGCCGAAAAAGCCGCCGAGCATCCCGCGCCGCTGCGGCGCGCGCGTCTCGCGCGTGACGGCGAAGTGTGGACGATCGTCATCGGTCGGTGCGGCGGGGAACGGGACGGCCGGTTGGACGGCCAGTTGGACGGCCGGTTGGACGGCCGGCTGGGCGTCTGGCTGGATGATCGGTTCGTCGGCCGCTGCTGTCGTCGGGGCCTTGTCGTGCCGGGAGAAGGTATCGGGTTCCGATGCGGTTTCGGTTTCGGTAACGGCGGGCGCGGGCCTGAACGCAAAGCGCGGTTCGCGCGGCGCGCGTTCGTCGTCGGGCGCCGCGAAGTGCGCGGGCACGACGGGCTCGACCGGTTCGGCGGCGGTTTCCGTTTCGGGCGGCAGGTGAGCGACGAAGCGCGGCTCGCGCGGATCGCGCTCGACGGGCGCGGGCGACGACGCGGCTTCCCCGGTTTCGTGCGGTTCGTGCGGTTGCGGCGAATGCGGTTCGGCCGGTTGCTCGACGGCTGCCGAGGCATCGAGTTCGGCCGGAGACGACGCGAACGGCTCGGGCGTACCCGACAGATGGACGACGCCGGCTTCCGTGGACGGAAGCGCGAGCGGTATCAGCGGTTCGGTGCGCACGGTCACGGCGCTGTGCTGCAGCGACGGATCGACGCCGCCGTCGAGCCACGGCGCCCACATGTCCCAGCCTTCCGGCTTGTAATCGGCGCCGGTCGGCAATTCGGGCGGCGCGTCGGAGGTGAACAGCCGCGCCGGGGCGGCTTGCTGGCGTGCGTCGCCGCCCTGCGGCGCGGCAGCCGGTTCGGTCAAGGCCGGCTCGGGCTGCCGCGCGTACTCGGGAACGAGCGATTCGGCGGCGTTGAAGACTTCGTGGCAATGCCCGCAGCGCACGAGCCCGTGGTGCAGCGAGAGCTGTTCCTGCTGCAGCCGGAAGACGGTTTCGCAATGAGGGCAGCGCGTCGCAAGAAGCATGTCGAGCCGGGCGGCCTGCTGGCCAGAGTGAAGGACAGCGCTATTCTAATGGCTTTCGCGGCGGGTTCCGGCGAGGCATACCCAACCTTCGTGCTCGCGCCAGACCGAGATGTCGACGTAGCGCGCATAGACGGCCGCCACTTCGTCGGCCTGGCGCGCGAGCACGCCGGACAGCGCGATGCGCCCGCCCGGCTTGACCTTCGACGCGAGCATCGAGGCCATCAGCTTCAGCGGGTTCGACAGGATGTTCGCGACGACGATGTCGAATTCGCCGTCCGGGCAGGCGTCGGGCAGCCCGTACGTGACTTCCGCGCGGTTGCGTTCGCTGTTCTGGCGCGCCGATTCGACCGCCTGCGGATCGATGTCGATGCCGATCACGGGGTTCGCACCGCATTTCTTCGCCAAGATCGCGAGGATGCCCGAGCCGCAGCCGTAGTCGAGCACCGACTGGCCCGGCTTCACCGACTGCTCGAGCCATTCCATGCACAGCCGGGTAGTGGGGTGGCTGCCGGTGCCGAACGCGAGGCCGGGATCGAGCTCGAGGACGAGCGCATCGGGATCGGGCGCGTCGTGCCACGACGGCACGACCCAGATCCGCTCGCCGATCGGGATCGGCTCGAACTGCGACTGCGTGAGCCGCACCCAGTCCTGCTCCTCGACTTCGCGCACGACGAACTTCGGCGTCTCGGCGATGCCGATCTCGTTCGCGGCCGCCGCGAGCAGCACGGCCGGCTCGTGGTCGGCCGACAGCAGCGCGACCACGCGCGAGCGCTGCCACGCGGTGCGATCGGGCACGAGGCCCGGCTCGCCGAAGAGCGGCTGTTCGTCGGGCGTGTCGGCGTCGGCGTCCTCGACGGACACCGACAGCGCGCCGAGCTCGAGCAGCGCGTCGGACAGGGCCTCCGCATGCTCGCGGGCCAGTTCGACGACGAGTTCGCGATAACTCATGCTTACGCTTCTTCCGGTGCGACCTGCTGCTTCTGCGCGAGCCGGTTTTCGAGGTAGTGGATGCTGGTGCCGCCTTCGACGAACTTCGAGTCGATCATCAGCTCGCGGTGCAGCGGGATGTTGGTCTGGATGCCTTCGACGACCATTTCCGACAGCGCGATGCGCATCCGGCGGATCGCCTGTTCGCGCGTCGCGCCGTAGGTGATCAGCTTGCCGATCATCGAATCGTAGTTCGGCGGGACGAAATAACCATTGTACGCGTGCGAATCGACGCGCACGCCGGGGCCGCCCGGCGTATGCCACGACGTGATCCGGCCCGGCGACGGCGTGAACTTGAACGGATCTTCGGCGTTGATCCGGCATTCGATCGCATGCCCGCGGAACTGGATGTCGCGCTGGCGCAGCGCGAGCTTCTCGCCGGCCGCGATGCGGATCTGTTCCTGCACGATGTCGACGCCCGTGATCAGCTCCGATACCGGATGCTCGACCTGCACGCGCGTGTTCATCTCGATGAAGTAGAACTCACCGTTCTCGTACAGGAATTCGAACGTGCCCGCACCGAGGTAGCCCATCTTCTTGCACGCGTCCGCGCAGCGGTCGCCGATGCGGTCGATCAGGCGGCGCGGAATGCCGGGCGCCGGCGCTTCCTCGATCACCTTCTGGTGGCGGCGCTGCATCGAGCAGTCGCGCTCGCCGAGCCAGATCGCGTTCTTGTGCGCGTCCGACAGCACCTGGATCTCGATGTGGCGCGGGTTCTCGAGGAACTTCTCCATGTACACCTGCGGGTTGCCGAACGCACGGCCGGCTTCCTCGCGGGTCATGTTGACCGCGTTGACGAGCGCGGCTTCGGTGTGCACGACGCGCATCCCGCGCCCGCCGCCGCCGCCTGCCGCCTTGATGATGACCGGATAGCCGATCGCGCGCGCAATCTTGACGATCTCCTTCGGATCGTCCGGCAACGCGCCTTCCGAGCCCGGCACGCACGGCACGCCGGTCTTGATCATCGTCTGCTTCGCGGTGACCTTGTCACCCATCATGCGGATCGTTTCCGGACGCGGGCCGATGAACGTGAAGCCCGACTGCTCGACGCGCTCCGCGAAATCGGCGTTCTCCGACAGGAAGCCGTAGCCGGGGTGGATCGCCTCGGCATCGGTGACTTCCGCGGCGCTGATCAGCGCCGGCATGTTCAGGTAGCTCAGGTTCGACGGGGCCGGGCCGATGCAGACGGCTTCGTCCGCGAGGCGCACGTACTTGGCTTCCTTGTCGGCTTCCGAGTAGACGACCACCGTCTTGACGCCGAGTTCGCGGCACGCACGCTGGATGCGCAGCGCGATTTCACCGCGGTTGGCAATGAGGATTTTTTCAAACATAGCGAGTATTCGTCTCTTCGAGGGGCGCGCGAACGGCGCCTGGCGAGCATCGGCGGCGCGCGGCCGGCTGGGCCGCGCGGCGGGCTTAGCCGATCACGAAAAGCGGCTGGCCGTATTCGACGGCCTGGCCGTTCTCGACGAGGATTTCCTTGATCACGCCGGCCTTGTCCGACTCGATCTCGTTGAGCAGCTTCATCGCTTCGATGATGCAGATCGTCTGGCCTTCCTTGACCGTGTCGCCGGCCTGCACGAACGGGTCGGCGCCCGGCGACGGCGCGCGATAGAACGTGCCGACCATCGGCGACGTCACGACGTGGCCCTGCGGAGCGGCCGGTGCGGCTGCAGCGCCGGCGGCCGGCGCGGCGGCGCCTTCGGCCGGCAGCGCGGCCGACGGCGCGGGCGCGCTGACTTGCGGGGCATACCCAGCCGTCGGCTGCACGTAGACCGGCGGCGCGTTCTTGACGATACGCACCTTGCCTTCGCCTTCCGTCACTTCCAGCTCGGAGATGCCGGATTCGGAAACGAGGTCGATCAGAGTTTTCAGCTTACGAAGATCCATCGGGAATTCCCCTTTCAATACGTGAAAGCGCCGGTGAGCGGCCGGCGCTGAATCTAGATCGCGAAATCAGCCGCGCGACGCGCCTTGCAGCTTGTCCAGCGCGTACTCGAGCGCGTACAGATAACCTTTCCAGCCGAGCCCGCAGATCACGCCTTCGGCCTGGTCGGAAAAGTAGGAGTGGTGCCTGAACGCTTCGCGGCGATGCACGTTCGACAGGTGAACCTCGACGAACGGAATGCCAACGCCGGCGATCGCGTCCCGGATCGCAACGCTCGTATGCGTGTACGCGGCCGGGTTGATCAGGATGAAGTCGGTCTGTTCCTCCCGCGCGGCCTGGATGCGGTCGACCAGCGCACCTTCATGGTTGCTCTGGAACGACGACAGTTCGGCGCCGGCCTCCTGGGCGCGCGCGGCAAGCGCCTGATCGATCTGCGCGAGCGTGACGCGGCCGTACACCTCCGGTTCCCGGGTGCCGAGAAGGTTCAGGTTGGGGCCGTGCAACACCAGCAATCGTGTCATGGTCGCTTCTATTTCTGCGGAATTGCGCGAACTTTAGCGCTATTTAGAGAAATTTGTCTAGTTTTGCCGAACGGCCAGACGCGTCGGACCCGCAAGAATTACCGGTGCGGATGCAAAGTATCGGCGAATTCACGCGAAATTGCGGCGAATGAACGGCAAATCACCACGAACGCGCAGGCCGCCGCTTGCGCGGATTACAGCGCGTCGAGCGTCTTTTTCAGCTCGGCCGGCTGGATTTGTCCTAATTTTGTCTCGCGGATCTTGCCGGTTTCGTCGATGACGACGGTAAACGGCAGCGCGCCGGCGGTATTTCCGAAATTGCGGGCCAGATCGGCGCCCGCATAGCCGCTGACGAAGACCGGGTAATCGACCTTCACCTTCTGCAGGAAATTCTTCACGTTCTGCTCGGAATCCACGCCGATTCCGACGAAGCGGATGCCTTTCTGCTTGTACTGATGCGACAGCGCGACGAGCTCGGGCATCTCCTCGACGCACGGGCCGCACCACGACGCCCAGAAATTGACGACGACTTTCTGGCCCTTGAAGGCGGCCAGCGTGGCCGGCTTGCCGTCGACGCCGGTGAGCGACGACGCCCACAGCTGGTCGACCGGACTGCCGTGGGCGGCCGGCGCGGCGACGGCGACGCCGTCGTCGGTCGTGCCGCGGAACCAGTGGCCGGCGGCGATCCCGCCGGCAACGGCGGCGGCCGCGACCACCGCGAGCGCCAACATGCGTTTCATCATCATCGTTGAATCATTCCGGTTCGGAAGGGGCCTCGCCTGCCGCGACGAGTGCGCGCAGTGCGGCGGCGTCCGCGCGGGCGACGCGGCCGCGCGCGTCGGCCTTCACCGCGCCGCGCAGGTCGTCGCTCGCATACAGCGCGAGATGGATGCCGATCGCGTCCACGTCGCGCCGCGGGCGCCACAGGAAACTGAGCGTCTCGACGTCGCCGCGGCCCGCGAAATGCCGCGTCTCGGACACGTCGTACTGGACGTTCTGGTTCAGCAGGTAGATCGCGACGTCCTTCGGGTTGTCGGTGAACGCCTGCAAATGGATATCCGAATGCGCGTTCGCGGTGCCGTTCAGCACGGCGCCCGTCACGTAAGGATGGAACTCGGCGAGCCGGCGCATCCAGTCGAGCGCGATCTCGCGCAGGCGGCGCAGTTCGTCCGGCTGCGTGTCGCTCTGGAACAGCGCGAGGTACTCGCGCAGTTCTTCCTCGATCTGGTCGTTATCCGGCAGCCATTCGCCCGCAACGCGCGAATCGCCCAGCAACTGGCGCGCGGCCTTGCGTTTCGCGCCGGCGTAGTCCAGCCCGTCCTCCGCGATCAGGCGGGCGGCGGACTGGGCGATTTCCTCGCGGACGCGCCGCGGGTCGACAAGAGGTTTGCGAGACATGATCCGGCAATCATACTCGATCGTCGCGGCGCCCGAGCACGGGTGCGGCGGCCCGCCGCCCGAGGGTGGCGGCGCCGTTCGCCCGCATCGTTCGGGCCGCCGGGCATCGCAGGCCGTCAGTTACAATAGTGCTCTTTTGTGTCGCGGCCAGGTCGTTGGCCGGGCGCCGGCCGCACGGCCTCGCCGGCGCGCCGCGCACGCATCCTTTCCGAATCGACGGCGCCCCGGCGGCGCGAAAGCATTCATCTATGCACATCCACATTCTTGGCATCTGCGGCACCTTCATGGGCGGTCTCGCCGTACTCGCACGCGCGGCGGGCCACACGGTGACGGGTTGCGACGCGGGCGTCTATCCGCCGATGAGCACGCAGCTCGAGGCGCAGGGCATCACGCTGATCGACGGCTACGGCGCCGAGCAGATCGACCTGAAGCCGGACCTGTTCGTGATCGGCAACGTCGTCACGCGCGGCAATCCGCTGATGGAGGCGATCCTCGATCGCGGCCTGCCTTACGTGTCCGGCCCGCAGTGGCTCGGCGAGCACGTGCTGGCCGGCAAGTGGGTGCTTGCCGTGGCGGGCACGCACGGCAAGACGACCACGTCGTCGATGCTCGCGTGGCTGCTGGAGGACGCGGGGCTCAACCCGGGCTTCCTGATCGGCGGCGTGCCGCTGAACTTCGGCGTGTCCGCGCGGCTTACCGATTCGAGCTTCTTCGTGATCGAGGCCGACGAGTACGACACGGCATTCTTCGACAAGCGCTCGAAGTTCGTGCACTATCGGCCGCGCACCGCGGTGCTGAACAACCTGGAATTCGATCACGCCGACATCTTCCCCGATCTCGCCGCGATCGAGACGCAATTCCATCATCTGGTGCGCACCGTGCCCGGCGTCGGGCGGATCGTCACGAACGGCCGCTCCGACGCGCTCGAGCGCGTGCTGGCGCGCGGCTGCTGGAGCGAGGTCGAACGCTTCGGCGTCGACGGCGGCTGGCAGGCGCTGCCGGCCGAGGACGGCGTGCCGGTGGACGAACGCTTCGCGGTGTATCGCCAAGCCGAGCGTGTCGGCGAAGTCGCGTGGCAGGTGCAGGGCGACCACAACCGGATGAACGCGCTCGCGGCGATCGCCGCCGCGCGCCACGTCGGCGTGCCGCCCGCGCAGGCGGCCGTTTCGCTCGCCTCGTTCCGCAACGTGAAGCGCCGCATGGAAGTGCGCGGCAGCGTGGACGGCGTGACCGTCTATGACGATTTCGCCCACCATCCAACCGCGATCGACACCACGATCGCCGGCCTTCGCGCGCGCATCGGCCGCAAGAATGCCCGCATCCTCGCCGTGCTGGAGCCGCGCTCGAACACGATGAAGCTCGGCGTGATGAAGTCGCAATTGCCGTCGAGCCTCGCCGACGCCGATCTCGTGTTCGGCTACGGCGCACCGACCGGGCGCGATGCGCTCGGCTGGAATCTTGCCGAAGCGCTCGCGCCGCTCGGCGAGCGTGCGCGCGCATTCGACGACCTGCACGCGCTGGTGAAGGCGGTGGTCGAGGCCGCGCGCCCGGGCGACCATGTGCTCGTGATGAGCAACGGCGGTTTCGGCGGCGTGCACCAGAAGCTGCTCGACGCGCTCGGGAGCCGCACGTGATCCTGTATCTGCACGGCTTCCGGTCGTCGCCGGAATCGCAGAAGTCGCGGCTGCTCGCCGCGCGCATGGCCGAACTCGGCCGCACCGGCGAGTGGCGGTGCCCGTCGCTGTCGGTGTCGCCGCTCGACGCGATCGCGATCGCGGAAGCCGAGGTCGCGGGCGCGCGCGACGTGACCGTGATCGGCAGCTCGCTCGGCGGGTATTACGCGACGTGGCTCGCCGAAAAGCATGGCTGGAAAGCCGTGCTGCTGAATCCGGCGATCGTGCCGCAGCGCGATCTCGAACAGCATCTGGGCGAGCAGCCGCTGTGGCACGGCGGCGGCACGATCGTCGTCGAGCGCCGCCACCTGCACGAACTCGACGCGCTGCGCGTGCCGGCGATCACGCGCGCCGACCGCTACTATCTGTTCGCGGCGACCGGCGACGAAGTGCTCGATTATCGCGAGATGCTCGCCCATTACCCGGGCGCGAAAACCCGCGTGATCGACGGCAGCGATCACGGGATCAGCGAATTTGCCGACTATGTCGACGACGTTCTCGCGTTTTGCGACGGAAAGACGTCATAAACCGGCCGCGTGCCGATCGAATCCCCAACATCATGCGGCGCCGCCGACGCGGCGCCCGGCAGTCTGAACGAGAGTACTGAGTGAACGTTTTCTTCGAGGAATCGGGCAGTTTCAAGGCGGGCAGCGTGCTGTCGCGCCAGGGCGACGCATTTCAGGTCGAGTTGCCCGGCGGGCGGCGCGCGAAGGTGCGCGCGAAAGACGTGCTGATCGAATTCGACAAGCCGGCCGCAAGCGAACTGATGCAGGAGGCCGACACGGCCGCGCAGCAGATCGATCTGGATTTTCTGTGGGAATGCGCGCCGGCCGACGAGTTCGCGTACACGGCGCTGGCCGCCGAATACTTCGGCGCGACGTACGGCCCGGTCGAGCGCGCCGCGCTGGTGCTGCGGCTGCACGGCTCGCCCGTCTATTTTCGCCGCAAGGGGCGCGGCCAGTACCAGCGCGCGCCGGAAGAGCAGCTCAAGATGGCGCTCGCGTCGCTCGAGCGCAAGCGCCAGCAGGCGCTCGTGCAGGCGCAGTATGAAGAGGAACTGAAGGCCGGCAAGCTGCCGGAAGCGTTCGCGGGCAAGGTGCTCGGGCTGCTGACGCGGCCGGACAAGAATTCGATCGAATACAAGGCGATGGAAGCGGCGGCCGGCGCGCGCGGCGTGTCGCCGGCGCGGCTGATGCTCGACTGCGGCGGCATCGAGTCGCCGCGTGCGCTGCACGAAGCGCGCTTTCTCGCGGAATTCTTCCCGCACGGCACGGGCTTTCCGCCCGTCACGGTCGGCCCGCTGCCGGACGACCTGCCGCGCGCGAACGTCGAGGCGTTCTCGATCGACGACATCACGACCACCGAAATCGACGACGCGTTCTCGGTCGAGCACCTGTCCGACGGCCGGGTGCGGATCGGCGTGCACATCGCGGCGCCGGCGCTCGGCATCGTGCGCGGCGACCCGGTCGACGCGATCGCGCGTGCGCGCCTGTCGACCGTCTACATGCCGGGCGACAAGATCACGATGCTGCCGGACGACGTGGTGGACGTGTTCACGCTGAAAGAGGGTGACTATCGCCCGGCGCTGTCGCTGTACATCATCGTCAACCGCGAGACGCAGGAGATCGTCGCGAACGAGACGCGCGCGGAGCTCGTGTTCGTGAAGAGCAACCTGCGCCACAACACGCTCGACGAGCTCGTCAACGAAGAGACGCTCGCGGCCGGCACCGGCGACTATCCGCACAAGGACGACATCGCCGTGCTGTGGCCGCTCGCGCAGGCGCTGTTCGAGAAGCGCCAGGTCGCGCGCGCGGGCTACGGGCTGAAGCGCGAGGTGCAGCGCAACACCGACTACAACTTCTACGTCGAAGGCGAGCACGTGACGATCACGCCGCGCCGCCGCGGCTCGCCGCTCGACCTGATCGTGTCGGAGCTCGCGATCCTCGCGAACTCGACCTGGGGCGCGTTCCTGCACGACCATACGGTGCCGGGCATCTACCGGTCGCAGCGCGGCTTCGGCGCGCCGGGCCCGAAGCGCACGCGGATGCAGACGACGGCCGCGCCGCACGAAGGCCTCGGCGTCGCGCAATACGCGTGGAGCACGTCGCCGCTGCGCCGCTACGTCGACCTCGTGAACCAGTGGCAGCTGCTCGCGTGCGTGCAGCACGGCGTCACCGCGAAGCTCGCCGCGCCGTTCAAGCCGAAGGACGCCGATCTCTACGCGGTCGTGCAGGGCTTCGACGATACGTATACGGCCTACGCCGACTATCAGCGCCGGATGGAGTACTTCTGGTGCCTGCGCTGGCTCGCGCAGGAGCAGAAGAAGCAGGTGGTCGCGAGCGTCGTGAAGGGCGATCTCGTGCGCCTCGAGGAAATCCCGCTGCTGCTGCACGTGCCGGGGCTCGGCGTGCATGCGCGCGGCACGCGCGTGCTGCTCGACGTGATGTCGCTCGACGAGCTGACGATCGAGGCGTCGGTGCGGCTCTTGAACGTGCTCGACGCGCCGACCGTGACGAGCGGCGACGCGGCCGACGAAGAGGATGACGCCGAAGGCGGCGACGATACGCTGGTCGACGCGCAAGACGCGTCGGCGCAAGCCGAGGCCGAGGCGCTGGCCGAATCGGGCGACGCGGCGGCAGAGGGCGGCGAGGCCGCGGGCGGTAACGACGGCGAAGCGGGGCGCGCATCATGAACGCAACTGCGTCGATGAGCGGCGTCGACCGCTATGTCGTGTTCGGCAACCCGGTGGCGCACAGCAAGTCGCCGTTCATCCACGCGCAGTTCGCCGCGCAGACCGGCGAGCCGATCGAGTACACGCACCGGCTCGCGCCGGTCGACGGGTTCGAGGCCGCGGTGCGCGCGTTCGTCGCCGAAGGCGGACGCGGCGCGAACGTGACGGTGCCGTTCAAGCTCGACGCGCATGCGCTCGCCGATACGCTGTCGCCGCGCGCGGCGGCGGCCGGTGCGGTGAACACGCTGCGCATCGACGCCGACGGCCGCCTCCATGGCGACAACACCGACGGCGTCGGCCTCGTGCGCGACATCGAGGCGAATCTCGGCGTGTCGCTCGCCGGTGCGCGCATCCTGCTGCTCGGCGCGGGCGGCGCCGCGCGCGGCGTCGTGCTGCCGCTGCTCGACCGCGCGCCGCTGTCGATCGAAATCGTGAATCGCACCGCGAGCAAGGCCGAGGCGCTCGTCGGCCAGTTCATGCAGGCCGCGCACGATGCGGGCTGCACGCTCGCGGGCGGCGGCCCCGGCGTCGTGCGCGCCGAGCCGTACGACGTGGTGATCAATGCGACGGCCGGCAGCCTCGATGCCGCGCTGCCGGAATGCGACGCGGCCGCGTTCGGCACGGGCACGCTCGCGTACGACATGATGTACGGCGCGCAGCCGACCGTGTTCATGCAGCACGCGGCGTCGCTCGGCGCGCGCACGGCCGACGGGCTCGGGATGCTCGTCGAACAGGCCGCCGAATCGTTCTTCATCTGGCGCGGCGTGCGGCCGGACGGTGCGCCGGTGCTGGCCGCGCTGCGCCAGGCGCTCGCGGCGAGCTGAACGGAGCGGCACGTGGTGGCGGTGAGCGGCATGCAGCGCACGCGTACGGTGAGCGTCGCTCGCTGGCTCGTCTACGCAGGGTCGGTGTTCGCGCTCGCGTGGCTCGCGACGCAACTGTTCTATCTCGCGCAGATCGCGCTGTGGTCGTTCGTGAATCCGGGCTCGACCGCATTCATGCGCACCGACGCGTGGTGGCTGTCGCGCGACACGCCGCCCGCGCAGATCCGGCACCAGTGGGTGCCGTACGACCAGATCTCGCGCAACCTGAAGCGGGCGCTGATCGCCTCCGAGGATTCGACGTTCGCGACCAACAACGGCTACGACGTCGACGCGATCCTGCAGGCGTGGGAGAAGAACAAGGCGCGCGGCAGGATCGTCGCGGGCGGCTCGACGATCACGCAGCAGCTCGCCCGCAACCTGTTCCTGTCGCGCGAGAAGAGCTACATCCGCAAGGGGCAGGAGCTCATCATCACGTGGATGCTCGAAACGGTGCTCGACAAGGAACGCATCTTCGAGGTCTACCTGAATTCGGTCGAATGGGGCCGCGGCGTGTACGGCGCCGAGGCGGCCGCACGCTATTACTACAGGATTCCCGCGAGCCGGCTCGGCGCGTGGCAGTCGGCGCGTCTCGCGGTCATGCTGCCGAAGCCGCGCTGGTTCGACGCGCATCGCGGCTCGGCCTACCAGGCGCAGCGTGCGGCGGTCATCGCGCGCCGGATGGGGGCGGCCGAGCTGCCGCAATCCGAGTAAGCGGCGCCGCGCCGCTGCATTGTCCGTTCTGCCGTTGGCGCACGGTTGCTGCACCGCAGCGCATTCGTGTCGCAATCATGTCGGGCCGGATCCTTTAGACGAATCCGTCTATTTCGATTTCCTGAGCAATATCGGCGACTACCTGCTTTTGTTGACCGACATCGCACGAAACGGGTGCTTTTTTAGTCGTTTCCCGTCAACGCGAAAGTCGGCGAAAGCGACGTGAAATGCAACGTTTCGCGAATCGAAGCATTCCTGAAAGGTGTGCGCCGCACCGGCCGCACGCCAAATATTTCCAAATTTTTCAAAGCCGGCGGGCTCGCGTATATTGGCCGGCGCCTCGGCTCATCGGCCGCAATCGAGGCGGGGGGCGGCTTATCCGGCTGCTCGACACGAAAAACATCCGAGAGAAGGAACGCAACGATGCCAGCGAGCAAAGCGAAGCTGTTGTTGGGGGTGGTGTGTTCTTCGCTGATTCTGACGGCCTGCAACGACGACGTGACGTCGTCCGCTGCGGCGAGCGCCGCGAATTCAGCCGATCCCGCCGGTCAGGTCGACCGCGCGTACAACGATCCGAACAGTTATTCGTCGAGTGCCACCGCGTCGCTCGACGCGGCCGCCGCGGTCGAAAAGGCGGCCGTCACGCACCACCAGATCACGCTGAACGGCAAGACGATCCGGTACACGGCCACCGCCGGCCACCTCGTCGCGCGCAATCCGCAGACGGGCGCGCCCGAAGCGTCGTTCTTCTACGTCGCCTACACGGCCGACAACCAGCCCGCCGCGAAGCGGCCCGTCACGTTGCTGTACAACGGCGGCCCCGGTTCGGCCTCGGTGTGGCTGCATCTCGGCTCGTTCGGCCCGCGCCGGATCCAGACCGGCGACCCGAACGCGAACACGTCGACGTTCCCGTTCGTCGACAACCAGGACACGCTGCTCGACACGACCGACCTCGTGTTCGTCGATGCGATCGGCACCGGCTTTTCGGAGGCGATCGCGCCGAACACGAACCAGACGTTCTGGGGCGTCGACCAGGACGCCGGCGCATTCCGCGATTTCGTGACGCGCTACCTGAACGTGAACCAGCGCGGCGCTTCGCCGAAATACCTGTTCGGCGAGTCGTACGGCACGCCGCGCACCGACGTGCTCGCGAACCTGCTCGAGACGGCCGGCGTGAAGCTCGACGGCATCGTGCTGCAGTCGTCGATCCTGAACTACAACACCAACTGCGACATGGCGAGCGACTATGTCGGCAACTCGAACAACGGCGCGAGCCCGGTGAGCTGCGCGGGCTTCGTGCCGTCGTACGGCACGGTCGGCGCGTACTATCAGCTCGACAACCCGAACCCGTCGAACCTGCCGCAGTATGCGGACCAGATGCGCCTGCTGACGGCCGGCAGCTACGCGCCCGCCGTGAACGCGTACCTCGCGAGCCACACGCCACCGCCGCCGAACCTGGTCACGACGATGGTGAATTCGACCGGCGTGAAGCAGGCGCTGTGGAATGCGGACTTCAACGTGGTCCCGACCTTCTTCGACAACAGCTTCCAGTTGTCGCTCGTTCCGGGCACGCTGATCGGCCGCTACGACGCACGCGTGAACGTGCCCCTGTCGAGCCCGCTCGCGGCCGACGGCGATCCGTCCAGCTCGTTCATCACGAAGCCGTTCACCGACACGATCGGCAGCTACCTGCCGAACGAACTCAAGTACACCGCGCAGTCGGCCTACTCGGTGAGCAGCAATGCGATCAACACGTGGGACTGGACGCACGACGGCCTCGCGATGCCCGACACGATCCCCGATCTGGCCGCGGCGCTGACGCTGAATCCGCAATTGAAGGTGCTGTCGCTGAACGGGTATCACGACATCGCGACGCCGTTCTACCAGACCGAGCTCGACCTCGCGCGGCTCGGCACGCAACCGAACCTGACGATCAAGGACTATCAGGGCGGGCACATGGTCTATCTCGACGATACGTCGCGTCCGCAGGAGAAAGCCGACCTCGTGACCTTCTACAACGCGGCCGCGCACTGATGCGCGAGGCCGGCGACAGGTGCCCTCGGCGGCGCCGCTCGCCGGCAGTCGACCTCATTCCAGACTGGAGCCTGACATGAAGAATCGTTTCATCGTCGTTGCCGCGGCGCTTGCATGCGTCTGCGCCGCCACATCCATTTCCGCGTTCGCACAGGCGAGCGACGCCGTCGCGCCGGCGCGTGCGCGCCAGGCGCAGCTCGGCGATCCGTACGTGCCGCCGGCCGCGCGCCACGCGAGCGCCGGCACGCAGACGACCGGCGCCGCACTGCATGCGCAGGTGGTGCGCAAGCTCGCGCGGCAGTTCAGCGCGGCCGACACGCAGAACACGGGTTCGATCACCGAGTCGCAGGCGCGCGCGGCCGGCCTCGGCTACGTCGCGAACCACTTCCGGCAGATCGATGCGGGCGGCAGCGGCCGCGTGTCGTTCGCCGACGTACAGCGCTACATGCAGGCGCGCGGCACGAGCCAGCAGTAAGCGCGGGACGCGGGGAGCAAACGGGGGCGGAACCTGCGGCACGGCGGGTTCCGCCCCCGTGCGCATCGCCGGGCGGTTGCGCGAGCCCCCGGGTCGATCTCGCCTGAATTCTCATTATCTGGACAACGCATTCAAATATTGGAGCCGAGTGCGTGCGCTCCTACAATCCGAAGCACATCGACAGCTTCGGACCCACGCATCGCGCGGCGCCCGTCGCACACGGAGACACCTTCCATGAAGTTCGCCGGGCGCTTTACTCGGTGCATCGACCGCCGCCACGCCGCAGCACGGGACGCAGTTCCGGCGCCGCGCGAGCGGCTTCACCGATTCCGTTGAAGAAGCCCCGCCCCATGACCAAGATGCCAGACTCCCTTGCCCTCGACGCCCGGCGCGCGATGCCGGCCGAACCGTCGCTGACCGACAGCATCGGCGCGACCAGCACGCCGCTCGACCTCGCCGCGCAGCAGGCCGGCACGCAGACGCTGCTGCGCGGCCTCGCGATTCTCGAGGCGATCGCGAACGGTGCGCGCGACATGCGTGCGATCGGCGCCGCGCTCGGCACGACGCGCAGCACGACGCATCGCCTCGTCAGCAGCCTCGTGCAGGCGCGCTATCTGCGCCAGGTGCAGGGCGGCTACCTGCTCGGCCCGAAGCTGATCGAGCTCGGCACGATCGCGCTCGAACAGATGCCGCTCACCGCGGTGGCGCGTCCGCATCTGGAGGCGCTCGCGGAAGCGACGCTCGATACGATCCATCTCGGCGTGCGCGACGGCGACGACGTGCTGTACATCGACAAGATTCCCGGCACGCGCGGCCTCGAGATGCGCTCGCGCGTCGGCCACCGGATGCCGCTCGCATCGACCGGCATCGGCAAGGCGATGATGCTCGACCTCGATCCCGAGCTGTGGCGCTCGCTGTTCGAAGCCGCGCGGCGCGCGCTGGCCGGCGTCAACTTCAAGCCCGACAACCGGCCCGAGACGAATGCGTTCCTGCAGCGCATGGCCCATTACGCGGCCGGCGGCTATACGTTCGACCTCGAGGAAAACGAGGCGTCGATCCGCTGCGTGGCCGCGCCGATCCGCGACGCGTCGGGCGCGATCGTCGCGGCGGTGTCGGTCGCGAGCACGATTCCGTACATGCCGCACGACCGGATGGACGAACTGATTCCGCTCGTGCAGCGCGAAGCGCGAGCCATTTCCGCGGAACTGGGCTGGAGCCCGCCGCAGGGTACCCGCAGGATCAAACGATGACGACTTCGACCCGGCCCGTTCCGGATGCCTGTTCCGCCGCCCCGTCGCTGATCGCGCTCGACTGGGGCACCACGTCGCTGCGCGCCTATCTGTACGACGCGCACGGCGTGCCGATCGACACGCGCAGCCGGGCGGCCGGCGTGATGCACGTGCCGGGTGGCGGCGCGCGTGCGTTCGACGCGGTGTTCGAGGAAGCGTGCGGCGACTGGCTCGACCGCACGCCCGGCCTGCCGGTGCTCGCCGCCGGGATGGTCGGTAGCGCGCAGGGCTGGCGCGAAGCGCCGTACGTCGCGGTGCCGGCCGGCGCCGACGCGCTCGTCGCGGGCCTCATCACGGTGACGACGGCGCGCGGCGCGACAGTCTCGATCGTGCCGGGCGTGATCGCGACGGGCGACTTGCCCGACGTGATGCGCGGCGAAGAAACGCAGATCGTCGGCGCGCTCGCGAGCGATCCCACGCTTGGCGCCGATCGTTCAGGGGTACTGATCGGCTTGCCGGGCACGCATGCGAAATGGGCGTGGGTGAAGGACGGGCTGATCGAACGCTTCCAGACCTTCATGACGGGCGAGCTGTTCGCGGTGCTGCGCGATCACACGATCCTCGGCCGCACGATGCGCGCGGGTGCGTCGCCCGACCGTGGCGCGTTCGTGCGCGGCGTGGCGGTCGCGCGCGGCGCGCGGCACACGGGGCTGCTCGCGACGATTTTCAGCACGCGCACGCTCGGCCTGACCGACCGGCTCGCGCCGGATGCGCAGGGCGACTACCTGTCCGGCCTGCTGATCGGCCATGAGCTCAATGCGCTCGACGCGATGCTCGCGGAGCGCGGCATCGCGCTCGCGGACCAGCCGCTGCTGCTGATCGGCGACGACGGCCTGTGTTCGCGCTACGTCGATGCGCTCCAGGTATTCGGCCATGCGCATGCGCGTGTCGCCGCGCAGGCGACCGAGCGCGGCCTGTGGCGGATCGCGTCGCGCGCCGGGCTCGTGCGCGCGGACGGCGAGCCCGTCTGCGCCGACCAGTGAACTGCTTGCAGAGGAATCTTCGATGCCGTCCGACCTGACATTGCCCGCGCCGTACACGCCCCACGCCGCATTGATGCGCGGGTTCGATGCGTGCCCGCTGATCGCGATCATGCGTGGCATCACGCCCGCGGAAGCGGCCGACCACGGCCGCGCGCTCTACGAAGCCGGCTTCCGGATCGTCGAGGTGCCGCTGAACTCGCCGGAGCCGTTCGACAGCATCGCGGCGCTGCGCCGTGCGTTGCCCGACGACATGATCGTCGGCGCGGGCACGGTGTTGCGCGCCGAGTACGTCGACCGCGTGCAGGACGCGGGCGGCGCGCTGATCGTGATGCCGCACAGCGACGCGGCCGTGATCCGCCGCGCCCGCGAGCGCGGGCTGGCGAGCGCGCCGGGCGTCGCGACGCCGACCGAAGCATTCGCGGCGCTGACGAACGGCGCCGACGTGCTGAAGATGTTCCCGGCCGAGCAGCTCGGCGTGACGGTCGTGAAGGCGTGGCGCGCGGTGATCGACCGTGCGGTGCCGCTGGTTCCGGTCGGCGGGATCGCACCGGACAACATGCGGCCGTTTCTCGACGCCGGCGCGAACGGTTTCGGGCTCGGCTCGGCGCTGTACCGTCCCGGCCAGTCGGCGGATACGACCGCGGCGAATGCGCGCGCGTTCCAGGCCGGCTTGCGCGCGGCACGCGGCGGAGCCGCATGATGGGCCGCCTCGCGGGCAAGGTCGCGATGGTGACGGGCGCGGGCCGCGGCATCGGCGCCGCGATCGCGCGTGCGTTCGTGCGCGAAGGCGCGGCCGTCGCGCTCGTCGATCTCGACTTCCCGCAGGCGCAGCACACGGCCGCCGCGATCGCACACGAATGCGACGGCGCGCGCGTGCTGCCGTTGCAGGCCGACGTCGCGCGGCAGCAGGCGGTGCGCGATGCGCTCGCGCGGACGGAAGCGGCGTTCGGCCCGCTCGACGTGCTCGTGAACAACGCGGGCATCAACGTGTTCGCCGATCCGCTGACGATGACCGACGACGACTGGCGGCGCTGCTTCGCGGTCGATCTCGACGGCGTGTGGCACGGCTGCCGCGCGGCGCTGGAGGGCATGGTCGAGCGCGGCCGCGGCAGCATCGTGAACATCGCGTCGACGCACGCGTTCAGGATCATTCCGGGCTGCTTTCCATACCCGGTCGCGAAGCACGGCGTGCTCGGTCTCACGCGTGCGCTCGGCATCGAATACGCGGCGCGCAACGTGCGCGTGAACGCGATCGCGCCGGGCTACATCGAGACGCAGCTGACGCGCGACTGGTGGGACGCGCAGCCCGATCCGGCCGCCGCGCGCGCCGAGACGCTTGCGCTGCAGCCGATGAAGCGGATCGGGAAACCGGAGGAGGTCGCGATGACGGCCGTGTTCCTGGCGTCCGACGAGGCGCCGTTCATCAATGCCGCGTGCATCACCGTCGATGGCGGGCGCGCGGCGCTGTATCACGACTGACACGATTGACGTAACGATTCGAAAGACCGCACGTGCGACGGCCGCGCGCACGCTGCGTCGAAACCAACAAGCGGCTGCATCCTGTTCGATGAAAACAAGGAGACACTGGAGATGAAACGCAGAACGTTCGTAACGCTGGCCGCCGCGGCCGCGGTGGTGATGGGCAGCCCGGTCGCGCACGCGGCCGACCCGGTCAAGATCGGCTTCCTGGTGAAGCAGCCGGAAGAGCCGTGGTTCCAGGACGAGTGGAAATTCGCCGAGATCGCCGCGAAGCAGAAGGGCTTCACGCTCGTGAAGATCGGCGCGCCGTCCGGCGAGAAGGTGATGAGCGCGATCGACAACCTGTCCGCGCAGAAGGCGCAGGGCTTCATCATCTGCACGCCCGACGTGAAGCTCGGGCCGGGCATCGTCGCGAAGGCGAAGTCGCACAACCTGAAGATGATGACGGTCGACGACCGCCTCGTCGACGGCGCGGGCAAGCCGATCGAGTCGGTGCCGCACATGGGGATTTCCGCATACAACATCGGCAAGCAGGTCGGCGACGGCATCGCGGCCGAGATCAAGAAGCGCGGTTGGGACGTGAAGGAGGTCGGTGCGATCGACATCACCTACGAGCAGTTGCCGACCGCGCACGACCGCACGAGCGGCGCGACCGACGCGCTGGTGGCCGCCGGCTTCCCGAAGGCGAACGTGATCGCGGCGCCGCAGGCGAAGACCGACACCGAGAACGCGTTCAACGCGGCGAACATCGCGCTCACGAAGAACCCGCAGTTCAAGCACTGGGTCGCGTACGGCCTGAACGACGAGGCCGTGCTCGGCGCGGTGCGCGCGGCCGAAGGGCGCGGCTTCAAGGCCGACAACATGATCGGCATCGGCATCGGCGGTTCCGATTCGGCGTTGAACGAGTTCAAGAAGCCGCAGCCGACGGGCTTCTACGGCACCGTGATCATCAGCCCGAAGCGCCACGGCGAGGAAACCTCGGACCTGATGTACGCGTGGATCACGCAGGGCAAGGCGCCGCCGCCGCTGACGCTGACGACGGGCATGCTCGCGACGCGCGAGAACGTGTCGAAGGTGCGCGAGGAGATGGGGCTCGCATCGAAGTAAGCGGCCCGCCGGCTGCCGCGGCGACGCGGCGGCCGGCGGTCGATGGATCTGGAAGTGGGGAGACGACGTGTCAGCGGCACTGCGTTTTGACAATATCGGCAAGGTATTTCCCGGCGTGCGCGCACTCGACGGCATTTCGTTCGACGTGCATGCGGGCGAGGTGCATGGCCTGATGGGCGAGAACGGCGCGGGCAAGTCGACGCTGTTGAAGATTCTCGGCGGCGAATACCAGCCCGACGCGGGCAGCGTGCTGGTCGACGGCCAGCCCGTGCAGTTCGCGAATGCGGCCGCGTCGATCGCGGCCGGCATCGCGGTGATTCACCAGGAATTGCAGTACGTGCCCGATTTGACGGTCGCGGAAAACCTGCTGCTCGGCCGCCTGCCGAATGCGTTCGGCTGGGTCAGGAAGCGCGAGGCGAAGCGTTACGTGCGCGAGCGGCTCGCCGAGATGGGCGTCGATCTCGACCCCGACGCGCGGCTCGGGCGGCTGTCGATCGCGCAGCGGCAGATGGTCGAGATCTGCAAGGCGCTGATGCGCAATGCACGCGTGATCGCGCTCGACGAACCGACGAGCTCGCTGTCGCATCGCGAGACGGAAGTGCTGTTCAAGCTGGTCGACGATCTGCGCGCGCAGGGCCGTGCGCTGATCTACATCTCGCACCGGATGGACGAGATCTACCGGCTGTGCGACGCGTGCACGATCTTCCGCGACGGGCGCAAGATCGCGTCGCACGAGGCGCTGGCCGACGTGCCGCGCGAGCGGCTCGTCGCCGAGATGGTGGGGCGCGAGATCGCCGACATCTACCATTACGCGCCGCGCGCGCTCGGCGACGTGCGGTTTTCCGCCGAAGGCGTCGACGGCCCGGCGCTGCGCGAACCGGCGAGCTTTTCGGTGCGCGCGGGCGAGATCGTCGGCTTCTTCGGGCTCGTCGGCGCCGGCCGCAGCGAGCTGATGCGGCTCGTGTACGGCGCGGACCGCCGGCGCGCGGGCGTGCTGACGCTCGACGGCCAGCGCATCGACGTGAAGCGCACCGGCGACGCGATCCGCCACGGCATCGTGCTGTGCCCGGAGGACCGCAAGGAAGAAGGAATCATCGCGATCGCGTCGGTCGCGGAGAACATCAACATCAGTTGCCGCCGCCATTCGCTGCGTGCGGGGCTCTTCATCAACGGCAAGACCGAAAGCGAAACGGCCGACCGCTTCATCCAGCGGCTGAAGATCAAGACGCCGAACCGGCGCCAGAAGATCCGCTTCCTGTCGGGCGGCAACCAGCAGAAGGCGATCCTGTCGCGCTGGCTCGCGGAGCCCGACCTGAAGGTCGTGATCCTCGACGAGCCGACGCGCGGGATCGACGTCGGCGCGAAGCACGAGATCTACGACGTGATCTACCGGCTCGCGGAGCGCGGCTGCGCGATCGTGATGGTGTCATCGGAGCTGCCGGAAGTGCTCGGCGTATCCGATCGCATCGTCGTGATGCGCGAAGGCCGGATCGCAGGCGAGCTGCCGCGCGCCGAGGCGAACGAGCACGCGGTGCTGAACCTCGCGCTGCCGCAGACGAGCGCGGTCGAGGCTGCCTGACGCGGCCGGCTACGTCCGGACAAGCCCGGGACATTCGAATCGAACACGCGCGGCGCGGGCCGCGCGATGCAGGAGCAGGAGACACACCATGCAAGCCAACGAAAACCTTGCCAGCGCCGCCGTGAAGCCGTCGGCCGACGCGCTGGTTCCACAGCAGAGCGACCGCCAGAAGTGGTGGCAGCATCTGACCGAATACAGCCTGATCGCGATCTTCGCGGTGATGTTCATCACGATGTCGCTGACCGTCGATCACTTCTTCTCGATCGACAACATGCTGGGCCTCGCGCTGTCGATCTCGCAGATCGGCATGGTCGCGTGCACGATGATGTTCTGTCTCGCGTCGCGCGACTTCGACCTGTCGATCGGCTCGACCGTCGCGTTCTCCGGCGTGCTGTGCGCGATGGTGCTGAACGCGACCGACAACACGTTCGTCGCGATCGTCGCCGCGGTCGCGGCCGGCGCCGCGATCGGCTTCGTGAACGGCGCGGTGATCGCGTACCTGCGCATCAACGCGCTGATCACGACGCTCGCGACGATGGAGATCGTGCGCGGGCTCGGCTTCATCGTGTCGAAGGGGCAGGCGGTCGGCGTGTCGTCGGATACGTTCATCGCGCTCGGCGGGCTGTCGATGTTCGGCGTGTCGCTGCCGATCTGGGTCACGCTGCTGTGCTTCATCGGGTTCGGCGTGCTGCTGAACCAGACCGTGTACGGCCGCAACACGCTCGCGATCGGCGGCAATCCGGAAGCGTCGCGGCTCGCGGGGATCAACGTCGAACGCACGCGCGTGTACATCTTCCTGATCCAGGGCGCGGTGACGGCGCTCGCGGGCGTGATCCTCGCGTCGCGCATCACGTCGGGCCAGCCGAACGCCGCGCAAGGCTTCGAGCTGAACGTGATTTCCGCGTGCGTGCTCGGCGGCGTGTCGCTGATGGGCGGCCGCGCGACGATCTCGGGCGTCGTGATCGGCGTGCTGATCATGGGCACCGTCGAGAACGTGATGAACCTGCTGAACATCGACGCGTTCTACCAGTACCTCGTGCGCGGCGCGATCCTGCTCGCGGCCGTGCTGCTCGACCAGTTGAAGAACCGCGGCGTACGCGACTGACCGAATCCACGGAGACGACACGCATGACCATCGACCCATCAGCGCAGGGCACGCACGCGGCGGCGAGCGACGCGCGCTATGCGCGCTACCCGAGCCTCGAGGATCGCGCGGTGCTGATCACGGGCGGCGCGACCGGCATCGGCGCGTCGTTCGTCGAGCACTTCGCCGAACAGGGCGCGCGCGTCGCGTTCGTCGATCTCGACGCGGCGGCCGGCGCCGCGCTGGCCGAACGCCTCGCGCACGTGCGCCATGCGCCGCTGTTCCTGTCCTGCGACCTGACCGACATCGACGCGCTGCGCCGGGCGATCGACGCGATCCGTGCGCGCATCGGCGCGATCGCGGTGCTCGTGAACAACGCGGCGAACGACGCGCGCCATGCGATCGGCGACGTGACGCCGGCGTCGTTCGACGCGGGCATCGCGGTGAACCTGCGTCATCAGTTCTTCGCCGCGCAGGCGGTGATCGACGACATGAAGCGGCAGGGCGGCGGCTCGATCGTCAATCTCGGCTCGATCAGCTGGATGCTGAAGAATGGCGGCTATCCCGTCTACGTGATGGCGAAGGCGGCCGTGCAGGGCCTGACGCGCGGCCTCGCGCGCGACCTCGGCCCGTTCGGCATCCGCGTGAATTCGCTGGTGCCCGGGTGGGTAATGACCGACAAGCAGCGCCGGCTGTGGCTCGACGACGCGGGCCGCGCGGCGATCAAGGCCGGCCAGTGCATCGACGCCGAACTGCTGCCGGCAGACCTCGCACGGATGGCGCTGTTTCTCGCGGCCGACGACAGCCGGATGATCACCGCGCAGGACGTGATCGTCGACGGCGGCTGGGCCTGACCATTCGCACCGACCTGCATCGTTTCTTCGACGAAGGAAAGGAGCTCACCATGACCGCCACGTCCTCGCGCGCATCGTCGTCCGCCAGCCAGTCGCGCCGCGCGCGCCTGGCCGCCGCCGCCCAGCCGGTCAGCCCCGGCCCGCAGACGGCCGTGTTCGCGCAGGGCGTCGGCGCCGCGCATGCGGCGGCCGTCACGCTGTCGAACGCGTCGCTGCGGCTCGACGTGCTGCCGCACCTCGGCGGCGGCATCGCGCGCTTCGACTGGCGCGGCGACAACGGCGCGCTGATGCCGGTGTTCCGCCGTTGCGAGCACCCGGAGACGGTGACGGACCCGAACGAGCTCGCATGCTACCCGCTGCTGCCGTACTCGAACCGGATCGGCGGCGGGCGCTTCGAATGCGACGGGCGCAAGGTCGCGGTGCCGCGCAACCGCCGCGACGAGCCGCTGCCGATCCACGGCGACGGCTGGCTCGCGCCGTGGCAGGTGGACGATGCGACCGACACGTCGCTGCAACTGTCGCTCGATCGTGCGGCCGGCGCGCCGTATGCGTTCCGCGCGATCCAGTCGTTCGAACTCGACGACGCGACGCTGTCGATCGCGCTGACGATCGAGAACGCGGGCCGCGCGCGGCTGCCGTTCGGGCTCGGCGTGCATCCGTTCCTCGTGCGCGATACGGAGACCGAGCTGGCCGCGGCGGCGGGCGGCCTGTGGCTGTCGGGCGCCGATTTCCTGCCGGTGCGGCACGTCAGCGTGCCGCCGGCCTGGCAGTTCGGCGTCGCGTATCCGCTGCCGGCCACGCTCGTCAATCACGCGTTCACCGGCTGGGGCGGCCACGCGACGGTGAGCTGGCCGCGCCGCCGGCTGTCGCTGACCGTCGCGGCCGACGCCGACGCGTACGTGCTCTATACGCCGCCGGGCGAGGATTTCTTCTGCTTCGAGCCGGTCGATCATCCGATCAATGCGGTGAACCTGCCGGGCGGCGCGGCCGCGCACGGGATGACGCTGCTCGCGCCCGGCGAGCGGCTCACGCGGCGCTTCGCGTTCACCGTCGAGCGCGCCGATGCGCGCGGCAATGGCGCGACACGCGAGGCGGCGCGGCGACGCGGGTAAAATACGCGGTCTACCAACGGTTTGCCGCGAGTATCCGCCATGTCTTCCCCGCTTACTTTCATCGAATCGCTGCGCGCCGCGTGGCAGCGCACGAATTCGCTGCTGTGCGTCGGCCTCGATCCCGAGCCGTCGCGCTTTCCCGTGCAGTTCGACGGCCAGCCCGACGCGATCTTCGAATTCTGCCGGCAGATCGTCGACGCGACCGCGCCGTATGCGAGCGCGTTCAAGCCGCAGATCGCGTACTTCGCCGCGCATCGCGCGGAAGACCAGCTCGAGCGGCTGATCGCGCACATCCATCTCCAGCATCCGGGCCTGCCCGTGATCCTCGACGCGAAGCGCGGCGACATCGGCAGCACGGCCGAGCAGTACGCGCGCGAGGCGTTCGAGCGCTATCGCGCGGACGCCGTCACGGTGAACCCGTACATGGGCTACGACTCGGTCGAGCCGTACTTCGAGCATGAAGGCAAGGGCGTGATCGTGCTGTGCCGCACGTCGAACCCGGGCGGCTCGGATCTGCAGTTCCTCGATACGAACGGGCGGCCGCTGTATCAGGTCGTCGCCGATCTCGCGGCGAACAAGTGGAACGCGAAGAACGGCCAGCTCGGCCTCGTGGTCGGCGCGACGTTCCCGAAGGAAATCGAGATCGTGCGCGGGATCGTCGGCGACATGCCGCTCCTGATCCCCGGCATCGGCGCGCAGGGCGGCGACGTGCAGGCGACCGTCAACGCGGGCCGCACGGCCGACGGCACCGGGATGATGATCAACTCGTCGCGCGCGATCCTGTATGCGAGCAAGGGCGAGGATTTCGCCGAAGCCGCGGCGCTCGCCGCGCAGAAGACGCGCGACACGATCAACGCGCATCGCTGAAATACCGGCCGCCCGCTCGGGCGGCCTTCGACCGCCGCGCCCGCGTTCGCGGGCCGCGCGCCTTCATCGTGTATTCGCCGTCCTGGCGCACACGAACAATTTCCCGTCGCTTCCGTATTGCACGTGCGCAATTTAGTCGCGCCATGCTGCCGTTTGTCACCGATCCGTCACGAAAATGTCAAGAAAAGGAGCGACGCCATGCCCAAGCTGTCCCGCCGTGTTCTGAGCGCGTTCGCCGCGTCGCTGTGCATGACGTTCGCCCATGCGGCGGACCTGTCGCACTGGCCCGCCGACAGCGCGAAGGCGTTGAACGCGATGATCGCCGCACACGCGAACCGGGGCGACTACGCGGTGTTCGACGCCGACAACACGACCTACCGCTACGACCTCGAGGAATCGCTGCTGCCGTATCTCGAGAACCACGGCGTGCTGACGCGCGACTCGCTCGATCCGTCGCTCAAGCTGATCCCGTTCAAGGATTCCGCCGACTACAAGGAATCGCTGACGAGCTACTACTACCGGTTGTGCGAGATCGACGATCTGGTCTGCTATCCGTGGATCGCGCAGGCGTTCGCCGGGCAGTCGCTCGCCAGCCTGAAGCGCCACGTCGACGCGATGCTCGCCGACGGCAAGCCGATCCCGATCCGCTACTGGCAGGGCGACAAGGTGGTCGACGGCACGGTGAATCCGCCGCGCTTCTTCCGCGGGATGCAGGAGCTGTACAACGCGCTGCGCGAGAACGGCATCGACGTCTACGTGATGACGGCCGCGCACGAGGAACTCGCGCGGCTCGTGCTGTCCGACCCGAAGTACGGCTACAACGTGAAGCCGCAGAACGTGATCGGCGTGACGACGCTGCTGCGCGACCCGGCCACCGGCGCGCTGACCACGTCGCGGCTGCAGATCAAGGCCGGCAAGTACGACGAGGCCGCGAACCGCAACCTCGTGATCACGCCGTTCCTGATGAACCCGATGACGTGGTACGAAGGCAAGCTCGGTTCGATCGTCGGCTGGATCGACCAGTGGAAGAAGCCGGTGCTTGTCGCCGGCGACACGCCGAGCTCCGACGGCTACATGCTGCTGAACGCGACCGACGTCGCGCGCGGCGGCGTGCGCGTGTGGGTCAACAAGAAGGACAAGCAGATGACGCAGATCCGCGCGTGGTCGGACGAATCGGCCGCGAAGCAGAAGGCGCTCGGCCTGCCGGTGACGGCGGACAAGAACTGGATCGTCGTGAAGCCCGACGCGATCCAATAAGCGGGCGCGGCGCGCCACGCGTGCCCGGGCCGCTCAGCCTTCGTGTTCGTCGAGCAGCTTCAGCAGCCCGCGCAGCGCATGCGCGGCCGCCTGCGTGCGGATCTGTTCGCGGTCGCCCTTGAACACGCGCGTCTCGACGTCGGTATGCAGCCGGTTGCTCCAGCCGAACGACACGGTGCCGACCGGCTTCTTCTCGCTGCCGCCGGCCGGGCCCGCGATGCCGGTGACGGACAGCGCGACCTGCGCGCGGCTGTTGCGCAGCGCGCCTTCGGCCATCGCGCGCGCGACGGGCTCGCTGACGGCGCCGTGCTTGTCGATCAGGTCGGGCGGCACGCCGATCATCTCGATCTTGGCCTGGTTCGAGTACGTGACGAAGCCGCGCTCGAACCACTGGCTGCTGCCGGAAATGTCGGTGATCGCCGTGGCGATCATCCCGCCGGTGCAGGATTCGGCGGTGGCGAGCGTGAGGTGCTCGTCACGCAGCTTGTTGCCTGCGCGGATCGCAAGCTGGTGGACGACGGAATCGGTTGGCATGCGCGTCGGGAAACGGGAGTCGGGAAATCGGTCAGCCGGCGACGGAGCGCCACAGCGCGATCACGAGCAGCGTCATGAACGCGGCGACGAGGTCGTCGACCATGATGCCGAGCCCGCCTTTCAGGCGGCGGTCGAAGTAGCGGATCGGCGGCGGCTTGAGCATGTCGAAGAAGCGGAACGCGACGAACGCCCATAGCTGGCCGACGAAGGTCGCGGGCGTGACGAACAGCATCACGAGCCAGATCGCGACGATCTCGTCCCAGACGACGGCGCCCGGATCGGACACGCCGGCCCGCTTGGCGGTGAAACCGGTGATCCACGTGCCGGCCGCGAAGCCGACGGCGATCAGCGCCCACCATTCGGGCACCGTCAGGTAGCGATTGAGCACGACGAACGTGAGCCAGCCGAACAGCGAGCCGAACGTGCCGGGCATGATCGGCGCGAGCCCGCTGCCGAAGCCGAGCGACACGATATGCGCGGGGTGCGACAGCATGAAGCGGGCCGTCACGCGTGTCGGCGCGGGCCGCGCGGCGCCGGACTCGGCCGCGGCGTGTGCGGGCGTCGGATCAGTCTGCATGGAAGTGGTCGAAGCCGTGCAACGTGAGAGCGAGGGGCGCGCCGGCGGCGTCGCGCCACGCGATGGCGGGCTGCGCCGAAGGCGCGGACAACGCGCGTATTGTACCGATTCGCGTGACCGGCACGCCGGCCGCGGCGCCGGCCGCTTCGACCGCCGCGCGGGCCGCGACGGGCGCCGTGAAGCACAGTTCGTAATCGTCGCCGCCCGCCAGCGTGCAGCGGCGCTGCACGTCGGCCGGCAGCGTCGCGAGCGCGGCCGAGCGCGGCACCGCGTCGGCGTCGATCTCGGCGCGCACGTTCGAGCGCGTCAGGATGTGCTGGAGATCGCCGGCGAGGCCGTCCGACAGGTCGAGCGCCGCGTGCGCGACGCCCGCGAGCGCCAGGCCGAGCGCGACGCGCGGTTCGGGCCGCTCGAGCGCGCGCCGGAACGCGGCGGCTTCATCCGCGCCCGCCGTCCATTCGCCGCGGGCGACGCCGAGCCCCGCGCGCGCATCGCCGAGCGTGCCGGACACCCATACGTCGTCGCCGTCGCGCGCGGCATCGCGCCGCAGCGCCGCGCCGGGCGCGACTTCGCCGAACACGGTCACGCACAGGTTCAGTGGCCCGCTCGTCGTGTCGCCGCCGATCAGCTCGCAGCCGTATCGGTCGGCCAGCGCGAACAGCCCGTTGCTGAACGCTTCGAGCCACGCCGCGTCGGCGCGCGGCAGCGCGCACGCGAGCGTGAACGCGCGCGGCTCGGCGCCCATCGCCGCGAGATCCGACAAATTGACCGCGAGCGTCTTGTGGCCGAGCGCGTCGGGCGCCACATCGGGAAAGAAGTGGCGGCCTTCCACCAGCATGTCCGTCGAAATGGCCAGCAATTTCCCGGATCGGGGCGCAATCAGTGCGCAATCGTCGCCGATGCCGAGCGTCGACGCGCGGGCGCCCCGGGCGGCGCGGCGCGTGAAGAAGCGTTCGATCAGCGAAAACTCGGAGAGGGCGGCTGGCACGGCGGGCGGTCCGAAACGGTTGAAGGAACGGCATTGTACGAGGCGGGCAGCGGCGCGCCTGTACCATCCAGTTCATTTTTGTCGCGACTGTCGCACCCGAATCGCCGGTCTGGCGGCCGGTGATTGGCGCTACAATGCCGTCGAACAGTTATTCTAATCCGCCCGTCACGAGACACATGTCTACCCAAGCCTCCTCCAAAGCCAAGCTCCGCGAAGCCGCGCTCGACTATCACGAATTTCCGACCCCCGGCAAAATCGCGATCGCTCCGACCAAGCAGATGATCAACCAGCGCGACCTCGCGCTCGCGTATTCGCCGGGCGTGGCGTACGCGTGCGAGGAGATCGTCGAGAATCCGCTGAACGCCGCGCGCTTCACCGCGCGCAGCAACCTGGTCGGCGTCGTCACGAACGGCACGGCGGTGCTCGGTCTCGGCAACATCGGCCCGCTCGCGTCGAAGCCGGTGATGGAAGGCAAGGCCGTGCTGTTCAAGAAGTTCGCGGGCATCGACGTGTTCGACATCGAGCTGAACGAGTCGGACCCGCACAAGCTCGTCGACGTGATCGCCGCGCTGGAGCCGACCTTCGGCGGGATCAACCTCGAGGACATCAAGGCGCCGGACTGCTTCATCGTCGAGCGCGAAGCGCGCAAGCGGATGAAGATTCCGGTGTTCCACGACGACCAGCACGGCACCGCGATCGTCGTGGCCGCGGCCGTCACGAACGGCCTGAAGGTCGTCAACAAGGACATCAAGAAGGTCAAGCTCGTCGCGTCCGGCGCGGGCGCGGCCGCGCTCGCGTGCCTGGACCTGCTGGTCGACATCGGGCTGCCGCTCGAGAACATCACGGTGACCGACCTGGCCGGCGTGGTCTACAAGGGCCGCACCGAGCTGATGGATCCGGACAAGGAGCGTTTCGCGCGCGAAACCGACGCCCGCACGCTCGCCGAGGTGATCGACGGCGCGGACATCTTCCTCGGCCTGTCGGCCGCCGGCGTGCTGAAGCAGGAGATGGTGAAGGGCATGGCCGAGCGCCCGCTGATCCTCGCGCTCGCGAACCCGACGCCGGAAATCCTGCCGGAACTCGCGCTCGAGGTGCGCCCGGACGCCGTGCTGGCCACCGGCCGCACCGATTACCCGAACCAGGTCAACAACGTCCTGTGCTTCCCGTTCATCTTCCGCGGCGCGCTCGACGTCGGCGCGACGACGATCACGCGCGAAATGGAGATCGCCGCCGTGAACGCGATCGCCGAGCTCGCGCAGCACGAGCAGAGCGACATCGTCGCGACCGCGTACGGCATCCAGGATCTGTCGTTCGGGCCCGAATACCTGATTCCGAAGCCGTTCGATCCGCGCCTGATCGTGAAGATCGCACCGGCCGTCGCGCAGGCCGCGATGGACGGCGGCGTCGCGACGCGCCCGATCGAGGACATGGACGCGTACAAGCAGCACCTGCAGCAGTTCGTGTACCACAGCGGCACGACGATGAAGCCGATCTTCCAGATCGCGCGCGCCGCGCCGGAAGAGAAGAAGCGCGTGGTGTTCGCGGAAGGCGAGGAAGAGCGCGTGTTGCGCGCCGTTCAGATCATCGTCGACGAAAAACTCGCGAAGCCGATCCTGATCGGCCGCCCGTCGGTGATCGAGCACCGTATCCAGCGCTACGGCCTGCGCCTGACGCCGGGCACCGATTTCACGGTCGTCAACACCGAGCACGACGAGCGCTACCGCGACTTCTGGCAGACGTACTACAAGATGATGGCGCGCAAGGGCATCAGCGAGCAGCTCGCGCGTGTCGAAATGCGCCGTCGGACGACGCTGATCGGCTCGATGCTGGTGAAGAAGGGCGAAGCGGACGGGATGATCTGCGGCACGATCAGCACCACGCACCGCCACCTGCACTTCATCGACCAGGTGATCGGCAAGCGCCCGGGCTGCAGCGTGTACGCGGCGATGAACGGCCTCGTGCTGCCGGGCCGCCAGATTTTCCTCGTCGATACGCACGTGAACGTCGATCCGACCCCGGAGGAGCTGGCCGAGATCACGATCATGGCCGCCGAAGAAGTGCGCCGCTTCGGCATCGAACCGAAGGTCGCGCTGGTGTCGCACTCGAATTTCGGCACGAGCAACGCACCTTCGGCGAAGAAGATGCGCGATACGCTCGCGATCCTGCAGGAAACCGCGCCGGAGCTGAAGGTGGACGGCGAAATGCACGGCGACGTCGCGCTCGACGCGGCGCTGCGCAAGGAGATCCTGCCGGAATCGACGCTGGAAGGCGAAGCGAACCTGCTGATCCTGCCGAACATCGACGCCGCGAACATCGCGTACAACCTGCTGAAGACGGCCGCCGGCAACAACATCGCGATCGGGCCGATCCTGCTGGGCGCCGCGCAGCCGGTGCACGTGCTGACCGAATCGGCGACCGTTCGTCGCATCGTCAACATGGCGGCGCTGCTGGTGGCCGACGTCAACGCCGCGCGCTGAGCCGACACGAACGCGCGGCGCCGGTCGAACCGGGGCCGCGCGCCGGGCGAAATTGTAAACAAAGGCAAAAAGAGGCGTGCCCGCAAGGGGCACGCCGCGGGCAGGGCGCAACCGCGCTTCCCATAAGCAACAGCAGCATCTTTCCACTCCGGGTAGCGAGTGTGGCAAGGAGGCAGGTCTTGCCATACGAAAGATGCCGCACGCATTTTATCCTATGTAAGATAAATGTAGTGCAATTTCGGTAAAAAATGCGGAATTCGGGGCGTCGCGTGGCTTTCGATTCCCAAACGGACATTGATTCGCGCGGCCAATAACGCTACGCTAACGCCTTTGTTGGTCGTCAACTACTTGATTTAACAGCGGGAACCCTGGTTCATGGCACGCAAGTGGCTCCGCAACGGCGCGCTCGCGTCCGTCTTCGCGATGTTCGCGATGGGTATCGTCGGCACGCCGACGGGCAGTCTGGTTTCCGCCGCTTACGCACGGGAGGCCGTTCCGGCCGACGTGGCCGCCAGCGGGCTCGATACGATCCCGACTGCCAGTCTTCCGCGCGAGGCCGTGACCACGCTGGGCCTGATCAGCGCCGGCGGCCCCTATCCGTACGAGAAAGACGGCGTCGTGTTCGGCAACCGCGAGCGGATCCTGCCGAAGGCGAAGCGCGGCTACTACCATGAGTACACGGTGCCGACGCCGCGTGCGCGCAATCGCGGCGCGCGCCGGATCGTCTGTGGCGGGCCGTTGCGCCGGATCGACAACTGTTATTACACGGGCGACCACTACAACAGTTTTAAACGTATTGTTGAATGACTTCGGGACGAATGGCATGAGCGACTCCATCTACGCGCACGATACGGCGGCGGCGGATCTGTTCGCGGCCGGCGACGGCAATCTGTTTCAGCGTGTGATTCAGCTGCACGCGGCGGCGCAGGCCGGCGGCACGCCGGAGCAACAGGAAGCCGAGCCCGGGCTTTCATCGAACGAGGAGCCTATGAGCCTTTTCACGACCGTGCGACCCAATCTCGTGCAGTCGATCCGCGCGTTCCGCGTGCAGGATCTCGCCGACGAAGCCGGTCGGCTCGGCCAGCATTTCCTGTATGCGTATTGCGGCGCCGCGCAGTCGAAGCAGGAAGTGATGGAAACGATCGCGACCTCGTTCCTGTTTCCTAAGCATTTCGGGAAGAACTACGACGCGCTGTACGATTGCCTCACCGATCTCGTCGCCAAAGCCGGCGCGCAGCCTGGTTTCGTGATCGTCCTCGAAGGGTTGCCGATCGCGCAGAAATTCGACAAGGAAGGGCGCGAAACGCTGCTCGACGTGTTCCGCGAGGCGGCCGAATTCTGGGCCGAGCGCAAGGTCGCGTTCCGCGTGTTCTACTCGTTCGCGTAAGCGCGTCGGCGGGCCGGCACGCCGCGTTGTCGCAGCTTCCGGTCGTTGTTCGCCGCCGGCACCGGAATCAGGTGCGCAGCGTCTCGAAAACCCGCCATTGCGCGGGTTTTTGTGCATCTGGCGACTGAATCGGCGAGTGCGCCGTACGCCCGATGGGCGTACTTCACGTCATTGCAGCGATGCCGGCGACGAGCATGCGCTTGCACGGATCGTCTCGTACACGACAACGCAATGCATCGCCGCGGAATGAACCCGAGACGATCCGCGCGTTGAAGTCGAGCCGGAGCGAATCGCTCGCGGTCGCCGATCACCACCCGCCCCAGCGTGCCGCCAGCGCCGCGAGCACGGCCGCGCCGGCCGTCTCGGTACGCAGCACGCGCGGCCCGAGCGACAACGCGGTGAACCCGCGTGCGCGGGCCGCATTTTCCTCGTCGGGCGACAGCCCGCCTTCGGGCCCGATCAGCAGCGTGGCGGCGCCCGCGGGCGGCGCGTCGGGCAGCGACGCGAACGGGATGCTCGCGCGCGGCGACAGCAGCAGCCGCAGTTCGCCGTCGGCCGGCGCGGCCGGCAGCGCGTCGAGCCATGCGTGGAAGCCGGCCACCGGCGCGACGTCGGGCACGCGGTTGCGTCCGCACTGTTCGCACGACGCGCGCACGACGCCGCGCCAGTGCGCGACGCGCTTGTCCGCCCGTTCGCCGGCGAGCTTCACGACGCCGCGCGCGGTCGACAGCGGCACGACCGCCGCGACGCCGAGCTCGACGGCTTTCTCGATCACCCAGTCCATCTTGTCGCCGCCGGCGATGCCCTGCGCGAGCGTCACGCGATACGGCGGCTCGGCCTCGGCGGGCTCGAACGTATCGACCTGCACGAGCGCACCGCGCTTGTCGACCTCGACGAGCCGCGCGCGGTACTGGCCGCCCGTGCCGTCGAACAGCGCGAGCGCGTCGCCGGGCTGCAGGCGCAGCACGTGCACGTGGCGCGCGACGTCGGCCGGCAATGCGAGCGGGGCATCGGCGCGCGGCGCGGCGTCGACGAAAAAGCGCGGCACGGCCGCGGTGGTGGTGGCTTCATTCATGCGTGTGGCGGTTTCGGTCATGCGTCGAGACGGCACCCGAGCGCCCAGCGGTAGCCGTCGAGATCCTCGATCTGCGCGAACCGGTCGCCCCAGAACTGATCCTGCGGCGCGCTCAGCGATTTCGCGCCCGCGTCGAGCGCGCGCTGCCAGGTGGCGTCGACGTCGTCGACATACAGATAGAACGATTGCGGCGCGGTGGCGTTCGCGCGCTTCGGCGTGAGCGCGGGCGAGCCGAACGCGCCCTCGGGCGCGAACATCACGATCAACTGGCCGCGATAGGCCATCTCGACGTGCATGATCGCGCCGTCCTCGTCGTGCACGTCGCGTACCGTGAAGCCGAATGCGGCCTGGAAGAACTCGATGGCCGCGCGCGCGTTGCGCACGGTCAGGTAGGGCGTCAACCAAGGCACGTTGGCCGGACGTGGATCGGTCATGAAAATCTCCTGTTGCACGGTATCGGCGCCGCGGCGCCTGCGCCGGTCTCATGCTGGAACGACGGAACGTTGCGCGGCATGCCGAGGTTCAGCGGCGAACGCCCAGTGTATCGCGCAGCGCGCGCGGCAGGGCAAAGAGGGACGCATGCAGCCGCGCATCGTAGTAGCGCAAGCCGTCGACGCGGCGGGCCGCGAGCCGTTCGTCCACGTCGTGCGCGAACAGCGCGGCCGCATCGAGCGTGTCGCTCGCGATCGCCATCAGCCACTGCGAGCCGTACAGCGGCACGTGCGCCGACAGTGGGTCGACGACCGCGAAGCTCGCGCGCAGATCGTCGAGCAGCGCGGCGATGCGCGCGGCATGGAACACCGGCGAGCCGAGATGCATCGAGATCGCGCCGCAGCGCGTGAGGATTCGCTTGAGCCGCGCGTAGAACGCACGCGTATAGAGGCCGGCCGCCGGCGAATCGGGCGGCGTGAGGTCGAACACGACGAGATCGAAATGTTCGACCGTCGCATCGACGAAGTGCGCGGCGTCGCCGATCACGACCTCGACGCGCGGGTCGTCGAGCGCGCCCTGGTGCACGTCGTCGAGATAGCGGCGCGCCATCCCGACCACCTCGTGGTCGAGCTCGGCGATCACGATCCGTTCGATGCACGCGTGCTTGAGCAACTGGCGCGCCGCGCCGCCGTCGCCGCCGCCGAGCACGAGCGCCTTCTTCGGCGCCGGATGCGCGAGCGCGGCCGGGTGCGTCATGCACTCGTGATACACGTACTCGTCGCCGACCGACGTCATCGGCCGGCCGTCCAGCGTGAACAGGCGGCCGAGCTGCGGCGTTTCCCACACTTCGATGCGCTGGTGCGGCGACGCCACGTGCGCGAGCCGGCGCGCGTTCGGGAAGCCGTAGGCGGCGTTGGGCGTGGGATGGAAGAGAAGGGTCGTGCTCACGGGTGGGGCCGCGGGAGGCGGGCAGTTCCGACGCCTGAATTATAGGAGGCGGGCGGTTTGGCGGAAAACCGTGCCGGAACACGACGCGCCGACAAGGGAAATGCCGGCCCATCTGTTAAAATGACGAGCTTTGCAGCCCCGTCCGTTGGCTCCGTCCGCTTCGCGTCCGTCAGGCGCCGCACCGCGCGCCGGGAACGATTGACGCTCGAGCTTCCGGATGCCGCCGTGCCCCCGTTTCCTCGACTCGTTCTCCGGACTCGACATGACGACTTCGTCTCCCGCCTCCACCACCTTGATGGCCAACGCGATCCGTGCGCTCGCGATGGACGCCGTCCAGCAAGCGAACTCCGGCCACCCGGGCATGCCGATGGGCATGGCCGAAATCGGCGTCGCGCTCTGGTCGCGCCATCTGAAGCACAACCCGGCGAACCCGCACTGGGCCGACCGCGACCGTTTCGTGCTGTCGAACGGCCATGGCTCGATGCTGCTGTACTCGCTGCTGCACCTGACCGGCTACGACCTGCCGATCGAAGAGCTGAAGAACTTCCGCCAACTGCACTCGAAGACGCCGGGCCACCCGGAATACGGGATCACGCCGGGCGTCGAGACGACCACCGGCCCGCTCGGCCAGGGTCTCGCGAACGCGGTCGGCATGGCGCTCGGCGAAGCGCTGATGGCCGACGAGTTCAACCGTGACGGCGCGAAGATCGTCGATCACCACACGTACGTGTTCCTCGGCGACGGCTGCCTGATGGAAGGCATCTCGCACGAAGCCTGCTCGCTCGCGGGCACGCTGAAGCTGAACAAGCTGATCGCGCTGTACGACGACAACGGCATCTCGATCGACGGCGACGTCGTGAACTGGTTCCACGACGACACGCCGAAGCGCTTCGAAGCGTACGGCTGGAACGTGATCCCGAACGTGAACGGCCACGACGTCGACGCGGTCGACGCGGCCATCGCGAAGGCGAAGCTGTCGGACAAACCGACGCTGATCTGCTGCAAGACGGTGATCGGCAAGGGCGCGGCGACCAAGGCCGGCGGCCACGACGTGCACGGCGCGGCGCTCGGCGCAGAAGAAATCGCGAAGACGCGCGAAGCGCTCGGCTGGAAGTGGGAGCCGTTCGTGATTCCTCAGGAAGTCTATGCGGCCTGGGACGCGAAGGAAGCCGGCAAGCGCGCCGAGTCCGAATGGGACGCGACGTTCGCGGCCTATCGCGCGAAGTTCCCGGCGGAAGCGGCCGAATTCGAGCGCCGGATGGCGAACAAGCTGCCGGCCGACTGGGCCGAGAAGGCCGCGGCGATCATCGCCGGCGCGAACGAGCGCGCCGAGACGGTCGCGACCCGCAAGGCGTCGCAGCAGGCGATCGAAGGCCTCGCCGCCGCGCTGCCCGAGCTGCTCGGCGGCTCGGCCGATCTGACCGGCTCGAACCTGACCAACTGGAAGGCGTCGAAGGCGGTGCGCGCGAATCCGGAAGGCGCGGGCGTGCTGCTCGGCAACCACATCAACTACGGCGTGCGCGAATTCGGCATGAGCGCCGCGATCAACGGCCTCGCGCTGCACGGCGGCCACAAGCCGTTCGGCGGCACGTTCCTGACGTTCTCCGACTACAGCCGCAACGCGCTGCGCGTGGCCGCGCTGATGAAGGTGCCGTCGATCTTCGTGTTCACGCACGATTCGATCGGCCTCGGCGAAGACGGCCCGACGCACCAGTCGATCGAGCACGTGTCGAGCCTGCGCCTGATCCCGAACCACGACGTCTGGCGTCCGGCCGACACGGTCGAGACGGCCGTCGCGTGGACCCACGCGGTCGCCGCCGATCGTCCGTCGAGCCTGATCTTCAGCCGTCAGAACCTCGCGTTCAACCCGCGTACCGATGCGCAGATCGCGAACATCGAGAAGGGCGGCTACGTGCTGAAGGACTGGGACGAGGAAATCGTCGCGCGCAAGATCATCCTGATCGCGACGGGCTCGGAAGTCGAACTCGCGATGAAGGCCGTCGAGCCGCTCGCGCAACAGGGCATCGCGGCCCGCGTCGTGTCGATGCCGTCGACCAACGTGTTCGATCGCCAGGACGCCGAATACCGCGAACGCGTGCTGCCGCACGGCGTGCGCCGCGTCGCGATCGAAGCGGGCGTGACGAGCTTCTGGCACAAGTACGTCGGCCTCGAGGGCGGCGTCGTCGGGATCGACACGTTCGGCGAATCGGCGCCGGCCGGCGTGCTGTTCAAGTACTTCGGTTTCACCGTCGAGCACGTCGTCGAGACCGTGAAGGCCGTGCTGGCCTGAAAGCATACGCGACGCGCGCCACCCGTTGCGCGCGTCGCACCGTGAAGCTGCACGAAACGAATTTTTTCAGCCATCAGGAGATAGACCATGACGATTCGCGTCGCAATCAACGGCTACGGCCGTATCGGCCGCAACACGCTGCGCGCGTTCTATGAAAACGGCAAGAAGCACGATCTCGAGATCGTCGCGATCAACGACCTGGGCGATGCGAAGACCAACGCGCACCTGACCCAGTACGACACCGCGCACGGCAAGTTCCCGGGCGACGTGTCGGTCGACGGCGACTACCTCGTCGTGAACGGCGACAAGATCCGCGTGCTCGCGAACCGCAACCCGGCCGAACTGCCGTGGGGCGAGCTGGGCGTCGACGTCGTGATGGAATGCACGGGCTTCTTCACGACGAAGGAAAAGGCGAGCGCGCACCTGAAGGGCGGCGCGAAGAAGGTGATCATCTCGGCGCCGGGCGGCAAGGACGTCGACGCGACGATCGTCTACGGCGTGAACCACGACGTGCTGAAGGCCGAGCACACGGTCATCTCGAACGCATCGTGCACGACGAACTGCCTCGCGCCGCTCGTCAAGCCGCTGAACGACAAGATCGGCCTCGAAACCGGCCTGATGACGACGATCCACGCGTACACGAACGACCAGGTGCTGACGGACGTCTATCACGAAGACCTGCGCCGCGCGCGTTCGGCCACGCACAGCCAGATCCCGACGAAGACGGGTGCCGCATCGGCCGTCGGCCTCGTGCTGCCGGAACTGAACGGCAAGCTCGACGGCTACGCGATCCGCGTCCCGACGATCAATGTGTCGATCGTCGACCTGTCGTTCATCGCGAAGCGCGACACGACGGTCGAGGAAGTCAACGCGATCATGAAGGAAGCATCGGAAGGCGCGCTGAAGGGCATCCTCGGCTACAACGACGCACCGCTGGTGTCGATCGACTTCAACCACAACCCGGCTTCGTCGACGTTCGACGCGACGCTGACCAAGGTGTCGGGCCGTCTCGTGAAGGTGTCGAGCTGGTACGACAACGAGTGGGGTTTCTCGAACCGCATGCTCGATACGGCAATCGCATTCGCGAACGCGAAGTAATCCAGCACGTTGCGCGGCCGCCGCAAGGCGGCCGGCGTGGCGAACGAACCCGGCCCGGGGTTTCCCGGCCGGGTTTTTTATTGCCCGGCGTAACCTCTCGGAGAGCATGGGGCTGGTCGTCCGCGTTCGGTCAAAAATTGATGGTGGTCGCCTAGAAGAACGAACATTTGACGCCAAGGTGACCGGCGGACAGAAACGGGGCGTAGGTCTGCCGATAATCATCGGCATCGGTTGACAGCTAAGCGTTAGATAGCGTCCTTGTCTCCATTTTCCGAGACGTTATGCTTGCGCGAGTTTTGTACGATTCGTTGAATTAGTGAATTGAAACCAATTACCAGTTGCCCCAAGCTGTGATTGTGAATGGTTATGGACTTTGAATAGTCGTTTCGATGGGCATGGATAGCAAGTACTGTCGGAACGTCGGCGCCCCATGCGCGTGCTTCGGGCAGTAGATAGCTGTGCTTATACGAATTCGATAACTCTATGAGGATCTCGGCGATTTCTTCATTCGGTCGAATGTACTCACGGATAATTTCAGCGCCAAACGCGGTCGGCCTGCCGGAACGAAATAGCATCCCATATCCGTCAACCTCAATGCGCCGAGTTCTCGCTATTTCTTCTGATCGGGATCTGCAGTAAAGCGACATCACAAGATCGTCGATTACTCGGCGCATGGACAGGAGCACCGCTTCGACCGTGAAAAAGTATTTGAATATTTCCTTGGCTTGATAGGCATCGGTTGCCGCGTCAACTAACATGGCCAGATGTCGGAGGCGATTCTCGATTTCGACTGCAACCAGCACGCCGTTGATTAAGCCAGGGATGCTAGGGGGATGAGGAAGTTGGAACGTACTGTACTGTTTAACTAAATACGGTAACTGGGATTCGGAACCTGAGTAAAAATTTCGCTCTCTGATGTTTTCGTTGGTTGCCATGTTAGACCTATGCTTTTTCGAGTGAGATCGCCGTACCGATACCGAATGAAGTTCATATGCACCGTGGCCGTTTTCGTGCGTAGGCGACACTTGTGCTTACTTGGACGATTGACGTGCATCGGTGCGCGACATCTACGGAAATTTGAGCACGCTCTTTTTCTGGCCGAGAATCCGCCGTCACCTACCCGATCGCATCGACGAACGCGCGCTTGAGCGGGCTGTCGAGATCCGTCCACGCGAGCCCGATGCCGCTGCGGTGACCGGCCAGGTCGAGCGGCCGCGCGAGCACGTTCGGCGGCAGCGCGCTCGCGGCTTGCGCCGGGATCAGCCCGATCCCCATCCCGGCCGCGACGAGCGCGAGCATCGTCGTGAATTCGCCGAACTCCTGCGCGATCTCGAGCGTCGTGCCCGCGCGGCTCAGCGCGAGCAGCATGTCGTCGTGAAAGCCGGGCGCGTAGCGGCGCGCGAGCACGAACGTTGGCTCGCCGCGCAGCGCGGCCGGTGAAATCGCGTCGTGCGCGGCCAGCGGATGGTCCAGCGGCAGCGCGACGACGAACCCTTCCTCGAGCACCACGCGCGTGTCGATGCCCGCGTAGGCGGCCGGCAGCCGGATCATCCCGAAATCGATCCGGCGCTCGCGCAGCGCGGCGATCTGGTCGGGCGTCGGCATGTCCTTCAGCTCGAGCGCGATCAACGGATAGCGCTCGCGCATCGTGCGCAGCACGGCCGGCAACAGTGCCGGCAATACCGACGACACGAACGCGATCCGCAGCGTGCCGATTTCGCCGCGGCTCGACCGCCGCGCGATCTGTTCCGCGCGCGCGGCCTGCTGCAGCGTCGCCCGCGCTTCGGGCAGGAACACGCGCCCGGTGTCGCTCAATTCGACCTTGTGCCGGTCGCGCTCGAACAGGCGCGCGCCGAGCTCCGCCTCGAGCGCCTTGATCTGCATGCTCAGCGCGGGCTGCACGATGCACAGGCGCTGCGCGGCGCGCCCGAAATGCAGCTCTTCCGCGAGCGTGACGAAGGCGCGCAATTGCTTGAGTTCCATTGGGGCGGCGGGTACGAGAAGGCGGTAATCAGTTTTCATGATAACCGGATCAAAAAAGACCATTGGCGCGGACCCGGCCGGCGGCCGAAGATACCGTCGATGCGAGACCGGCCGCGATGGGCAGCCGGCTCGACCGGCACGAGGAGACATCCATGGCTAACGCGCTTGACCGGTTCCGCCTCGACGGCCGCCGCGCGCTGATTACCGGTTCCGGCCGCGGGATCGGGCTGACGCTCGCCCGCGGGCTCGCGGAAGCCGGCGCGGCGATCGTCATCAACGATCGCAATGAAGAGAAGGCGGCGACGCTCGCGCGCCAGTTCCGCGACGAAGGCGTCGCGGCCGACCATGCGGTGTTCGACGTGGCCGAGCACGCGCAGGTACGCGCGGCGATCGACGACTTCGAGGCGCGCGTCGGCGCGATCGACATCCTCGTGAACAACGCGGGCATCCAGCGCCGTGCGCCGCTCGACGCATTCGACCCGGACGACTGGCATGCGCTGATGCGCGTGAATCTCGACGGCGTGTTCAACGTCGCGCAGGCGGTCGCGCGGCACATGATCGCGCGCGGTCGCGGCAAGATCATCAACATCTGCTCGGTGCAGAGCGAGCTTGCGCGGCCGACGATCGCGCCGTATGCGGCGACCAAGGGCGCGGTGCGAATGCTGACCAAAGGAATGTGCGCCGACTGGGCGCGCCACGGCATCCAGGCGAACGGCCTCGCGCCCGGCTATTTCGAAACCGAGCTGAATCGCGCGCTGGTCGACGACGCGGCGTTTTCCGACTGGCTGTGCAAGCGCACGCCGGCCGGCCGCTGGGGGCAGGTCGACGAGCTGTGCGGCGCGGCGATCTTCCTCGCGTCGGCCGCGTCCGATTTCGTGAACGGCCAGACGTTGTTCGTCGACGGCGGCCTGACCAGCGCCGTCTAACGAGGAGAGCGTGTCATGCGTATGCGTTGCATGTGTGTCGTGATCCATGGGCCGAACGACCTGCGGGTCGAGGAGCAGGATGCCGGCGAGATCGGCCCGGGCCAGGTGCGCGTCGACGTCGCGATGGGCGGCATCTGCGGCTCCGACCTGCATTACTTCCGACATGGCGGCTTCGGCGCGATCCGGTTGCAGCAGCCGATGGTGCTCGGCCACGAGGTCGCCGGCACCGTCGCGGAGGTGGCTCCGGACGTGACGTCGGTGAAAGTCGGCGATCGCGTCGCGGTCAACCCGAGCCGGCCGTGCGGCGCCTGCCGCTACTGTCTCGAAGGGCTGCCGAACCAGTGTCTCGACATGCGCTTCTACGGCAGCGCGATGCGGATGCCGCACGTGCAGGGTGCGTTCCGCAATGCGCTCGTGTGCGACGCGGTGCAGTGCGTGAAGGTCGCCGATCACGTGCCGCTGTCGCTCGCGGCGCTCGCCGAACCGTTCGCGGTCGGGCTGCATGCGGTGTCGCGCGCGGGCCCGCTGATCGGCAAGCGCGTGCTCGTGTCGGGTTGCGGGCCGATCGGCGTGCTGGCGGTCGCGGCCGCGCGCGTGCACGGCGCCGCGGAGATCGTCGCGACCGATGTCGTCGACGCGCCGCTCGCGGTGGCGAGCGCGCTCGGCGCGGACCGCACGATCAACGCGGCCGCCGATGCCGGCTGGGTCGAGCGCTACAGCGCCGACAAGGGCACGTTCGACGTGATGATCGAGTGTTCGGGCAATGCGCGCGCGCTGCGCGACGGGCTGGACGTGATGCGGCCGCGCGGCGTCGTCGTGCAGCTCGGGCTCGGCGGCGACGTGAGCCTGCCGCAGAACGTCGTGGTCGCGAAGGAACTGTCGATCTGCGGCTCGTTCCGCTTCCACGCGGAGTTCGCGCTCGCGGTGCAGCTGATCAACGCCGGGCGCGTCGACCTGCGGCCGGCCGTCACGCGCGTGTTTCCGATGCGCGACGCGAACCGCGCGTTCGAACTGGCAGGCGACCGGCAGCGCGCGATGAAGGTGCTGATCGATTTCGCGAACGAGGCCGCGTGACGGGGCAGCGTTAGCGCGCGACGGCAGCAGCGCCCTTGGCAAAAAGGCACGCCCGCGATGCGCGGTGCGTGCCTTTTTGTCGTGCGGTGGAAACGGACTGCCGGATTGCCGGCCCGCCGCATCACTGCGTGACCCGCCGCGTGCCGCAGCGTCGCGGCGCGCGCGTTCATCGACCGCATGCTGGCGCATCGCGATCGGTCAGAGCGGTGACCGGTACGGCCGCGCGGCGGCGCGGAAGGGTTACGCGCCGGGTGTCGGGAAGAAGACGCCCGCGCGCTGAGCGGCGTTCGCGATGTGCGTTTCGATCGCGGTGCCGGCGGCGGCCGCGTCGCGCGCGATCAGCGCGTCGACGATCGCGCGGTGCTCGTGCCACGTCGACAGCAGCAGCTCGCGCCGGTAGAACGGCATGCGCTGGCTTTCCTTCATGATGTCCGCGCTGCTGCGCAGGATCGACTCGATCGCCGCGTTGCCGGCCAGATGGATGATCCGCATGTGGAAGTCGAAGTCGAGCCGCGATGCCTCGTCGAGCGCGCTGTCGGTCAGCGCGACGTGCAGGTCCGCGAGGTTGTCCTCGAACCATGCGATGTCTGCGTCGCTGACGACGTGCGCGGCCATCCGCGCGGCGAAGCCTTCGAGCGCATAGCGCATCTGGTAGGTGTCGGGCGGCGACGACTGCTCGGCGAATTGCCACGGATGCGCGGCCGACGCCTGCGCGCTTTCGACGTACACGCCCTTGCCCGCGCGGATGCGCAGCATCCCGAGCGCCTCGAGCGTCGACAGCGCCTCGCGTAGCGACGCGCGGCTGATCTCCAGCTCCTCGGAGAGCTGGCGCTGGGCCGGCAGCAGGCTGCCGACCGGATACACGCCTGCCTCGATCCGGTCGCGGATCGTCGCGATGGCGGCGTCGGTCACGGTATGCGGAACATTTCTCATGATGTGAACGATGGCCGGTCTGACCGGCATTGTAATCCGCACGCAGGCGGTGCACGCGGCCGTACGGGAAAGCCACGATCCGCCCCCTTTCGGGCCCCGGAAGCGCGCGCGCAGGGGCGGGAAATCCCTATTTTGTCCGTCCTTGACGCCACTATATCGGCTTCCTACTATCCACCATAACATCACTGGTCTTACCAGTATGAACAGACGAAACTGCAACCGTTGGATCGGGAGAGCGCCGTGTCGAAATTCCTTAATTCGCTGTTTGGCCGGGTAGTCGTCGCCTTGATACTGGGGGTCGCGCTCGGCGCGTTCTTCCCGCACTTCGCCGAGTCGCTGCGGCCGCTCGGCGACGGCTTCCTGAAGCTCATCAAGATGGTGATCGGCCCGATCGTCTTCTGCGTCGTGGTGAGCGGGATGGCCAACGCGGGCGACCTGAAGAAGGTCGGCCGGGTCGGCCTGAAGGCCGTCGTCTACTTCGAGGTGATGACGACGCTCGCGCTCGGCATCGGGCTCGTGCTCGCGTGGTTCACGCGCCCGGGCGTCGGGATGAACATCGACCTGCGCTCGCTCGACGCGGCGTCGCTGTCGACGTACGCGAAGAACGCCGAAAGCCTGAAGGACACGGCCGGCTACCTGATGAAGATCATCCCCGACACCGCGATCGACGCGTTCGCGAAGGGCGACATCCTGCAGATCCTCGTGTTCGCGGTGCTGTTCGGCTCCGCGCTGTCGCTGCTCGGCGACAAGGCGCAGCGCGTCAATTCGCTGATCGAGGAGCTGTCGCACGTGTTCTTCCGGATCATCGGCTTCATCATCAAGCTCGCACCGCTCGGCGTGCTCGGCGCGATCGCGTTCACGACCGGCAAGTACGGCGTCGCGTCGCTCAAGCAGCTCGGCTATCTGGTCGCGGTGTTCTACCTGAGCTGCTTCGTGTTCGTCACCGTCGTGCTCGGCGTCGTGATGCGGCTCGCGGGTTTCTCCGTGTTCAAGCTGATCCGCTACCTGCGCGAGGAACTGTCGATCGTGCTCGGCACGGCGTCGTCGGACGCGGTGCTGCCGCAGGTGATGAGCAAGCTCGAATACATGGGCATCAAGGATTCGACCGTCGGCCTCGTGATCCCGACCGGCTATTCGTTCAACCTCGACGGCTTCTCGATCTACCTGACGCTCGCCGTGCTGTTCATCGCGCAGGCCACCAACACGCCGCTGTCCACGCACGATCTGATCGTCGTGCTGCTCGTGTCGCTCGTCACGTCGAAGGGCGCGCACGGCATCCCGGGCTCGGCCATCGTGATCCTCGCGGCGACGCTGTCGGCGATTCCCGCGATTCCCGTGCTCGGCCTCGTGCTGATCCTGCCGGTCGACTGGTTCGTCGGCATCGCCCGCGCGCTGACCAACCTGATCGGCAACTGCGTCGCGACGGTGGTGGTCGCGGTGTGGGAGAACGACATCGACCGCGCCCGCGCGACGCGCGTGCTGAATCGCGAACTGCGCTACGTGGCCGACGCGCCCGGCAGCGCCGCCCCCGTCGCCGGCGACCAGGCCCACGCGCTCTGACCCCGACGCTCGTGCGGCGCGGCTTCCCTGGCCGGGCGCCCTTGGCCGGCCCCCCGGCCACCCCGTGCGACCGACCTTCACGCGACCGGCGCGCCGACGCGCCGGCGCTTCTCAAAACAATGGAGACGACATGGCAGCCCCCATCCTCGATCCGAACGCGCCGGCTTTCACGCGGCGCTACATGAACCTCGCCGACCCGCGCCTGGGCGCGCAGGCGCTCTTTGCCAGCGACGAATTCTTCGCGCCCAAGGAGCGCATGCTCAATCCCGAGCCGGCCGTGTTCATTCCCGGCAAGTACGACGACCACGGCAAGTGGATGGACGGCTGGGAAACGCGCCGCAAGCGCACGACCGGCCATGACTTTTGCGTGGTGCGCCTCGCGCGGCCGGGCGTGATTTACGGCGTCGACCTCGATACGAGCCACTTCACCGGCAACTTTCCGCCGGCCGCGTCGATCGAGGCCTGCGCGGTGGACGGCGACACGCCGCCCGACGACGCCGAATGGCGCACGATCGTGCCCGCGACGACGCTGCAGGGCAATTCGCACCATTACGTGAGCGTCGACGATGCGCGGCCGGTCACGCATCTGCGCGTGAACCTGTACCCGGACGGCGGGCTTGCGCGGCTGCGTGTGTACGGCCAGCCGCAGCGCGACTGGCGCCACGTGCCGGCCGGCGAGCTCGTCGATCTCGCGGCGATCGAGAACGGCGGTTATCTCGTGGCCGCGAACAACCAGCACTTCGGCCCGGCCTCGCAGATGCTGATGCCGGGGCGCGGCGCGAACATGGGCGACGGCTGGGAAACGCGGCGCCGCCGCGAGCCCGGCAACGACTGGGCGATCGTCGCGCTCGCGCGGCCGGGCATCATCCGGCGCGTCGAGGTCGATACGGCGTTCTTCAAGGGCAATTTCCCCGACCGCTGCTCGCTGCAGGCCGCGCACGTCACGGGCGGCACCGACGATTCGCTCGTCACGCAGGCGATGTTCTGGGCCGAACTGCTCGGCGAGCAGAAGCTGCAGATGGACCACGTGCACACGTTCGACGCGCTCGCGGCGCTCGGCCCCGTCACGCACGTGCGGTTCAACATCTTCCCGGACGGCGGCGTGTCGCGCCTGCGTCTGTGGGGCGAGCCGGCTTGAGGGAGGGGGGCGGCATGAGCGGAACTCCGATCCTGCGCGTCGAGCGCCTGACCCGCGAAGCGTTCGCGCCGTTCGGCGACGTGATCGCGCTCGAAGGCGCGCGGCATTTCCCGATCAACGGCGGCACGACCGAGCGCTTTCACGATCTCGCGACGATCGACGTGTGCGCGGACGGCGGCCGGCCGCTCGTCAGCGTGTTTCGCGCGCAGCCGCGCGCGCTGCCGGTGGCGATCACGCTGATGGAGCGCCATCCGCACGGCAGCCAGGCGTTCATCCCGCTCGCGGCGGTGTCGCGTTATGCGATCGTCGTCGCGCCGGCCGGCGAGTTCCGGCCCGATGCGATGCGCGCGTTCCTGGCCGAGGGCTGGCAGGGCGTCAATTATGCGAAGGGCGTCTGGCATCATCCGCTGCTCGCGCTCGACGCGGTCAGCGATTTCGTGATCGTCGATCGCGGCGGGCCGCAGCCGAACTGCGACGAGATCCCGCTGGAGCACGCGTGGACGCTGGCGTTCGAGCCGGTCTGCGAGGGAGTAGAAGGGCTTTCGTAAGCCTTCCCGGCGCGCGGCAGGCGCGCCGAAAAAGCACACGGCCCGGGCGGCGAGATGCCGGCCGGGCCGCGTGCGCGGGTGGCGCGATTCAGTGCTTGCGGTGCGGGCAGTTCTCGGTCGTGCACGAACCGTACATCGCGAGCGAGTGCTCCTGGAGCCGGAAGCCGCGCTCCTTCGCGATCGCCTGCTGGCGGCTCTCGATCTCGGCGTCGAAGAATTCCTCGACGCGGCCGCAATCGAGGCACACGAGGTGGTCGTGGTGCGAGCCTTCGTTCAGCTCGAACACCGCCTTGCCGGATTCGAAGTTGCTGCGCGACAGCAGGCCGGCCTGCTCGAACTGCGTGAGCACGCGATAGACGGTGGCGAGCCCGATGTCGAGCTGTTCGTTGAGCAGGTTGCGGTAGACGTCTTCGGCCGTCAGGTGGCGCACGGGGCTCTGCTGGAAGATCTCGAGAATCTTGAGGCGCGGTAGGGTGGCCTTTAGCCCGATATTCTTGAGATCCGTCGGATTGGTCATGGCTAGGCATCCCTAGAGTACAATGCAGGGCTTCAATGTTACCGGCTTTTCGCCGTTCCAGATATACGCGCGGCCTGTACGCGGGCCAGCACGGTGAAGGAAATGATCCCAGAATCGCTTTCGCACTTTCAGAGGAGTCGCATGCGGAGTGCCATCATCGCTGCCGCCGCCGTTGTCGCGCTGGCGGGTTGTTCGTCGTACGACAGCGTGACGCAGCGCATCGCGCAGAGCATCACGCCGTATCGGATCACCGTCGTGCAAGGCAACTTCGTGTCGCAGGAGAAGGCCGCCCAGCTGCAGGTCGGCATGACGCGCGAGCAGGTCCGCGCGCTGCTCGGCACGCCGCTGCTGGCGGACATGTTCCACGCGGATCGCTGGGATTACCTCTTCTACTTCAAGCGCGGCTCGACGTCGATCGTCCAGCAGCGCGACCTCGTCATCAACTTCTCGGGCGATCGCGTCGCGAGCTGGAGCGGCGCCGACAACCTGCCGTCCGAGCTCGACCTGCTGGCCGACATCGACGGCGACCGCGGCGGCAAGAAGGCGAAGGCCGCTGCCGCGGCGAAGAAGGCGTCCGAAGCCGCTGCGGCCGCGAGCGCCGCGCAGGCTGCCGCCGCCGCGAGCCCGGCCACCGAGCCGGCGCCGGGCGCGGTGGTCGACCAGGATGCGAACGCCCAGGCGGCGCGCGCGGCGAACCGCGCGACCAACCAGGTGTCGGGGCAGGGTGCGGCGTCGCGCCGGTTCACGCCGGCCGCGCAGGCCTCGGGCGGCGCGCCGGTGCCGGGCGGCCAGCCGCCGGGCGCCGCGCCGGCGATCCAGCCGCAGTTCCAGTTCCATCGTCCGCCGCAGCCGAACGTGTCGAACGAGGCGTCGCCGCCGGTCGGCCCGCAAGGCTCGGACAACCTGCAGAACCAGCCGCTCACCGCACCGGCGCAGTAAGCGGCCGGCGTGCGGAAACGGGGCGGCATGCGCCGCCCGCCTTTAGACCTGTCGTGTAGAAAGCCATGAAGATTGCGATTGCCGGCGCATCGGGCCGAATGGGCCGGATGCTGATCGAAGCCGTTCTCAACGATGCCGACGCGCAGCTCGTCGGCGCGCTCGACCGCGCCGGTTCGCCGTTCCTCGGCCAGGACGCCGGTGCGTTTCTCGGCAAGGACACCGGGATCAAGCTGACCGACGATCTCGACGCCGTGTTCGCGCAGGCCGACTATCTGATCGATTTCACGCGTCCGGAAGGCACGATGGCCCACATCGAGGCCGCGCTGCGCCACGACGTGAAGCTCGTGATCGGCACGACCGGCTTCACCGCCGAGCAGAAGGCCGAGTTGCAGGCCGCCGCGGGCAAGATCGGCATCGTGTTCGCGGCGAACATGAGCGTCGGCGTGAACGTCACGCTGAAGCTGCTCGAATTCGCGGCGAAGCATTTCTCGCACGGCTACGACATCGAGATCATCGAGGCGCATCACCGCCACAAGGTCGACGCACCGTCGGGCACCGCGCTGATGATGGGCGAAGCCGTCGCCGGCGCGCTCGGCCGCTCGCTCGACGACTGCGCGGTGTACGGCCGCCACGGCGTGACGGGCGAGCGCGATCCGTCGTCGATCGGCTTTGCGGCGGTGCGCGGCGGCGATATCGTCGGCGATCACACCGTGCTGTTCGCCGGGATCGGCGAGCGCATCGAGATCACGCACAAGTCGTCGAGCCGCGTGTCGTACGCGCAGGGCGCGTTGCGTGCGGTGCGCTTCCTGTCGGCGCGCGGCGCCGGCCTGTTCGACATGCAGGACGTGCTCGGCCTGCGCTGACACCCGCGAGGAAACTCCGATGGCGATTCCCACCGGCGTTGTCCACTACCTCGAAAGCGGCGATGCGATCACGCACGCCGTCGCCTATGTGCTGCTGGCGATGTCCGTCGCCAGCTGGTGCTTCCTCTTCATGAAAGCCTGGCTGCTCGTCCGCGCGAAGCGGCAGGGGCCGCGCGCGCTCGCCGCGTTCTGGCGCGCGCCGTCGCTCGACGCGGGCATCGCCGCACTGGCCGGCGCCGATCGCGAGCGCGTGTTCGTGCCGCTCGCCGAAGCCGCGCGCGACGCGGCCGACGACCACGATCCGGCCGCGCTGGCCGCGCGCGTCGAGCGCGGCGAACGCGTGCTGCGCGCGTTGCGGCACGCGATGCTGCGCTCGCAGCGGCGCCTCGAATTCGGCCAGGTGCTGCTCGCGTCGATCGGCAGCACCGCGCCGTTCGTCGGGCTGCTCGGCACCGTGTGGGGTATCTACCACGCGCTCGGCAGCATCGCCGCGAGCGGGCAGGCGCAGATCGAGAACGTCGCGGGCCCGGTGGGCGAGGCGCTGATCATGACGGCGTTCGGGCTGGTCGTCGCGATTCCCGCGGTGCTCGCGTACAACATTCTCGGCCGGCTCGTCCGGCAGCTCGCCGAGGAACTCGACGGCTTCGCGCGCGATCTGCACGTATTCGTGTGCGCGCAGGGCGCCTGACGCGCCGGCCCCGGAGGAACGACCATGGCATTCGGCGGGCTCGAGCACCACAAGACGTCCGCGCCGATGGCGGAGATCAACATGACGCCGCTGATCGACGTGATGCTCGTGCTGCTCGTCATCTTCATCATCACCGCGCCGCTGATGACGCACGCGATCCGGCTCGACCTGCCGAAGGTGGCGGCGAGCGTCGCGCGCGACACGCCGCAATCCGTCACGCTGTCGATCGACGACGCGGGCAAGCTTTACTGGGACGACGCGCCCGTGGCGCTCGACGCGCTGCCCGCGCGCTTCCGGGCCGCCGCCGCGGGCGCCGCGCCGCCCGAGTTGCGGCTGCGCGCGTCGCCCGCGACGCGCTACGACGTGATCGCGCAAGTGATGGGCGCCGCGCAGGCCGCGGGCCTCACGCGGATCGGCTTCGTGACCGACGTGCCGCCGGCCGGCGGCGCCGTGCCGCCCGCCGCCGGCGCGAAACCCTGATACGCCGTCGTTGCGGGCCCCGGCCCGCGAGAGACCGGCCGTGCGGGCCCGCACGGGCGGTATAATCGACGTTTTTCCCGGCCCGGAACCGCTCAGCCCGTTCCCGCGCCGGGCACGCACGATTTCGATCCAATCCTGCGCGCGAGCCGTCGCGCCGCTTAAAGCCTAGCCCGAACCACACCATGCACGAGAGATACGTACCCGCCGACGTCGAAGCCGCCGCCCAGGGCGACTGGCGCGCAGCCGATGCCTACAAGACGAAGGAAGATTCGCAGAAGCCGAAGTTCTACTGCGTGTCGATGCTGCCGTACCCGTCCGGCAAGCTGCACATGGGTCACGTGCGCAACTACACGATCAACGACGTGATGTACCGCTATCTGCGGATGAACGGCTACAACACGCTGATGCCGATGGGCTGGGACGCGTTCGGGATGCCGGCCGAGAACGCCGCGATGGCGAACGGCGTGCCGCCCGCGAAGTGGACCTACGACAACATCGACTACATGAAGGGCCAGATGCAGTCGATGGGCCTCGCGATCGACTGGTCGCGCGAGATCGCGACGTGCAAGCCCGACTACTACAAGTGGAACCAGTGGCTGTTCCTGAAGATGCTCGAGAAGGGCATCGCGTACAAGAAGACGGGCACCGTGAACTGGGATCCGGTCGACCAGACCGTGCTCGCGAACGAGCAGGTGATCGACGGCCGCGGCTGGCGCTCCGGCGCGCTCGTCGAGAAGCGCGAGATCCCGATGTACTACCTGCGCATCACGCAGTACGCGGATGAGCTGCTGAACGATCTGGAGGGTCTCGGCTGGCCCGAGCGCGTGAAGATCATGCAGCAGAACTGGATCGGCAAGAGCTTCGGCGTGAACTTCGGCTTCCCGTACGAACTCGACGGCGAGCAGAAGCTGCTGCGCGTGTTCACGACGCGCGCCGACACGATCATGGGCGTCACGTTCTGCGCGATCGCGGCCGAGCACCCGCTCGCCACGCGTCTCGCGCAGGACAAGCCGGAGCTGCTCGCGTTCATCGACGAATGCAAGCGCGGCGGCGTCGCCGAGGCCGACGTCGCGACGATGGAGAAGAAGGGCGTCGCGACCGGCTTCTCGGTCAAGCACCCGCTGACCGGCGAGCCGGTCGAGGTGTGGATCGGCAACTATGTGCTGATGAGCTATGGCGAAGGCGCGGTGATGGGCGTGCCGGGCCACGACGAGCGCGATTTCGCGTTCGCGAAGAAATACGATCTGCCGATCAAGCAGGTGATCGCGAGCGAAGGGCAGACGTACTCGCTGGATGCCTGGCAGGAGTGGTACGGCGACAAGGAAACCGCGGTCTGCGTGAACAGCGGCAAGTACGACGGCCTGCGCTACACGGAAGCGGTGGACGCGGTCGCGGCCGACCTGAAGGCCGGCGGCTTCGGCGACAAGCAGGTCACGTGGCGCCTGCGCGACTGGGGCGTGTCGCGCCAGCGCTACTGGGGCACGCCGATCCCGATCATCCACTGCCCGTCGTGCGGCGACGTGCCGGTGCCGGAGGCCGACCTGCCGGTCGTGCTGCCGGAAGACCTCGTGCCGGACGGCACGGGCAACCCGCTCGCGAAGTCCGAAGCGTTCCTGAACTGCACGTGTCCCAAGTGCGGCGCGGCGGCGAAGCGCGAAACCGACACGATGGACACCTTCGTCGATTCGTCGTGGTACTTCTCGCGCTACACGGCGCCGGACGCCGAGACCATGGTCGACGCGCGCACCGATTACTGGATGCCGATGGATCAATACATCGGCGGCATCGAGCACGCGATCCTGCACCTGCTGTATTCGCGCTTCTGGACCAAGGTGATGCGCGACCTCGGCCTCGTGAAGTTCGGCGAGCCGGCGAAGAACCTGCTCACGCAGGGGATGGTGCTGAACGAGACGTACTACCGCGAGGACGCAGCGGGCAAGAAGACCTGGTACAACCCGCTCGACGTGACGGTCACGCACGACGACAAGGGCCGCCCGGTCGGCGCGACGCTGAATGCGGACGGCCAGCCGGTCGTGCTCGGCGGCATCGAGAAGATGTCGAAGTCGAAGAACAACGGCGTCGATCCGCAACTGCTGATCGACCAGTACGGCGCCGATACCGCGCGCCTGTTCACGATGTTCGCGGCGCCGCCGGAGCAGCAGCTCGAATGGTCGGGCGCGGGCGTCGAGGGCGCGAGCCGCTTCCTGCGCCGCGTGTGGAGCTTCGGCTCCGGCAACCGCGAAGCGCTCGCGGCCCGCGCGGGCTTCGATGCCGCCGCGCTGGGCGACGCCGACAAGGCGCTGCGCCGCGAGATCTACAGCGTGCTGAAGCAGGCCGATTTCGACTACCAGCGCCTGCAGTACAACACGGTCGTGTCGGCCGCGATGAAGATGCTGAACGCGATCGACGGCGCGAAGGGCGCGACGCCCGCCGTGCTGCGCGAAACCTACGGCGTGCTGCTGCGCGTGCTGTACCCGGTCGTGCCGCACATCACGTTCGAGCTGTGGAAGGCGCTCGGCTACGCGGACGAATTCGGCCCGCTGCTCGATGCGCCGTGGCCGAAGGTCGACGAGGCCGCGCTCGAGCAGGCCGAGATCGAACTCGTGCTGCAGGTGAACGGCAAGGTGCGCGGCGCGCTGAAGGTCGCGAAGGACGCGAGCCGCGACGCGATCGAAGCGGCGGCGGTGGCCGACGAGGCATTCGCGAAATTCAGCGACGGCAAGCCGGCGAAGAAGATCGTCGTCGTGCCGGGCCGCCTCGTGAACATCGTCGTCTGACGGCCGCGGGCCGTCGGGTGCACACAGAAGGAGCGAAGGTGATCCGCAGATCGTTTTTGATGCTCGTCGGCAGCGCGGTCGCGCTGTCGGCATGCGGCTTCCAGTTGCGCGGCCAGCAGGACTACGCGTTCAAGCACCTGTTCGTGGCCGGTGCGCCGGCGCCCGTCGAGGCGCGGCTCACGCGCCTCGTCCAGGCCGGCAGCGACACGAAGATCGTCAAGTCGGCGGACGATGCCGACGCCGTGCTGCGCATGTGGGAGTCGCGTGGCCAGAACACGCTGACGCTCAACAAGTACGGCTCCGCGCAGGAATACGCGCTGTTCTACACGCTGAACTACACGCTGACGAGCAAGGACGGCACCGTGCTGATCCCGCCGAGCGCGATCGCGCTGAATCGCGCGATGACCTACAGCGACCAGTACACGAACGCGAAGGCGCAGGAAGCCGACATCCTGTACGGCGACATGCAGAACGACGCGGTCGATCAACTGATGCGGCGTCTCGCGATCGTCCATTCGCTGACGCCGGCACCGGAGGACGTGGTGCCGGGCGTGGCGCCGCGCGCGCCGCTGCCGCCGCCACCGCTCTGATCGCGGGCGCACGCAGCGATGCAATTGCGACTTGATGCGCTGGAGCCGCACCTCGCGAAGGGGCTGGCCGGGCTCTACACCGTCTACGGCGATGAGCCGCTGCTCGCGCAGGAAGCGTGCGACCGCATTCGTGCGGCCGCGCGCGCGGCCGGTTTTACCGAGCGTTCGGTGCATACGGTCGAACGCGGCTTCGACTGGAGCGTGCTGCTCGGCGCGACCCAGGCGATGTCGCTGTTCGGCGAGCGCCAGCTGATCGAGCTGCGCATTCCGTCGGGCAAGCCCGGCAAGGAAGGCGCCGACGCGCTGAAGACGCTCGCGGCCACGCCGAACCCCGACGCGCTGATGCTCGTCACGTTGCCGCGTCTCGACGCGGCCACGCAGAAATCCGCATGGTTTACCGCGCTGCAGAACGGCGGCGTCGCGCTGAAGATCGATCCGGTCGATCGCGCGCAACTGCCGAACTGGATCGGGCAGCGCCTGTCGATGCAGGGCCAGCGCGTCGCATCCGGCGACGACGGGCGCCGCGCGCTGCAGTTCATCGCGGAGCGCGTCGAGGGCAACCTGCTCGCCGCGCACCAGGAAATCCAGAAGCTCGGGCTGCTGTATCCGCAGGGTGCGCTGTCGTTCGAGCAGGTGCACGACGCGGTGCTGAACGTCGCGCGCTACGACGTGTTCAAGCTGAACGAGGCGATGCTCGCCGGCGATGCCGCGCGGCTCGCGCGGATGATCGACGGCCTGAAGGGCGAGGGCGAGGCGATCGTGCTCGTGATGTGGGCCGTCGTCGAGGAATTGCGCACGCTGCTGCGGATCAAGCGCGGCACGACGGCCGGCAAGCCGCTCGCGACGCTGCTGCGCGAGAACCGCGTGTGGGGGCCGCGCGAGCGGTTGATCGCGCCCGCGCTGAACCGCGTGTCGGAAGCGGTGCTCGAAAAGGCGCTCGCGTTCGCCGCGAAGCTCGACCGGCAGGTCAAGGGGCTGACGGCCGTCGCGCCGGGCCGCCGTACGCAGGACGAACCGCCGCCCGACCCATGGGACGGGCTGTTCCAGCTTGCGATGACGGTCGCGGGCGAGCGCGGCGAGCGACCGCCGACCGCGGGTCGCGTGCGACGCTAAGTCCCGTTCGGGCCTTCAGCGCGCGCTGCGCAACCCGCTTACAATGTTTCGATGACCGGGCGCCGCTGCGCGGCGCCGTCTGGCGGCCGCCACCGCGCACGGATGGCCGCCCACGCTTCCCCACGAATTCATGCCGCTCCGCGCGGCTCGCTTCTCGAGTCACACGATGGATATCGATCAGTACATGACCGACCTGGGCCGTCGCGCCCGGCACGCTTCCCGCGCGATGGCGCGCGCCAGCACGGCCGCGAAGAACGCGGCGCTCGACGCCGTGGCCCGCGCGATCGAACGCGACGCGCAGGCGCTGAAGGACGCGAATGCGCGCGACGTCGCCCGCGCCCGCGAAAAGGGGCTCGATGCGGCGTTCGTCGACCGCCTGACGCTGTCGGACAAGGCGCTGAACACGATGGTCGAAGGGCTGCGCCAGGTCGCGTCGCTGGCCGATCCGATCGGCGAGATCGGCAACCTCAAGTTCCGGCCGAGCGGGATCCAGGTCGGCCAGATGCGCGTGCCGCTCGGCGTGATCGGCATCATCTACGAGTCGCGCCCGAACGTGACGATCGACGCGGCCGCGCTGTGCCTGAAGTCCGGCAACGCGACGATCCTGCGCGGCGGTTCCGAAGCGCTCGAATCGAATGCGGCGCTCGCGAAGCTCATCGGCGAAGGGCTCGAGGCGGCAGGCCTCCCGCAGGATGCGGTGCAGGTCGTCGCGACGGCCGATCGCGCGGCGGTCGGCAAGCTGATCACGATGACCGAATACGTCGACGTGATCGTGCCGCGCGGCGGCAAGAGTCTGATCGAACGGCTGATCAACGAGGCGCGCGTGCCCATGATCAAGCATCTCGACGGCATCTGCCACGTGTACGTCGACGACCGCGCCGATCTGGCGAAGGCGCTGACCGTCTGCGACAACGCGAAGACGCACCGCTACGGCACCTGCAACACGATGGAGACGCTGCTCGTCGCGAGCGATATCGCCGCGAAGCTGCTGCCGCCGCTCGGCAAGCTGTATCGCGACAAGCAGGTCGAACTGCGCGTCGATGCAGCCGCGCGCGCGGTGCTCGCCGATGCGGGCGTCGGCCCGCTCGTCGACGCGACGGAAGAAGACTGGCACACCGAATATCTCGCGCCGGTGCTTGCGATCAAGGTTGTCGACGGCCTCGACGCCGCGATCGAGCACATCAACCATTACGGCTCGCATCACACCGATGCGATCGTCACCGAGGATCATGACCGCGCGATGCGCTTCCTGCGCGAAGTCGATTCGGCGAGCGTGATGGTCAACGCGTCGACGCGCTTCGCGGACGGTTTCGAATTCGGCCTCGGCGCGGAAATCGGCATCTCGAACGACAAGCTGCACGCACGCGGCCCGGTCGGCCTGGAAGGGCTCACGTCGCTGAAGTACGTCGTGCTCGGGCACGGCGAAGGCCGTCAGTAAGTCAACCGCGAGGCGCACAACCGATGGCAATGCTCTGGGTCAAGACGTTTCATATCGTTCTGATCGCCGCGTGGTTCGCGGGGCTGTTCTACCTGCCGCGCATCTACGTGAACCTGGCCATGGAGACCGATCCGGCCGCGGTGCGGCGCCTGCTGCTGATGGCGCGCAAGCTGTTCCGCTTCATGACGATGATCGCGGTGCCGGCACTGGCCTGCGGGTTGTGGCTCTGGCTCGTGATCGGCATCGGGCAGGGGCAGGGCTGGATCCATGCGAAGGTGACGGTCGTGCTGCTGCTGATCGTCTATCACGCGTATTGCGGGCACCTGCTGCGGGTGTTCGAGCGCGGCGAGAACCGCCGCACCGACAAGTGGTATCGCGTGTTCAACGAGCTGCCGGTGCTCGGCATGCTGGCGGCGGTCGCGCTGGTGGTGATCAAGCCGTTCTGAGTTCGCCGCAACGCGCGGCCGGCGATCGATGCGCAACGGCGCCCCTCGGGGCGCCGTTGTTCGTTTACGCGCGGCGTCCCGCTTCGGCTCAATCCTTCACCGGGTCGTCGATCCGGCGCCGCGTGATCGCTTCCTTCGCGCGGCCGACGCGCTCCATCAGCGCCGGCCCGCGCGACAGCGCGACGCCGACCGCGAGGATGTCGCCGATCGCGAGATGCGACATCCGCGACGTCATCGGCGAGAACACGTCCGTTTCCTCGGCGACGTTCGACGCGAGGCTGACCGTCGCGAGCTTCGCGAGCGGCGAATGGCTCTGCGTGATCGCGACGACTTTCGCGCCGCACGCGAGCGCGGAGCGCGCCGCGTCGACGATATCGCGCGTGCGGCCGGTGTTCGAGATCGCGACGACGACGTCGTGCGGCCCGAGCAGCGCCGACGACATCGAGAACGTGTGCGGATCCGAATACGCGACGCTCGGCACGCCGAGCCGGAAGAACTTGTGCTGGATGTCCTGCGCGGCGATGCCCGAGCCGCCGGCGCCGTAGAACTCGATGCGCGACGCGTTCGACAGCAGCGCGATCGCGTCGGCGACGCTGCCCGCGGACAGGCTGTTGCGCACCTCGATCAGCGCGCCGATCGTGCGGTCGAACACCTTGCCGATGATGCCGGGCGCCGGCTCGTCGGGCTCGACGTCGCGATACACCGACGACACGCCGGGCGCGACGCTCTGCGCGAGCCGGATCTTGAATTCGCGAAAGCCGCTGCAGCCGAGCGCCTGGCAGAAGCGCGCGATCGTCGGCTGGCTGACGCCCGCGCGGGCCGACAGCTCGGTCATCGCGAGGTCGAGCACCTCGCGCGGCGCGGCGAGAATGTAGTCGGCGAGCTTGCGCTCGGACGGGCGCAACTCGGCGCGGATCGCTTCAATGCGGGGCAGCATGGGACGGCACGTGGAAATCGGGTTCGGATGAGCGAGTGTATCGCAATCGAATTGTAGAAAATCTACATGAAAATACTAGCGGAATTGCGAGCGTTGCCATGCGGGTCTGGCGAGCCGAATTAGGGTTTTTACTGATTAAAGCCTTACTGGTGGCGGGAATGAGGGTTGCACACGCGTCGATCCACATTGCGTGCATGTAGTTTTTCTACTAGACTTGCGTCGTTCGGTCGACGAAGCGCGACCGTCCCCACGATTCCAACCGCCGGTGTCGGCCGGCATACAGGAGCGCCCAGCATGACGTCGCTGCACCCCACCCTGGCGAAGGTCACCGAACGCGTGATCGCCCGCAGCCAATCGACCCGTTCCGCCTATCTGCAGCGCATTGACGGCGCGCAAGGCAAGTTCCCGGCCCGCGGCGCGCTGTCGTGCGCGAACCTCGCGCACGGCTTCGCAGGCCTCGAGGGCAGCGACAAGTTCCAGATCAAGGCGATTCGCGAACCGAACATCGGTATCGTGTCCTCGTACAACGAGATGTTGTCCGCGCACGCGCCGTACAAGAATTTCCCCGACATCATCAAGGCGGCCGCGCGCGAGAACGGCGGCGTCGCGCAGTTCGCCGGCGGCGTGCCGGCGATGTGCGACGGCGTCACGCAGGGCAACCCGGGCATGGAGCTGTCGCTGTTCTCGCGCGAGGCGATCGCGATGGGCACGGCGATCGCGCTCACGCACAACATGTTCGATGCGGCGCTCTGCCTCGGCATCTGCGACAAGATCGTGCCGGGCCTCTTGATCGGCGCGCTGCAGTTCGGCCACCTGCCGACCATCTTCGTGCCGGCCGGCCCGATGACGAGCGGGCTGTCCAACGACGACAAGGCGAAGATCCGCCAGCAGTTCGCGACCGGCCAGGTCGGCCGCGACGCGCTGCTCGAAGCCGAATCGGCCGCCTATCACGGCCACGGCACCTGCACGTTCTACGGCACCGCGAACAGCAACCAGATGCTGATGGAGCTGATGGGCCTGCACCTGCCGGGCTCGGCGTTCATCCATCCGCACACGCCGCTGCGCGACGCGCTGACGGCCGAGGCCGCGCGCCGCGTGCTCGACCTGACCGTCGAGCGCGGCCAGTACACGCCGATCGGCCATGTGATCGACGAGAAGGCGATCGTCAACGGGATCGTCGCGCTGCTCGCGACGGGCGGCTCGACCAACCACACGCTGCACCTGGTCGCGATCGCGCGCGCGGCCGGCATCCTGATCGACTGGAACGATTTCGACGAACTGTCGGCCGTCGTGCCGCTGCTCGCGAAGATCTACCCGAACGGCAAGGCCGACGTGAACCATTTCCACGCGGCGGGCGGTGTCGCGTTCCTGGTGCGCAACCTGCTCGAAGGCGGGCTGCTGCACGAGGACGTGACGACGGTCGCGGGCAAGGGCCTGTCGCACTACACGAAGGAGCCGAAGCTGATCGACGGCAAGCTGACGTGGGTCGACGGCACGGCCGAGAGCCACGATACGAAGGTGCTGCGCGGCATTCGCGACCCGTTCCAGCCGGACGGCGGCCTGCGCCTGATGCAGGGCCGGCTCGGCCGCGGCGTGATCAAGATTTCGGCGGTCGCGCCGGAGCACCGCAAGGTGACGGCGCCCGCGATCGTGTTCGACTCGCAGGAAGCCGTGCAGGAAGCGTTCGATCGCGGCGAGCTGAAGCGCGATTTCGTCGCGGTGGTGCGCTTTCAGGGCGCGCGCGCGAACGGCATGCCCGAGCTGCACCGTTTGACGCCGCTGCTCGGCGTGCTGCAGGATCAGGGCTTTCACGTCGCGCTGGTGACCGACGGCCGCATGTCGGGCGCGTCGGGCAAGGTGCCGGCCGTGATCCACGTGTCGCCGGAAGCGCTGCTGGCCGGCCCGATCGGCAAGGTGAAGACGGGCGACATGCTCGTGATCGACGCGGAAGCCGGCGTGCTCGACATCGAGGTCGACGACGCCGAATGGCTCGCGCGCCCGGTCGCGCAGCCGCAGCACCAGGCCGAGAACGAAGTCGGCTTCGGGCGCGAACTGTTCGGCGTGTTCCGCGCGGCCGCGGCGCCGGCCGAGCAGGGCGCATCGGTTTTCGGGACGCTGGTCGGCGAAACGGCCGTCGGCGTCGCCGCATGAATTTCAAGGAGCCAATTCAATGAAGACGATTGCTGAAATCGTGAAGCTGGGCCCGGTCATTCCGGTGCTCGCATTCGACTCGGTCGAGCAGGGCGAAAACGTGTCGCGTGCATTGCACGCGGGTGGCGTGAAGGTGCTCGAGATCACGCTGCGCACGCCGGCCGGCCTGGAGGCGATCCAGCGCGCGAGTCAGCTCGCGGACGACATCGTCGTCGGCGTCGGCACGATCACGAAGCCCGAGCACTGCGCGCAGGCGAAGCGCGCGGGCGCCACGTTCGGCGTGTCGCCAGGCCTGACGAAGGACCTGCACCTCGCGTCGCTCGACGCGGGCCTGCCGCTGCTGCCGGGCGTGATGACGCCGAGCGACATCATCCAGGCGCTCGAATTCGGCTACGACATCGTGAAGTTCTTCCCCGCGCAGCAGGCGGGCGGCGTGCCGATGCTGCAGGCGTTCCACGGCCCGTTCCCGGCGCTGAAGTTCTGCCCGACGGGCGGCATCACGGTCGACACCGCGCCGAACTTCCTAAAACTGCCGAACGTCGTGTGCGTCGGCGGCTCGTGGCTCACGCCGAAGGCCGCGCTCGCCGCGCAGGACTGGGCCGAAGTCACGCGCCTCGCGCAAGCGGCGAGCCAGTTGCCGCGCTAATACTTGTATCAAACGACGATTCAGCCCTCGGAAAACAAGCGTTAGTGCTTGTTTTACCGAGGGTTTTTGCTGATGGAACCGGTTCTATCCGCGGATCGCAAAGATAAGTAAAATTCAGCGTCCTGACGGGGGGGTACCCCCGTGTTTCGGAGACCTGCATAGCCGGGCATACTCGCAACGCGCCCGGTTCGAACAATTCTAGGAGGAGTGCCACATGGCGGCCGTCCAAGGCAGCATGCTGCTCGTATTCACGCTGATCGCGATTGCCGCGCTGATCCTGATGATCGCGCGCTACAAGATCTACCCGTTCCTGGTGCTGATCATCGTTTCGCTCGGCCTCGGCCTCGTCGTCGGCATGCCGATGGACAAGATCGTCAAGTCGTTCGAGACGGGCACCGGCGGCACGCTCGGCCACATCGCGATCGTCGTCGGCCTCGGCACGATGCTCGGCAAGATGATGGCCGAATCGGGCGGCGCCGAACGGATCGCGACCACGCTGATCGACTGGTTCGGTGAAAAGAACATCCACTGGGCGATGATGTTCGTCGCGATCATCGTCGGCCTGCCGGTGTTCTTCGAAGTCGGCTTCGTGCTGCTGATCCCGATCGCGTTCAACGTCGCGAAGCGCACCGGCAAGTCGCTGCTCGTCGTCGGCCTCCCGATGGTGGCCGGCCTGTCGGTCGTGCACGGGCTGATCCCGCCGCACCCGGCCGCGCTGCTGGCCGTCCAGCAATACGGCGCCGATATCGGCAAGACGATCGCGTTCGGCCTGATCGTCGGCGTGCCGACCGCGATCATCGCCGGTCCGCTGTTCGCGCTGGTGATCTCGAAGTTCGTGAAGCTGCCGGAAAACAACCCGCTCGCCGCGCAATTCGTCGATTCGCGCGCGGATGGCGGCAAGCGCGAACTGCCGAGCTTCGGCATCACGCTGTTCACGATCCTGCTGCCCGTCGTGCTGATGCTCGTCGGCAGCTGGGCCGACCTGGTGTTCACGCCGAAGTCGCTGCCGAACAACCTGCTGCGCTTTGCGGGCAACTCGGACGTCGCGCTGCTGATCGCCGTGCTCGTGAGCTTCTGGACCTTCGGCGCGAAGCAGGGCTTCAACCGCGACCAGATCCAGAAATTCTGCGGCGAGTGCCTGGCGCCGATCGCCGGCATCACGCTGATCGTCGGCGCGGGCGGCGGCTTCGGCGGCGTCCTGCGCGACAGCGGGATCTCGCAGCAGATCGTCGAGACCGCGAAGCACGCGCACCTGTCCCCGCTGCTGCTCGGCTGGTTCGTCGCGGCGCTGATGCGTCTGGCCACGGGCTCGGCGACGGTCGCGATGACGACGGCCTGCGGCATCGTCGCACCGATCGCGGCGGCGTCGGGCGCGGCGGTTCGTCCGGAACTGCTCGTGCTCGCGACGGGCTCGGGCTCGCTGATCTTCTCGCACGTGAACGACGGCGGCTTCTGGCTGATCAAGGAATATTTCGGGATGACGGTCGGGCAGACGTTCAAGACCTGGTCGCTGCTTGAAACCATCATCTCGGTGCTCGGTCTGAGCTTTACGCTGCTGCTGAGCCTGGTTCTGTAACAAGGGGTAGTCAATGATTCTGATCGCAATGGGCGTGTCGGGCGCGGGCAAGTCGCGAATCGGCGAAATGCTGGCGGAACGCCTGTCGTGCAGCTATACCGACGGCGACGCATTTCACAGCGCGGCGAACAAGGAAAAGATGCACCACGGCATTCCGCTGACCGATGAAGACCGCTGGCCGTGGCTGCGCACGATTCGCGCGGCCATCGAGGAAAAGCAGCGCGCCGGCGAGACGGCCGTGTTCACGTGCTCGTCGCTGAAACGGTCGTACCGCGACGTGCTGCGCGGCACCGACACCGACGTGCGGTTCGTGTATCTGAAGGGTTCGTTCGAGGTGTTGCAAGAGCGCCTGAAGAGCCGCACCGGCCATTTCTTCGATCCGTCGCTGCTGAAGAGCCAGCTCGATACGCTCGAGGAGCCGGGCCCGGATGAAGCGATCGAGGTCAGCATCGAGCTGACGCCCGAACAGATCGTCGATCAGGTCATGCTGAAGATCGGCCTCGCGCATCAGCACTGAGCGCGGTTCGCGGCCATCGTCATGGAAAAGGCGCCTTCATTCGGGCGCCTTTTTCGTTGGCGGCGCGTATGCCGATGTCAGGCCGCGCGCGCGCGTTGCGCGATGCCGTCGAGCAGCACGTCGAGCATCGTGTCGTGCACGACGGCCGGATCGAGCTGCGCATAGAGCGGGGCGGCCGACTTGACAAGCGGATGCGCGGTGTCGGACAGCGCGTGCATTTCCGCGAGCTCGACGTCGTTCGCGGCGCGCGTGAGGCCGCCCGCTTCGGCGGCGGCGAGGCCGATCACGGCCGCGTACCAGCCGACGCATACCGACGGCAGCGCCGCGCGCGGGATGCCGGCGTCGGTCAGCGCGCGATGCACGGCCTCGATGTGCGCGAGATCGGCCGGCCCCGTGCTCATGTGCCGCTGCAGCAGCGCGAAGGCGGCCGGGTAGCGCAGCGCGAGCGCGCGGTACTGGCGCGCAAGGTCGCGCAGCCGTTCGCGCCACGGCTGCGACGGATCGACCGGCACGAGCGAGCGCGACAGCGCATTCGCGATCGCGCGGCTCAGGCCGTCCTTCGACTTGAAGTGATACAGCACGCTCATCGGGTCGCAGCCGACCGATTGCGCGAGCTTGCGCACGCTGAACGCGGCTTCGCCGACGTCTTCGAGCAGCGCGAGCGCGGCCGCGACGATCGCGTCCTTGTCGAGGCCGCGCGGCCCTTGGGTGGGTGTGTCTTTCATCGAGGCGGGCTGGCAGGCGCGGCATCGCGCCGACTGTAAACTTGACGAAAGCTTATTCTACACTGTAGAATTATTTCTGCGGTGTAGAAATTGGGTGTCCCGGCACCTTTCAATACGTGCTTTCGCACAGTCCGGGATTCAGGCAGACGCGAGCGTGTCTGCCGTCAACACGGGCCATCGCGCCCTTATCTCGTTGACACCCAAGTGGAACCGGCTGCCCCACCCGCGAAGCCCCGAAGCAACGGGGCGCTTCGACAGGCGGCCAAGACCATGCAAGTGCAATCATGACTTCCAATCACAAGCCCCTGATCCAGGGCGAATCGCGTTTCGAGCAAACGCAACTGAATATCGAGAAAGACAACTGGAACTGGTGCGATCCGGCCCGCTACGACGGCGAGCGCCCGGCGAACTGGTACGAGGCGTCGCTGTCGCGCCATGAAAACAGCGCGCCGCTCGCGCAAGACGCCGTCTGCGACGTGCTCGTGATCGGCGCGGGGCTGCTCGGCGCATCGGCCGCGCTGCATCTCGCGGAAGCGGGCGTCGACACGATCCTCGTCGACAAGCATCACGTCGGCTCGGCCGCGTCGGGCCGCAACGGCGGCCAATTGACGCCCGGCCTCGCGCGCTGGGAAGCGGCCGACATGATCGAGAACCTGTCGCACGACGATGCGAAGCGGTTGTGGCGTTTCGCGTCGGCCGAGTCGATGGACCTGATCGACGGGATCGGCGCGCGTTACGCGCTCGATCTCGACCGCAAGCGCGGCCACGTCACCGCGGCGGTTCACCCCGGCCACATGAGCGCGCTGCTCGACGGCGCGGATGCGCGCCGCCATCTGGGCGATGCGGGCGTGACGCTCGTCGGCCGCCATCAGCTGCACGACGAATACGTGCGCTCGGGGCTGTATCACGGCGCGGCGATCGACGCGATCGGCGGGCAGATCCATCCGCTCGCGCTCGTGCGCGGCCTCGTGCACGGCTTCCGGCTGAACGGCGGCGCGCTGTTCGAGGGCACCGAGGTGCTGGAGCTGGACGAGACGCCCGCGGGCGTCGTCGCGACGACGCCGGGCGGCACGATCACCGCGCGCCGCGGCGTCGTGCTCGCGCTGCACAACACGACGTTCCGCCTGCTCGACGACGGCGCGGCGACCACGGTGCCGTTCTTCACGTACGTGAGCGTGACGGCGCCGCTCGACGTCGACGTCGCGACGCTGATGCCGGCAGGCATGCCGGTGTACGACACGCAGTTCCAGATCGACTACTACCGGCCGGTGCGCGGCAATCGCCTGCTGTTCGGCGGGCAGGGCACCGGCAGCTGCTGGGCGCAGTCGGACGTGAACGCGTACTTGCTGACGCGGCTGAACACGGTGTTTCCGCAGCACGACGGCGGCTTCGCGCTCGACTACTGCTGGAGCGGCGTCAGCGACTTCACGCTGAACGGCGCGACCGACAGCCGCAAGACCGACGGCCGCGTGCCGATGTACATGGTGCAAGGCTGGAGCGGGCACGGCGTCGCGCAGACGGTGCGGATCGGCAAGGCGATCTGCGACGATTTCGTCGGCCGCAACGACGATTTCTCGATGCTCACGGGCATCGACCATCGCGCGATTCCGCTCGGCCGGCAGCTGTCGCCGATCGCGATCCCGGCCGCGAAGGCGGCGATGAGCGTGATGACCGCGCTGAACCCGGGGCGGATGATTTCGTTCTGAGGTAGTTTGCGCTGTGAGCGACGTGTGGCAGGAGGCGCTATACCGCTCGGTATCTGCGGGTGCGATAGCTACGGGAATGGTGTAATGTGCGTTCGCTCCTTGATCTCGCACGATGTTTGCCGGTGGGCAAACGCGGCCAGCGGGGGGCGGGCGAGGTAAGGGCGCCAACTATTAGGCAATGTTGCTCCGTAGAGTATTTGGCTACCGCCGGCCGAGGTCGTGAGCGCACTACGTCCTTCAGTGTGGCGTCCGCTGTAGCGGTTCGGTGTTTCCGGTGGCCGATATCAGACAGTTCATGTCCTGGAGCGATGCGCCAAACGCCGAGAGCTCATAGCCATGTCTGGCGCCCCAAACGGCCAGTCTCCAAGTCTACGACGGCAAGGTAAAATCGCAGCGAATTTCAACATGCAAGATGCGCTCGGGGAAAAATGGAAAACTATGCGGACGCTGCCGGACGTCACTGGGGTGATGGTCTCCTGCTTGAACGGGAAAGTCGATTGGAGAACGCGGATCAGTTGTACGGTATCGCGGCAGAATGTGCGATCAAGGCAGCACTTATCACATCTGCCGGTAACTGTGCGTCGAATGGCCTTGCAAAAGCTTACAAGGCGCATATCGATGAGCTATGGGATAAGGTATCCGCGAACGCCATTCCGAGACATCTTGCTACGCTTCCGCCTCTTCTGAAGATGGATAACCCATACTCTGACTGGAAAATCGACCAACGCTATGCCGGTAACGGTACTGTTACTGCGGATGCCCTTGAGCGTCACAAAACGATGGCGAAGCGTTTGGTGTCGGCGGTCGGCGTAGTTGGCACAAGGACGAAGTGAGATGACAAAGTTTGACGATGTAATCGATGTTGCGCTTGCTCTTGTGAGGAAGGCTGTTGCGGGAACTCCGGCCATACATTTGGTTCGAGACACAAATGGTGCGTTGGTCGTCGTTTTGCCCGATGACGCGATTCCGGAGGAGCGATGGAGCGGGCTTGGACAAGACCTGCACGATGCCCTCAAACCCTATAGCCCAGGAGCCAGGCGGGTTTTACTCTCTGAATCGGATGTATTAGACCCTGCCGATGTATTTGATTCTCCAGACAAGGTTCCTGTGGAAGGGGAACCCAATACATGGCTGATCGATAGATTAATTACCAACCAAGATTGGTTGCGTCCCCCCTTAGTCGATGTGTCTTCGCTACCGGTTTTGGTCGCATTTAGTGTTAAGGGCGGTGTAGGGAGAACAACTGCTCTCGCCATGCTCTCTTGGTATCTGGCGCGTCAAGGCAAAGATGTCCTGGTCGTGGATCTCGATCTGGAGGCGCCGGGTATCGGAGAAGTATTACTTTCCGAAATGCCGTCTTACGGGCTAGTCGATTGGCTCATAGAGTCTGTAAACGCCGGAGTTGATGAAATGCCACTCGACGAATGTATCGGTATAAGTCCTATCGGGGACCATACGGCTGGCCGTGTACGCGTTCTTCCAGCATACGGGGTGGGCAGTAAAGCATACATTGCGAAGCTCGGTCGTATCTATGCGCCGTCGATTAATAACGAAGGAGCAGTCATCGGTTTGGCGGAGAGGCTCGCCAAGCTATTGCACACAGTCGATGGCTTGATAGAGCGTCCAGATGTTGTGCTGATGGATGTTCGTGCCGGTCTTCATGATATTGGATCAGCCGCAGTTACTCGATTGGGAGCGGAGGTGCTTTTCTTCGCTCGAAATGATTCGCAGAACTGGTGGGCATACCGGCAATTATTTGATCATTTGAAGCATGCTCGCACTGTCGAAAATGGTATGGGTGACGACGATGATCTCCGCTGGCGCCTCAAGATGGTTGCCGCACAAACCGAACCGCGTGAGGATGTGAAGCGCGGATGGGTTAGTTCGTCTTATGACGTATGGAACGAATTCTATGATGACGAAACAGAGGACGGACATTCGGATTTCCAGCCGCAAGTCTTCGATCGTTTCAGTGAAGAGGCACCTCACTATCCACTGTTCATAAGCCACGACTCGACCGTTCGCTCGTTTGTGCTTAACGATATCGCTTTGAGGCCAGATTGGTCTTATGTCGTTGGAGTGTTCGGTGACTTTTTCAAGGGCGTTGAAGATCGGCTTTGGTCAAGCTCCGCCGAAAAAAGGATAACCAGTGAGTTTTAAGACATACCAATTTGACGCATCGGCGATACGGAATGCACTGACTCGGATCGAGGACACATCGCAGGAAAATCTTGTTCCACCGCCCCTGAGCACGATGTATTTGCCACCTGCACATGCGAAGGCGTTGAGTTTAAGTGCGAGTGTCGTCGTTGGACTTCGCGGTACGGGTAAGAGCTACTGGACTGCGGTGCTCAATAGTAAGATCCATCGCGATCAAGCTGCCAGAGCCGGGCGTTTACCGGAGTTGCTGCGTACCGACGTCGCAGTTGGATTTGCTCTCGACCCGAGCAGCCAAGATTTTCCGTCCACTGCAACGCTCTCTAAATTGATTCAGTCGGGTGTATCGCCCGATGATGTTTGGCAAACCGTCGTGCTGGTTCATGCCCTGCGTGCCGCAAACCGCCAATCGCTGGCCGATGGTGCATGGGAGACTGCGATTCGATGGTTTGCAGAAAATCGAGATCAAGGATTGGCGTTGCTCGCCGAGTGCGATCGAGAAATTCAAGAATCTGGCCGCGTACTATTAGTACTTTTCGATGCGCTTGATCGGGTTGGGTCCGACTGGTATGAAATAAGACAGTATCTTCAGTCATTACTCAAGTTCTGCCTTCAATGCCGCTCGCGCCGCGCAATCCGCCTGAAGATATTTCTTCGGCCGGATATGGAGGAGGATGAGGAGGTTTGGAATTTTGTCGATAGTTCTAAGCTGCGCGCTAATAGGGTCGAGATATCATGGCGTGCTATGGATTTGTTCGGTCTTATTCTTCTTTATTTGGCAAATGACCGATATGTCGGTGAGGAGTTTCGCGCCGAAACGTCGCGCATTTCTGGGATTGAATGGTCGGAGGTTGATGAGATTTATCAGCTTCCTCGAACCCTCGGAGCCAATGAGCAACCGGCAAGAGCGATAATAGAAGCTATCACTGGTCCTTGGATGGGGACAAGTGCAAAGCGCGGATACGTTTATACATGGATTCCGACGCATCTTGCGGATGCGAAGGGACGCTTGAGTCCACGCAGTTTTTTACTGGCATTTCGCGAAGCCGCAGAATGGACTGAGCAGTATGAATCAGACAATGAGCGTGCGCTTAATTTCAACGGAATACATCAAGGCGTTACTAAGGCATCGGAAATACGCGTCGGCGAAATTTCAGAGGATTACCCGTGGGTTCGTCCACTGCTTGAGGCGGCACGCGGTCTTACTGTGCCATGTGAAATTTCCGATTTAACTGGCTACTGGAAAAGGGACCGCATGGCTCAGTTTCGCCGTGCGGTGGCGGAGAAATTGCCGCCGCGTAGGTATGGAACCGATCCGCTTCGGAAGGAAACGACAGACGCGCTTATTGAAGATCTTGTTGAATTAGCGATTTTGTATCGTACAGAAGATGATCGGCTCAATATACCTGACATTTTTCGTGTGGGGTTTGGTATTAGGCGAAAAGGAGGAGTGCGGCCGCCTAAGTAATTTTAGCGAGTGAAGCGTGTGCGGAATGAAAAAGCCCGATGCGAATCGCTTCGCATCGGGCTTTTTTTCGTCCGGCGACGCGGCGCTTACGCGATCCGCTTCGCGAGTTCGACGGCCTTGCCGATGTACGACGCCGGCGTCATCGCCAGCAGGCGATCCTTCGCATCCTGCGGGATCGCGAGCGTGCCGACGAATTCCTGCAGCGCTTCGCGCGTGATGCCCTTGCCGCGCGTCAACTCCTTCAGTTGCTCGTACGGGTTCTCGATGCCGTAGCGGCGCATCACCGTCTGCACCGGCTCGGCAAGCACTTCCCAGCAGTTGTCGAGATCTTCGTTCAGGCGCTGCGGGTTCACTTCGAGCTTGTCGAGGCCGCGGATCAGCGAGTCGTACGCGAGCAGCGAATAGCCGAGCGCGACGCCCATGTTGCGCAGCACCGTCGAGTCGGTCAGGTCGCGCTGCCAGCGCGACACCGGCAGCTTGTCGGCGAGGTGGCGCAGCGTCGCGTTCGCGAGGCCGAGGTTGCCTTCCGAGTTCTCGAAGTCGATCGGGTTGACCTTGTGCGGCATCGTCGACGAGCCGATTTCGCCGGCCTTCGTCTTCTGCTTGAAGTAGCCGACCGAGATGTAGCCCCACACGTCGCGGTCGAGGTCGAGCAGGATCGTGTTCGCGCGTGCGACCGCGTCGAACAGTTCGGCCATGTAGTCGTGCGGCTCGATCTGGATCGTGTACGGGTTGAACGTGAGCTTCAGGCGGTTTTCGATCACGTCGCGCGAGAACGCTTCCCAGTCGAATTCCGGATACGCGGACAGGTGCGCGTTGAAGTTGCCGACCGCGCCGTTCATCTTGCCGAGGATCTCGACCTTCTCGATGCGCGCGATCGCGCGGGCGAGGCGCGCGGCGACGTTTGCGAGTTCCTTGCCGAGCGTCGTCGGGCTGGCCGGCTGGCCGTGCGTGCGCGACAGCATCGGCTGGTCGGCATGCGCGTGCGCGAGCGCGACGAGGCGCTGGTGGACCGTGCGCAGCGCCGGCAGGATCACGTGTTCGCGCGCGCCGGCGAGCATCATCCCGTGCGACGTGTTGTTGATGTCCTCGGACGTGCACGCGAAGTGGATGAACTCGCTCGCCTTCTCGAGTTCGGCCTGGCCCTTCACCGATTCCTTCAGCCAGTATTCGACGGCCTTCACGTCGTGGTTCGTCACGCGCTCGATTTCCTTGATGCGCGCGGCGTCGTGCGCGGTGAAGCGCTCGGCGAGCTGCAGCAGGAATTGCTCGGAGGCTTCCGAGAAGCGCGGGACTTCCGCGAAGCCGGCGCGCGACAGCGCGATCAGCCAGTGCACCTCGACGGTGACGCGGTGGCGCATGAAGGCGGCTTCGGAGAGCCAGTCGCGCAGCGCCTCGGTCTTGCTGGCGTAGCGGCCGTCGATGGGCGAGAGCGCGGTGAGGGCGAAAAGCGTATCGGGACGAGTGTCGGACATGATCGGGCAGGGCCTTTTGGGGCCGGGGCGAACGAGGGGAGGAGAATCCGGCATTTTACCATTGGCGCGCGTCGCTCCCGACCGAATCGGTCCGGTCGCGGGCGCCACGGTCGAGCGATGCTCGACGGCGCGCGAATGGCGTGCCGGCGCGCGCCTGCCCAGGCGCGCCGGGCCGCGCGCCAAGCCGCCGGCCGGGCCTGCCCGCCGGTAGAATGCAGGCTTCTTCCCGACCGCCGCCCGCCGCGCCCGCCTGCATGGAACTGAAATGGCTCGAAGACTTCGTCTCGCTCGCGGAAACGCGCAGCTTTAGCCGGTCCGCCGAGCTGCGGCACGTGTCGCAGCCGGCGTTTTCGCGGCGCATCCAGGCGCTCGAGGCGTGGCTCGCGACCGAGCTGATCGATCGTTCGGTGTATCCGACGCGGCTCACGCAGGCCGGGCAGATCTTCTACGAGCAGGCGCTGACGATGCTGTCGCAGGCGCACGAGGCAAGGACGCTGCTGCGCGGCCACGTCGGCGCGCCGGTGCCGACGATCGAGTTCGCGGTGCCGCACACGCTGTCGCTCACGTATTTCCCGCGCTGGCTCGAGCGGATCGAGGCGAAGATGGGCCAGGTCCACACGCGGCTGCGCGCGCTGAACGTGCACGACGCGGTGCTGTCGCTCGTCGAGGGCGGCTGCGACCTCGTGATGGGCTACCACCACCCGAGTCACCCGGTCGCGCTCGACCCGGCCCGCTACGACATGCTGGTCCTCGGCAGCGAGCCGATCAGCCCGTTTTCCGCGCCCGGCCGCGCGGGCCGGCCGCGCCATACGCTGCCGGGCGCGGCCGACGCGCGCGTGCCGTACCTGTCGTATACGCCGAACGCGTATCTCGGCCGGATGACCGAAGTCATCATCGCGAACGCGCCCACCCGGCTGTTTCTCGATCGCGTGTACGAAACCGACATGGCCGAAGGGCTGAAGGCGATGGCGCTCGCCGGCCACGGCGTCGCGTTCCTGCCGCACAGCGCGGCCGACGATGCGGTCGCGGGCGGCCGGCTGATCCGCCTCGACCGGTCGGCGCGCGGCGGCGCGCATCCGTTCACGCTGACGATGGAGATCCGGCTGTACTGCGACAAGCTCGCGCTGCAGGGCGACGATCCGCGGCAGAAGCTCGTGCGTGCGCTGTGGGACGTCGTGCGCGACGAACTGCGCGAGACTGCCGGCGACACCGCCGGTTGACCGACGGTTAACCGCCGACGGTTAATTGGACCGCCCGCCCGGCTGACGGCGGCCTTGCGGCGCCTGTCGGACGGCCGTCCGCGGGCCCGCCCGTGCCTGGCCGATCCGGTTTTCCCCGAACGCGATGCACGGTCGATCGCCGGCGTTCTTGCGCAAATCGACCGCGGATTTGCGGAAAATCGCGATCATGCAAGAAACGCATAATCGAATAAACAAACGGCATTGGATAAAAAAAACGGCTTTTTCGACAATGGGCGCAATCCGTTGAACGTTGGAGCTTCCATGTCTTCGCAACAGCAGTCCATCCCGTCCTACCTGCACGCCGACGATCTCGGCCCGTGGGGCAACTACCTTCAGCAGGTCGATCGCGTCGCGCCGTACCTCGGTTCGCTGTCGCGCTGGCTCGAAACGCTGAAGCGTCCGAAGCGCATCCTGGTCGTCGACTGCCCCATCGAGCTCGACAACGGCACCGTCGCGCACTTCGAGGGCTATCGCGTGCAGCACAACGTGTCGCGCGGCCCGGGCAAGGGCGGCGTGCGCTACCACCAGGACGTGACGCTGTCGGAAGTGATGGCGCTGTCGGCATGGATGTCGGTGAAGAACGCGGCCGTGAACGTGCCGTACGGCGGCGCGAAGGGCGGTATCCGCGTCGACCCGCGCAAGCTGTCGCGCGGTGAGCTCGAGCGCGTGACGCGCCGCTACACCAGCGAAATCGGCATCATCATCGGCCCGAACACCGACATTCCGGCGCCGGACGTCAACACCAACGAACAGGTGATGGCGTGGATGATGGACACGTACTCGATGAACCAGGGCCAGACGTCGACCGGCGTCGTGACCGGCAAGCCGATCGCGCTCGGCGGTTCGCTCGGCCGCAAGGAAGCGACGGGCCGCGGCGTGTTCGTCGTCGGCTCGGAAGCGGCGAAGAAGAAGGGCCTCGAGATCGAAGGCGCGCGCATCGCGGTGCAGGGCTTCGGCAACGTCGGCGGCATCGCGGCGAAGCTGTTCCAGGAAGCGGGCGCGAAGGTGATCGCGGTGCAGGATCACACGGGCACGATCTACCAGCCGGCAGGCCTCGATTCGAACAAGCTGCTCGACCACGTCGCCCGCACGGGCGGCGTCGCGGGCTTCGAAGGCGCGGAGCCGATGCCGAACGACGAGTTCTGGACGGTCGAGACCGACATCCTGATCCCGGCGGCGCTGGAGAACCAGATCACCGAGAAGAACGCGGCGAAGATCCGCACGAAGATCATCGTCGAAGGCGCGAACGGCCCGACGACGACGGCGGCCGACGACATCCTGAGCGCGAACGGCGTGCTCGTGATCCCCGACGTGATCGCGAATGCGGGCGGCGTGACGGTGTCGTACTTCGAGTGGGTGCAGGATTTCTCGAGCTTCTTCTGGACGGAAGACGAGATCAACCATCGTCTCGAGCGCGTGATGCGCGAAGCGTTCGCCGGCGTGTGGGCGGTCGCGGAAGAGCACAAGGTGACGGTGCGTACGGCGGCGTTCATCGTCGCGTGCAAGCGCATCCTGATGGCGCGCGAAATGCGCGGCCTCTACCCCTGATCGGGCGTCCCTGATCGGGCGTCCCTAACCGGGCGTCCCTGACCGGGCGTCCCTGACCGGGCGTCCCTGACCGGGCGTCCCTGATCAACGACCATGATCGATTCATGATGCAATCCACCCGATTGCGGAAATGAACCCTCGCGGGCGATGCCGAATCCGGCATCGCCCGCGCGCGCATTCGGGGCGCCCGAAGCCGGGAGGACGGCTTCTCGCAGGGCGATTCGTAGTGCGGTTAACAACCAGTACTTTCAAAAATATTACTTTGATACACTGGCGCGGGTTTTAGCCAAGGAGATGACCAAAATGAAATACCACAAGGCAGTCCTGATGGTCGCGGCGCTTTGCGCGTTCGCAAGCGGCGCGCATGCTCAGGAGACGGGCACGCTGAAGAAGATCAAGGACACCGGCGTGATCGCGCTGGGCCACCGCGAATCGTCGATTCCGTTCTCCTATTACGATCAGAACCAGCAGGTGGTCGGCTATTCGCGCGAATTCCAGATGAAGATCGTGGACGCGGTGAAGAAGAAGCTGAACCTGCCGAACCTGCAGGTGAAGAACATCCCCGTCACGTCGCAGAACCGCATTCCGCTCGTGCAGAACGGCACGGTCGACATCGAGTGCGGCTCGACGACCAACAACCTCGAGCGCCAGCAGCAGGCCGCATTCTCCGACACGATCTTCGTGATCGGCACGCGCCTGATGACGAAGAAGGATTCGGGCGTCAAGGATTTCGCCGACCTGAAGGGCAAGACGGTCGTGACGACGGCCGGCACGACGTCGGAGCGCCTGCTGCGCAAGATGAACAACGACAAGCAGCTCGGCATGAACATCATCAGCGCGAAGGATCACGGCGATTCGTTCAACACGCTGGAATCGGGCCGCGCGGTCGCGTTCATGATGGATGACGCGCTGCTCGCGGGCGAGCGCGCGAAGGCGAAGCAGCCGGGCGAGTGGGTGATCGTCGGCACGCCGCAATCGGAAGAGGCTTACGGCTGCATGATGCGCAAGGGCGATGCCGACTTCAAGAAGGTCGTCGACGACGCGATCTCGCAAGTCGAGAAGTCGGGCGAAGCCGCGAAGATCTACGCGAAGTGGTTCGAGAACCCGATCCCGCCGAAGGGGCTGAACCTGAACTTCCCGCTGTCCGATTCGATGAAGAAGCTGTACGCGAACCCGAACGACAAGGCGCTCGACTGACCACGCGGCCGTTGACGCAGAAATGACGCTACTGAAACGGAAGAGGCCATGCTTCTTCCGTTTCTTTTTGCTGGAGTCTTGCCCATGTCTTACCACTGGAACTGGGGCATCTTTCTGAGCCCCGTGTCGACCGGCGAGCCGACGACCTATTTCGGCTGGCTGCTGTCCGGCTTCTGGGTGACGATCGAGGTGTCGCTCGTCGCCTGGGTCATCGCGCTGATCGTCGGATCGCTGTTCGGCGTGCTGCGCACCGTGCCGAACAAATGGCTCGCCGCGATCGGCACCGTGTACGTGTCGATCTTCCGGAACATCCCGCTGATCGTGCAGTTCTTCGTCTGGTATCTCGTGATACCCGAGTTGCTGCCCGCGTCGATCGGCACGTGGATCAAGCAGTTGCCGCCCGGCACGCAGTTCTTTACCGCGTCGATCGTCTGTCTCGGCCTGTTTACGGGTGCCCGCGTATGCGAACAGGTGCGCTCGGGCATCAACGCGCTGCCGAAGGGCCAGCGCGCGGCCGGCCTCGCGATGGGCTTCACGCAATGGCAGACGTATCGCTACGTGCTGCTGCCCGTGGCGTACCGGATCATCGTGCCGCCGCTCACGTCGGAATTCCTGAACATCTTCAAGAACTCCGCCGTCGCGTCGACGATTGGCCTGCTCGATCTGTCCGCGCAGGCGCGCCAGCTCGTCGACTACACCGCGCAGACCTACGAGTCGTTCATCGCGGTCACGCTCGCGTACGTGCTGATCAATCTCGTCGTGATGGCGTTCATGCGCTGGATCGAAGGCCGTACGCGGCTGCCCGGCTATATCGGAGGCAAGTGATGCATCAGTTCGACTGGAGTAGTATTCCCGGCGCGCTGCCGACGCTGTGGTCGGGCGCGATCGTCACGTTCAAGATCACGCTGATCGCGATCGTGGTCGGGATCGTCTGGGGCACGCTGCTGGCGCTGCTGCGGCTGTCCGGCGTGAAGCCGCTCGCGTGGTTCGCGAAAGCGTACGTGACGGTGTTCCGCTCGATTCCGCTCGTGATGGTGCTGCTGTGGTTCTTCCTGATCGTGCCGCAGGTGCTGCAGGGCGTGCTCGGGCTGTCGCCGACGATCGACATCCGCCTCGCGTCGGCGATGGTCGCGTTCTCGTTGTTCGAAGCCGCGTATTATTCCGAGATCATCCGCGCCGGCATCCAGGCGGTGCCGCGCGGGCAGGTGAATGCCGCGTTCGCGCTCGGCATGAACTACGCGCAGGCGATGCGCCTCGTGATCCTGCCGCAGGCGTTCCGCGCGATGGTGCCGCTGCTGCTCACGCAGGCGATCGTCCTGTTCCAGGATACGTCGCTCGTGTACGTGATCAGTCTCGCGGACTTCTTCCGCACGGCCGCCAACATCGGCGATCGCGACGGCACGACCGTCGAGATGGTCCTGTTCGCCGGCGCATGCTATTTCGTGATTTGCTCGTTGGCGTCTGCTCTCGTCAAGGGTCTCCAGAAAAAGGTCACAAGATGATTTCCATCAAGAACGTTTCGAAGTGGTACGGCCAGTTTCAGGTCCTTACCGAATGCACGACCGAGGTCAAGAAAGGCGAAGTGGTCGTCGTGTGCGGCCCGTCGGGCTCCGGCAAGTCGACGCTGATTAAGACCGTGAACGGCCTGGAGCCGTTCCAGCAGGGCGAGATCCTCGTGAACGGCCAGTCGGTCGGCGACAAGAAGACGAACCTGTCGAAGCTGCGCTCGAAGGTCGGGATGGTGTTCCAGCATTTCGAGCTGTTCCCGCATCTGTCGATCACCGAGAACCTGACGCTCGCGCAGATCAAGGTGCTCGGCCGCGGCAAGGACGAAGCGGCGGAGAAGGGCATGAAGCTGCTCGATCGCGTCGGCCTGAAGGCGCATGCGCACAAGTTTCCGGGCCAGTTGTCGGGCGGCCAGCAGCAGCGTGTCGCGATCGCGCGCGCGCTGTCGATGGACCCGATCGCGATGCTGTTCGACGAGCCGACGTCCGCGCTCGATCCGGAAATGATCAACGAAGTGCTCGACGTGATGGTCGAACTCGCGCAGGAAGGGATGACGATGATGGTCGTCACGCACGAGATGGGCTTCGCGAAGAAGGTCGCGCATCGCGTGATCTTCATGGACAAGGGCGCGATCGTTGAGGACGACCGCAAGGACGATTTCTTCTCGAACCCGAAATCGGACCGCGCGAAGGACTTCCTCGCGAAGATCCTGCACTGAGCGTTCGCGCGTTTTCGCGCGCTCCCATGCGAAAACCGCCCGGCACGTAGCCGGGCGGTTTTTTTTCGTCCGCCGGCGGGCGTTACCAGCTGTACCGGTAGCCGACCTGCCCGACGATCCCGCGCCGGTAATCGCCGCCGATGTTGCGCGCGATCTTCGCATTCGCGTACAGCTCGCCCGACTTGCCGAAGCCGGCGGTCACGCCGACGCCGAGTTCGTACCAGGTGCGCCCGAGATGCGTCGCGAACGGCGTGCCGCCGACGACGGTCTGCCCCGGCGACAGGAAGTCGTGCAGCACGTCGGCCGTGAAGTACGGCGTCGCGGCGCCGCCGCCCGCGTCCGACTGGAGGTTCGGCCGGAAGATGCGCACGCCGACGCGGCCGCGCAGCGCATTCGACGTCGTGCCCGATACGGCCGACACGTTGTCGTTGAACCCGTTCAGCTTCAGGTACTGAACCATGAGCTGCGCCTGCGGCTCGACCGCGACCGGCAGCGTGCCGATCGCGAACGGCTTGCCGATTTCCTGCGACAGCGCGACGCCGAAGCCGTTCTGCGACGCTTCGTTGCCGTAGCTGTCGCGGTAGCGGTTGCCGTAGTGCGTGACCTGGCCGACGCTGTCGAAGTAGGTGCCGTCGGACAGGTAGCGCGTCCAGTAGCCGCCGACGCTCTGCGCGTGCATCTCGACCGAGCCCGTCGACGTCGATAGGGTGGGCGAGCCGGCGCGCGCCATGTCGCTGAAGCTCGCGTTCGACACGCCGATGCTGGCCGTCACGCCCGCATGCGTGCTGCCGGCGCCGTCCGGCGCCTGGTCGAGGGTCCAGTCCTTGCCGAACTGCGCGAAGAACGTGCGCTCGTCGGCGGAGAAACGGCCCGCGTTCGCATCCAGGCTCTGGCCGCCGATGCGCCCCCACACGCCGTCGCGATTGCCCGGCGCCTGCTTCTCGACGTTGTAGATGTCGCCGACGCGCTCGTGCAGCCTGCCGAGCGTCGAAAAGCCGTAGTCGGCGTTCAGCAGCGGCGTCATCGCGTAGCCGGAGACGCCCGGACGATACGCGAGCGCGCCGCCGCTGCCATTCCCGTTTCCGTTGGTGCCGCCGTCGCCGCCGCCCGACGGGTGGATCGGGTCGCCGGGGTCGGTCGGGTCGAGCTGCGAACGCAGGTACCAGCCGTTCGCATCGCCTTGCCCGCCGCGATAGAGCCGGTATTCGTACGCGCCGGCCTGTACCGGGCCGGCGAGATGGAACGCGGACGCGGCGGTCGTGCCGCCGTTGGCCGTGACGACCACGGGAATCCCGTCGCCGGTCGTCTGCGCGCCGGTGCCGGCCGTGTTGGCGATCTTCAGGCCGGTCGTGCCGCTCGCCGTGCCGCCGTTCACGATCAGACGGTCGGTCGGCGACGCGTCGGCGCCGAGATACGTGTTCAGCGCGATCGTGCCGCCGCTGCCGACGTAGCCGCCGGTCGTCAGCGTCTTGTAGCTGCCGGTCAGCGTCGGCGAGCCGGTCGGCGCGGCGAACGCGACGAGGCCCGCGTTGTTCAGGCTGCTCAGCACCGAGCTGCCCGTCATGCGCCACGTGCTCGTGCCGTCGACGGTCAGCGCGACCGGGTCGATCTTCCCGGTCAGCGTCGTGCCGTTCGCGAGGAACACGTTGCCGGTGCTCGACGCGTCGGAAACGATGTCGCCCGCGAGGTTCACCGCCGATGCGTCGAACGTCACGTTGCTGCCGTTCGCGAGGTTCAGCAGCGTGCCGTTGCCGGCCGTCACGACCGTGCCGTTGCGCACCGCGATGTCGGCCGTGCCGCCGCGCGCGGCGAAGGCCGGCCCGGTGACGGACGTCACGCTGCCGCCGTCGACGAGCACCGAGCTGGTCGCGCCGTTCGCGAGCGTGTCCGACGTCAGTACGCCGGCCGTCGCGCCCGTGAGCGTCGTGCCGGTCAACGCGAGCACGCCGCCGCTGTTCGCGGTTGCGCCGTTGCCGGCCGCGCTGGCGAGCGACGAACCCGTATCGGCGATGCGGCCGCCGTTTTGCGCGACGACGCCGTCGGCCGCGGCACCCGATGCGGAAATTTTCGCACCCGACAGCAGGGCCGTCGCGCCGCCGTCCATCACGATCGCATGCGCGTTCGTGCCGGTCGTCGCGACGGTCGTTCCGTTGGCCGCGAGCGTGGAATCGGCGCCTGTCACGGACAGGCCGCGCGCGTCGGCGCCGGTCGTGCGGACGACCGTGGCCGCATCGGTCGCGATGCGCGCGCCGGCGCCGGTCGACGTGAGGCCGGCCGCGCCGTTGCCGGTCGTGGCGACCTGCGTGCCGGACAGCGCGATCGTTGCATTCGCACCGAGGTTGCGGATCGCGCTGCCCGATCCGCCGACCGCGATCGACGTCGCGCCGGCCGCGATGCCGCCGCCCGTGACGGTCGAGTCGATCAGCACGCCGTCGGCGCTGCCGTTCGCGACGACGGTGCCGGCGCCCGACAGCGCGACCGATGCGCCGGCCCCCGTCAGGCGCACGCCCGCGACGCCGTCGTCGGCCTCGATCGAGCCTGCGTTGGCGAGCGTGGCCGACGCGCCTTGCACGAGCGCGCCGGTGCCGTTGGCGACGCGGATCGTCGACGCATTGTTCACCGTGCCGAGCGTGCCGGCCACGACGCCCGTCGAGCCGGCGCCGGTCAGCAATATCGTGCTGCGATTCTCGAGCGTGCCGAGGTTCCGCGCGATGAAACCGGTCACGCCGGCGGTCGACGACGTGACGGCGGCGTGGTTGGTGAGCGTCGTCGCGACCGGCGCGCCGGCATTCGCGCCGGCGAGGTCGTGCGCCTGCCCGTCCACCACGCCCGCGGTCGCGCCGGCCGCGTTCAGGTCGATCGTCGCGCCGGCGTCGATCGTGCCCTTCGCGCCGCCTTCGACCGCGATCGCGATGCCGTTCGCGCCGTTGACGTGGTAGACCGCGTTGCCGGTCGACAGCGTGGTGCCGGCGTCGGTCGCGAGTACGCCGCGCGCCCGCTGGCCGTTGACGTCGGTCGTCAGCGCGCCGGCCGCCGACGCGCCCGTGTAGGCCGCGCCGCCCGCGACGCGGAACAGCGTCGAATCGTCGGTGTCGACGCCCAGATGCTGCGCGGCGACGTTGATTTTCGAGCCTGCACCGTATGCATAAAAGCCGATCTGGTTCGTGCCGGACATGAAGGCCGGCACGGCGTTCGCACCGACGTCGATCGTCGCGCCCGAACGCGCATGCACGCCGATCGCGCCGGTGCCCGTCAGGTCGAGCGCGCCGTCGAGCGTGGCCGTGGCGCGCGGCCCTTCGGCCCAGACGCCGTAGTTGCGCGTGCCCGACGCGGGATCGAGGCCGCCGGCGACGTCGATCGTGCCGGTCGACGTCGCGGCCGTCGCGTTCGCGCCGGTCCCGACGACCATGATGCCGATGCCGTTCACGCCATTCAGCGTGATCGTACCCGTGTTGGTCACGGTCGCGGCGGTGTCGACGGCGAGCATGCCGACGTTGGCGAGCGGCGTGCCGGGCGCGGCGCCGTTGACGACGATCGCGCCCGCGTTGGTCAGCGTGCCGGAGCTCGAGCCGATGCTCGCCAGCGCGGCGCCGTTTTGCGTCTGCGTGCCGATCACGATCGTGCCGAGATTGCTCGCGGTGCCCGACGCGCCGAGCAGGATGCCGTACGCGTGCGCGGCGAGCGCGACGTCGTTTGCCGTCTGGCCGGGCGCGTACTGCGCGGCGCGGCCCAGATAGATCGTGCCGCCGGCTTCGTTCGTGAAGCGGCCGCCGGCGACGAGGCCGCCGATCACCTGGCTGTCGAGCGTCGTCGCGTTGACGCCGGCATTGATCGTGCCGGCGTTCGACGCCGTTGCGCCGTCCGTCACGGCGACCGCGTAGTTCTGCAGGTCGGGCCGGTTGCCGTCCAGCGTCCACGCGCCGACGTTCATCACGCCGTTGTTGACGAACGACGTGCCTGCGCCGTTCGCGAACACGCCGGCGCCTTCGGTGTACGCGTTGTAGTTGAAGTTGTTCGGCGGCGCGCTGCCGCTCGTGTCGAAGTCGTTGCCGGACGCGTACCCGGACGAGATCACGCCGTTGTTGACGCCGCTTGCGCCGCTCAGCAGGCGCACCAGCGTGAAGTCGCCCGACAGGCGGCCGTCGTTGATGAAGTGCGCGCCGTTTTCCGCGAGGACGGCCGAGCTCGACACGATCGTGTTGGTGCCGCGAAAGTCGATCTGGCCGTCCTTGCCGATCTGCAGCGTCGCGTTCGCGCCCGTGCCGTGCATCACCGACAGGAAATCGATCGGCAACGTGTTCTTGTCGCCCGCGGACACGTCGTTCCGATACTGGAAGGCTTGCTGCGAGAACGTGACGGCCTGGCCGAACGCGCTGTCGTAGGCGGCCTGCGAGCCGAGCGCGCCGCTTTGCACCGAGCGCACGAGAAAATCGTTGTACGCGGCGAGCGACGCGGCGTCGGTCACCTGCCACGTGCTGCCGTCGAATGCGGTGAAGGTGCCCGCGTAGGCCGGCACGTCGAGCTGGCGGGTGCCGACCGCGCCGCCGTCCGCCAGGTAGTCGCCGGTGGTGAACCGGATCTGGTTGCGCGAATTCCAGTTCACGGTGCTTGCCGCGGCACCCGTGCCGTCCGCGACGGTAAGGTCGGTCGCCTTCGCGGCCATCGAGATCGCGTTGCCCGGCGCATCGGGGGCATTCGCCGCATTGCCGATCGACACGTTGAGCGTACCGCCGGTGGCGGCGACGGTGCCGATGCGCGTGTTCACATACTGATCGCCGTTCACGTCGTGGTAGACGGGCACCTCGGTCGCGCCGGCCGTCGACGGGGAGAACGCGGACGAATCGTAGGTCGCGACCGACGTGTGGGTGCGGGTGATCGAGTCGGGCGTGCTGACGCTGTGCGTCTTGCCGCCGAGCGACAGCAGCGCCTGGTTCGGGTTGCCCGACACGATGGTCGTGCTGCCGATCGGCGTGAGCGCGTAGCCCGGGTCGCCGGCGGCGGCGCTCCATGCGCCCGACACGCCGACGGTATCGCCGCCGGACACGGTGGCGGAGCCGGCCAGGTTGTCGTTGACGGTCGGGCTGAAACTGTCGAGCGCGCAGGTGCCGCCGTTCGCGATGGCCGTACCGCCGCCGCACGTCGATGCATGCGCGGCGCCGACCGACAGCGCGGCCAGCAACGCGCCGAGTGCCGCCGCGCGACGGCCCGTGCCCGATTCGCCGCCCGAGCGCTTGCCGCGCGCGCGAGTCGTTTCCGCCACCGCGACCCAGCAGCCGGCGGCTTCGCTCCATATCGATCGAAATGAGTGATTCACGACATACCCCTCTTTCTTCTTTTTGACGTGGTATTCGCCGCGATTCGGCGAATTCGCATTCCGCGGTGGAGAAATGATTCGAAGGGGGCGTGCGGCGGCTATGGCTGCGTGTCGCGCCAATCGTGTTTCGTTGACACCGAGGATGGGCGGAGTCTACTGATTCGAGTGGCCGTCGATTATCGATAAGCCGGAAACTGTAATGATGCGAACCGTAATGCGTGGTATTTTTGATTTGTGTGGTTAATCGAACCGAAAGCCATGGTGGGGGCGGCGGTTGGGGCGGTGCGTGAAAATCCGGAGCGGTGGCCGGAGTAGGTGGGATAGCGCACGGTTCCCGCCGGGGCGACACGCTAAAATGCCGGTACGGGATCCTGTTTTTAATTGATGGTTATTTATTTGATTCCTTCTGCTATTTTATTTTCGCTCGTCAATTAATAAAATCAAGCGAATGTCGTGCGGCATCGGGCGTTTGCGCCGGTCGGCGGCCGAAGTGAAACCGTATTGGCTGGAGCGGGCGATTTGCGCCGATGGCGGGCGTGGCCGGTTGCGCGGCATGAAGTTCGCGCAGCAGGCAGGAAATGAGCAGAAAGCAGGCGCGGCCGGTACCGCGCCGGGTTTCAGAAATCGATCGCGTCGTCGGCGTCGCCGTCGGCCGCGGTGGCGAGCGCTTCGCGAACCGCCGTGCGCGGCGCCGATGCCGACGCGTCGAGCGACGGGTTGCGCAGCTTCTCGAGCACGCGCTCGGGCACCGGAATCCGCATCCGCGCGGCGACGTCGCCGCACTGGAACATGATCAGCTCGCCCGGCTCGAACGCGGTCCAGACCTCGTTGTCGGTGAGCGGCTGCGTCGCGATCACCGCGACGCGATCCTCGGGCGTCGTGTATTTCGCGAAATCGATCGACAGGTCTTCGTCGACGAGATGCGCGGTCGAGAACGGCCAGCGCCGCACGAGGTAGTGCAGCCGCGTCGAGCAGTGCGCGAAGAGCGCCTGGCCGTTCGACATCAGGAAGTTGAACACGCCGTGATCGGTGATGCCGCGCGTCAGTTCGCCGACCCGCTCGAACAGCTCGGGCAGCGGCGGCTGCGCGCCGGGAAAGGCCTCGCGCAACCCCTGCATCAGCACGCAGAACGCCTGTTCGCTGTCGGTCGTGCCGACCGGATGATAGACGCTGCCGTCCATGTCCGGCGCGTAGTCCTGCAGGTCGCCGTTATGCGCGAAGATCCAGTGCCGGCCCCACAGCTCGCGCATGAACGGATGGCTGTTCTCGAGCAGGATGTGCCCTTGCGTCGCCTTGCGGATGTGCGCGATCGTGTTCTTGGACTTGATCGGGTAGCGTTTCACCATTTCGGCGATCGGCGACGTGGCCGATGCCTGGTGATCGATGAAGAGGCGACAGGCCTTGTCCTCGAAGAACGCGATGCCCCAGCCGTCGGCATGGTGATCGGTGAGCCCGCCCCGGGCCGCGAAACCTGTGAAGGAGAATGTGACGTCCGTCGGCGCGGCGCAGTTCATTCCAAGGAGTTGGCACATTTTACGTGGGGCGGCAGGCTGAAGCGGGGGTAACGAACCGGGCGAACCCCGGTACAATGCGGCTTCTAGCATATCACCGAGCCCTGAGCGGTAAAAAGCGGATTCCGCTGGCCAAAGGCCCCGTGTTGCGGTTTGCCGTCAGTCGGCCCGCGCACGCGCGTTCCGGCCCCGCCGATGGCAAGCCCGTTCCTCACGACGCCTCCTATGACTGCCTCGAACGCTTCTTCCCCGGCGACGCTTTCGCTCGCCCGTCCCGACGACTGGCACCTGCACCTGCGAGACGGCGACATGCTCGCCGCCGTGCTGCCGCACACCGCCCGCCAGTTCGGCCGCGCCATCGTCATGCCGAACCTGAAGCCGCCCGTCACGACCACCGCGCAGGCGCAGGCCTATCGCGAGCGCATCCTCGCCGCGCTGCCGGCCGGGATGACGTTCGAACCGCTGATGACGCTGTACCTGACCGACAACACGCCGCCCGACGAAATCCGCCGCGCGCGCGAAAGCGGCTTCGTGCACGGCGTGAAGCTGTACCCGGCAGGCGCCACGACGAATTCCGACCACGGCGTCACCGATCTCGCGAAATGCGCGAAGACGCTCGAGGCGATGCAGGAAACCGGCATGCCGCTGCTCGTGCACGGCGAGGTGACCGATGCGTCGATCGACCTGTTCGACCGCGAGAAGGTGTTCATCGACCGCGTGATGACGCCGCTGCGCCGCGATTTCCCGGGCCTGAAGGTCGTGTTCGAGCACATCACGACGAAGGACGCGGCCGATTACGTGCGCGATGCCGACGCGGCGCCCGGCCTGCTCGGCGCGACGATCACCGCGCACCACCTGCTGTACAACCGCAACGCGCTGTTCGTCGGCGGGATTCGCCCGCATTACTACTGCCTGCCGGTGCTGAAGCGCGAGACGCATCGCGTGGCGCTCGTCGAGGCCGCGACGTCGGGCAACCCGCGCTTCTTCCTCGGCACCGACAGCGCGCCGCACGCGCGCGGCGCGAAGGAAACCGCGTGCGGCTGCGCGGGCTGCTATACGGCGCTGCACGCGCTCGAACTGTACGCGGAAGCATTCGACACGGCCGGCGCGCTCGACAAGCTGGAAGGCTTCGCGAGCTTCTTCGGCGCCGATTTCTACGGGCTGCCGCGCAGCGCGGAGACGGTCACGCTGCGCCGCGAGGCATGGGAGCTGCCGCGCGAGATCTTCGCGGGCGACACGCCGGTCGTGCCGCTGCGCGGCGGCGAGACGATCGGCTGGAAGCTCGTGTGAGCGGCGCGCCGCCGCGCGGATCCGGCCCCGCGGCCGGGCGCCCGGCGGCGGATTTCGCGCGGATCGACTGGTCCGCGCCGTGGCTCGCGCCATACGCGGAGCCCGGCCGCGTGTGGCAGGCGGCCGCCCGTGCGGGCGAGGCCGCGCTGCTCGATGCGTTGAACGGCGCGTTGGCCGGCGTGTCGCGAGGCGGCGATCGCGTCACCGGTCGCGGCAGGCCGCTACGCTTCGTGCCGCAGGCCGGGCTGCCGCCCGGCGTCGCGTACGAGACCCATATCGCGGGCACCGGCGGCGTGCCGACCCGCCACAATCTTCACGACTTCTTCAATGCGCTCGTCTGGTTCGCGTACCCGCGCACCAAGGCCGCGCTGAACGCCCGCCAGGCCGCCGCGATCGACGCGGCGGGCGGCGTCGGCCCCGTGCGCGGCACGTTGCGCGATGCACTCACGCTGTTCGACGAGAATGGCGCGCTGTTCGTCACCGCCGAGCGCGCGCTCGCCGATGCGCTGCGCGGCTTCGACTGGGCGCGGCTGCTGGTGGCCGCGCGCGATGCGTGGGGCACGCGCTGCGAGGCGCGACTCGTCGGCCACGCGCTGCTCGAACAGCTCGTCGCGCCTTACAAGTCCTGCACCGCGCACGCATGGATCGTCGAAGTGAGCGCCGACTATTTTTCATGGCCCGACGCGCAACGGATCGCGCACGTCGACGCGCGAATCGCCGCCGAACTCGCGACGCGCGCGCTGACGCCCCGCGATTTCGCGCCGCTGCCGGTGCTCGGCGTGCCGGGCTGGTGCGCGGCGAACGCCGACCCCGCGTTCTACGACGATCCGGCCGTGTTTCGCCGCGGCCGCCGCTCGCGCGCTGCCGACGGCGGCGCGCAGTGCTAGAATGCGCGTCGCAAAGCAGGCCAGGCAGTCGCGGCCTCGGCGTCTTCGGGCGCGCGGGGGCGAGGAAAGTCCGGACTCCACAGGGCAGGGTGATGGCTAACGGCCATCCGTGGCGACACGCGGAACAGGGCAACAGAAAGCAAACCGCCGATGGCCCGGCGCAAGCCGGGATCAGGTAAGGGTGAAACGGTGCGGTAAGAGCGCACCGCGGCGACGGCGACGTTCGCCGGCACGGTAACCTCCACCCGGAGCAATTCCAAGTAGGCAGGCGCGCATCTTCGGATGCAGGACGGGGCCCCCGTCTCGTCTGCGGGTAGGAAGCTTGAGCGCGTCAGCAATGGCGCGCCTAGAGGAATGACTGCCACGCGTTGCGCGCTCCGGTGCGCAGCGTGCACAGAATCCGGCTTATCGGCCTGCTTTGCCGTTCGAATGCGAAAGGGCCGGCGCTCCCACGGGGCGCCGGCCCTTTTTTCATGCGCGCGCCCTGTGCTCAGGCGGCGACGATGTCGAACGAATGCGTGAGTTCGGCCGTCTTCGCGATCATGATCGACGCCGAGCAGTACTTGTCGTGCGACAGGTTGATCGCGCGCTCGACCGTGGCCGGGTTCAGGTTGCGGCCGGTGACCGTGAAGTGGAAATGCACCTTCGTGAACACCTTCGGATCCTCGCTCGCGCGCTCGGCCTTCAGCGTGACCGAGCAGCCGGTCACTTCCTGGCGGCTCTTCTTCAGGATCAGCACGACGTCATAGGCCGTGCAGCCGCCGGTGCCGAGCAGCACCATTTCCATCGGCCGCGGCGCGAGGTTGTGGCCGCCGCCTTCGGGCGCGCCGTCCATCGTGACGAGATGGCCGCTGCCGGTCTCGGCGGAAAACGCCATGCCGTCCTGACCCATCCAGCTTACTTTGCATTCCATGCTTGCACTCCAGCGTTGCCTGATTCGGATTCGATCCGGCATTGTAGCCCGTGGCGCAACGGTCGGCTGATGCGCTGCACGACGTGCAACGCCCGTGCCTCGCGAGCGGGGCGACGGGTGGCGATTTCCCTGTCGGATTTAGGGGTTTTGCTCTAGGTGCGGTCAGTTTTAGGTCATGTCTGACGTATTTATGCCGTTGATTTGCAACAGGAATTTGTTTTTGTGAACGCGTCGGCCGGTATCTCGTATCGTGAGATTTGATTTCGCAATGCAAATTTTCTTGCGAAGTCGGCGGGGCATTCGTATAATGAGATCCATTGGTTGTCGCGCTGCGGCAACCTCCGAATGTCTCCTCCACCCTCCTCCTAAGGTGGATTAAGCCCGAACCAGCCGTTCGGGCTTTTTTTCGTCCCATGCAAACGTCGGCGCACGGTTTGTGTGCGCCGCGATCGTCACGCCGGCTGTCGCGCGGCCGGCTGCGACGTCGCGTCGGGCGGCGTGCCGCGCGAGTCGGCATCGGTCGCCGGCGCATGGGCGGCCGGCGCGTGGCCGTGGCCGCGTGCGCAGAAGTGGCGCACGCGTTCGCGCACCGCGCGCAGGCGCGCGATGCGGTCTTCGGCATGGGCGGTTCGGGCTTCGGCGATGCGCGCATCGAGCGCGTCGAGCTTGGCTTCGCAGCCGGAGCCGGCGGCGACGGCGGGCGCCGCCGCGGCCACCAGGGCGGCCGCGAGGAAGGGCGTGAGTCGTTGTTTCATCATGCTGGTTTGTTGTTTTTCGGGTTCGGCCGGTCTGGCGCGGCAAGGTCATGTGCCGCGCGTCGATGGGTGCCGCCGCAGGCGCTCGGTTCGCCTGACTTGGCGGGGCACGACCGGATTTTGGCCCATTTCGGCCGCCGCGAACACGGGGCGCGGATTCTCTTTGACCACGCAGCCGTATTTCCTTTATAATTCAGGGCTTTTCCGCATTCATGCCCACGGAAAAAGAACAGGGAGAGCCTGCACCGCGCCTCGAAGCGCACACAGACAAGCAGGAAGAACACATCGGGCAAAGCATTTTTTTTGGATCGATCATGAAGACGTTTTCCGCAAAAGCCCATGAGGTGACGCGCGAATGGTACGTGATTGACGCGACGGATAAGGTTCTCGGCCGTGTTGCCAGCGAAGTGGCACGCCGTCTGCGCGGCAAGCACAAGCCTGAGTTCACCCCGCACGTCGACACTGGTGATTTCATCATCATCATCAACGCGAGCAAGTTGAAGGTCACGGGCAACAAGACGCTGGACAAGAAGTACTACCGTCACTCGGGCTACCCGGGCGGTATCTATGAAACGACGTTCGGCAAGATGCAGGAACGCTTCCCGGGCCGCGCGCTCGAGAAGGCGGTCAAGGGCATGCTGCCGAAGGGCCCGCTCGGCTACGCGATGATCAAGAAGCTGAAGGTCTACGCAGAAGCGACGCATCCGCATTCGGCTCAACAGCCGAAGGCGCTCGAGATCTAAGGGGAGCCCACATGATCGGTAACTGGAACTACGGCACGGGCCGCCGCAAGAGCGCAGTCGCACGTGTCTTCATCAAGGCTGGCAAGGGCGACATCATCGTCAACGGCAAGCCCATCGCTGACTACTTCTCGCGCGAAACGTCGCTGATGATCGTGCGCCAGCCGCTGGAACTCACGAACCACGGCCAGACGTTCGACATCAAGGTCAACGTCAACGGCGGCGGCGAAACGGGTCAGGCAGGCGCAGTGCGCCACGGCATCACCCGTGCACTGATCGACTACGATGCGACGCTGAAGCCGTCGCTGTCGAACGCAGGCTTCGTCACGCGCGATGCACGTGAAGTCGAGCGTAAGAAGGTCGGTCTGCGCAAGGCACGCCGCGCGAAGCAGTTCTCGAAGCGTTAATTCCGCTTCATGGCCTCGCCGCTTCCGGGCGGCGTCCGCCGGAAAACCGCCAGCTTTCACGCTGGCGGTTTTTTTATGCCCGCTGGTTTACCCACGCCCGGGCCGCCGTGGCGGCCGCCCGTGCAGGCACGCTTGACGAAATCGACAAGAACCTATTGATTTCATGGACATCAGCACGATCTTCTGATCGGCCCTACAATAGCGGCTAAAGCTTTTTGGAGAGTTCGAATGAACGCTGTTACCGAATCCGCAGCAACGACGACCGATATGCCGCTGCCGTTCGTCTTCACCGACGCCGCGGCCGACAAGGTCAAGCAATTGATCGACGAAGAGGGCAATCCCGACCTGAAGCTGCGCGTGTTCGTGCAGGGTGGCGGCTGCTCGGGCTTCCAGTATGGCTTCACGTTCGACGAGGAAGTCAACGAGGACGACACCGTGATGGACAAGAACGGCGTCCAGCTCCTGATCGACTCGATGAGCTACCAGTACCTGGTCGGCGCCGAGATCGACTACAAGGACGACCTCAACGGCGCCCAGTTCGTGATCAAGAACCCGAACGCGACCACCACCTGCGGGTGCGGTTCGTCGTTCTCGGTCTGAGCGCACGACAGATCCGCGCCGGTTCGCCGGAATGAAAAACGGGGCTTCATGCCCCGTTTTTTAATGCGTGCTCGTCCTGCAGCGCCCGCGACAGGCCGGGTACCGCATCAGCGCGGATAGAGCGCGCCGAGCACGCGGTTGGCGGCCGCGCCGGTGACCGTCGCGAGATTGCCGGGCTGGCGCGCGGTGAAGCGGTACGCAAGCCACGCGAACGCGAGCGCTTCGACCTGCTGCGGCGGCACGCCGAGCGCGGCCGTCGTATCGACGCTCGCCGGCACGCCGGCCTCGCCTAGCGCGTGCCGAAGCGCGTCGAGCAGCACCGGATTGCGCGCGCCGCCGCCGCAGACGAAAACGGCCTTGCAGCCCGGTGCGTGCTGCGCGATTTCGCGCGCCACCGACACGGCGGTGAGCGCGGTGAGCGTGGCCTGTACGTCCTCCGGCGCCACCTGCGGGAACGCGGCGAGCTTCGCGTCGAGCCACGCGGGATTGAACAGGTCGCGCCCGGTGCTCTTCGGCGGCGGCGCGGTGAAATACGGTTCGTCGAGCAGCGCATCGAGCAGCGCCGCGTGGATGGCGCCGCGTGCGGCGAACTTTCCGCCGTCGTCGTACGGCTTGCCCAGATGGCGGGTCGCCCATGCGTCGATCAGCGCATTCGCGGGGCCGCAGTCGAAGCCGCGCACGTCGCCGCCCGCGCCGGGCAGGATCGTGATGTTGCTGATCCCGCCGAGATTGCACACGACCCGCGTTTCGCCCGGCGCGCCGAACACCGTCGCGTGGAAGGCCGGCGCGAGCGGCGCGCCGTGGCCGCCGGCCGCCACATCGCGGCTGCGGAAATCGGCGATCACGTCGACCTGGGTCAGCTCGGCCAGCAGCGCCGGATTGTTGAGCTGGCGCGTGTAGCCGCGCTCGGGGCGGTGGCGCACCGTCTGGCCGTGCACGCCGATCGCGCGGATCTCGTCGCGCGACAGCCCGGCCGTGCGCTGCAATTCATGGCAGCACACCGCATAGCGCGCGACGAGCGCATTCGCCGCGAGCGATTCGCGGTCGATCTCGTTGTCGCCGGGCTGCTGCAGCGCGAACAGCGCGTCGCGCAGCGATTGCGCGAAGCCGACGAACGCTTCGGCGAGCACGACCGGCGCGCGGCCGGCCTCGAAACGCACGGCGACACCGTCGACGCCGTCCATGCTGGTTCCCGACATCAGCCCGAAGTAGATGCCGTCTGCCGGATCGGCATGCTGCGGCTGTCGTTGCGGCACGTTGGATTCTCCTGGATCGTGCGGCGCGGGCCGGTGCCGCGCGCCTTGCGCCCGATTATCCGCGCAACGCGACGCGTCGTTAAGCGATGCGCGCGCAAGTTATGGGAAAATCCCTGTTTTTGCGACATTCTTCCTGGCACCGATGAGCACCGAACCCAGTTCCAAGCCCGTTTTCCCGATCACCGACGAAGTCCGGCATGCGCTCGCCGTCACGAAGCGCGGCGTCGACGAGCTGCTGATCGAGGAAGAGTTCGCGCAGAAGCTCGCGCGCAGCGCCGCCACCGGCACGCCGCTGCGCATCAAGCTTGGCCTCGACCCGACCGCACCGGACATCCACATCGGCCATACGGTCGTGCTGAACAAGATGCGGCAGTTGCAGGACCTCGGTCACACGGTGATCTTCCTGATCGGCGATTTCACGTCGCTGATCGGCGATCCGTCGGGCCGCAACGCAACGCGCCCGCCGCTCACGCGCGAGCAGATCGAATCGAACGCGAAGACCTACTTCGAGCAGGCCGCGCTCGTGCTCGATCGCGACAAGACCGAGATCCGCTACAACAGCGAATGGTCGATGCCGCTCGGCGCGGACGGGATGATCAAGCTCGCGTCGCGCTACACGGTCGCGCGGATCCTCGAACGCGAGGATTTCACGAAGCGCTTCCAGGGCGGCGTGCCGATCTCGATCCACGAATTCCTGTACCCGCTGATGCAGGGCTACGATTCGGTCGCGCTGAACGCCGATCTCGAGCTCGGCGGCACCGACCAGAAGTTCAACCTGCTGGTCGGTCGCGAACTGCAGAAGCAGTACGGCCAGGAACAGCAGTGCATTTTGACGATGCCGCTGCTCGAAGGCCTCGACGGCGTCGAGAAGATGTCGAAGTCGAAGGGCAACTACGTCGGCATCAGCGAGAAGCCGACCGACATGTTCGGCAAGCTGATGAGCATCTCGGACACGCTGATGTGGCGTTACTTCGAGCTGCTGTCGTTCCGCAGCCTCGACGAGATCGCTGGCTTCAAGCGCGAGGCCGAAGGCGGCCGTAACCCGCGCGATTTCAAGGTGCTGCTCGCGCAGGAAATCGTCGCGCGGTTCCACTCGCAAGCCGATGCCGAGCGTGCGCTGGAAGACTTCAACCATCGCGCGAAGGGCGGCGTGCCGGACGACATTCCGTCGGTCACGCTGGCCGGCGCGCCGCTGGCGATCGGCCAGTTGCTGAAGCAGGCCGGCCTCGTGCCGTCGACGAGCGAAGCGCTGCGCAACATCGAGCAGGGCGGCGTGAAGATCGACGGCGCGACCGTGTCGGACAAGGGCCTGAAGGTCGAGGCCGGCGAGTTCGTCGTGCAGGTTGGCAAGCGCCGCTTCGCACGCGTCACGCTGACCGCATGATCGCGCTGATCCAGCGCGTGACGCGCGCCGACGTCCGCGTCGGCGGCCGCACGACGGGCGAGATCGGCGCGGGCCTGCTCGCGCTGGTCTGCGCGGAGCGCGGCGATTCCGAGGCCGCGGCCGACAAGTTGCTCGCGAAGCTGCTCGGCTACCGCGTGTTCAGCGACGCAGCCGGCAAGATGAACCTGCCGGTGTCGAACATCGACGGCGAAGGCCGCGCGGGCGGGCTGCTGCTCGTGTCGCAGTTCACGCTGGCGGCCGATACCAACAGCGGGCTGCGTCCGAGCTTCACGCCGGCCGCGCCGCCCGACGAAGGCGCGCGGCTGTTCGACTATTTCGTCGCGGCCGCGCGGGCGCGCCATCCCGTCGTCGAGACGGGCGAGTTCGGCGCCGACATGCAGGTGTCGCTCGTCAACGACGGCCCCGTGACGTTCTGGCTGCAAGTGCGGCCCTGATTCTTTCCCGGAGGCGCGCCGCGATGGCTACCACGCAGATTCTCTTCATCCGCCATGGCGAGACGGCCTGGAACCGCATCAAACGCATCCAGGGACATATCGACATCCCGCTGGCCGACACGGGGCTCGCGCAGGCGCAGCGGCTGGCGGCGCGGCTCGGACGGGAGGCGCGCGACGGCGCGCGGATCGATGCGGTGTATTCGAGCGACCTGATGCGCGCGCAACAGACCGCCCAACCATTCGCCGATGCGCTCGGGCTGCCGCTGCTGCTGCGCGAAGGGTTGCGCGAACGATCGTACGGCGCGTTCCAGGGGCACGACAGTACCGAGATCGAGGCGCTGTTTCCGGACGCGTATGCGGTGTGGCAAACGCGCGATCCGGGTTTCGCGCCGGAGGGCGGCGAGTCGCAGCGTGCGTTCTATCACCGCGTGCTGCATGCGCTCGAACCGATCGTCGCCGCGCATCCGGGCGGCCGGATCGCATGCGTCGCGCACGGTGGCGTGCTCGATTGCGTGTATCGCTTCGCGAACGGGATCGAGCTGTCGGCGCCGCGCAACTATCAACTGCTCAACACCAGCATCAACGTCGTCGATTACGTCGATGGTCGCGCGCAGGTCGTGCGGTGGGCCGACGTGTCGCATCTCGAAGCCGCGAGCGACGATGACGACGGGTACCGCAAGGTGCTCTGAGCACGCCAATCGCGTCCGGCCCGGGCGGCTCCCCGGGGGCCTTGCTGTCTTCCGGCGTGACGCTTACTGCGGCAGCCCGTGACGCGTCTTGTAGTCGAGCGCGTACGCGATCTTGCCGGGCTTGTCGGCCGTGATCGGCTGGCGCAGCTTGTCGAATTCCCCCTTGCTGTATTTCTTCCCGCCGTTGATCGCATCGGCGCGCCCGAGCTCGGCGCCCGTCTTGCCGTCGATCACCGGGTCCGTGGCCGCGACCATCCGCGCAGACGCATTCCAGACCGCATTCAGGTAGCCCTTGTCGGCCTTCGCCGGATCGGGATCGGTCGTGCCGCCGCGCGTCAGGTCGTAGCTCGCCAGCGCGAACGTACCCGGCTGCGCTCGCAGCCAGTCGGCCCAGTAGAACTCGAGGTAGTCGGTTGCTTGCGCGGGCTTGCTGTAGCCGATGTCGCGCGTGAAATAGACGAGCGACCGGTAGCGGTCGTTCGTCATCCCGAGCGTCAGGCCGAGGCCGCTCGGCAGTTGCGCGGTCGCGATCGGCTTGCCTTCGCCGTCCTTCAGGCGCAGATAGCCGCGGCTTTGCATCTGCTGCCAGAACGCGTCGCCCGAGTAGTCGCCGAGGTTGTCCTTGACGACGACGTGCACGTGCAGCGCCGGGCCGCCGTCGGGCGTCTCGTAGTAAGTCGACAGGCCGTGGTGGCCGTCGGTCAGGTACAGCGTATCGCCGTTCGGGCCGATCACGACGGGGTTCAGCACCGAGCGGTCGCGGGCGGTCGCGTCGGTCGTCGCGCACGTGTAGCTGGCCGGATCGCGCAGCGACGATCGGGTCGTGTAACCGCCCGATGCGATGCCGCCGAGGCCCTCGTCCGCGCAGAAGTCGTCGAACTTCTTGTCGGGCTGCAGTTCGTAGCGGCCGAGCTTGTAGTAGATCTGGTCGTAGCCGATCGCGCCCTGCGTCGGATGGAGATCGCCTAGCGTCACGTCGAGCAGGTCGCCGGCGCGGGCGGCTTTCCACTTGCCCGCTTGCGGCGTGGTGGTTGCGGGCGGCGTGGGAGCCGGCGTCGTCGTGCTGCCGGACGGCAGTTGCGCATCCGTGCGCGCGACGGCGGCGACATCGTCGCCTCCACACGCGGCGAGGGCGAGGACGCCGGACAGGCTGGCGGCAAGGGCGAAACGGATCGGCAGGCGTGGCATCACGGGCATCGGGTGTCGTAGCGGGTAGGCGGAACTCCGCGCGGGCCACCGGCGTGCGTGACGAGCCGGACGTGCGACCGTGCGCGAGCGTGTCAGCTTGCCACAGGTATTTGACGGTAAATTGAAATGATCAGAAGAAGCGGATCGTCAGCCAGGCGGGGCGCCGTCGGACGGGGCGGCCGTCGCGCGGCGGCGCGCACGCTTCGACGCGCCGTTGACGAGCGCCCAGCGCAGCACGGGCGCGACCGCGCGTATGCCGGGCCGGACCAGCGCGCGCCGCACCGGCGCGAAGGCCGACACGCCGAGCATGCGCTGCGCCCACGGCGGCAGCAGGTCGATTCCGGCATGCATCACCAGCGACGCGGCAGGCCGCAGCGCCGGCTTCGCGACCGGCACATTCAGCAGGATGGACATCACGTCGAACGTGCGCGGCCCGGCTTCGAGTTCGGGCAGCATGCGCGCGAGATAGGCCGCCACCTCGGCGCGCGAACGCGGCACCGCTTGGGCGCCCAGCAGCTCGGCGATCAGCGCCGTCTCCGCGTAATAGCGGTCCTGCAGTTCGCCCGCCAGCGCTGGATTCACGTAACGCAGATGCGCGGCGAGGAAGCTCGACACTTCCGCGACATGCACCCAGGTCAGCAGCGCGGGATCGTCGGCGCGGTACGGCCGGCCGTCCGGCGCGTTGCCCGAGATGTGCGCGTGGATCGCCTTCACGCGCTCGATCAGCGCGAGCGCGTCCGCGCGGCTGCCGAACGTCGTCCCCGTGATGAACGTGGCGGTGCGCCGCAGACGGCCGAGGATATCGGTGCGGAACGACGAATGATCCCAGACGCCCGCGAGCGCGAGCGGGTGGAGCGCCTGCAGCAGCAGCGCGGCGATGCCGCCTGTCATCATCGACGTGAAATCGGCATGCACGCGCCAGCAGACGGCGTCGGGGCCGAACAGCCCCGGGTCGCCGGGCGGGGAAGAGAGATCGATCGACGGGCCGCCGCCGCCGACCGTCAGGTGCGTGATGCCGGCCACGAGCCGCTTGCGGATCGGCTCGGCCCAGCGCGGGCCCGGCGCGGGTGCGGTGGGGTGGTGGCTGGGCGGCGTCGTCATGGCGGGTGCGACTCGGGCGACGGACTACTTCCCGTCCGGAGTATCCCACTCGTCGCGTTCGGTGCGGCGGGCCTCGGGCACCGACAGCCCGAAGTGGCGATACGTGAGCAGCGTCGCGACGCGCCCGCGCGGCGTGCGCTGCAGGAAGCCCTGCTGGATCAGGTACGGTTCGAGCACGTCCTCGATCGTGTCGCGCTCCTCGCCGATTGCCGCCGCGAGATTGTCGATGCCGACCGGGCCGCCGTCGAACTTGTACAGGATCGCTTCGAGCAGCTTGCGGTCCATCAGGTCGAAGCCGACCGGATCGACGTCGAGCATCGCAAGTGCGGCATCGGCGACGGCCGCGGTGATCTGGCCGTCGGCCTTCACTTCCGCGAAGTCGCGCACGCGGCGCAGGAGCCGGTTCGCGATCCGCGGCGTGCCGCGCGAGCGCTTCGCGATTTCCAGCGCGCCGTTCGGATCGATCTGCGCATTGAGCAGCGACGCCGAGCGCCGCACGATGCGCGACAGTTGATCGGCGTCGTAGAACTCGAGGCGCGCGACGATCCCGAAACGATCGCGCAGCGGGTTGGTCAGCATCCCCGCGCGAGTGGTCGCACCGACCAGCGTGAACGGCTGCAGGTCGAGCTTCACGCTGCGCGCGGCCGGGCCTTCGCCGATCATGATGTCGATCTGGTAATCCTCGAGCGCCGGATACAGGATCTCCTCGACGACCGGCGACAGCCGGTGGATTTCGTCGATGAACAGCACGTCGTTCGCCTCGAGGTTCGTGAGCAACGCGGCGAGATCGCCCGCGCGCTCGAGCACGGGCCCCGACGTCTGGCGCAGGTTCACGCCCATCTCGCGCGCGATGATGTGGGCGAGCGTCGTCTTGCCGAGCCCCGGCGGCCCGAACAGCAGCACGTGGTCGAGCGGCTCGGAGCGGCGTTTCGCGGCTTCGATGAAGATCTCGAGCTGGCCGCGGACCTTTTCCTGGCCGACGTAGTCGTCGAGCTGGCGCGGCCGCAGCGCCCGTTCGAACACCTCCTCGTGCGACGAGGCGGGCGTGGCGGCGATGATCCGCTGCTCGGTGGCGAGTTTGTCGGTTTCAATCATGCGGCCATTGTACCGCGCGACGGAGCCCGGGCCACCTGGCCGAACGGCCGACTGGCGCGCGCCGCGCGGCGGCGCGACACTGGCTTCGACGGCCGGATCGACCGCGCGTTACGCCTTCGACAACGCCTTCAGCGCGAGCTTGATGCCTTCGGACACGCCGGTGCCGGCCGGCACGTTCTTGATCGCGGCAAGGCCTTCCTTCTCGGAGTAGCCGAGCGCCAGCAGCGCGTTGAGGATGTCGGTCGCGTGGTCGGACGGCGAAGCCGCGCCGGCGAGCGCGCCGAGGTCGGCGCCGAGCTTGCCCTTCAGCTCGAGCAGCAGGCGCTCGGCCGTCTTCTTGCCGATGCCGGGCAGGCGCGTGAGGCGTGCGGCGTCCTGCATCGTCACGGCCTGGGCGAGCTCCTGGACGCTCATGCCGGACAGCACGGCGAGCGCCATGCGCGCGCCGATGCCGGTGATCTTCAGCAGCTCGCGGAAGGTCGTGCGTTCCTGCGGCGTCAGGAAGCCGTACAGCAGGTGTGCGTCTTCGCGGACGATCTGCTGCGTGAGCAGCACGATGCGTTCGCCCGTTTGCGGCAGGTTGTAGAAGGTGCTCATCGGCACGTCGATTTCATAGCCGACGCCGTTGCAGTCGACGAGCAGATGAGGCGGGTTCTTTTCGAGCAGGATGCCGGCGATGCGACCGATCATGGAGGACGGGATGCGAGGAAGAAAGCGCGAGTGTAGCGCACGCGCGGCGCGATGCCGATGGGCGCGGCCGTCAGGCCGAAGCGGCGCGTGTCGCGGGCATGTCGGGCGTGGGTGAAACGATCGAGGCGGCCAACGCAGCCCGCGGAGTCGAGCCGACGCGCGCGGCCGCGGTGCGCGGCAGCGTCAGCCGACCAGCCTGCCGCGCCGCACGCGCAGCCCTTTCTGCGCGAGCGCCGGCGCGAGCCCGCCCAGCGTGCTGAGCGTGTTGCCGCCGTGCGCGTGGCAGATCGCCATGCCGAGCGCGTCGGCGGCGTCCGAGCCCGGCTGGCCGGACAGGTTGAGCAGCCGCGTGACCATGTCCTGCATCTGCGTCTTGGTCGCGCGGCCGTAGCCGACCACGGCCTGCTTGAGCTGCAGCGCCGTGTATTCGGCGACCGGCAGCCCGCCCGCGACGAGCCCGCAGATCGCGGCGCCACGTGCCTGGCCGAGCAGCAGCGTCGACTGCGGGTTCACGTTGACGAACACCTTTTCGATCGCGGCCTGGTCGGGCGCGTGTTCGCGCACGATCGTCGAGATGCCCTGGAAGATCGTGCCGAGCCGGGTGGCCAGGTCGGCCGTCGGCGTGCGGATCACGCCGCTCGTGACATAGGCGAGCCGATGGCCGCTGACGTCGATGACGCCGAAGCCGGTGACGCGCAGACCGGGGTCGATGCCGAGAATTCGCATGAGTGAGGAGAGTGGCGTGATGCAGCGATACTACAACGAATGGGGCGGCAAGCCGGTCGCGCGGTCGCGCGCGAAGGCGCCGCGCAATAAAAAACCCGGCGGAGGTGATGCCGCCGGGTTCCGGTGCAGCGGCCGCGCGGGGGCCGCATGCGGCGATCAGTGACGGAAGTGGCGCACGCCCGTCAGGATCATCGCGATGTTGTGCTCGTCGGCTGCCGCGATCACTTCGTCGTCGCGCATCGAGCCGCCCGGCTGGATCACGCAGGTCGCGCCGGCCGCCACGACCACGTCGAGGCCGTCGCGGAACGGGAAGAACGCATCCGACGCGACGGCCGAGCCGGCGAGCGTCAGCCCCGCGTTCTGCGCCTTGATGCTCGCGATACGGGCGGAATCGACGCGGCTCATCTGGCCGGCGCCGACGCCGAGCGTCATGCCGTTGCCGCAGAACACGATCGCGTTCGACTTCACGTACTTCGCGACGCGCCATGCGAACAGCAGGTCGTCCATTTCCTTCGGCGTCGGGTGGCGCTTCGTGACGACGCGCAGCTCGTGCGGCTGCACGTTCTTCGAATCGAGCGACTGCACGAGCAGGCCGCCGCCCACGCGCTTCAGGTCGAATGCGTTGTGGCCGTCGCCCAGCGCGATTTCGAGCAGGCGCACGTTCTGCTTCGCGGCGAACACCTGCTTCGCGGCGTCGGAGAACGACGGCGCGATCAGCACTTCGACGAACTGCTTCGCCACCGCTTGCGCGGCCGCTTCGTCGACTTCGCGGTTGAACGCGATGATGCCGCCGAATGCGGAGGTCGGGTCGGTCTGGAATGCCTTCGCGTACGCGTCGGCCGAGTCGTTGCCAACCGCGACGCCGCACGGGTTCGCATGCTTGATGATCACGCAGGCCGGCGCGTCGAACGTCTTCACGCATTCCCACGCCGCGTCCGAATCCGCGATGTTGTTGTACGACAGTTCCTTGCCCTGCAGCTGGCGGTAGTTCGCCAGCGCGCCGGCCGGCGCCGCGAGGTCGCGGTAGAACGCCGCGCTCTGGTGCGGGTTCTCGCCGTAGCGCAGGTCCTGCACCTTGTCGAACGCCAGGTTCAGCGTGGCCGGGTACGTGCTGCGCGATGCGTGCTTCAGCTCGTCGGTCAGGCTGGTCAGGTAGTTCGTGATCGCGCCGTCGTATTGCGCGGTGTGCGCGAACACCTTCGTCGCGAGACGGAAGTTGGTCGGGTAGCCGACGGTGTTGCCGTTCGCCTTCATTTCGTCGAGCACGACCGCGTAGTCGGCCGGGTCGACCACGACGGTCACGTCGCGGTGGTTCTTCGCGGCCGAGCGCAGCATCGTCGGGCCGCCGATGTCGATGTTCTCGATCGCGTCGGCGAGCGTGCAGTCGTCCTTCGCGATCGTCGCGACGAACGGATACAGGTTCACGACGAGCAGGTCGATCGTCGGGATGCCGTGCTGCTCCAGCGCCTGCATGTGCTCGGGCAGGTCGCGGCGGGCGAGGATGCCGCCGTGCACCTTCGGGTGCAGCGTCTTCACGCGCCCATCGAGCATTTCCGGGAAGCCCGTGTAATCGGCCACTTCGGTCACGGGCAGGCCGGCGTCGGCGAGGAGTTTCGCGGTGCCGCCCGTCGACAGCAGCTTGACGCCGAGGTCGGACAGCGACTTCGCGAAGTCGACGATGCCGGTCTTGTCGGAAACGGAAATGAGCGCTTGCTTGATCATGATGGAACCACCAATAGCCAGGGAAACGGGGACGGGACGGCCGCCTACAGCAGGCCGTGCTGCTGCAGCTTCTTGCGCAGCGTATTGCGATTGATGCCGAGGTACTCGGCGGCGAGCGACTGGTTGCCGCCGGCCTGTACGAGCACGACCTCGAGCATCGGCTTTTCGACGCAGGACATCACCATTTCATAGACGTCGTGCGGATTGGAGCCGTCTAGATCCCGGAAATACACGTCCAGGCTCTCGCGGACACATTGTTCGATGTTGTGCTTGCTCATGCTGCTAACTGGTTATGGTCGTCCGGCTCGCCCCGGCCGTTTTCCGCTTCGTCATCGACGTAGACGAGGTGGTCCGACAGCGCTTTTTGCGCCTCGAAGAATGCATTGACGGCGGCGAGCTGCTCGCGGGTGGAATCGAGCGTGTTCATTCGGTGCCGGAACCCGTTGGCACCGGAAAGGCCGCGAGTGTACCAGCCGATGTGCTTGCGCGCAGTACGGACGCCGGTGAATTCGCCATAGAAAGCGTAGTGGTCTTCCAGGTGTTCGTTCATCACGTGCTGGATCTCGTCGATCCGCGGCGGGGGCAGCAGCTCGCCGGTTTGCAGGAAATGATCGATTTCGCGGAACAGCCACGGCCGGCCTTGCGCGGCGCGACCGATCATCAGCGCGTCGGCGCCGGTTGCGTCGAGCACGGCCTTCGCCTTGGCGGGCGACGTGATGTCGCCGTTCGCGACGACCGGAATCCGCACGGCCGCCTTCACGGCCGCGATGGTGTCGTACTCGGCGTCGCCGCGGTACAGGTCGGCGCGCGTGCGGCCATGCACGGTGAGCATCGAGATGCCGGCCGCTTCGGCCAGGCGCGCGACCGTGAGCGCGTTCTTGTGCTCGCGGTCCCAGCCGGTGCGGATCTTCAGCGTGACGGGCACCGCATCGGGCCCGGTGCCGACCGCCGCGACGACGGCCTCGACGATCCGCTGCACGAGCGGCTCGTTCTGCAGCAGCGCGGAGCCGGCCGCGACGTTGCAGACCTTCTTTGCCGGGCAGCCCATGTTGATGTCGATGATCTGCGCGCCGTTGTCGACGTTGTAGCGGGCCGCTTCGGCCATCATCGCCGGATCGGCGCCGGCGATCTGAACCGCGATCGGCTCGACCTCGCCTTCGTGGTTCGCGCGCCGCATCGTCTTCGCGCTCTTCCACAGCTGCGCGTTGGACGCGACCATCTCGGACACCGCGTAACCGGCCCCCAGCCGCTTGCACAGCTGGCGGAACGGACGATCCGTCACCCCGGCCATCGGGGCGACGAACAGGTTGTTACGCAATACGTGAGGGCCGATAACGGGCATCGCAATGGCGCCGCCCGCGACACGCGCGGGCAGGGGAAGGGAAGGCGGAAAACGGGCATTTTACCGTATTCCCATGCCCCGCCGATTTGACCCGGTTTGCCTGGTGTGCCCGGAGGGGCCGTACGGTGCGCCGCGCGTCAGTTGCGCTGGCCGAACATCATCTGGCGAGCGATCGCCTTCTTGAGCGGCGGCACGAATTCGAGCGCGGTGAGCGCCGCGCCGCGCAGCAGCGGAAGCGGGCCCGAGTCGATCGTAAACAGGCGCGCCAGCGTGTCGGTCGCGCCGATCGTGAGGCGCCGGTCGAGCGCGCGGCGCGCGTTGAAGGTCGCGAGCGCGGTCGCTTCGAAGCCTTGCGCGGAGAGTGCGTCGACGAGCGTATGCGCATCGCGCAGCCCGAGGTTGAGCCCCTGGCCCGCGACCGGATGCAGCGTTTGCGCGGCGTTGCCGACGATCGCGATGCGGCCGCTCACGAGCGTTTGCGCCGCGCTCAGCCCGAGCGGGAACGACGCCCGCCCCGCGATCGCGACGAACCGGCCCATCCGCTCGCCGAATGCCGCGCCGAGCTCGCCAAGGAAAGCGTCGTCGGGCAGCGCCGCGCGGCGTGCGGCCTCGTCGGGCGTGCAGCACCATACGAGCGAATACTCGGCCTGACGCGGCCCGCCGAGCGGCAGCAGCGCGAGCGGGCCTTCGTGCGTGAAGCGCTCCCACGCGACGTTCGGGCGCGGTGCCGATACCGTGACCGTCCCCACGATCGCGGTCTGCCCGTAATCGCGGCGATGCTTGCCCGTATCGGCGTGCCGTTCATGAAACAGCCCGCCTTCGGCATTGATGACGATGCGCGCGCGCAGCGTGCGTTCGCCCTGAGGGCCGTCGAGCGTCAGCGTGACGCCGTCGGTGTCCTGCCGCGGCGTGCGTGCGGTGGTGGACGTGAGCCAGTCGACCCGCGTGTCGCGCACGGCGCCCGCAAGCGCCTGCACGATCGAGCCGTAACGCACGACGTAGCCGAGCGCGGCGAGCGCGTGTTCGTCGCGGTCGATCAGCGTGCGGCCGAAATGGCCGCGTTGCGACACGTGGATATGTTCGATCGGCGTGGCGTCGGCCGGCCACGCGAGCGTGTCGAGCAGCACGCGGCTGCCGTGCGATACGGCGATCGCGCGCGGGTCGTTCGCGCTCGCGGCAGGTTCGCGCGCGTCGATCAGCGCGATCGACGCATGCTGGGTCGCGCTGCGGCGTGCGAGCCAGCCGGCGAGCGCGAGTCCGACGGGGCCCGCGCCGACGATGGCGAGGTCGTAATCCGGCGTGGCCGGCGAGGAAGCGGTCGTCATCTTGATTCGTGAAACGGAGGTAACGGTCGGCGGCCGGTCATGCGTCCGCGCGCATCAGCGCCTCGATCTCGTCGGCCGCGACCGGCACGCCGCGCGTGATCAGCTCGCAGCCGTGCTCGCGCACGATCGCGTCGTCCTCGATGCGGATGCCGATGTTCCAGTACTCGGGCGGCACGTCGTCGGCCGCGCGCACGTACAGGCCGGGCTCGACGGTGAGCGTCATGCCCGGCTTCAGCGTGCGCCACGGCAGCGCGCCGTTCGCGTCGCGCGCGGCGAGCCGCTCGCGATAGTCGCCGCAGTCGTGCACGTCCATCCCGAGCCAGTGGCCGGTGCGGTGCATGTAGAAGCGCGTGTATGCGCGCTCGGCGATCACGTCGTCGACGTTCGAGAAGCGCGTTTTCGGGATGATGCCGGTATCGAGCAGCCCCTGCGCGAGCACGCGTACGGCCGCATCGTGCGGCGCCTCGAACGGCACGCCCGCGCGCGTCGCGTCGATCGCGGCCTGCTGCGCGGCGAGCACGATGTCGTACAGCGTGCGCTGCGCGGGCGAGAAGCGGCCGTTGGCCGGGAACGTGCGCGTGATGTCCGATGCATAGCCGTCGAGTTCGCAGGCGGCGTCGATCAGGATCAGGTCACCGTCCCGCGCGGCCGCGTTGCCGGCCGGGTAGTGCAGCACGCACGCATTCGCGCCGGCCGCGACGATCGACCCGTACGCGGGCGCCTGCGCGCCGTGCTTGCGGAACAGGTACAGCAGCTCGGCCTCGAGTTCGTATTCGCGGATGCCGGGGCGGCACGCCTGCATCGCGCGGCGGTGCGCGAGCGCGGAGATGTGCGCGGCGCGCATCATGATCGCGAGTTCGTGTTCGTCCTTCACGAGCCGCATGTCGTCGAGCAGCGGCGTGAGGTCGAGCAGCGCGTCCGGCGCGGCGACGCCCGTGCGTGCCTGCGCGCGCACCGCGTCGATCCAGCCGGCGAGCCGGCGCTCGAACTCGGCCGACGCGCCGAACCGGTAATGCACGGTGCCCGCATCGGCGAGCAGGCGCGGCATCTCGGTGTCGATCACGTCGACCGCGAATGCGGCATCGAAGCCGAACGCGTCGCGCGCGGCGTCGGGCCCGTAGTGAAAGCCTTCCCAGATTTCGCGGTCGACGTTCCTGGCGCGGCAGAACAGGATCGATTCCGGCGCGCCGTGCGGCGCGGCCGCGTTCAGCACGAGCACGGCATCCGGCTCGGCGAAGCCCGTCAGGTAATGGAAGTAGCTGTCGAACCGGTACGGGTAGGCCGTATCGCGGTTGCGCAGCATTTCCGGCGCGGTGGGGACGATGGCGACGCCGCCGCCCGCGGCACGCAGTGCGGCAAGCACGCGTTCACGGCGCTGGCGGTAGACGTCGACGGCGATGGCGGTATCGAGGGGCGCGTTCATTCGTGCGATTGTAGCGCCGCGCGCCGCGGTGCGTGAGAGTGGGGCGGAAGCCGCGCCGGCCGGGCCGCGCGCGGCGGCTGTTGCAAACCATCCACAGGCCGGACGGCCGATTTTCTACCCGGCCGCGCGGGCCGGTTATGATCGGCGACAACGTATACTCGCGGCGGTTCCCTTAAAAAGGCAGATGATGAAATTAATCGGTTCGCTCAGCAGCCCGTACGTCCGAAAGGCGCGGATCGTGCTTGCCGAAAAGAAGATCGACTACAAGCTGGAGCTCGAGAATGTGTGGGCGCCGGAGACGGATATTCACGCGTCGAATCCGCTCGGCAAGGTCCCGTGCCTCGTGATGGAGGATGGCGCCGCGGTGTTCGATTCCCGCGTGATCTGCGAATACGTCGATACGCTGTCGCCGGTCGGCAAGCTGATTCCGCCGTCGGGCCGCGAGCGACTCGAAGTGCGGTGCTGGGAAGCACTGGGCGACGGCGTGCTCGACGCGGCCGTCGCGATCCGCCTCGAACACACGCTGCGGGAAGAAGCGCAGCGCAGCCCGAGCTGGATCGCGCGCCAGCAGCGCAAGATCGACGACGCGCTCGTCGCGATGTCGCAGGGTCTCGGCGGCAAGACGTGGTGCGTCGGCAATCATTACACGCTCGCCGACATCGCACTCGGCTGCGCGCTCGGCTATCTCGACTTCCGGATGCCCGAGCTCAACTGGCGCGATCGCCACCCGAACCTCGACAAGCACTTCGTGAAGCTGCAGCAGCGACCGTCGTTCGCCGATACGCTGCCGCAGAACTGAGCCGCGGCCCGGCCTTCACGCATTCGCCAGACGAAAGAAAAGCAAGAGCGCCCCGCGGGGCGCTTTTGCTTTTGCGGCGCGGGCCGGCCGCCGTCGTAACGGGGTGGCCGTGCGCTTTACTCGATCGACGCGTACACGGCTTCGCCGAGCGTGAACGAATCGCTGCGCGCGAGCGGCCACCACTTGTCGTACAGCGAGAAGCCGCAGGTCTGGCCGTCGAGCAGCGCACCGGGTTTCAGGTATTTCAGCAGTTGCGACATCAGCCGCACTTCGTGCGGCGCGACCCGCTGCACGATGTGGTGCGCGCGCAGCTCGGACGGATGCGCGAGGCCGGCCGCCTGCACGAGTTCCTGCAGCGCATGCAGCGTATTGCGGTGGAAGTTGTACACGCGCTCGGCCTTGTCGGGCACGACGAGCGCCCGCTGGCGCACCGGGTCCTGCGTCGCGACGCCGGTCGGGCAGCGGTCGGTATGGCAGTGCTGCGCCTGGATGCAGCCGACCGCGAACATGAAGCCGCGCGCCGAGTTCACCCAGTCCGCGCCGATCGCGAGCGTGCGCGCGATGTCGAACGCGGTGATGATCTTGCCGCTCGCGCCGATCTTCACGCGGTCGCGCACGCCGATCCCGACGAGCGTGTTGTGCACGAGCAGCAGCCCTTCCTGCAGCGGCACGCCGACGTGGTCGGTGAATTCGAGCGGCGCCGCGCCCGTGCCGCCTTCCGCGCCGTCGACGACGATGAAGTCGGGCACGATGCCCGTCTCGAGCATCGCTTTCGCGATCCCGAAGAATTCCCACGGATGGCCGATGCACAGCTTGAAGCCGGTCGGCTTGCCGCCGGACAGCGTGCGCAGCCGTTCGACGAATTCGAGCAGCCCGCGCGGCGTCGAGAATTCCGAGTGCGTCGCGGGCGAGATGCAGTCCTTGCCCATCGGCACGCCGCGCGTCTCCGCGATTTCCGGCGTGATCTTCGCGGCCGGCAGCACGCCGCCGTGGCCGGGCTTCGCGCCTTGCGACAGCTTCACCTCGATCATCTTGACCTGCGGATCGGCGGCCTGCTTCGCGAACTTGTCCGGGTTGAAGGTGCCGTCGTCGTTGCGGCAGCCGAAGTAGCCGGACGCGATTTCCCAGATGATGTCGCCGCCGTTCTCGCGGTGGTATTTCGACAGCGAGCCTTCGCCAGTGTCGTGCGCGAACCCGCCTTTCTTCGCGCCGAGGTTCAGCGAGCGGATCGCGTTCGCGGACAGCGAGCCGAAGCTCATCGCCGAGATGTTGAAGATCGAAATGTCGTACGGCTGCGCGCGATTCGCGCCGACGCGGATACGGAAATCGTGGTTCGGCAGCTTCGTCGGCGCGAGCGAATGGCTGATCCATTCGTGCGCGACGGCCTTCACGTTCAGTTCGGTGCCGTACGGGCGGTTGTCGGCGACGTTCTTCGCGCGCTGGTAGACGAGGCTGCGCTGCGCGCGCGAGAACGGTTTTTCGTCGGTGTCGTCCTCGACGAAGTACTGGCGGATTTCAGGCCGGATGAATTCGAACAGGAAGCGGAAGTGGCCCCACAGCGGGTAGTTCCGCAGGATCGCGTGGCGGTCCTGGTTCAGGTCGTACAGGCCGAGCGCGACGAGGGCGATGGGGATGACGATCCACAGCCAGGAAAGGAGGTGGACCGACGCGAGTGCGGCCGCGGCGACGAGCAGCAGGACGGCGCACCACATCGCGAGGTAGCGTCTGGAAAGCATGGGGGACTCCGTAAGAATCTTGAGATACCGCCATGCGTACGCTGCGAAGGCGGCGCGCCGGCCGCGACGGAATCGTGTTCCGCCGGGCGCGGCGTGCCGCAAGTCTAAACCGAATGGGTGTCAGCGTGCTTCGGCGAGCGCCGGCGCGTGGGCCGCCGCCGCAGCCTGACCGGGCTGGCCGGTCGCCGCGGATTCGATGATGCCGCCGCCCAGACAGATCTCGCCGTCGTACAGCACGGCCGACTGGCCGGGCGTGACGGCCCACTGCGCGTCGTCGAACGCGAGCGAGAAGCGCGCCTCGCCTGCCGGGCCGGCTGCCGCGGCGTCGATCGCGGCCCGGCCTAGCGCGGCCCGACCTGTCGCGGCTCGACCGAATACGCACGCCGCATCGGCCTGCCGGTAGCGCGTCTTCGCGCCGCACGCGAAGCCGTCCGCCGGCGGCTCGCCGGCGACCCAGCTCACGTTGCCGGCGACGAGTTCGCGCGACAGCAGCCACGGATGATCGTGGCCCTGCACGACGTACAGCGTGTTCGACGCGATGTCCTTCGCGGCGACGAACCACGGCTCGCCGCTGCCGCTCTTGCTGCCGCCGAGCCCGATGCCCTTGCGCTGGCCGAACGTGTAGAACGCGAGGCCGATGTGCTCGCCGACCACCTTGCCGTCGGGCGTCTTCATCGGGCCGGGCTTCGTCGGAAGATAACGGTTCAGGAAATCGCGGAACGGCCGCTCGCCGATGAAGCAGATGCCGGTCGAATCCTTCTTCTTCGCATTCGGCAACCCGATCTGCGCGGCGATCTCGCGCACCTTCGTCTTCGGGATCTCGCCGAGCGGGAACATCGTCTTCGACAGCTGCGCCTGGTTCAGCCGGTGCAGGAAGTACGACTGGTCCTTCGTGTGATCGAACGCCTTCAGCAGTTCGAAACGCCCGTCGCGTTCGCGCACGCGCGCATAGTGGCCGGTCGCGATCATTTCCGCGTCGAGCGACATCGCGTGGTCGAGGAACGCCTTGAACTTGATCTCGGCGTTGCACAGCACGTCGGGGTTCGGCGTGCGGCCGGCCGAGTATTCGCGCAGGAATTCGGCGAACACGCGATCCTTGTATTCCGCCGCGAAGTTGACGGCTTCCACGTCGATGCCGATCAGGTCGGCCACCGACACGACGTCGATCCAGTCCTGGCGCGTCGAGCAGTACTCGCCGTCGTCGTCGTCTTCCCAGTTCTTCATGAACAGGCCGACCACGTCGTAGCCCTGTTCCTTCAGCAGCCACGCGGTCACCGACGAATCGACGCCGCCCGACATGCCCACCACTACACGGCGCTTGCTCATTTGCCGACCGCCTGACGTTCGAATGCCTCGGGGCGCGGGGCGACCGAGTGCGTGTGTACGAAATCGAGCGGAATGCGCCGCCCGGCGAGATAGTCGTCGACGCAGCGCATCACCGCGGGCGAACGATGGCGCTCGCTGCAGGCGCGCAACTCGTCGGCCGTCATCCACAGCGTGCGGACGATGCCGTCGTCGAGCACGTGGCCCGCGACCGGTTCGCCGGCCGTGCCGCAGAACGTGAAGCGCAGGTAGGTCGCGCCGGCGTTGCCGGGGCGGTCATAGTGCGCGAGATAGACGCCGACGAGCGCGTCGGGCGTGAACGGGTGCGCGGCTTCCTCCAGCGTTTCGCGGATCACGGCGTCGGCTAGCGTCTCGCCGGCTTCGAGATGACCGGCCGGCTGGTTGATGCGCAGGCCCGTCGAGGTTTCTTCCTCGATCACGAGAAAGCGGCCGGCGCGCTCGACGAGCGCGGCGACCGTCACATGCGGGGTCCAGATTTCGGGTTTCATGGTTCGGCATTTTACCGGTTGCGCCCGAACGCTGCCGGCCGTTCCGTTAGACGAATCCGACCCTTTCGGATTCGTCGGCCCCGGGGGACATGGCGGCGCGGATCAAACCGACGTCGCATTCGAGCACGATCGTGCGGAAAGTGCTGGCGGGGCCATCACTTTCGGTTAAAGTGCAGCGTGAACGCCGTTGCTCGTGAGCCGGTAAGTCAGCCTGTCCGGCTCGTTGTGCAGTAAAAAGATCGCAAGAAAAGAAATACTGACAATGACTGGAGGAACTGACGATGCATATTGGAGTGCCTGCTGAAACGCGGGCCAACGAGGCGCGTGTGGCCGCGACGCCGGAAACCGTGAAGAAATACGCGGCGGCCGGCCATCGGGTCAGTATCGCGAAAGGGGCCGGCACCGCGGCCAGCTATCCCGACGAAGCCTATGCGGCCGCCGGCGCCGAATTGACCGACCAGTCGGCCGCTTTCGACGCCGACCTCGTGCTGAAGGTCCAGGCGCCCACCGACGCCGAACTGCCGTCGCTCAAGCGCGGCACCGTGCTGATCGGCATGCTCGAGCCGTTCAATGGCGAGCAGGCGGCGAAACTCGCCGCGGCCGGCGTGACCGGTTTCGCACTCGAGGCCGCGCCGCGCACGACGCGCGCGCAGAGTCTCGACGTGCTGTCGTCGCAGGCGAACATCGCCGGCTACAAGGCCGTGCTGGTGGCCGCGTCGCTGTATCCGCGCTTCATGCCGATGCTGATGACGGCCGCGGGTACCGTGAAGGCGGCGCGCGTGCTGATTCTCGGCGCGGGCGTCGCGGGCCTGCAGGCGATCGCGACCGCGAAGCGGCTCGGCGCCGTGATCGAGGCGTCCGACGTGCGGCCGGCCGTGAAGGAGCAGATCGAGTCGCTCGGCGCGAAATTCCTCGACGTCCCGTTCGAAACCGACGAAGAGCGCGAAGCCGCGCAGGGTGTCGGCGGCTATGCGCGCCCGATGCCGCCGTCGTGGCTCGGCCGCCAGGCCGCGCTCGTGCACGAGCGCGCGAAGCAGGCCGACATCGTGATCACCACCGCGCTGATTCCGGGGCGCCCGGCGCCGACGTTGATCTCGGTGGAGACCGTGCAGTCGATGAAGCCCGGCGCGGTGCTCGTCGATCTCGCGGCCGGCCGCGGCCCGGAATTCGACGGCCGCAAGGGCGGCAACTGCCCGCTGACCGTCGCCGACCAGGTGATCGTGCACAACGGCGTGACGATCGCCGGCTACACGAACCTCGCGTCGATGGTCGCGTCGGACGCGTCGGCGCTGTACGCGCGCAACCTGCTCGATTTCATGAAGCTGATCGTCACGAAGGAAGGCACGCTGAACATCGACCTGACCGACGACATCGTCGCCGCGACGCTGCTGTGCCGCGACGGCGAAGTCACGCGCAAATAACGGAGGAGACCATGGAAGTCATCAATCACACGGTGATCAACGTGATCATCTTCGTGCTGGCGGTGTACGTCGGCTACCACGTCGTCTGGAACGTCACGCCGGCGCTGCATACGCCGCTGATGGCCGTGACCAACGCGATCTCGGCGATCGTGATCGTCGGCGCGATGCTCGCGGCGGCGCTCACCGTCGGCGCGACCGGCAAGTTCTTCGGCACGCTCGCGGTCGCGCTCGCGGCCGTCAACGTGTTCGGCGGCTTTCTCGTGACGAGGCGAATGCTCGAGATGTTCCGCAAGAAGGAGCCCAAGCGTGTCGAGGGCGGCAAGGAGGGCGCGCGATGAGCATGAACGTCGTCACGCTGCTGTACCTCGTCGCGTCGGTGTGCTTCATCCAGGCGCTGAAGGGGCTGTCGAACCCGAAGAGCGCGCGCCGCGGCAACCTGTTCGGGATGGTCGGGATGGCCATCGCGATCCTCACGACCCTCGCGCTGATCGTCAAGCAGGCCGCGTGGCTCGGCGCGAACCTGCCGCTCGGCCTCGCGCTCGTGCTCGGCGCGCTGATCGTCGGCGGCGGCGTCGGGGCATTCGTCGCCGCGCGCGTCGAGATGACGAAGATGCCGGAACTCGTCGCGGCGATGCACTCGCTGATCGGTCTCGCGGCCGTGTGCATCGCGTATGCGGTGGTGTCGGAGCCGGAAGCGTTCGGGCTCGTGCCGCAGGACGCGGTGTCGTCGAGCTTCATCCCGTACGGCAACCGCGTCGAGCTGTTCATCGGCACGTTCGTCGGCGCGATCACGTTCTCCGGTTCGGTGATCGCGTTCGGCAAGCTGTCGGGCAAGTACAAGTTCCGGCTGTTCCAGGGCGCGCCGGTCGTGTACGCGGGCCAGCACCTGATCAACCTGATGCTCGCGATCGCGATGCTCGGCTTCGGCATCCTGTTCTTCATCACGCAGGCGTGGCTGCCGTTCATCATCATGACGGCGATCGCGTTCGTGCTCGGCGTGCTGATCATCATCCCGATCGGCGGCGCGGACATGCCGGTGGTCGTGTCGATGCTGAACTCGTACTCGGGCTGGGCCGCGGCCGGCATCGGCTTCTCGCTGAACAACGCGATGCTGATCATCGCCGGTTCGCTGGTCGGCTCGTCGGGCGCGATCCTGTCGTACATCATGTGCCATGCGATGAACCGCTCGTTCTTCAACGTGATCCTCGGCGGGTTCGGCGGGGAAGCGGCGGCCGGCGGCGCGGGTGGCGCGCAGGAGCAGCGGCCGGTGAAGTCGGGTTCGGCCGACGACGCGGCGTTCATGCTCGGCAACGCGGAATCGGTCGTGATCGTGCCGGGTTACGGGCTCGCCGTCGCCCGTGCGCAGCACGCGCTGAAGGAGCTGACCGACAAGCTGGTCGAGAAGGGCATCGACGTGAAGTACGCGATCCACCCGGTCGCCGGGCGGATGCCGGGGCACATGAACGTGCTGCTCGCGGAAGCGGAAGTGCCGTACGAGATCGTGCACGAGATGGAGGACATCAACGGCGAATTCGGCCAGGTGGACGTGGTGCTCGTGCTCGGCGCGAACGACGTCGTGAACCCGGCGGCGAAGAACGATCCGAAATCGCCGATCGCGGGGATGCCGATCATCGAGGCGTACAAGGCGCGCACGGTGATCGTCAACAAGCGCTCGATGGCGGCCGGCTACGCGGGCCTCGACAACGACCTGTTCTACATGGACAAGACGATGATGGTGTTCGGCGATGCGAAGAAGGTCATCGAGGACATGGTGAAGGCCGTCGAGTGACGACAGGGCAGCGCGCCGGCTGCGTTCATGACGGCGCGAATGCGGTCGTGCGCATGCCATGACATGTGCAATGCAGGGGGCGCACGTATTGGCCCCCGCCGCGCAGCGCTAGCGCGCTTTTGTCAGCCGATCGGAAAGCGCGTCGAGTTCCCGACTGTGGAAGAGGTCGATGCACTTCATCGTATTGAACGACGCTGGAATCGATCCGCTGTATTGTCGTTCGACATACCGTTGCGTGAGCGTGCGGAGCGCGTCGCAGGCCTCGATTGGCTGATCGCCGGATTCCAGATAGGCGCTTGCGGTGGCATTGGCGTCGTCACGATCGCGGGTATCGTGCGCGATCCCGGCCAGGCAAACGCTGAGTGCCCAGTTCTTCAGCAACGTTTTTTGCGAATGCCGTTCGACAGCATGGCGAGCATCGGGGGCCGCGACCGTGGCTTGGGGTGCCGCCGTGACGGGGCCGATTGCGAGAGCCATTGCGAGCGCGAGCAGCGGGTCTTTCAGCGCAATACCCATATCGATGCGGTTTCCGGAATCCGTGTCCCGACTTCATCGACTGAAACTTTGACTCTCATGAAGGCGTGCCATGCACTGGAGAATGGCGGTCTCGACATGTTGTTAATCCAATCGCGGAATTGACTGAGAGGCGCGAGCCGATTCCTCAAATCCTCAGGATCATGGGCGGATCGTGTCGTGAAAAAATCGACAAGCAAGCTCGATTGTGCGCAGTGCTGACGATTCAGAAAATGGGACGTGTATGGAAAATCTCGCCGGTTTCGTTGATTGTGCGACGAACGGTTCCGTCCGACCGCTACGTTCCAAGAAGCGGTCGGTACGGAAATTCGAATGAAAACGAGAGAGATTCGAAAGTGACGGCGCCGATTTTCCCGGCGCCGTTTTCCATCCCGCGGCGGCCCGATGCGTCACTTCATCGGCGCTTCCGCGATCCGCATGTAGTCGGCGATCCGCCGGCCTTCCATGTCCGGAAACTGCTCGTGCACGGTGATGTCGCCCATCCGCGCGATGTCGAAGGTGCGGAAATCGCCGCGCAGCTCGCACCACGCGCCGATCGTCCAGCGCCCGCCCCAGTAGACGAGCCCGAGCGGCCATACGCGGCGCTGCGAATGCGCGCCGAGCCGGTCGCGATAGGCGAAGCTGACGATGTGGCGCGTGTCGATCGCCTGGTGGATCGCGTCGACCTTCGCGCAAAACGTCTCGTCGATGTGGAACGACGGCGCGAACACGGGCAGCCGGTCGAGCGCCGTACGCTTGTCGGCCGGCATCGCCGACGCGATCTTCGCGAGCGCCGAGCGCGCGCCGCTCGCGAAGCGCGCACCGCCCCAGGTTTCGAGCATCCGCGCGCCGGTGGCGAGCGCCGCCAGCTCCTCGGCCGTGAACGTGAGCGGCGGCAGGCTCGCGTTGCGGTTCAGCCGGTAACCGATGCCGGCTTCGCCTTCGATCGGCACCCCTGACAGTTGCAGGTCGCGCACGTCGCGATAGACCGTGCGCGGCGACACCGACAGCCAGTCGGCCAGTTGCTGCGCGGTCGTGAGACGACGCCCGCGCAACAGCTCGGCGATCTGGAACAGACGGTCGGCACGGCGGGTCATGACGGCACCTCGATTCCTCTGGCTACGGGGACTTCGCGATGATAGCGCCGCGCCGGCCCGCTGACCGCTGCGCTCAGTGGCATTTCGGCGCGTGCAGGCCGACGCGGTTGCCTTCCGTGTCGATCAGGTAGCCGACGTAGCCGTAGTTGTTCGGCAGCTCGACGACCGAGCCCTGCACGACACCGCCCGCGCGCTTCGCGCGTTCGAGCGCGGCGACGACCGATTCGCCGGCGTTCAGGTAGACGAGCACGCCGTTCGCGCTCGGCTTCATCTGCTGCGGATCGAACACGATGCTGCCGCCCGTGCTCGACGCTTCGTGATCGAACATCGCCATCGGCACGCCGCCGATGACCTCGCGCTGCAACGTGGTTTGCAGCACGGTTTCGTAGAAGCGGATCGCACGGTCGAAATCGAGGGACGGAATGTCGAACCACGCGATCGCGCGTTCCAGGGTTGCGGTTGCAGTTGCGGACGTCATGACGAGCTCCTTGTTGTTCGGGTTGTTCTGGACGGAAACCAGCCTTGCATTGCGCCGGGATTGCAGTGTGAGCGGGGGCTCCTGACAGCGTGCTGTCAGTAGTGATGGCGGTGCTGACAAAAGGCCCCGCCGGCCGCATCGGCGGCGTGCGCCCGGGCGGCGGCGCGTACGAGGCCGGCGGAGCGGATCGCGGAGCGGGCGCGGCACGCTTGCATCGATGCCGCGCAAAGCAAAACGCCCGGCGGATGCCGGGCGTCATCGGAGTGTCAGCAGGCGGCAGCGGCCGCCGCGACGTTCGCGCGAGTTCGGCGCGTCAGGGTCAGGCGTCGCCTTCCTGCGCGGCCGGGCGCGCCTTCACGCTGCCTGCGATCAGGTCGAAGCGGAACAGCCGGCATTCGAGCGCGCCGTTGAACAGCGGCGTCTTGGCCGATTCGCGCAGCCGCAACTGGCCGGGCAGCGAACGGTCGGACGTCAGCAGGAACGCCTGCCAGCCCGTGAAGCGCTGCTTCAGCGCATCGCCGAGCGCGTTGAAGAACTCGCTGTCCGGCGCGTCGGTGTGCGTGCGGCGAAACGCGTCGTCGTTGCCGCGGTTGCGGCCGGTCTCGCGCACCTCGCCGCGCGCGCTGCGGCCGCGCACTTCGATCCGCTCGCCGTACGGCGGGTTCGCGAGAAGGATGCCCGGCCCGTCGCACGGCGGCGTCATCCCGCGCGCGTCGACCTGCTTGAGCCACACCGACGGCACGCCCGCGCGCTCGAGGTTCGCGCGTGCCTTCTCGAGCATGTCGCCGGAGATGTCGCTGCCGTACACGCCGAGCGCTTCGCCGCGCTGGGCCCGCGCCGCGCGCTTCGCGTCGAGCGCCGGGACCTTCAGCCCCTGCCACGCGGTGATGTCGTACTGCTTGAGCTTTTCGAAGCCGAACCGGCGCTCGACGCCCGGCGCCACGCCGAGCGCGATCTGCGCGGCTTCCGCGAGGAACGTGCCGCTGCCGCACATCGGGTCGTACAGCGCGGTACCGGGCTTCCAGCCCGTCAGCCGCAGGATGCCGGCCGCGAGGTTCTCGCGCAGCGGCGCCGCGCCCTTGTCGAGGCGCCAGCCGCGCTTGAAGAGCGGCTCGCCCGACGTGTCGAGGTACAGCGTGCATTCGCCCGCGGTGAGGAACGCGAACACGCGCACGTCCGGCGCACCGGTGTCGATGCTCGGGCGCGAGCCGGTTTTCTCGCGCATCCGGTCGCAGATCGCATCCTTCACGCGCAGTGTCGTGAATTCGAGGCTCTTCAGCGGCGACTTGATCGCGGTGATGTCGATGCGCAGCGTCTGCGTCGACGCGAACCAGCGTTCCCACGGCTGCTCGAGCGCGAGCGCGTAGACGTCCTGCTCGTTGCGGTACGGGCCGTGCGCGATCTTCAGCAGGATCCGGCTCGCGATCCGCGAATGGAGGTTGGCGGCCATGCCGGCGGCCCAGCCGCCGCTGAAATGGACGCCGCCCGGCACCTGCGCGCCCGCGGTGAACGGCGCGCCGTTCAGGTGGCGGCCGGCGATTTCGGCCAGCTCGGCGGCAAGCGCCGCTTCGAGGCCGCGCGGGCAGGGGGCGAAGAATTCGAACAGGGTGGGCGAGGACATAAGGCGGGTGAGGACGTGCAAAAGTCCACTATTGTACGCGGCGCGGGCGACCGGGCCGGCGTTTCGGCGCGGCGGCGCCGGCGCAACCGCCGTTCGCGCGCGCCGGCAGGGGCGGCGAGGCGGGGGCCGGCCGGGCGCCGCCGCCTCGCCGCCGGTCAGTGCGCGCCCGGCTGGCCGACGCGCGTGCTCGGATTGCCGGCCGGCCAGAACAGCGCCAGCGGATTCGACAGCATCGTGCGGACGATCGCCGCGACGAGCGCGCGCACCTTGGTCGGGCGCAGGCTGCGCGAGCGCACGGCCATCGTGAACGCGAGCGCGAAGCTCACGAGCACGTTGAGGATCGCCATGCTGAGCACGCCGGCGGCGGCCCACCACAGCTCGGGCGTGCCGAGCGCACCCTTGCCCAGTACGCCGAGCGCGACCCCGATCGAGCCGGCCGACAGCGTCACGTGCCGCACCTCGAACGGGAACATGAACACGGTGACGATCGCCGGGACGAGGCCGAGCATCAGGCCGAGACCGACGTTCGCGACCACGCCGGCGACGTTCGACCGGCAGAAGTGCGCGAGCTTCGCGGCGCCGGCCGCGCCGAGCGTGAGGCGCAGCCGGCGGTTGTACGTGAGCGCGTCGCCGACCCGGTGCAGCACGAACCAGTTGTCGGCCCAGCCCGCGAGCAGGCTCGACGCCCACAGCAGCACGCCCGTCAGCGCCGCGTAGAACGGCGTCGGGCCCAGCAGCGAGAACGAATGCAGCGTCGCGTGCGCCTTCTCCGGCGAAATCACGTTCGTGTGCAGCACGTTGGCCGCGAACAGCTGCACGAGCAGGCACACGGGCAGCACGACGAGCACGTTGCCGGAAATCGCGGCCGCCTGCGTGCGGATCAGCGCGATCACCGATGCGACGAACGCCTTCACGCCGTCGTCGTGGCCGGTGTCGTCGAGCTCGCGCGCGAGCGTCGGCGCGGTCATCGCGGGCTGCTTGGTCGCGAGCGTGAAGTGCAGGAAGTGCATCAGCATGAAGCTGGCCGCGTAGTTGATGCCCGCGAGCAGCCCTTCGAGCATCGACTGCAGGTGCGCGCCCGTGATCGCGAACTTCACGCATACCGTCGCGACGGTGACGAGGCCGCCGCCCGCGGCCATCCGCAGCATCTTCAGGTACTCGGCGCGGCCGCGCGAGATGTAGTGTTCGCCGGTGTCCGCGTTGGTCTCGACGAGCTTGCGCGCGAACAGCGAGAAGTTGCTGCGCACGAGGTGCGCGACGCTCTGGCTGTTCTGGTTCGCGTCGACGAGCTCCGCCGTCAGGTGCGCCATTCCGTGCAGGTCGTCGCGCGCCATCCACGCGTTGAGCAGCGTTTCCGCGCGCAGGATGCGCATGCGCATCCGCTCGACCTGGAACACGATGTCGACCGACACGCCGTTGCGGTACAGGTGCGCGAACACGTCGTCGACGGCGATCCGGCATTCGTCGAGCAACACGCGCAGGTAGTTCACCTCGTGCAGCAGCTTGCTCGGGTCGCCGCCGTCCTCGACGGCCGCATGCGCGGTCTCGACCGCGAGCATCGCGCGCGTGAGGCGGTAGAACGGCTGCGATTCGAGCGGCTGGCGTTCCAGCGGCTTGCGCGCGTCGTCGTCGGACAGCCGGCTGCGCACCGTCTGCGACAGGCCCGTCGAGCTGATCTGGCAGGTCAGGTTGTGCAGCGCGGCCAGCAGGTCGCGCGAGAACGAGCCGGGCTCGTGGCGCTCTTCGTCGGTGACGTCGAACGACAGCAGTTGGGCGAGGCGCGCGAGCAGGTCGTCGGGCAGCGCGTCGATCCATTTCGCGTCCTCGGGCGCGGGGAACATCAGCGTGAACAGCGCCGACAGCTCGCGGCGGTTCGGCGCGGGCGGGATCAGCGACGAGTCGATCCGCTCGAACAGCGCGCCGAAGAAGCCCGAATGCACGGGCATGCCGGCGTCGCACAGCAGCGAGATGCCGTCGCACTCGCGCAGGATGCCGCGCAGAATGCGCGCGGCGTGCGCTTTCCACGCGGGGTTGCGATCGAGCACATGGAACAGGTAGCGCAGCCGCGCATGGGCCGGATACGCGCGCGTGTCGGCGTCGCGCGCGACCGGCGCGTCCTGCACCGTGCCGGTGCGGCGCAGCCAGTGCGCGAGCTCGATCAGCCATTCGCTGCGCTCGGCGTACGACGCGTCGGCGTCGGCGTGCGCGAGCAGCGCATCGAGCTGGTGACCGGCATTGCGCGACGCGCGCCACTTCTTGATCAGGGTCGTCAGGGAACGAAACATAAACGGAATAGCGAAAGCCCGGGACGGGCGGGTTCGGGATGCCGGCCGGGAAAACGGCGCGGCGCCGGTGAGCACGGGTGAGACGGGGCCGGTGGCCGGACGACGCGCGGCGACCCGCGATGCGGCTGCCCCGCCGCGGTGCACGCGATTCGCGTGCGGGCGCCGGGAGGCACGGCGGTCGGGCTGAACGCGGCCCGGCGCCGCTGGCTGGCGCGCACGACGAACGGCGCAAGCCTGAAAGTGCGTAGGATCGTCAATCGGGCCGGAAAACGCAAGCCGACCGCTTGGCATGGCGCGGGTTCCGCCGGCTTTGACAAAGAATGTAAATGGCCGTCCGGCCGTGGGGCGCGGTAAGCGAGGGCGGCTGCGGCGGCATGCTGCCGGCGTTCGGCTTTCGGCGTGTGCGACCGGACGCGCCGCGCCGGGCGACACCGCGCACGCGAACGCCGCGCCGTGTCGAACGTTCGCGCCCGTGCCGCCTGCGTTCGCTTATGCGCCCGACTTGCCCGACTTGCCCGTCGTGCCGGCGTCGCCGCCGGACGTCGGGTTGGCCGGACACGGCACGACCGGCGCGGCGGCCGTCTTGCCGCCGGCAGCCGGCGCGGCCGCCGCGCCGCCGCGAGCGGCCATCGCGCGCACGCCGGCCGCGGCCTGCGTCGCAATCACGTCGAGCGCGCGCCGGTGGCCGGCGACGAGCGCGTCGTAGCCGTCGGCGACCGGTTCCGCGACGCTCGTGCGGCAGGTCATCACGGCCTGCGTGGCGAGCGAGCGCACGCTCCACACGGCGTCGAGCGCGGCGCGCTTGCCCGGCCACGACTCGAAGCGCTGCACGTTCACGCTGATCCGGTATACGGGCACGCCGGCCGGATACGCGGAATTCGCGACGTCGATCGTGCCGAGCTGCGCGGCGAGATCGTCCGACAGCGCGCGGCGGATCTCGTCGGCGGGCGGCGACGCCCAGCGTTCCTGCTCGAGCACGTCGACCTGCGCGGCGTTCTTCTGCACGACCAGCTGGTTCTTCGCGACCTGCTCGGGCACGCCGACCGACGGCACCTCGATCAGGAACGCCGGGTTGGCCGGCGCGGTGCGCAGCGGCGCCGCGGCGTCGGCCGGGCTGAGCGTGTAGAACCGCGCGGGCGGCGAGCTGCACGCGGCGAGCGCGAGTGCGGCGAGTGCTGCCGCCGCGCCGCTCGCGAAACCGTTCACGCGTGTCGTCATTGTTTATCTCCTGGCTTGCCCTTGAGCAGCGATTCGGGGTGACGCTCGAGATAATCGGCGAGCGCGTTCAGCGATTGCAGCGTGCGCGTGAGCTCCTTCAGCGCGCCGCGCACGTCGGACTGCAGCGGCGAATCCTGCTGCAGCGTCGCCTCGGCGGTCGAGAAGGTCTGCTTCGCGGCCGACAGCGTGTCGCGCGCTTGCGGCGCGACCTGCGTGTCGAGCTGCTTGAACAGCTTGTCGGCGTTCGCGAGCGCGCTGTTCAGGTTCGCGCCGATCTGGTCGAACGGCACCTTGTCGAGCTTCTTCGCGATGTCGGCGACCTGCAGCTGCAGCTCGTCGAGCGTATTCGGCACGGTCGGCAGCTCGAGCGGCTGGCGGGCCGTGTCGATCTTCGCGGCCGGCGCCTTCGGGAAGAAGTCGAGCGCGACGTACAGCTGGCTCGTCAGCAGGTTGCCGGTGCGCAGCTGGCCGCGCAGCCCGTGCTGGACGAGCCGCTCGACGATCTCGCGGCGCGCCGGTTCGCCCTTGCTCTCGATCGTCTCGCGGAAGCGGCGGCCGAGGCGTTCCGGATACACATTCATCGTCACCGGCATCAGGAAGTTCTTCGTCTTCGGATCGAAGTCGATGCCGATGTTCGTCACCTCGCCGAGCACGATGCCGCGGAAGTCGACCGGCGCGCCGACGGCGAGCCCGCGCAGCGACTGGTTGAAGTTCATCACGACCTGCAGCGGCTGGCCGTCCGGGTCGCGCATCGCGTCGCCTTCGTCGGAGCCGAGACGGAACGTCGTGTTGTTCGGCGCGGTCGTGCCGGTGCCCTGGTTCGGCGGCGTCTGGAACGCGATGCCGCCGAGGATCACCGTCGCGAGCGACTGCGTGTTCAGCTTCAGGCCGCTCGAATCGAGCCGCAAGTCGACGCCGCTCGCTTGCCACCACCGCGTGTTCATCCCGATGTACTGGTCGTACGGCGCATTGACGAACACGTTGAACGTGACGCCCGTGCCGTCCTTGTCGAGCGAGAAGCCGACCACCTGGCCGACCTGCACGCGGCGGTAGTAGACCGGCGAGCCGATGTCGACCGAGCCGAGCGAATCGCCGCGCAGCACGTACTGCGTGCCTTTCTGGTCGCCCGTGACGGCGGGCGGCGTCTCGAGGCCCGTGAAGTCGGTCAGCGTGTCCTGGCCGTGGCCGGCGTCGACGCCGATGTATGCGCCGGACAGCAGCGTGCCGAGCCCCGACACGCCGGTCGCGCCGACGCGCGGCCGCACGATCCAGAAGCGCGAGCCCTTGACGGCGAAGTCCTCGGCTTCCTTCTTGAGCTGCACCTGGACCAGCACGCGCGACAGGTCCTTCGACAGCTTGATCGTCTTGACCATGCCGATCTCGACGTCCTTGTACTTGACCTGGGTCTTGCCCGGCTCGAGCCCTTCGGCGCTGTGGAAGCTGATCGTGATCTCCGGGCCGCGCTCGCGCACGGACTTGATCACGAGGCCGATGCCGATCAGCGCGGCGATCAGCGGCACGAGCCAGACGAGCGACGGCAGCCAGCCGCTTTTCGTCGAGATCGCCGGATCGGGCGGCCGGGGCGCGTCTTGCTGCGGGCCTTGTGGATTATTCATGGTGATTCCCTGAGGTTTCGACTGGATCCCAGATCAGGCGGGGATCGAACTGCATCGACGCGAGCATCGTCAGGATCACGACCGAGCCGAACGCGAGCGCGCCGGGGCCGGCCGTGATGACGGCGAGCGAACGGAAATGGACGAGCGCGACGGTCAGCGTCACGACGAAGATGTCGAGCATCGACCAGCGGCCGATGCGCTCGACGATCCGGTACAGGCGCGTGCGCTGCAGCGGCCGCCAGGCGGCGCGGCGCTGCGCACTCGTCACGAGGATCGTCAGCACGCCGAGCTTGAGCATCGGCACCAGAATGCTGGCGACGAACACGACGACGGCGAGCGGCCAGTCGCCGGACGTCCAGAAATAGATGACGCCGCTCATGATCGTGTCCTGCTGCGAGCCGACGATCGACGACGTGCGCATGATCGGCAGCAGGTTCGCCGGAATGTACAGGATCGCGGCCGCGAGCAGCAGCGCCCACGTGCGCATGATGCTGTTCGGCGTGCGCACGTGAAGCGCGCTGCCGCAGCGCGCGCAATGCGCGTGCGGCTGGTCGATCGTCTGCACGAGCCCGCATGCGTGGCAGCTGGCATAACCCTCGCGGGCGGCGGTCGGCGTGGGGCTCGTCATCGGCGGGGCGCGTCCGGCAGCGGCGCGGCGGCGTCGGGCCGCCCGGGCGCGCGGCCGGCGCGCAGGTCGTCGGCTATGTCCCATACCGTACGCGGGTCGAACATCAGCACGACGGCGGTCATCAGCGTGAGCGCGCCGAACGCGAACAGCGCCGCATCGGGCACGACGCGCGCGAGGCTCACCATCTTCACGATCGTGACCACGATGCCGAGCATGAACACCTCGATCATCCCCCACGGCCGCACGAGCTGGATCGTGCGCAGCACGAGGTTCAGGCCCGGCGGCACGACGCCGCGGCGGATCGGCAGCAGCACGTAAAGCAGCGCGGCCATCTCGACGAGCGGGAACAGCACGGTCGAGCAGAACACCATCACGCCGACGGCCGCCATGTCCTGATGCCACAGCGTGTCGATCGCGCCGATCAGCGTCGTCTGCACGCGCGTGCCGTTCAGGTCCATTTCCAGGATCGGGAACGCCTGCGCGATGATGAACGTGACGAGCGCCGCGACCGCGAGCGCGGTGATGCGCTCGATCTGCGTGGTGCTGTTGCGATAGAGCAGCGCGTCGCAGCGCGGACAGCGCGCGATCTCGCGACCGTGAAGACGCGGTTTATGCAACAGTGCGTCGCATTCGTGGCAGGCAATCAGGTCGTATCGTTGCATGGAAAAGGCGGTGTTGCGGCGGCTCGGGGACGCGTCGACGGGGCCGGAACCCGCGCCAATCTTACCAAAAGGGCTTTTTCGATGGGTCAAGGATCGTGTGCTGCGTGACCGATCGGTAACATGACGGGAAGCCGTCAGCCGGCTGGCGCGCCTGTCCTCAGAGTCCGCGCGCGTCAAAAGGTTGCGGTAGCATGGCGCCCTTGACATGCGTCGGACGAATTTACCGGCGCAGCCGTTCGCTGAACTGAGGAACCCACGATGGCATCGAAATCCCCGCCGGCCGTGCCGGCACGCTACGCGCATACCGCGATCGCGCTGCACTGGCTGATCGCACTGCTGATCGTCTGCGGCTTCGCGCTCGGCTGGGTGATGACGGACATCCCCGGCTTCACGCCGACCAAGCTGAAGTACTTCTCGTGGCACAAGTGGATCGGCGTGACGGTGTTCGCGCTGGCCGTCGTGCGCGTGCTGTGGCGTGCGACCCACGTGCCGCCGCCGCTGCCGGGCGACACGCCGGCGTGGCAGCGCGCGGCGTCGCACGGCGTGCACATGCTGCTGTACGTGCTGATGATCGTGATCCCGGCGACGGGCTACCTGTACAGCTCGGCGTCGAACATCCCGGTCGTCTATCTCGGCATCGTGCCGCTGCCGCGCCTGATCGACCCCGATCCGGCGCTCAAGGAAACCTTCAAGACGCTGCACGTGACTTTGAATTACATTCTGCTTGCGCTCGTTTCGCTGCACGTGCTCGCGGCGCTCAAGCACCAGTTGTTGGACCGCGACGGCCTGCTGTCGCGCATGCTTCCCTTTGCCAAATGAAGGATCCCATGAAAGTGTCTTTCTCCCGCTCCATGCTGACCGCGTTCGCCGCGGCGGCGCTTGTCGCGTCGGGCGCGGCGCATGCCGACGTCGATCTCGCGAAGAGCAAGGTGTCCGCCGTGTCGAAGCAGATGAACGTGCCGACCGAAGGCGCGTTCAAGAAGTTTTCCGCGCAGGTGAAGTTCGACCCGGCCAAAGCCGCGCAGGGCAGCGCGCAAATGACGATCGACGTCGCGAGCTTCGACCTCGGCGACAAGATGTACAACGACCAGGTCGCCGGCAAGGACTGGTTCGACGCGAAGACCTATCCGCAGGCGACCTTCGTGTCGTCGGCGATCGCGCCGGCCGGCGGCAACAAGTACAACGTGACCGGCAAGCTGACGATCAAGGGCAAGGCCGAGACTGTCACGGTGCCTGTCACGGTCGCGCAAAACGGCGCGACGCAGACGTTCGACGGCGTGCTGCCGATCAAGCGTTCGGCCTTCAACGTCGGCACCGGCGAGTGGAAGGACACGTCGATCGTCGCGGACGAAGTGCAGATCAAGTTCCATCTCGTCGCCACGAAGTAAGCGGCAGGTTGCCGCCTCAACTGAATGCCGCGCGAGGGCGCGGCGCCGTTTCCAGGAGAAAAAGTTTGAAAAAGCATCTGATCATCGCCGCCGGCGCGCTGGCCGCTTCGCTGTCGTTCTCGGCCTTCGCCGAAAGCGCAACGTACCAGTTCGACCCGAGCCACACGTACCCGAGCTTCGAGGCCGACCATTTCGGCGGCCTGTCGGTCTGGCGCGGCAAGTTCGACAAGTCGAGCGGCACCGTGACGCTCGATCGCGCGGCGAAGACCGGCACGGTCGACGTGACGACCGACATCGCGTCGATCCACACGGGCAGCGCGAAGCTCGACGAGCACCTGCAGACGGCCGAGTTCTTCGACGTGGCGAAGTTCCCGCAGGCGAACTACAAGGGCACGATCAAGTTCGACGGCGACAAGCCGGTGTCGGTGGTCGGCAACCTGACGCTGCATGGCGTCACGAAGCCGCTCACGCTGAAGATCGATTCGTTCAAGTGCATGCCGCACCCGATGCTCAAGCGTGAAGTGTGCGGCGTCGACGCGGTCGGCGAATTCAGCCGCGACGATTTCGGCCTCGACTACGGCAAGCAGTACGGCTTCAAGATGAAGACGAAGCTGCTGATCACGGCCGAAGCCGTCAAGCAGCAGTAATATTCCCCGACGCGGCCGGCCATCGCGCCGGCCCCCCGCGGGCAAACCGCCGCGCTCCCGTTACCGGGGCGCGGCGGTTTTTTTGCGCGCCTATAATCGCCCGAACGTCGCATGTGGCCATGCGGCGCCGGGCAGGCCGACGGCGCGACGTCGGCCGCCTCGAACATCGAACAGAACGTACAACGACAAGGAGATCGCCGATGCATGCCGTCACGCAGTCCAGCTCCATGGCTTCGTCGCCGCGCGTCTGGCGCGCGGTGGTCGCCGCGTCGATCGGCAACGCGCTCGAGTGGTTCGATCTCGTCGTCTACGGCTTTTTCGCGGTGACGATCTCGAAGCTGTTCTTCCCGGCCGGCAACGACACCGTGTCGCTGCTGCTCACGCTCGGCACGTTCGGCGTGTCGTTCTTCATGCGGCCGCTCGGCGCGATCGTGCTCGGCGCATACGCCGATCGCGCGGGCCGCAAGGCCGCGCTCACGCTGTCGATCCTGCTGATGATGGCCGGTACGCTCGTGATCGCGGTGCTGCCGACTTACCAGACGATCGGCGTCGCGGCGCCGCTGATCCTCGTCGCCGCGCGGCTGATGCAGGGCTTCTCGGCGGGCGGCGAGTTCGGCAGCGCGACCGCGTTTCTCGCCGAGCATGTGCCCGGGCGGCGCGGTTTCTTCGCGAGCTGGCAGGTCGCGAGCCAGGGGCTCACGACGCTGCTCGCGGCCGGCTTCGGCACCGTGCTGAACGCGCAGCTCACGGCGGACCAGATGGCTGCGTGGGGTTGGCGCGTGCCGTTCTTCTTCGGGCTGCTGCTCGGGCCGGTCGCGTATTACATCCGCGCGAAGGTCGACGAGACGCCCGAATTCCTCGCGGCCGAAAGCACCGCGAGCCCGCTGCGCGATACGTTCGCGTCGCACAAGGCGCGGCTCGTCGCGGCGATGGGCGTGGTCGTGCTGGGCACCGTCGCGACCTATCTCGTGCTGTTCATGCCGACCTACGGCGTGAAGCAGCTCGGCCTCGCGCCGTCGGCCGCATTTGCCGCGATTCTCGTCGTCGGCGTGATCCAGATGGCGTTCGCGCCGCTCGTCGGCCACTGGTCGGATCGCTATGGCCGCGTGCGCGTGATGATCGCGCCGGCCGTCGGCATTCTCGTGCTGATCTATCCGGCGTTCGCGTATCTGGTCGCGCATCCGGGTTTCGGCACGCTGATCGCGCTGCAGGTGCTGCTCGCGTTCCTGATGACCGGCTATTTCGCGGCGCTGCCGGGGCTGTTGTCCGAGGTGTTTCCGGTGCAGACGCGCACGACCGGGATGTCGCTGGCGTATAACGTCGCGGTGACGATCTTCGGCGGCTTCGGGCCGTTCATCATCGCATGGCTGATCAAGACGACCGGGATGAAGACCGCGCCGAGTTTCTACCTGATGTTCGCGGCCGTGCTGAGCCTCGTGGCGCTGGTGGTGCTGCGGCGGCGGTTCGGGTTCCGGTGAGGCTTGGGTGACGCGGCGATGTGTCCGCCGCCCTCCAAAGGGGGGCGATTTTTTTATGTGCCGCCTTTTTCGGTTGGTGATATTTCGGAGACTGCTCGCCCTGTAGCTCGAAATGAGCCTTACAAAATTCAGTCACGTCTTATGGCGATTTTGCCCTTCGCTTTGTAGAGTCTTGCGGGATATTTCGCAAACCACTCGGGCAATTTAGCCGGAAAGGACTGATATGGCGGTTCAGGCACCACCGAAGACGGGCTTCGAGAAATGGCAGGACGGCATCGACAACGCGGCAGGCGATACCAGATGGGATTCCTGGGATTGCGAAATCCGGATGGCAGTTGATGAGTACGACCGACCATTCAAAAACTCAATCCTGCCGCGCATATATTGCGGCCCGGCCAGACATTGAAGTCTCGGAAGGCATCGCTGAGGAAGGTTATCGTCGGCTGGAAAACGATTACAACGTCGAGCATTGCAACAAGCTATAACGTTGGCGATTCAACGTATGCCAAGAAGCTCGACTATGCCCTTGCACTAATCCGGAAGGGAGAAACGGCGATATGCGCGTACTAGTTGTCCTGGCGCTGGGTGTGTCCCTCGGAACCTTGTCAAGTACGTTGGCCGCTGCCGACAACGCTTTTACAGGCAACTTCCCGGGAACCGGCAGAGCCTGTTCGGGTGCACTCTATGTACGCGCTAAGACGATCGAGTGGAATTCAAGCTACAGCATCTGCAAGTCGTCCCCCTACGAAATTCTGGAGAAGAAATTCGATGGCGACCAGGAGCGAATAGTCTTTCGCTTGAAGAATCGCAGTAGTCGATGCCGTTACTCGGTCGTAGAAGTTGAGCGAGCAAGCGGCTACAACTGGAACGTGAGCGGCTACCAATCTTTGGAAGGGTTTCGGAAAAGAGATTTACCGGAATGGAGTAATTCACCGTTACCAGAAAGGCAAATATTGTCGTGCTCGATGACCGGGCCGGATTGAGTTGGAAGCCGGAATCATGTAGACGGATTACCTTCCGATTCGCAGATCGGCTTTGCCGGCATCGACCATGGTTTCGCATCGACCTTCGCAATCGCGCGCCCTACCAGCGCATCGAGCGCTTGCCGGAGTTGCGAGTCGACGGTCGTGCCGAATTCACGCGGCGGCAGCGCCGCACTCGTCGACCGAGCGACCTTCGCGTGCGGGAACGGGACGGGCGCGAGCCGGTTCGCATCCGGCGCGCCGGGTGGTGGTTTCACTTATGCGGCAAAGCCAACTGCGCATTGAAGGCGATGCAATACGGGACAGGGCGAATATGAGAAAAATCGTATTATTAGTCGCGGCTATTACTTTTCCAATCATGTCCATAGCCGCGCCGGATACCTCGGTTCAGAGTGAGCGCGAACTGCGTCTCCTCATTGGGCGGAGGTGCTATAGGCAATGCACTTGAGATGCAGCGTCTGGCCTGTGTTGCAGAACTCAACAACAGACGCGCCGCGCAACTACGCGGCGCGGTGTCTGACTTACCGTTGAAATAGCGGGCCATGTCCCCATCGCGACGCGACGGCACGAGCCATGCCGGCACGATACCGTAGCCCGCCGCCCGTGCCGTCGCGTCGCGAGAAGAGGGCGGCGACGCCCACATGAAAAAAGGCCGGTCCAACAGGACCGGCCTTCGTATATCCGCCGAAACCGCGCAGCGCTCAAACCTGCGCGCCCGCGTTCGGATCGTCCGGATCGTGCGCGGTCTTCTTTTCCTTGATCAGGTCTTCGCGCTTGATGCCGAGCCACATCGCGAGCGAGCCCGCGACGAACACCGACGAGTAGATGCCGAACATGATGCCGACCGTCAGCGCGAGCGCGAAGTAGTGCAGCGTCGGGCCGCCGAAGAAGAACATCGACAGCACCATCATTTCCGTCGACGTGTGCGTGATGATCGTACGCGACATCGTGGTCGTGATCGCGTGGTTGATCACTTCCTGCACGCTCATCTTGCGTTCGCGGCGGAACGTCTCGCGGATTCGGTCGAAGATGACGACCGACTCGTTGACCGAGTAGCCGAGCACCGCGAGGATCGCCGCGAGCACCGCCAGCGAGAACTCCCACTGGAAGTACGCGAAGAAGCCGAGAATGATCACGACGTCGTGCAGGTTGGCGATGATGCCGGCCACCGCGTACTTCCATTCGAAGCGGAACGACAGGTAGATCACGATGCCGATCACGACGCACGCGAGCGCGAGCAGACCGTCGGTCGCGAGCTCGCGGCCGACCTGCGGACCGACGAACTCGACGCGCTGCAGCGTGACGTCCGGGCTCTGCGCCTTCAGCGCGCCCATCACCTGGTCGCTCTGCTGCGCGGACGTGAGGCCTTCCTTCAACTGCAGGCGGATCAGCACGTTGCGCGACGTACCGAAGTTCTGCACCTGCGCGTCGGCATAGCCGAGCTTGCCGAGCGTCGCGCGCACGGGTTCGAGCTCCGCGGCCTGCTGGTACTGCACCTCGATCACCGTACCGCCGGTGAATTCGACGGACAGGTGCAGCCCGCGGTGGAACAGGAAGAACACGGCGGCGAGGAACGTGACCAGCGAGATCACGTTGAACACCAGCGCGTGCCGCATGAACGGAATGTCTTTACGGATGCGGAAAAATTCCATGGCTTCGTCTCCGGGGCCTTATTGGGTCGAGCCCGGTTTCTTCGGCGACACGCCTTGCTGCGCGCGGTTGCGCAACTGCGGCTTGCCGGCGCGCGGCGCGTTGCCCTTCGCCGGGGCGGCGAGCTTCGCGGCGCGCGCGGTGTCGGTCGATTCGTCCGCGTCGGTGAACGACGCGGCGGCCGCGCCTTCCGGCTTCCACACCTGGCCGATCGCGAGCGACTTCAGCTTCTTGCGGCCGCCGTACCAGAGATTGACGATCCCGCGCGAGAAGAACACCGCGGAGAACATCGACGTCAGGATACCGAGGCAGTGCACGATCGCGAACGCGCGAACCGGGCCCGAGCCGAACGCGAGCAGCGCGAGGCCGGCGATCAGCGTCGTGACGTTCGAGTCGAGAATCGTCGCCCACGCGTGCGCGTAGCCGGCCTGGATCGCGAGCTGCGGCGGCTGGCCGGCGCGCAGTTCTTCACGCACGCGCTCGTTGATCAGCACGTTCGAGTCGATCGCCATGCCGAGCGCGAGCGCGATTGCCGCGATACCGGGCAGCGTCAGCGTTGCCTGCATCAGCGACAGCACGGCGACGAGCAGCAGCAGGTTCACCGACAGGCCGATCACCGACACCACGCCGAACAGCATGTAGTACGCGATCATGAACACGGCGATCGCGCAGAAGCCCCAGATCACCGAGTGGATGCCCATCTTGATGTTGTCGGCGCCGAGGCTCGGGCCGATCGTGCGTTCCTCGATGATGTCCATCGGCGCGGCGAGCGAACCGGCGCGCAGCAGCAGCGCGAGATCGGCCGCGGCCTGCGGCGTCGGCTGGCCCGTGATCTGGAAGCGGTCGCCGAGCTCGGACTGGATCGTCGCGACCGTCAGCACTTCGCCCTTGCCCTTCTCGAACAGCACCATCGCCATCGGCTTGCCGATGTTCTCGCGCGACACCGTGCGCACCGCGCGGCCCCCCGCCGAATCGAGGCGGATGTTGACCGACGGACGCTGATGTTCGTCGAAGCCGGCCGATGCGTCGATGATGCGGTCGCCGGTGAAGATCACGTCCTTCTTCAGCAGCACGGGCGCCTGGTTGCCCTGCGTGAACAGCTCCTCGCCCGGCGGCACGGGGTCGTTCGGGTTCGGGTGCGTGTTGATCGGATCGGCAAGACGCGCCTCGAGCGTCGCGGTGCGGCCGATGATGTCCTTCGCCTTCGCGGTGTCCTGCACACCAGGCAGCTCGACGACGATGCGGTCGCTGCCCTGCTGTTGCAGGATCGGCTCGGACACGCCGAGTTCGTTGACGCGGTTGTGCAGCGTCGTCAGGTTCTGCTTGAGCGCGGCGTCCTCGACGGATTTCTGCACGGCCGGCGTGAAGGTGCCGACCACCTGCGTGCCGCCGCCGCCGGGCTGCGTCGCCCATTGCAGCTCGGTGATCGACGCGGCGAGCACCTTGCGGGCATCTTCCGCCGTCTGCGCATCGCTGAAGTTGACGACCACGGACTGCTCGACGCGGCTCACGCCGCCGTCGCGGATGTTCTTGTCGCGCAGCAGCGCACGTGCGTCGGACGCGTCGGAGTCGAGCTTCTTCGTGAGCGCGCCCGTCATGTCGACCTGGAGCAGGAAGTGCACACCGCCGCGCAGGTCGAGGCCGAGATACATCGGCAGCGCGTGCAGCGCGGTCAGCCAGCGCGGCGACGCGCTCTGCAGGTTCAGCGCGACGACGTACTGCGGATCGTTCGGGTCGGTGTTCAGCGACTTCTGCAGCAGGTCCTTGACGCGCAGCTGCGTATCGGTGTCCTTCAGGCGCACGCGGATGTTCGCGCTGGTCGCCGTGTTCTCGAAGGTGATGTCGTCCGGCTTGATCTGCGCGGACGCGAGCGCCGATTCGACCTGGGTCAGCGTGGTCGAGTCGAGCTTGACCGTGGCCTTGCCGCTCGACACCTGCACCGCCGGCGCTTCGCCGAAGAAGTTGGGCAATGTGTACAGAAGGCCGATGGCGAGCGCCACGACCATCACGACATATTTCCAGAGTGGATAACGATTCATGAGGGGGCCGAACGGGTGGTTGGCGTGAAAGCGTCGCGTCCGGCGCCGCGGCGGCCCGCTCTCTCAGGCGGGCACGGCGCGGGGAGCCGGACGCTCGGTGAAGGCCTTACAGCGACTTGATCGTGCCCTTCGGCAGAATGGTCGTGACGGCAGCCTTCTGCACGGTGATTTCGGTGCCTTCGGCGATTTCGACGCCGATGTAGCCTTCGGTGACCTTCGTCACCTTGCCGACGAGGCCGCCGCTCGTGACGACTTCGTCGCCCTTCGCCATGGCCGCGAGCATGTTGCGGTGTTCCTTCTGGCGCTTCATCTGCGGACGGATCATGATGAAGTACAGCACCGCGAACATCAGGATGAGCGGCAGGAAGCTCATCAGGCTCGATTCGGCGCCACCGGCACCTTGCGCGAAGGCATTGGAAATGAACGGCACGTTGGTCTCTCCGTAGGGGAAGATCGAAAAATAAGCCGGTCATTCTACCACCGGCCCCATGCCGCAACGGAGCGACACATGCGCTTTGAGATCAAGTGCTTAAAGTGCGAGCCGGCGACGTTGCGACTGATATGGAAGGTAATTGTAATGTTTGGCGATCTGGACTGATAGATGTCGGCGCGTTTTTAGTACTAGTCCTATTCTTGCTGGCCACCTGGTCGGCCGGCCGACGTTATGTGGAACGCGTCAAGCATATGGGTCTCGACCGTTTGGTCGATTGCGGCGACGAACCGCAGGGCGCGAGCCGTGCTGCGCGGACGGTACTACGGCTTGCATCGACTCGCCGCGGCGAATGCCGGTGTGTCGCGTGGCGGGCGGCATCGTGCAGTCGGACAGGCCGATGTCGTTCGAGACGTACTCGATCAGCCCTCACCGCGAGCAGACCGGCAACGGGTAGCGGCGGGCATTCCGACAGGCCCGCGAGCGATTCGCCCCTCGCCACCGGGCTGGATCGGCGCGTAATGGGATCTCGCTATTTTCGAGATGGAATTTCGGTTACGGTGATGTCAGGATAATTGACAGTAGAGGTGCAGATGTCGCTTCGTTCCGCCGTGATTCAGGGCATCGACGAAATAAATCGTGAACGAATCAATGGATTTCGCCCCGATCTGTCTCGCTTGTTCGTCGATTTGAGTCGGCATCCCGGTAATGTCGGCGCGATTGTTGTTGCACCAGCCGAAAACCATGCTGGCTACGAGGTATTGTCATTTTCCCCGTCGTCTGAATTGCCTGAACCGGAAGCGTCCCTCGGGGTGGATCTGTGGGAGTGTGCGAAAGATCATTATGGTCTAACAGGCTCGGCTGTTTTGACGGGTGTGGCTGGAATGCCGATCCATAAAAAACTTCTTGGACACATGGTGCATCCAAGGGCCAGTAAATACACGAATATTGTCAGTAGTGTGGGTCTCAAATTTTTCCCGAGATTGGTATTGCCTTCCGGCTCCATGGCGGCGAGACTTGCCCGGAAAACTCTGGGTACGATTCGTGTATTCGGAGTTGTTGGACGCGCTTCCGGGTATGGTGCTATTGCTCTGGGGGTGATCGACGCAGTGGTTATTGGCAAGTGTGCGTATGACGCGAGATATGGAAGCTGAAGCTCGACCGGTGCCGTCTAAAAAGGAGATCATCGAGACGGTGATTGATATTTTTGTCAGGGAGATTGGGTTTGTTGAGCGGAGCGAGATATCAAAAGATACGGATATTCTCGGCGATTTCAAAATTGATCACGATGATATTACGATGTTCATAACGATGACGTTCAAGCATTTTAATATCCCGGTGTTCATCGAGGACGATTTTCCGCTAACCATAGAGGGTGTCTCGGATTTTATTTTCGACTACATCTCGTCGGGACGAAAGGATGAAGACCCGCGGGACAAGCAAGGGCTCTGGGGGAAGTTCCTGAAGTGGATCAGCTTATAAAAAAGGATGTATGGCGAACGAGACGCTTGTGCGCGCTTTTCATGTTGCGGTGCGGACTGACTTGTCAGGGCGACAAGCGGACCTCGACTCCGGCGTGCTGCAGAAGAGTGCGCATCGACTCATCGGCCGGCTGAATGTCGGGGGCACGGATTGCTATCGAGCGGCGTTCGAGGCATGGCTTCGGCCGGCCGCGTGACACGGGAGCGTGCCCGGCACGCGGCAGGCCGGCTTTTCGGCATAAGCGCAACTCGATGGTGATGGAAGATCGCGCGCGCCGTGTGCGAATTTACCGTCAGTCGACCCCTCTCGCCCGATCCTCCGCGAAGCGCTGCCGGAATGCGTCGAACGTATGCATTTCGATCGCGTCGCGGATCTCGCTCATCAGTTGCAGGTAGTAGTGCAGGTTGTGGATCGTGTTGAGCTGCGCGCCGAGGATTTCGCCGACCCGGTGCAGGTGATGCAGGTAGCCGCGCGAGAAGTTCTGGCACGTGTAGCAGGTGCAGGTCGAATCGAGCGGCTTCAGCGAGTTCTTGTGCGTCGCGTTGCGGATCTTCACGTCGCCGAAGCGCGTGAACAGCCAGCCGTTGCGCGCGTTGCGGGTCGGCATCACGCAGTCGAACATGTCGATGCCGTTCGCGACGCCGTCGACCAGATCCTCCGGCGTGCCGACGCCCATCAGGTAGTGCGGCTTGCTGGCCGGCAGCTTCGGGCCCACGTGCCGCAGCACGCGCATCATGTCTTCCTTCGGCTCGCCCACCGACAGCCCGCCGATCGCGAGGCCGTGGAAGCCGAGTTCCGAGAGGCCCGCGAGCGATTCGTCGCGCAGATCCTCGAACATCCCGCCCTGGACGATCCCGAACAGCGCGTTCGGGTTGCCGAGCCGGTTGAATTCGTCGAGCGAGCGCTTCGCCCAGCGCAGCGACATGCGCATCGAGTCGGCCGCTTCCTTGTGCGTCGTCGGCACACCGTTGGTCGCGTACGGCGTGCATTCGTCGAACTGCATCACGATGTCCGAGTTCAGCACCTTCTGGATCTGCATCGACACTTCCGGCGACAGGAACAGCTTGTCGCCGTTGATCGGCGACGCGAACGTGACGCCGTCCTCGGTGATCTTGCGCAGGTCGCCGAGCGAGAACACCTGGAAGCCGCCGGAGTCGGTCAGGATCGGCTTGTTCCAGCCCATGAAGCCGTGCAGGCCGCCGTGCGCGTCGATCGTGTCGAGGCCCGGGCGCAGCCACAGGTGGAACGTGTTGCCCAGGATGATCTGGGCCTTGATCTCGTGCAGCTCGCGCGGCTGGATCGCCTTCACGGTGCCGTACGTGCCGACCGGCATGAAGATCGGCGTCTCGACCGTGCCGTGGTTGAGCTTCACGCGGCCGCGGCGCGCGTGGCCGTCGGTCGTCAGCAGTTCGAATTCGAGCCCGTTGGCGGGGCGGTCCTGCACGGGGGCGCTCGGATGAGCGTGCGTATCGTGGGATGAACCTTCGGTCATCGCGTCATTCTCCTTGCCACCGAAGAACAGTTCGGCGCATGTTGGAAACGCCGCCGGGCAGCCGGCGGCGGGGAAAGCGGGTGCGCGCCATCGTAGCGCGTACGGCGGGAAAACGGGGTAACAGCGCGAGGCGCGACCGCGAGGCGCGCAACGGCTGCTGGCGATCGCAGGCCGGTGCGTGATCGCGCACGCCGCGCTTACGCGCCCGGCGCCTCCGGCGTGTCGCGCCGCGTGAGCAGCATCGCGTCGCCGTAGCTGAAGAACCGGTAGCGTTCTTCGATCGCGTGCCGGTACGCGGCGCGGATCGTCTCGACGCCCGCGAACGCGGACACCAGCATCAGTAGCGTCGATTTCGGCAGGTGGAAATTCGTGACGAGCCGGTCGACTACGCGGAAACGATAGCCGGGCGTGATGAAGATGTCGGTCTCGGCCTGCGTCGCCGCGAGCGCGCGGCCGGCTTCGTCGGCCGAGCGCGCCGCGGCTTCGAGCGCGCGCATCGACGTCGTGCCGACCGCGATCACGTTGCCGCCGCGCGCACGCGTCGCGGCGATCTTGTCGACGAGCGACTGCGGCAGGTCGTACCACTCGCTGTGCATCTTGTGCTCGGCGATGTTCTCGACGCGCACCGGCTGGAACGTGCCGGCGCCGACGTGCAGCGTGAGCGTCGCGCGCTCGACGCCCATCGCATCGAGCTTCTCCAGCAGCGGCTGGTCGAAATGCAGCCCGGCCGTAGGAGCTGCCACCGCGCCCGGGTTGCTCGCGTAGACCGTCTGGTAGCGCGTTTCGTCGGTCGCGTCGGGATCGTGCTCGATATACGGCGGCAGCGGCAGGCGGCCGAATTGCTCGATCAGGTCGAGGCACGGCGCGGGAAAATGCAGCGTGAAGAACGGCTCGACGCGCTCGCCGACCGTCACGTCGAACGCATCGGCCAGACGCAGCGTCGTGCCGGCGCCCGGCGACTTGCTCGCGCGGATCTGCGCGAGCGCCGTGTGCGTGCCCGTCACGCGCTCGATCAGCACCTCGATCCTGCCGCCGCTGGCCTTCTGGCCGAAGAAACGCGCCTTCAGCACCTTGGTATCGTTGAACACGAGCAGGTCGCCGGGCGCGATGCACGCCGGCAGCTCGGTGAAATGGCGGTCGACCAGGCGGGCGGGCTCGACGGTGCCGTCCACCTCGAGCAGGCGGCTCGCGGTGCGGTCGGGCAGCGCGGTTTGTGCAATCAGCTCGGGCGGCAGATTGAAATCGAAATCGGAAAGCGTGAACATGCGGGCTGGTTCGAAGCGGCCGGCGGGCGTCGCCGGCAGGGCGGAAACGCGTAATCGGGGCGCGCGAGCCGCTATGATGACGGGATGCGCGGCCTGGCCGGCGTCGTTCGTTCGGACGACGTGAAAGCCGCTATTGTACTTGCCTTGCGAAGCACCCAGACGATCCGATGCCTGTGTCACCACGCCGTTCCCCCGCTGCCGTCGCCGATTCCGCCGATCCGTTCGACGCGGACGATGCCGCCTCGTTAGCGCCGCCCGCAGCGGGCCCCGGCGCGCGCCGCGCCGGCCCGAAGCGCGGCGCCGACGGCCGGCTCGCGCAGCCCGCGGCGGCCGCGCCCGAGGCCGACGGCGCCGCCGCGAGCGACGAAGCAGGCGCGGCCGGCGCGAAGCGCAAGAAGAAGCCGGCCGCCGACAAGCCGGTGAAAACCGCCGACAAGCTCGCGAAGCTCGGCCTCACGCGTTCGATCGATCTCGTGCTGCATCTGCCGATGCGCTACGAGGACGAAACCACGCTCACGCCGATCGGCGAGCTGTTGCCGGGCGGCATCGCGCAGACCGAAGGCGTCGTGTTCGACAACGAGGTCGCCTACCGGCCGCGCCGCCAGCTGGTCGTGAAGATCCAGGACGACGACGGCGAGCAGCTCGTGCTGCGCTTCCTGAATTTCTACGGGTCGCAGGTCAAGCAGATGGCCGTTGGCCAGCGGCTGCGCGTGCGCGGCGACGTGCGCGGCGGCTTTTTCGGGATGGAGATGGTGCATCCGGCCGTGCGCGTCGTCGAAGCCGACGCGCCGCTGCCGCAGGTGCTCACGCCCGTCTACCCGAGCACGGCCGGCGTATCGCAGGCGTACTTGCGCAAGGCGATCGAGAACGCAGTCGAGCGCACGCCGCTGCCCGAACTGCTGCCGCCGGAGATCCAGCGCGATTACCTGAAGCCGCTCGACGTGCCGACGCTCGAGCAGGCGGTGCGCATCCTGCACCATCCGCGCGTCGATTCCGACGAAGCCGCGCTGATGGACGGCTCGCATCCGGCGTGGACGCGCATCAAGTTCGAGGAGTTGCTCGCGCAGCAACTGTCGCTCAAGCGGGCGCACGAAGAGCGCCGCACGCGCGCCGCGCCCGCGATGCCGCGCCGCGGCGCGAGCGATGCCGATGCGCTGACGACGCGTTTCTACGCGGCGCTGCCGTTCACGCTGACCGGCGCGCAGGCGCGCGTCGTCGACGAAATCGCGCACGACCTCACGCTCGCGCACCCGATGCAACGCCTGCTGCAGGGCGACGTCGGCAGCGGCAAGACGGTCGTCGCCGCGCTGGCCGCCACGCAGGCGATCGACGCCGGCTACCAGGCCGCGCTGATGGCGCCCACCGAAATCCTCGCGGAGCAGCACGCGCGCAAGCTGCGCGCGTGGCTCGAGCCGCTCGGCGTGAAGGTCGCGTGGCTCGCGGGCAGCCTGAAGGCGAAGGAGAAACGCGCGGCGATCGAGGCGGCCGCGCTCGGCACCGCGCAGCTCGTGATCGGCACGCACGCGATCATCCAGGATACGGTCGAATTCGCGCGGCTCGGCCTCGTGATCGTCGACGAGCAGCACCGTTTCGGCGTCGAGCAGCGTCTCGCGCTGCGCGCGAAGGCGGCGAACGCGGCCAACGGCGCGCGCGACTTTCAGCCGCACCAGTTGATGATGTCGGCCACGCCGATCCCGCGCACGCTCGCGATGACGTACTACGCGGACCTCGAGGTGTCGACGATCGACGAGCTGCCGCCCGGGCGCACACCCGTGCTCACGCGCCTCGTCGGCGACGCGCGGCGCGACGAGGTGATCGCCCGCGTGCGCGAGGCCGCGCTGACCGGGCGCCAGGTGTACTGGGTGTGCCCGCTGATCGAGGAGAGCGAGACGCTGCAGCTGCAGACGGCCGTCGAAACCTACGAGACGCTCGCCGCCGCGCTCCCCGAACTGAAGGTCGGCCTCGTGCATGGCCGGCTGTCGCCGGCCGACAAGGCGGCCGTGATGGACGCGTTCACGCGCAACGAAGTGCAGCTGCTGGTCGCGACGACCGTGATCGAGGTCGGCGTCGACGTGCCGAACGCGTCGTTGATGGTGATCGAGCACGCGGAGCGCTTCGGCCTGGCGCAGCTGCACCAGTTGCGCGGCCGTGTCGGGCGCGGCACCGCGGCGTCGGTGTGCGTGCTGCTGTACACCGGGCCGCTGTCGATCGCCGGTCGCGAGCGGCTGAAGACGATGCGCGAGACGACCGACGGCTTCGAGATCGCGCGGCGCGACCTCGAAATCCGCGGGCCCGGCGAATTCCTCGGCGCGCGCCAGTCGGGCGCGGCGATGCTGCGCTTCGCGAACCTCGAGACCGACGGCTGGCTGATCGAGCCGGCCCGCGAGGCCGCGGCGCGGCTGATTGCCGCGTATCCTGAGGTCGTCACGCAGCATCTGGCGCGCTGGCTCGGCGCGCGCGAGCAGTACCTGAAGGCCTGATCCACCGGCTCGGGGCCGGATCGAACGCCACCGATCGACGCACCGCGATGCAGAGAAACTTGGCGAACCGGTGCCAACAGGTGTATAAATTAAACCTATCGCCTGTATATCCCTGATTGACCCACAATGACGCTGACTGAATTGAAATACATCGTCGCAGTCGCGCGCGAGCGGCATTTCGGCCGTGCGGCCGAAGCGTGCTTCGTGAGCCAGCCGACGCTATCGGTGGCGATCAAGAAGCTCGAAGACGAGCTCAACGTGCAGATTTTCGAGCGCGGCGCGAGCGAAGTGAGCGTGACGCCGATCGGCGACCAGATCGTCACCCAGGCGCAGCGCGTACTCGAGCAGACTTTCGCGATCAAGGAGATCGCGAAGCAGGGCAAGGACCCGCTCGTCGGCCCGTTCCGCCTCGGCGTGATCTACACGATCGGGCCGTACCTGCTGCCGACGCTCGTCAAGCAGATGATCCAGCGGGTGCCGCAGATGCCCCTGATGCTGCAGGAGAACTACACGCTGAAGCTGCTCGAACTGCTGAAGCAGGGCGAGATCGACGCCGCGATCATGGCGCTGCCGTTCCCCGAAACCGGCCTGATGGTGCGCCCGCTGTACGACGAGCCATTCGTCGTCGCGCTGCCGGCCGGCCATCCGTGGGAGAAGCGCGACGAAATCGACGCCGAGGACCTGAAGCAGGAAACCATGCTGCTGCTGGGCAACGGCCACTGCTTCCGCGATCACGTGCTCGGCGTGTGTCCGGAACTGATGCGCTTCTCGCAGACGGCCGACGGCATCCAGAAGACCTTCGAGGGCTCGTCGCTCGAGACGATCCGCCACATGGTCGCGAGCGGCGTCGGCATTACCGTGCTGCCGCGGATGTCGGTCGCCGAGATCGGCCCGCGCGCGAACGGCCCGGATGCCGAGCTGTTGTCGTACGTGCCGTTCAACGAACCGGTGCCGGACCGCCGCGTGGTGCTCGTATGGCGCAAGAGCTTCACGCGGATGCCGGCGATCGACGCGATCAGCGACGCGATTGCCGCGTGCGAGCTGCCGGGTGTCGCGAAGCTCGACATGCCGGCCACGATGAACTGACGCGCGTTGTGCATGCGTGTGTGGCAGCGTGATGAACGGGGTCGTGCGACCCCGTTTATTTTTCCCTATCAAATAGATGAAATTTATTAAATTCAAATAATTGATAGATTTATATAGAATCCTCACCATGGATCGGCATCGAGCCGACGTGCGGAATGCACGTTGAATGCAAGCGTCAAAGGAGGATGTCATGATGCGGTCGGTATTGCAGCACGCGCAGTGGAACGTCCCGTCGCGCGGGACAATCGTGCATCGCGCCAGGGCGGCGGTCCGCAGCCTGCGTCCGATTGCATTCGCGTACCTGGCGGATCGTGTGTATGGCGGATGAGTGCCGCCCCGCGCCGGTCCTGTGTTCCCCCGATTCACCCGCCGTCAAGCCATGACGGAGCATCGCATGTCCGATACCGGAAAAAACACCCGCCTCGCCGGCACGACGGCAGCCGGCGGCCGCTTCCCCGAGCGCCCCGCCTGCGGCGCGCGACAACGGGAACGCGTGCGGAAGGCCGCGCACGACGTCCGGTAGCGCGACAGGAGAACCCGCCCGTTCTGTTTCTTACCCCCCGCAATGCTCCACGAACCGCGCCCGGCACGTGGGGGCCTACGAGCAAGTAAAGGAGAAAAAAGCATGTCGAACGAAACGAAGTGCCCGTTCAACCACACCGCAGGCAGCGGCACGACGAACAAGGACTGGTGGCCGAATCAGCTGAACCTGAACGTCCTGCACCGGCATTCGGCGCTGTCCGATCCGATGGACCCGGATTTCGACTACGCAGAAGCGTTCAAGAAGCTGGATCTCGCCGCGGTGAAGCAGGACCTGCATGCGCTGATGACGACCTCGCAGGACTGGTGGCCCGCCGACTTCGGCCACTACGGCGGCCTGTTCGTGCGCATGGCGTGGCACAGCGCCGGCACCTACCGCACGGCCGACGGCCGCGGCGGCGCCGGCGGCGGGCAGCAGCGCTTCGCGCCGCTCAACAGCTGGCCGGACAACGTCAGCCTCGACAAGGCCCGCCGCCTGCTGTGGCCGATCAAGCAGAAGTACGGCCGCAACATCTCGTGGGCCGACCTGCTGATCCTGACCGGCAACGTCGCGCTCGAATCGATGGGCTTCAAGACCTTCGGCTATGCCGGCGGCCGCGTCGACACGTGGGAGCCGGACGACGTCTACTGGGGCTCGGAAAAGATCTGGCTGGAACTGAGCGGCGGCCCGAACAGCCGCTACACCGGCAAGCGCGAGCTCGAAAGCCCGCTCGCCGCGGTGCAGATGGGCCTCATCTACGTGAACCCGGAAGGCCCGGACGGCAACCCCGACCCGGTCGCCGCCGCGCACGACATCCGCGAGACGTTCGCGCGCATGGCGATGAACGACGAGGAAACGGTCGCGCTGATCGCGGGCGGCCACACGTTCGGCAAGACGCACGGCGCCGGCCCGGCCTCGAACGTCGGCCCCGAGCCGGAAGCCGCGGGCATCGAGCAGCAGGGCCTCGGCTGGAAGAGCACGTTCGGCACGGGCAAGGGCAAGGACACGATCACGAGCGGCCTCGAAGTCACGTGGACGTCGACGCCGACGCAGTGGAGCAACGATTTCTTCAAGCACCTGTTCAGCTACGAATGGGAGCTCACGAAGAGCCCGGCCGGCGCGCACCAGTGGGTCGCGAAGGATGCCGACGAAGTGATTCCCGATGCGTACGACGCGTCGAAGAAGCATCGCCCGACGATGCTGACGACCGACCTGTCGCTGCGTTTCGACCCGGCCTACGAAAAGATCTCGCGCCGCTTCTACGAGAACCCGGCCGAGTTCGCCGACGCGTTCGCACGCGCATGGTTCAAGCTCACGCACCGCGACATGGGCCCGCGCTCGCGCTATCTCGGCCCGGACGTGCCGGCGGAACACCTGCTGTGGCAGGACCCGATCCCGGCCGTCGATCACCCGCTGATCGACGCCGCCGACGTCGCCGCGCTGAAGGCGAAGGTGCTGGCCACCGGCCTGTCGGTGTCGCAGCTCGTGTCGACCGCATGGGCGTCGGCGGCGACGTTCCGCGGCTCGGACAAGCGCGGCGGCGCGAACGGCGCGCGCATTCGTCTCGCGCCGCAGAAGGACTGGGAAGTGAACCAGCCGGCGGCGCTCGCGGCGGTGCTCGAAACGCTCGAAGGCGTGCAGAAGGCGTTCAACGATGCGCAGACGGACGGCAAGAAGGTGTCGCTGGCCGACCTGATCGTGCTGGCCGGCGCGGCCGGCGTCGAGCAGGCGGCGAAGAACGCGGGTGTCGCGATCACGGTGCCGTTCGCGCCGGGCCGGATGGATGCGTCGCAGGAAGAAACCGACGTCGACGCGATGGCCGTGCTCGAGCCGGTGGCGGACGGGTTCCGCAACTACCTGAAGCACGCGTACAAGACGCCGGCCGAGGCGCTGCTGGTCGACAAGGCGCAGTTGCTGACGTTGACGGCGCCGGAGATGACGGTACTCGTCGGCGGTTTGCGCGTGCTTGGCGCGAACGTCGGCGACTCGAAGCACGGCGTGTTCACCGATCGTCCGGGCACGCTGACGAACGACTTCTTCGCGAACCTGCTCGACATGGGTACGGAGTGGAAGCCGGTGTCGGGCGCGAACGACGTGTTCGAGGGGCGCGACCGTGCGACGGGGGCGGTCAAGTGGACGGGCACGCGCGTCGACCTGATCTTCGGCTCGCACTCGCAGTTGCGCGCGCTGGCCGAGGTGTACGGCAGCGCGGATGCGAAGGAGAAGTTCGTGCGCGACTTCGTGGCCGCCTGGAACAAGGTGATGAACCTCGACCGCTTCGATCTCGCGTGAACCCGGCCGCATCCTGATGCGGTGATGCAGTCACGCAGTAACGTGAAGCGGCCGGTCGAACGACCGGCCGTTTCTTCTCTGAACGATGTCTTGTCGAAGGAGTGACGATCATGACCCAGATGATGCTCAACGTGCGCGCCGCGGCGTCGCCCATTCTGCGATCGCCGGTCGAGCTGGCGCGTTACACCGTTGGCTTCGCGATCGTCGTCGGCGGGGCGGCGGAACTGGTCTCGCAGGCGCTGCACGTGCTCGGGCCGTTCATGTCGATCGCCGGCGGTTGAGTGCGGCGACGCCTTCGCGACGTTAAACTGGCGAGTCGCGAACGGATGCCGCGCGACGCGGCATGCGGCTTGCTCGACGCATTTTCGCCGGTTCAACATTTCGAATGAGGAGTCTCGAAGATGGCCAAGAAAGGCAACGCCACGCAAATCAACATCGGTATCAGCGACAAGGACCGCAAGAACATCGCGGACGGCCTGTCGCGCCTGCTTGCCGATACGTTTACGCTGTACCTAAAGACCCACAATTTCCACTGGAACGTGACCGGACCGATGTTCAACACGCTGCACCTGATGTTCGAGGAGCAGTACAACGAACTGTGGCTCGCGGTCGATTCCGTTGCCGAGCGCATTCGCACGCTGGGCGTCGTCGCGCCCGGCACGTTCGCCGATTTCGCGAAACTGTCGTCGGTGCCCGAAGCGAAGGGCGTGCCGGCCGCCGAGGACATGATCCGCCAGCTCGTCGAAGGGCACGAGGCGGTCGTGCGCACCGCGCGCGAGATCTTCCCGATCGCCGACGCGGCGAGCGACGAGCCGACCGCCGACCTGCTGACCCAGCGTCTGCAGACGCATGAAAAGACCGCATGGATGCTGCGGTCGCTGCTCGCGTAAGCTTCGCGCTGCCGCGGACTTCAGGCCGGCCCGATGCCGGCCGGTCTCGAATCTGTCCCCTGATCGATGCGTGCGACCGTGCGGCCACGCGCGGCGGGCCTCGGCGGCCAGCCGGCCCGCCTCGGCCGCTGGCCGCGGGTCGCGCCGACATGACGCGGAGCCCCGCTCGGCTCTAAAATGCCGGGATTCCCTTCCCGGTGCTTCGCCATGCTTGCCCGCTTCCCCCTGTATCTGCGGCTCGTCCGGATGGACAAGCCGATCGGCAGCCTGCTGCTGCTGTGGCCGACGCTCAACGCGCTGTGGATCGCATCGGACGGCCACCCGCGCTGGCCGCTGCTCGTAATCTTCGTGCTCGGCACGCTGCTGATGCGCTCGGCCGGCTGCGCGATGAACGACTACGCCGACCGCGATTTCGACCGCCACGTGAAGCGCACGGCCGACCGGCCGCTGACGTCGGGCAAGATCCGGGCGTGGGAAGCCGTCGCGATCGCGGTCGGGCTGTCGTTCATCGCGTTCCTGCTGATCCTGCCGCTCAATACGCTGACGAAGGAACTGTCGGTCGTCGCGCTGTTCGTCGCCGGTTCCTATCCGTTCATGAAACGCTTCTTCGCGATTCCGCAGGCGTATCTGGGTATCGCGTTCGGCTTCGGCATCCCGATGGCGTTCGCGGCCGTGCAGGACACGGTGCCGGTGCTTGCGTGGGTGATGCTGGTCGCGAACATCTTCTGGTCGGTCGCGTACGACACCGAATATGCGATGGTCGACCGCGACGACGACATCAAGATCGGCATCCGCACGTCCGCGCTGACGTTCGGCCGTTTCGACGTCGTGGCCGTGATGGCGTGCTACGCGGTGACGCTCGGCATCTACGCGTGGATCGGCGCGACGCTCGGCTTCGGCCTTGCGTACTGGGTGGGCTGGGCGGCGGCGGTCGGCTGCGCGCTGTATCACTACACGCTGATCAAGGATCGCGAACGGATGCCGTGCTTCGCGGCGTTCCGCCACAACAACTGGCTCGGCGGCGTGTTGTTCGCGGGCATTGCCGTGCAGTACCTGCTGGCCGGTCATTGAACGGCGCTGCGCGTGTCTTTGCACGCAACGCTGGACGTAAAAAAGCGACCGTCGGGCCGCTTTTTTTACGTCCAGCGCCGGCAAAACCGGCGCCGCTGTCGCGCTTACGCGCGGCCGAGCTCGTCGCCCATTTCCTTCGCGCGCGCTTCGGCCGCGAGCGCGCCGCGCACGATCGCTTCCTTCACGCCCTGCGCGTCGAACGCCGCGAGCGCGGCGGCCGTCGTGCCGCCTTTCGACGTCACGCGTTCGCGCAGCACGCTCGCCGGTTCGCCCGACTGCGCGGCGAGTTGCGCGGCGCCGGTGAACGTCGCGACCGCGAGCGCGCGGCCCTGCTCGTCGTTCATGCCGAGGCGGCGCGCGGCTTCCTGCAGCGCTTCGATGAAATAGAACACGTACGCGGGGCCGCTGCCCGAAATCGCGGTGACCGCGTCGAGCTGCGATTCGTCGTCGAACCATACGATCTCGCCGACCGCGCCGAGCACGCTCGACGCGAGTTCGCGGCCCGCGGCGTCGACGCCCGGCAGCGCGGCCAGGCCCGTCACGCCCATGCCGACCAGCGCGGGCGTGTTCGGCATCGTGCGCACGACGCGCGCGTAGCCGCCGAGCCAGCGGGCGAGATCCGTGCCGCGGATGCCGGCCGCGATGCTGATCACGAGCTGCGATTTCAGGTGCGGCGCGAGCGCCTGCGCGACGTCGTGCAGCACCTGCGGCTTCACCGCGAGCACGATCGCGTCGTAATCGGCGAGCGTCGCGTCGATCGCCGCGCCGGTGCGCACGCCGAATTGCTGCGCCGCGCGCGCACGGACTTCTTCGTTGACGTCGATGGCATACAGGCCGTCCGCGGCGACGCCGCGCTTGATCAGGCCGCCGATCAGGGCCGCGGCCATGTTGCCGCCGCCGATGAATGCGATTTTCATGATGTCGGGAATGAGCGAGTGAATGAACGGAAAGGCGGAAAAGGGCGCGGCGTTCAGTGCGCGTAATCGCGCGCGCCGAAGATCGCGGTGCCGACGCGCACGATCGTCGCGCCCTCGAGCACAGCCGCCTCGAGATCGGCGGACATGCCCATCGACAGCGTGTCGAGCGGCAGGCCGTCGGCGCGCAACGCGTCGAACAGCGCGCGCAGCGCGCGATGCGGCGCGCGTTGCGCGGCGGTGTCGCCGGCCGGTTCGGGAATCGCCATCAGCCCGCGCAGCCGCAGCGACGGCAGCGCGGCGACCGCCCGCGCGACCTCCGCCACGTCGGCCGGCGCGACGCCGCTCTTCGACGCCTCGCCGCTGATGTTCACCTGCACGCACACGTTGAGCGGCGGCAGGTGGGCGGGGCGCTGCTCGGACAGGCGCTGGGCGATTTTCAGCCGGTCGACCGAATGGACCCAGTCGAAGCGCTCGGCGACGGGGCGCGTCTTGTTCGATTGCAGCGGCCCGATGAAATGCCATTCGAGGCTCGCGCGCAGGTCGGCGAGCGCGTCGATCTTGTCGATCGACTCCTGCACGTAGTTTTCGCCGAACGCGCGCTGCCCGGCCGCATGCGCGGCGCGCACGTCGTCGGCCGGAAACGTCTTCGACACGGCGAGCAGCGAGACGGTGGCGGGGTCGCGGCCGGCCGCGCGGGCGGCGTCGGCGATGCGGCGGTGAACGGAGTCGAGACGGGCGGCGAGATCGGACATGACGGGCACGAAAGCGGGCACGGAGGCAGCACGGAAGCGGGTATGAAGCCGATGCGCGGCGACGCGCCTCGCATCGATCCGCTCATTATACGGACGGCGCGCGCGTGAACAGGCCCTAACCGTACAGCAGATGCTCGACGAGCTGGACCCAGTGGGCGACCGGCACCTGCGTGCCGCTTTGCAGATGCGCGATGCAGCCGATGTTGCCGGACACGATCATCTGCGGCTCGAGCGCTTGCAGCTTCAGCAGCTTCTGCTTGCGCAACCGGTACGACAGCGACGGCTGCGTCAGCGAGTAGGTACCGGCCGAGCCGCAGCACAGGTGGCTGTCGGCCGGCAGCCGCACGTCGATGCCGAGCGTCTCCAGCAGGCGCTCGACCTTGCCGCGCGACTGCTGGCCGTGTTGCAGCGTGCACGGTGGGTGATAGGCGACCGTATGGATCGCGCGGCGCCGCGCGATCGTCGCGAGCTCGGCCTCGAACGCGAGCAGCACGTCGGAGATGTCGCGGGTCAGCGACACGATGCGCTGGGCCTTCTCCGCGTAGGCCGGATCGTCGCGCAGCAGGTGCGCGTATTCGAGCACCGTCGCGCCGCAGCCCGACGCGTTCATCACGATCGCCTCGACGCCCTGTTCGACGTGCGGCCACCACGCGTCGATGTTGCGGCGCGCGTCGTCGAGCGCCTCGTCGTGATAGTTCAGGTGCAGACGGATCGCGCCGCAGCAGCCCGCGTCGGGCGCGACGACCGTCTCGATGCCGAGCGCGTCGAGCACGCGTGCGGTCGCGATGTTGATGTTCGGCAGCATCGACGGCTGCACGCAGCCGCCGAGCATCAGCATCTTGCGCGTATGCGTGCGGTGCGGCCATTCGAGCAGCCGCGTGCGCGGCGGCACCTTGTCGCGCAGCCGCTTCGGCAGCAGCGGCCGCACGTGCTGGCCGAGCCGCATCACCGGCGAGAACAGCGCCGCGTTCGGCACGACGCTCGCGAGCACGCGGCGCATCAGTCGCTGCTGCGCGGGGCGCTGCACCTGCGCCTCGACGTGCTTGCGGCCGATCTCGACGAGCCGGCCGTACTGAACGCCGGACGGGCAGGTCGTCTCGCAACTGCGGCACGTGAGGCAGCGGTCGAGATGCTGTTGCGTGCTGCGCGTGACGGCCGCGCCCTCGACCATCTGCTTGATCAGGTAGATGCGGCCGCGCGGGCCGTCGAGTTCGTCGCCGAGCAGTTGATAGGTCGGGCAGGTCGCGGTGCAGAACCCGCAGTGCACGCACTTGCGCAGGATCGCGTCGGCCTCGTCGCCGTCGGGCGTGTTGCGGATGAAATCGGCGAGGTTCGTTTGCATCCAGCCCTCAGAGTTCAGGGTAAAGCCGGCCGCGATTGAAGATGCGCGCGGGATCGAACGCGCTCTTCAGCCCGCGGTGGATCTTCATCATCGGCGCGGGCAGCGGCGTGAACACGCCCGCGCTGCGGTCGTAGGTGTCGCCCGCGCGGAACAGCGTCGCATGGCCGCCGGCCTGCTTCGCGCTCATGCGCACGGTTTGCGCGTCGGCGTCGGTGATCCACCAGCGCTGCGCGCCGCCCCATTCCATCAACTGGGTACCGGGCAGGTGCATCGGTTCGGTGATCGACGGCAGCGACAGGCGCCACAGCGCATAGCCGGGCGGGATGCCGTTGAAGAACGGATCGGTGTGTTCGCGCACGCCGGACCAGAAGCGCTCGGCCTCGACCGCGTCGACGACCTCGCCGCCGAGCAGCGTTTTCGCGGATTTCACCGCGGCTTCCGCGCCCGACAGGCGCAGCACGAGCGTGCCGTTGCGCCACGCGCTCGCGCTGACGGGCAGCGGATGGCCGCCCCATTCGTTGAGCTTGCGCACCGCGTCGGTCGCGGTCATCTCGAACTTCAGCGTGACTTCGGCGACGGGCATCGGCAGCACCTTGATCGACAGGTCGAGCATCAGCCCGAGTGTGCCGAGCGCGCCGGCCATCAGCCGCGACACGTCGTAGCCGGCGACGTTCTTCACGACCTGCCCGCCGAAGCGCAGCATGTCGCCGCGGCCGTTCATCAGCGTGACGCCGAGCACGAAATCGCGCGGGGCGCCGCAGGTGGCGCGGCGCGGGCCCGCGAGCCCGGCCGCGACGCAGCCGCCGACGGTGGCCGCGCGGCCGAAATGCGGCGGCTCGAACGGCAGCATCTGGCCGCACTCGGCGAGGACGGTTTCAAGCTGCGCGAGCGGCGTGCCCGCGCGGACCGTGACGACGAGTTCGGCCGGGTCGTACGACACGATGCCCTGAAACGCACGCGTGTCGAGTATTTCGCCCTCGAGCGCCTGGCCGTACCAGTCCTTGGTGCCGCCGCCGCGAATCCGCAGCGGCCGGCCGTCGGCACTGGCGGCGCGGATGCGCTCGGCCCATCCGGCGACGATGTCGTCCTCTTCCATGTTCCGTTGCTTTCTCGTCTCGTTGTCCGGTCGATTGTACCGGGGTGGCGCGATTGCACATCGCGACTATCCCTAAGCCCCGTCGCGGTTGCGGCACGCCGGCGCCGGCGCGCGAACGCGCCGAGCGGGTACGGCAGATCCCCGTACCGCGGCCGCCGATGCGCGCCGCGGCCCGCACGCCGCTCAGAAGCGCGGCAGGTCGGGGTGCGGCAGCAGCCCGCCGCGCACGTGCTGGCGGCCATATTCGGCGCAGCGCGCGCGGGTGGGGATGCCCTTGTCCGGGTTCAGCAGCCCGGCCGGATCGAACGCGCGCTTGACCGCGAAGAACGCGTCGCGCTCCTGCGGCGAGAACTGCACGCACATCGAATTGAGTTTTTCGATGCCGACACCGTGCTCGCCCGTCACGCTGCCGCCGAATTCCACGCAGCATTCGAGGATTTCCGCGCCGAACTGCTCGGCGCGGTGCAGTTCGTCCGGATCGTTCGCGTTGTACAGGATCAGCGGATGCATGTTGCCGTCGCCGGCATGGAACACGTTGATGCAGCGCAGCCCGTAACGCGTCTCGAGCTGCTCGATGCGCGCGAGCAGCGGGCCGATCGCGCGGCGCGGCACGGTGCCGTCCATGCAGTAGTAATCGGGGGAAATGCGGCCGGCGGCCGGGAACGCGTTCTTGCGGCCGGACCAGAAGCGCAGCCGCTCGTGTTCGTTGCGCGACACCTGGATGCGCGTCGCGCCGTGCTCGCGCAGCACGGCCGTCATCCGCACGATTTCCTCGGCGACTTCTTCCGGCGTGCCGTCCGATTCGCACAGCAGGATCGCCTTCGCGTCGAGGTCGTAGCCCGCGTGCGTGAACGCCTCGACGGCCTGCGTGGCCGGCTTGTCCATCATCTCGAGCCCGGCCGGGATGATGCCCGACGCGATGATCGCAGCCACCGCCTCGCCGCCTTTCACCACGTCGTCGAAGCTCGCCATCACGAGCTGCGCGGTCTGCGGCTTCGGGATCAGCCGCACCGTCACCTCGGTGACGATCGCGAACATCCCTTCGCTGCCGATCATCACCGCGAGCAGGTCGAGGCCCGGCATGTCGAGCGCGAGCGAGCCGAATTCGACGATCTCGCCGTCGATCGTCACCGCGCGCACGCGCATCACGTTGTGCACGGTCAGCCCGTATTTCAGGCAATGGACGCCGCCGGAATTTTCCGCGACGTTGCCGCCGATCGTGCAGGCGATCTGCGACGACGGATCGGGTGCGTAATACAGGCCGTACGGCGCGGCCGCTTCCGAGATCGCGAGATTGCGCACGCCCGGCTGCACGATCGCCGTGCGCGCGTACGGGTCGACTTCGACGATACGCGTGAAGCGCGCGAGCGACAGCACGACGCCGAGCGCGATCGGCAGCGCGCCGCCCGACAGGCTCGTGCCGGCGCCGCGCGGCACGATCGGCACTTCCATGCGGCGGCAGATCTGCACGATCCGCTGCACCTGCGACTCCGTCTCCGGCAACGCGACCGCGAGCGGCAGCCGGCGGTAGGCGGACAGGCCGTCGCATTCGTACGGCGCCGTATCCTCGTCGCGGTACAGCAGGCAGTGGGTCGGCAGCACGGCCATCAGCGCCTGCACGATTTCGCGCTGGCGCTGCGCGCGGGCGGCGCTCGACAGTTCGACGGGAGCGTTCATGGGGTCTCCTGCGTGGGGCGCGACGTCGCGCCGCCGTGTCAGCACGTGAAAATCTTGCCCGGATTCATCAGGTTGCGCGGATCGAGCGCGAGCTTGATCGCGCGCATCGTGTCGATCGCGTTGTCGCCGTGCTCCTTCGGCAGGAAGCGCATCTTGTGCAGCCCGACGCCGTGCTCGCCGGTGCAGGTGCCGCCCAGGCGCAGCGCACGCTCGACGATCCGGTCGTTGATGTGTTCGGCTTCGGCGAGCTCCTCGGGCTTGTCGGGATCGATCAGGATCGCGACGTGGAAATTGCCGTCGCCGACGTGGCCGACGATCGGGCAGGGCAGCGACGACGCACGCAGGTCGACCTCGGTTTCCTCGACGCACGCGGCGAGCTGCGAGATCGGCACGCATACGTCGGTCGTCACCGCGCGGCAGCCGGGCTTCAGCTGAAGCATCGCGAAATACGCGTTGTGGCGCGCGGACCAGAGCCGCGTGCGATCCTCGGGGCGCGTCGCCCATTCGAAGCCCTGGCCGGCGTTCTGGCCGGCGAGCGCCTGCACGAGTTCGGCCTGTTCCTTCACGCCGGCCTCGGTGCCGTGGAATTCGAAGAACAGCGTCGGCGCTTCGGCGAGCGTCAGGTTCGAGTGACGGTTGATCGAGCGCACCGCGAGCGCATCGACGAATTCGACGCGCGCGATCGGCACGCCGATCTGGATCGTCTCGATCACCGTGCGCACCGCGTCGCCCATGGTCGGGAACGTGCAGATCGCGGCCGACACGGCCTCGGGCAGCGGGTGCAGGCGCAGCGTGATCTCGGTGATCACGCCGAGCGTGCCTTCGGACCCGACGAACAGGCGCGTGAGGTCGTAGCCGGCCGACGACTTGCGCGCGCGCGAGCCGGTTTTCACCACGCGGCCGTCAGCGAGCACCGCGGTGAGGCCGAGCACGTTCTCGCGCATCGTGCCGTAGCGCACGGCGTTGGTGCCGGAGGCGCGGGTCGCGGTCATCCCGCCGATGCTGGCGTCGGCGCCCGGATCGATCGGGAAGAACAGGCCGGTGTCGCGCAGCGCGTCGTTGAGCGCCTTGCGCGTGATGCCCGGCTCGACCGTCACGGTCAGGTCTTCGGCGTTGATCGACAGCACACGGTTCATTTCCGACAGGTCGAGCGACACGCCGCCGCGTACCGCGAGCAGGTGGCCTTCGAGCGACGAGCCGGCGCCGTACGGGATCAGCGGCACGCCGTAGAGCGAGCACAGCGACACGACTTCGCGCACGTCGTCGGTGCTGCGCGCGAACACGACGGCGTCGGGCAGTTGCGGGTCGAACGGGGATTCGTCGCGGCCGTGATGGGCGCGGACCGCATCGGCGGTCGACACGCGCTCGCCGAAGGCGGCGCGCAGCGCATCGAGCATGGCGGGGGGCAGCGGGCGGCGCGTGGCGGCCGGCGGGGCAGGGTGATTCACGAATGTCTCCTGACTGCTTGTCGTACTGTCGGCTCATTCTACGCCGTAACGTCCGCTGCGCCTCGCGCCGCGGGCTGCGATAATCGCGTTCCAGCCAACCGGGCCGCGTGGCGGCCGCGCACGAGAGGACATTCGCATGGGCAACCGCTTGAGCAAGATCGCGACGCGCACGGGCGACGACGGCACCACCGGCCTCGGCGACGGGCGGCGCATCGGCAAGGACGACGCACGGATCGCCGCGATCGGCGACGTCGACGAACTGAACTCGCATCTCGGCGTGCTGCTGGCCGAGGCGCTGCCGGACGACGTGCGCACGGCGCTCGTCACGATCCAGCACGACCTGTTCGATCTCGGCGGCGAGCTGTGCATCCCCGGCCACACGGTGCTCGACGACACGCATCTCGCGCGCCTCGACCAGTGGCTCGCCGACTACAACGCGACGCTGCCGCCGCTGAAGGAATTCATCCTCCCGGCCGGCTCGCGCGCGGCGTCGCTCGCGCACGTGTGCCGCACCGTGTGCCGCCGCGCGGAGCGCTCGATCGTCGCGCTCGGCCGCGGCGACACGCTCAATGATGCGCCGCGGCGGTACGTGAACCGGCTGTCCGACCTGCTGTTCGTGCTGGCGCGCGTGCTGAACCGCGCCGGCGGCGGCGCCGACGTGCTGTGGGAGCGCGGGCGCGTCCGCTAGCCAACCATCACGCTTGTCGCGCGCTGCGACAATTTGCCCGAGGGGCGTTCGTTTTTAAACAAGTATCGTATATGCATGTTTAACGGAGAACGAACATGACCCACCTCACCGCCGACCAGATGGCCCGTGTGAAGGCCACCGCCCCCGTCCTCGCCGAGCACGGCGCGACGATCACGAAGCACTTCTACCAGCGCATGTTCGCGCGTCATCCGGAACTGAAGAACCTGTTCAACCAGACGCACCAGAAGACCGGCAGCCAGCCCGAGACGCTCGCGAAGGCCGTCTACGCGTATGCGGCGAACATCGACAATCTGGGCGCGCTGGGCGGCGCGGTGTCGCGCATCTCGCACAAGCATGCGAGCCTGAACATCCGTCCCGAGCATTACCCGATCGTCGGCGAGAACCTGCTCGCGGCGATCGTCGAAGTGCTCGGCGACGCGGTCGATGCCGGCACGCTCGAAGCGTGGCGCGTCGCATACGGCCAGCTCGCGCAGATTTTGATCGGCGCCGAGGCCGACCTGTACGCGAATGCCGCGTGGAGCGGCTTCCGCCCGTTCAAGGTCGCGCGCAAGGTACGTGAAAGCGACGAGATCACGTCGTTCTACCTGACGCCCGCCGACGGCGGCGAAGCGCCGACGTTCGAGCCGGGCCAGTACATCACGGTGAAGCGCTTCGTCGGCGATCTCGGCGTCGACCAGCCGCGTCAGTACAGCTTGTCCGACGCGCCGCATGGCAAGTGGCTGCGCATCTCGGTGAAGCGCGAGGCCGGCAAGCCGGAAGCGATCCCGGCCGGCAAGGTGTCGACGCTGATGCACGACGGCGTGGAAGAGGGCGCGATCGTCGAGGCGACCGCGCCGATGGGGGACTTCTCGCTGAAGCGCGAGGCCGATACGCCGGTCGTGCTGATCTCCGGCGGCGTCGGCATCACGCCGATGATGTCGATGGCGTCGACGCTGATCGCCGAAGGCAGCAAGCGCGACGTGCGCTTCATCCACGCATGCCGTTCGGGCGCGGTGCACGCATTCCGCGACTGGCTGAACGACGCGGTGCGCGAGCATGCGAACGTCAAGCGCACGGTGCTGTACGAGCTGGTCGGTCCGAACGATCGTGCCGGTGTCGATCACGACCTGGAAGGGCGCCTCACGCAGGAGCGTGTGAAGCAGTACGCGCTGGTGCCGGATGCCGATTACTACATCTGCGGCCCGATCGCGTTCATGAAGGCGCAACGCGACGCGCTGGTCGCCCTCGGCGTCGCGCCGGAACGCGTGAACACGGAAATCTTCGGGTCGGGCGCGCTCGAGTGAGGGTCCGGCGGCCGGTGTCGACCAACACAACGATGCAATGACGAAGCCCGGCGCGAGCCGGGCTTTTTACTTGCGGCGCCTTGGGGCGACTTCAGGCGCGCAACATCAGCGTTGCGTGGTAGCGCCACACCTTCGGATCGGCACTGACGAGCGGCATGCCTTCATGGAGTGCCTGCGCGACCATCACGCGGTCGAACGGATCGGCATGGTCCGGGAAATCCGGCAACGCGGCGACTGCCTCGGCGTGATCGCTGCTGATCGGCAACTCCGCAAAACCTGCCAGCCGAAATGCCGAACGCGCATCTCTCGGATGGACGGGCAGATTGCCTTTGCGGTACTTGATCGCGATTTCCCAAATCGACGCGGCGCTGACGTACAGCGTGTTTTGGGGATGTTCGATCAACGCGGCCGCGGCTGCCGAAAGTTGCGGTGCGCCTTCGGCCGCCCAGAGCGCGATGTGCGTATCGAGCAGCAGCTTCACGGTGCAAGCCCATGGTCCGAGCTGGCATCGAAGTCGGCGGCGATCGATTCATCGCCGGCATTGAATGCCTCGACGCTTGTCGGAATGTTCAGTCCGGCAAGCAACTGACGGGCTGCGCCGATCCGCTTCGGCGCGGTGTACGGAACGATCCGGGCGACCGGATGACCATTGCGCGCGATCACGACTTCGGCTTCGCGCCCCGATTCAAGCGCTTCCACGAGGCTGGAAAGCCGCGACTTGGCATCGTGCATGTTGACGGTCGACATGATCGATCCTCTGGTTAGCTAGATGATGTTAGCTAGTCTAGCAGAGCAACACGCCGACCGCAGGCCGGCCGTATGGCCGATTCGGCGCCACGCGGGGCCATACGATCAACCTGGCGGCGTTTCTTCAGTTCCCGCTGCCGCGCGCGACGCGCCGCGCCTTCACCGATTCCGCGAGGCCTTCGAGCACCTTCACGCTGTCGTCCCACGCGATGCACGCGTCGGTGATGCTCTGGCCGTAGGTCAGAGCACAGCCTTCCTTCAGGTCCTGGCGCCCCTCGACGAGGTGCGACTCGATCATCACGCCGACGATGCGCTCGTCGCCGGCCGCGATCTGGCGGCCGATGTCCGCGCACACGGGGATCTGGTTCTCGTGCTTCTTCGAGCTGTTCGCGTGGCTCGCGTCGATCATCAGGCGCGCGGCGAGGCCGGCCTTGCCGATGTCCGCGCAGGCGGCGTTCACGCTGTCCGCGTCGTAGTTCGGCGTCTTGCCGCCGCGCAGGATCACGTGGCAGTCCTCATTGCCGGCCGTCGACACGATCGCCGAATGGCCGCCCTTCGTCACCGACAGGAAATGGTGCGGCTGCGACGCGGCCTTGATCGCGTCGACCGCGATCTTCACGTTGCCGTCGGTGCCGTTCTTGAAGCCGACCGGGCACGACAGCCCCGATGCGAGCTCGCGGTGCACCTGCGACTCGGTCGTGCGCGCGCCGATCGCGCCCCACGAGATCAGGTCGGCGATGTACTGCGGGCTGATCATGTCGAGGTATTCGGTCGCGGCCGGCAGCCCCATTTCGTTGATCTGCAGCAGCAGCTCGCGCGCGGTACGCAGCCCTTCGTTGATCTTGAAGCTGTTGTCCAGATGCGGATCGTTGATGAGCCCCTTCCAGCCGACCGTCGTGCGCGGCTTCTCGAAGTACACGCGCATCACGATTTCCAGTTCGCCCTTGAAGCGCTCGCGCTCCTTCACGAGCCGGCCCGCGTATTCGATCGCCGCCTTCGTGTCGTGGATCGAGCACGGCCCGATCACGACGATCAGCCGGTCGTCCATTCCGTGCAGGATGCGGTGCATCGACTGGCGCGCGTGGTAGATCAGCTCGGACGCGGCTTCGGAGCACGCGAATTCGCGGATCAGGTGGGCGGGCGGCGTCAGTTCCTTGAGTTCGCGAATGCGGACGTCGTCGGTGTTGTGCGGGGGCATGCTGTTTCTCCTTGGTTCCGGGCGCCGTTCGGTCAGTGCGCGTGCGGCAGATTCATCAATTCAGGCAATTCAGTGGTGCCGGTCGGGGCTGCGGGCCGCTGCGGCGGCGACCGGCTGGCGAAGGGCGAAAAAAAACCGCCGGGTTCGCCGGCGGTTTTTTCGGGAATTTCGGTTGCGCTTCACGCGCCATCAACCCTCTCGATCCGCCAGCGGTCTGAGATACCAAAAAAAGTAAAAGTAAAACTTGGCGGACATGACGGAAATTCGGCTCGTCAAAAAAGTTGATTCGGAATTTATACCCGGTCAGCGCGCGGCTGGCAACCGGGGGTGCTCGAAAATGCGGACAATCCGCGCGTTTTCATCGAAATGCGCGGATTGTCTGCGCCGCGATGCGGTTATGCCGTACCGCCGACCGTCATCTTGTCGATCCGCAGGGTCGGCTGGCCGACGCCGACCGGCACGCTCTGGCCTTCCTTGCCGCACACGCCGACGCCCGTGTCGAGCGACATGTCGTTGCCGATCATGCTCACGTACTTCAGCGATTCCGGGCCGCTGCCGATCAGCGTCGCGCCCTTCACCGGGTAGGTGACCTTGCCGTTCTCGATCATGTACGCCTCGGACGCCGAGAACACGAACTTGCCGTTCGTGATGTCGACCTGGCCGCCGCCGAAGTTCACCGCGTACAGGCCGTTCTTCACCGACGCGATGATTTCCTGCGGATCCTTGTCGCCGTTGAGCATGTACGTGTTCGTCATGCGCGGCATCGGCAGCGCCGCGTACGACTCGCGCCGCGCGTTGCCCGTGACCGGCATCTTCATCAGGCGCGCGTTCAGCGTGTCCTGGATGTAGCCCTTCAGGATGCCGTCCTCGATCAGCGTCGTGCACTGCGTCGGATTGCCTTCGTCGTCGATGTTCAGCGAGCCGCGGCGGTTCGGCAGCGTGCCGTCGTCGACCACCGTCACACCCTTCGCGGCCACCTGTTCGCCGATCCGTCCCGCGAACGCGGACGAGCCCTTGCGGTTGAAGTCGCCCTCGAGGCCATGGCCGATCGCCTCGTGCAGCAGCACGCCCGGCCAGCCCGGGCCGAGCACGACCGTCATCGCGCCGGCCGGCGCGGGGCGGGCGTCGAGGTTGACGAGCGCCGCGTGCACGGCGTCGTCGACGTAGCGCGACAGGACTTCGTCGGTGAAGTAGCCGTAGTCGAAGCGGCCGCCGCCGCCGCCCGAGCCGATCTCGCGGCGGCCGTTCTGCTCGGCGATCACCGTGACCGACACGCGCACGAGCGGGCGGATGTCGGCCGCGAGCGCGCCGTCGCTGCGCGCGACGAGCACGACGTCGTATTCGCCGGCGAGGCCGGCCATCACCTGCGTGACGCGCGGGTCGCGCCCGCGCGCCATCTGTTCGATGCGTTCGAGCAGCTTGACCTTGGCCGTCGCGTCGAGCGACGCGAGCGGGTCGGACGGCAGATACAGGTCGCGGCCCGAGATGCCCGTCAGCGACGTGGCGGCCTTGATCTTCTGCCGGCCGCCGCCGGCCGCCGCGATCGCCTTGGTGGCGGCGGCGGCTTGCGCGATCGCTTCGGGCGACAGATCGTCCGAGTACGCGAACGCGGTGCGGTCGCCCGCGACCGCGCGTACGCCGACGCCCTGGTCGATGCTGAAGCTGCCCGATTTGACGATGCCTTCCTCGAGGCTCCATGCCTCGCTGCGGGTCGCCTGGAAATACAGGTCCGCGTAATCGACGCGATGCGTGAAGATGTCGGCGATCGTGCGCGTGAGCAGGCTTTCGTCGAGGCCGTACGGCGTGAGCAGGATGTCCTTCGCCAGCGCGAGGTTGCGGATGCCGGGTTCGATGATGTTCATGCGGATATCGGGAGTTCTCAAAAAAGTTGTCGGGTGCTGCCGGGCAGATGGGTGGGCCGCGCGGCGTTTCAAGCGGTGCGGCGGATTCAGGTCAGCACGCGGTGCCGCCACGCGGGCAGGCTCTGGCGTACGTCGGCGATGCGTTGCGGATCGAGCGTGCCGAGCACGACGCTCGCACCCTCGTCGCGCACCGCGACGATCTCGCCCCACGGGTCGATCAGCATGCTGTGGCCCCACGTGCGCCGGCCGTTCTCGTGCTTGCCGCCCTGCGCGGCCGCGAGCACGTAGCACTGATTCTCGACGGCCCGCGCGCGCAGCAGCGTTTCCCAGTGCGCGCGGCCCGTCGTATACGTAAACGCCGACGGCACGACCATCAGCGCGCAGTCGCCCATGCGGCGATACAGCTCCGGAAAGCGCAGATCGTAACAGACCGACAGGCCGACCCGACCGAACGGCGCGTCGAACGCGACGACCGTGTCGCCCGCGCGGATCGTGCGCGCCTCGTCGAACGATTCGTCGCCTTTCTCGAAGTTGAACAGGTGGATCTTGTCGTAGCGCGCGGCCTCGTTGCCGGACGGATCGAACACGAGCGTCGTGTTCAGCACGCGGTCGGGCTGCGGCGCCTTCAGCGGCAGCGTGCCGCCGATCACCCAGATGCCGTGGTCGCGCGCGGCGTCGGCGAGGAATTGCTGGATCGGGCCGTCCCGGTACGGTTCGGCGAGCGCGAGCTTGTCGGTGTCGCGGTGGCCCATGAAGCAGAAATACTCGGGCAGCAGCACGAGCTGCGCGCCTTCGCCGGCGGCCTCCGCGATCAGGCGCCGCGCTTCGGCGAGATTGCGGGTGACGTCCGGCGCGCTCACCATCTGCAGCGCGGCGACCTGGAAGGGCGTGGCGGAACGGGCGTGGTCGGTCATCGCGGAATCGCTTGCGTCATAAATGGGGTGCGGCCCGGCACCCTGCGGCGCGATATGCGCTCATTGGCTCGATGCATCGGCCGGACCGTGATTCATCTTACCCTGATCGCTCCGCACCCGCTCGATGTGCGGGTGCGCCCACGAGCCGGTGATCGCGTAGTCGAGCGCGAACGCGTGCGACAGCGTTTCGGACAGCGCGTAGTTCGCGGCCAGCACGCCGACGCCGAGCAGCGGGTTGATGATGGCTGCCCCGATCGCGGCCGCGCCCGCGCTGATCTTCGGCGCGACGTGCGCATGCAGGTCCTGCGTTTCGGTGCCGAGGTCGACGGCGCCGCGCACGGTGACGTTCGCCGGGCCCGTCATCATCGAGAAGTCGTCGGTGCGCGCGATCCCGTTCGAAATCCGGCCGGTGCCGGTGATCTTGTCGAACGGCAGCCCCTTGCCGACCACGTCGCGGAAGTTCAGCGTCAGGAAGCGCGCGAGGCTCTGCAGGCTCAGCACGCCGAGCAGTTTCGCCGCGCCCGGGTCGACCTTCAGGATCTTCCCGTGTTCGAGGTCGACCGCGACCTGGCCGCCGAGCGACGGGAAGTCCAGCGCGGTCGGGCCGCCGCGCCAGCCGACCTTGCCCGTGACCGAGCCGTGACCGTCCGCGAGCGTGCGCGGCAGGCCGACGCGGTCGAGCAGCGCGCCCGCGTTGTCGATGTCGAGCTTGAAGTCGAACACGGTGCGGCGCGGCGCGTCGTTTTCGTCGGCGCCGCGGGCGAGCGCGCGGCGCGACGTGCGCCAGTTGCCGGTGGCCGTGAGCTTCGCGGCCGGGTTCGACAGTTCGAGCTTGTCGAGCTGCCACACGGGCGTGCCGTCTTCGTCGATGTTGCGCGCGTTCACGACGAGCCGGCCGATGTCGTGATCGCGCGCGACGACCTGGTCGACGATCAGGTCGATCGACGGCATCGGGCGGTCGGTCGGCGTCGGCAGGTTCATCGCGCGGCCGACGAGATCGTGCTGCGCACTCTGCGGCACGACGAGCTTCGCGAGCCGCGCGTTGAGCACGCCCGCGCCGTTGTGGCCGCCGCCCGGCGCCCACGACAGGTAGCCCGATACCTGGTTCGACGCGATGTTCGCCTGCCAGAGATCGTCGACGTGCGACGCGCCGACGATCACGTTCTCCCAGTTGCGCTTGAGCAGCTTCAGCGTGCCGAAATGGAACGCGAAGCGCTTCGGCGCGAAGCTCGCGAAATCGACGCGCGGCGCGGCCGGCGGCGCGGGCGCGCGCGGCGTGTCGGGCCGCAGCGTGTGGGCGAGCGCGAGCCACGCGTCGGCGTCCAGCTCGGCGACGTCGACGGCCGCGCTCACGCCGTCCTGCGGCATGTCGGGCATCCGGTGGATGCCCATCGCGCCGCGCACCGCGCGCAGCGGCTGGCCGCGCGTCGCGTCGAGCAGGTAGGTCGCGGACACCGGGCCGAGCGTCAGGTCGGCGTGTTCGAGGCGTTTGCCGTCCGCCTGCGGCGCCGGCTGGAGCGTGAAGCGGAACGGCATCGGCGTGCCGGCCGGTTTCGCGAACGGCGCCGGGAAGTTCAGCGCGACGCCCGTCAGGTCGGATTGCGCGCTGACGTCGGGCAGGCGGCCCGGCGCGCCGCGCACGGCGACCTGGTACGGTGCGTCGCCGACCACGTGTTCGAGCAGCGCGGCGGCCGCGCCGTGCAGGTTCAGGCCGCGCGCGGCGTCGAGCGCGAGCCGGCCGTCGACGTCCACCGCGTACGGGCCATGCGACCGGAATGTGCCGTTCGCGCGCACCGGGCCGCCGAGGAAGCGCCCCGACAGGCCGTGCAGCGACGCGCCGGCCTCGGTGAAGCGGACGCTGCCGCGCAGGGCCGACAGCGGCGGCACGCCGCTCGTCGACAGCGTGTTGCCGCCGAACGCGAGCGCGCCTTCGACGTGCGTGTGCGGATGGGGGACGTGCTGCGGAATCGTGATCTTGAGCGCGAGCGACGCGGGGCCCTGCGCATCGATCCGCTGGCCGATGTGGCCGCTCATCGTGCCGAGCGAGCTGTTGTCCGCGTAGTCGATCAGGTCGGCTAGCGGGCCCTGCGCATGGCCGTCGATGATCAGCGGCGAGTGCGACGGATTGCCGAGATCGTCGATGCGGCCCGCGACCTTCGTCAGCGTGACGCGCTTGTAGCGCGCGCGCTCGATGTCGAACCGCAGCTTGTTCTGCGCGAGTTCGAACACGCCGTCGATCCCGTCGAGCGCCGGCCAGACGCTCGGCGTGCCGTTCGCGAGCTTGCGCGGCGGGTACGGCGTCGGCTCGAAGCGGCCGCCGGTGAACGGTGCGACGATGTGGAACACGCCGGCGTCCGGCTCGTGTTCGAACGGGAATTTCTCGAGCGGGCCGCGTGCGACGATCGACGCGCCCTTGGTCACCTTGCCGTCCTGCAGCGCATGGCCGAGATAGTTGCGCAGGTGCTCGGACATCCCGGTCGGCAGGTAGCGCGGAATGCGCGCGACCGATGCGCGCGCGAAATCGGCGCGCAGGTCGAGCGAGCCGCGGCCGTGGCCGGGGTTCGTGTACGAGCCGGACACCGCGATTTCGGCATCGGGGTTCGACACGAGCAGGTCGGGCAGCGACACGTCGACGCGCGCGTGCTTGTCGCCGGGCGCGGGCGTGATCGTCCATTTGGCGTTGCCGCGCAGCCGGTCGAACGTCAGGCGCGGCTCGTCGAATTCGCCGGGCACGGTGACCGCCGCGTTGACCGTGTCGATATGCGCGGAGCCACCGGTCTCGTTCGCATCGACGCGGCCCCACAGGTTCTCGACGCCCGGCCAGCCGGCGCGCGGGTGACCGCGCGGCGAGAGCCCGGGCGGCGGCTCCTGCGCCGCGAAGCTGATGCCTTGCAGATCGCCGAGGAAGCGGTAGCGGACGATCGGCGCGGCGCCCATGCGCCCGTCCTCGTCGGCGAGATCGGCGTGCGCGGGTTTCGCGCGCTCGACCTCGATGTGATAGTTCGACACCATCCCGCGCGGGTCGATCTTGATCAGCTCGTTGCGCAGGCGCGCCGGCAGCGGCAGCCCGCGGATGAATTCGCTGAGGATGCCGAGATCGACGCGGTCGCCGACCACGCTGAGCAGTTGTCCCTGGGTCGCGGTCGGCACGCGGTAGCGTGCCGTCAGCGTCGACAGCGCGAGCGAGCGGGCGAGCGGCGTGCCGTCCGGCAGCGGCGGCTGGCCGAGCTCCGCATTGAAGCGCGTCAGGTGCAGCGTGTAGTCCTGGCCCGCATCGAGCGCCATGTCCCAGCCGAAGCGGACCGTCGGCACGTCGAGCCGCGGCTGCGTCGGGCGCACGCGCAGCGCGACGTCGGCGCCTTGCAGATCGCCGCCCGCCGAGCGCAGGTGGCCGTCGCCGAAGGTCGCCCAGATCGCGTTGTCGATCCGGCCCGCGTGGATCGTGAGCGGCATGTCGAGGTAGCGCGCGAGCGTCTGCAGGTCGACCGGGCCGGTCGACAGGTACGCGTCGCCGGTCCAGTTCGACGGCTTGCCGATCGGCGCGAGCGGCTTGTGCTTGAAGCGCGCGCGGAAATCGAGCGGGCCGAGCAGCAGCGTGCCGTTCGCGGGCGCCTGCAGCGCGGCCTTGTGCACGCGGCCGTCGTTCAGCACCGCGAGCCGGATGCCCGACAGCACGAGCTCCGGTGCATCGTGCTGCGCGTCGCGCCAGCGCAGCGTGCCGCCGCGCAGCACGATCGCCTCCTGTTTCAGCAGCCACGTGCCGAACGTGTCGTTGCCGCCGTGGGTGGTGGCCACGCCGACGCCCGCGACGCTCAGCGAGCCGTCGGCCGCGCGCGCGACGACGAGGTCGGGCTGGTCGACGATCAGGCTCGACAGCGCGGGCGACAGCCGCAGCAGCGACATCCACGACAGCGCGGCCGTCGCGTGCGGCACCGACAGCGCGACCTTGCCGTCGCGGCCGCGGATCGTCAGGTCCGTGAGCTCGACGCCCGGCTGCATGCCGGACCAGTTCGGGGAAAGCTTGCCGATCGAAAGCTGCGCGTGGAGCTTGTCGGATACGGCGCGCTCGATGCGCGGGCGGTATTCGTCGATGCGCGGCAGCAGCACGTAGCGCAGCCCGAGGAACGCGCCGGACGCGACGAAGTAGGTGCCGATCCCGACTGCCAGCGTCACCCTGAACACGCGACGCAGGACCGGATGATCGTGCTTCGGAGGTCCCGCTTCGGGCGCTGCTACGGCGGATTCCTGACGGTCGGACATGCGGCGGACGGGCGGCGATATGGTAGTTTTGCAGACTGACGTTGAAATGTATCACACGGGTTCGTGTCGGCGGCCGTTGGGGGCCGTACGGCACGGGCTTTCCGGCGCGCGGCGTCGCGACGGGCGCACGCGCGTCCGGCGCGGCCGCGCCGAGTCCATTCGGGCCGGTCGGCAGCGGGGCGCGCACGTGCCGGCCCGCTGCCCGCCGGTCTTTCCGCCAGGCCCGCTTCTCGATGACCGACGCTTCCGCCCTGCTCAGCACGTCCTATTCCCGATACCTTGCCCGCGCGGCGGCCGCCCGGCCCGCGCTGGCCGCGCAGATCGCCGCGTGGGCGGCCGCGCCGCTCGGCCGCGCGCGGCTCGACGCGCGCCTCACCGAGCTGCTCGCGACGCCGGCCGGCACGTCCGCGCCGGACGAGGAGCAACTGAAGCGCGCGCTGCGGCAACTGCGCGCGGAGGCGTTCGGCGCGGTCGCGGAGCGCGACCTGCGCGGGCTGGCGGACGTCGCCGAAGTGACGGGCGCGATGACCGATCTCGCCGAAGTGGCCGTGCAGCGTTCGCTCGCGCTGCTGTCGGCCGAACTCGAGGCGCTGTACGGCGAGCCGCGCGGCGCCGACGGCCAGCGCGTCGTGCTCGGCGTGGTCGGGATGGGCAAGCTCGGCGGCCGCGAGCTGAACGTGTCGTCGGACATCGACCTGATCTTCGTCTACGAGGACGACGGCGAGACGACGGGCGGCACGCGTTCGCCGCTGTCCACGCAGGAATACTTCACGCGGCTCGGCCGGCGCCTGATCGGCGTGCTGTCCGAGGTCACGGCCGACGGCTACGTGTTTCGCGTCGACATGCGGCTGCGCCCGAACGGCGATTCGGGGCCGCTCGTCTGCAGCATCGGCATGCTCGAGGAATATTTCTACGTGCAGGGGCGCGAGTGGGAGCGCTATGCGTGGATCAAGGGGCGGCTCGTGTCGGAAGGCGACAGCGACGCGGCGCGGCGGCTCGCGGCGCAGCTCGAGTCGATCGTCAAGCCGTTCGTGTACCGTCGCTATCTCGATTTCGGCGTGATCGGCGCGATCCGTTCGCTGCATCAGCAGATCCGGCAAGAAGCCGCGCGGCGGGCGTCGATGCGGCCCGACAAGGCCGACGACATCAAGCTCGGGCGCGGCGGGATCCGCGAGATCGAGTTCAGCGCGCAGGTATTCCAGTTGATCCGCGGCGGCCAGGATGCGGAGTTCCGCGTGCGGCCGACGCTCGCGGTGCTGCGGCATGCGCAGGCGCGCGGACTGATCGGCGACGACGTATGCGCGCGCCTGACCGACGCCTACCGTTTCCTGCGCACGCTCGAGCACCGGCTGCAATACCGCAACGACGCGCAGACGCACGCGATGCCGGTCGAGCCCGACGAGCGCGCGGCGCTGGCCGCGTCGCTCGGGTTTGCCGACTACGCGGCGCTGATGACGGTGCTGGACGAGCACCGGAACTTCGTCGAGGCGCAGTTCGACCAGATCTTCGCGGACAAGGTGAAGGGCGGCGGCCCATGCACGGCCGGCGACGACACGGCCGCCGCGTGGATCTGGAGCGGCGCGCTGGCCGACGACGGCGAGGACGACGCGCTGGTCGCGCGCCTCGACGGCCTGGGCTTCGCCGATCCGGCCGCCGTGCTCGCGCGGCTGCGCGCGATCTGGCAATCGTCGCGCTATACCGGGCTGCCGGAAAAGAGCCGGCAGCGCTTCGACAGCGTCGCGCAGCGCGCGCTCGACGCCGCGCCGACGATCGACGCCGCGCGCCGCGACGAGACGATCGTGCGCCTGTTCGACCTGCTCGAGACGGTCAGCCGGCGCGGCGTCTATCTCGCGCTGCTGACCGAATACCCGGCCGCGCTCGACCGCGTGCTGTCGGTGCTCGGCGCGACGCGCTGGGGCGGCGGCTACCTGATCCGCCACCCGCAGCTGCTCGACGAGCTGCTCGACGACGAGGCGATCGCGAGCCCGTTCGACTGGCCCGCGTTCAAGGAGGCGCTGCGCGCGCGGCTCGCCGCGGCCGACGGCCCCGAGCAGCAGATGGACCTGCTGCGCCATGCGCAGCACGCGGAGGTGTTCCGGATCCTGTTGATCGACCTGGCCGGGCAACTGTCGGTCGAGCACGTGAGCGACCGGCTGTCCGAGCTGGCCGACGCGGTGCTCGACGTGACGATCGAAGTCGTCTGGTCGCAGCTCGCGAAGCGCCATCGCGACGTGCCGATGTTCGCGGTGATCGCGTACGGCAAGCTGGGCGGCAAGGAGCTCGGCTATGCGTCCGATCTCGACCTGATCTTCCTGTACGACGATCCGGACGAGCGTTCGGCGGACGTCTACACGACCTTCACGCGGCGCCTGATCACGTGGCTCACGACGGCGACCGGCGCGGGCGCACTGTTCGACATCGACCTGCGGCTGCGGCCGAACGGCGAGGCCGGGTTGCTCGTCACCGATCTCGACGCATTCCGCCGCTATCAACTGCGCGAGGGCGACGCCGCGAACACCGCGTGGGTGTGGGAGCACCAGGCGCTGACGCGCGCCCGCTACAGCGCGGGCGACGCGCGGATCGGCGCGGCTTTCGAGGCGATCCGCCAGCAGGTGCTGACGACGCCGCGCGACGGGGCGATCCTCGCGAAGGAGATCGTCGACATGCGCGGCAAGGTGTTTGCCGGCCACCCGAACCAGACCGGGCTGTTCGACCTGAAGCACGATCGCGGCGGGATGGTCGACATCGAGTTCATCGTCCAGTACTGGGTGCTGCTGCACGCGTCGAGCGACGCCGAGCTGATCCGCAATACCGGCAATATCGCGCTGCTGCGCGAGGTCGCGCGCTTCGGGCTGATGGGCGCGGACGAGGCCGAGCGCGTCGGCGCGGCGTATCGCAAGTACCGCAAGCTGCAGCACAAGCTGCGGCTCGACGGGATGGAGAAGGCGCGCGTCGATCCGGCCCTCGTGGCCGACGAGCGGGCGGCCGTGACGGCGCTGTGGGCGCGCGTGTTCGGGGCGGTCGAAACGGGCGTTTGAGTCGCCCGTTCGAATCCGGCGTACGATCGGCGGCGCGGGCCGGCCGCGATCGAGCGGCTGGCCTGCCGTAACAAAAAAGACCGGCGCATGCGCCGGTCTTTCCGCATCCGGACCAACGTGGAGCCGGCGTCAGGCCGCCAGCATTTCCTTCGCGTGCTTGCGTGTGGTCGCGGTGATTTCGAGCCCGCCGAGCATCCGCGCGACTTCCTCGATCCGGCTGGCGCGGTCGAGCGCGACAACGGTCGATACCGTGCCGCCGCGCTCGTCGGCGCCCTTCGCCACCTGGAAATGATGGTCGCCGCGCGCGGCGACCTGCGGCAGGTGGGTCACGCACAGCACCTGGCGGTCGCGCCCGAGCTGGTGCAGCAGGCGGCCGACCACTTCGGCGACGCCGCCGCCGATTCCCGTATCGACTTCGTCGAAGATCAGCGTCGGCGTCGGGCTCGCGGCGCTGGCGATGACCGCGAGCGCGAGGCTGATCCGCGCGAGCTCGCCGCCCGACGCGACCTTCGCGAGCGGGCGCAGCGGCACGCCCGGGTGCCCGGCCACGCGGAATTCGACCTGTTCCAGCCCGTGCGGGCCGCCGTCGGCGAGCGGCACGAGCGCGACCTCGAAGCTGCCGCCTGCCATCGACAGTTCCTGCATGCCGGCCGTGACGGCCGTGCCGAGCGCCTTCGCGGCCTGCGCGCGCGCCTTCGACAGGCGTTTCGCATCGGCGAGATAGGCTTCCCGCGCCTTGGCCTGCGCGGCCTCGAGCGCGCCGAGATCGGCGGCGGCGTCGAGCGCGGCGAGTTGCGCGCGGCGCGCCGCATGCTCCTCGTGCAGCGTGTCGGGCGGCAGCCGGAACTTGCGGGCGGTCGAGTGCAGCGCGTCGAGCCGCGTTTCGACCTGCGCGAGCCGCTCCGGGTCGAGATCGACGCGCTGGGCATAGTGCGACAGCGAATACACGGCTTCCTGCAACTGGATTTCGGCCGGCTCCAGCGATGCCAGCGCATCGCCGAGCGCGGTGTCGTAGTCGGCCAGGCTGCGCAGCTTCGACACGATCGCGCCGAGCTGCGCGAGCATCGCGTCGTCGGACTCGGACAGCGCGTTGAGCGCGCCGCGCACGCCTTCGATCAGATTCGCCGAATGCGACAGGCGCTTGTGTTCGTTGCTGACTTCGTCCCATTCGCCGGCTTGCGGAGCGAGCTTGTCGAGTTCGGCGAGCTGCCACGCGAGCTTTTCGCGCTCGAGCTGCAATTCGCGCTCGTGCGCCTTCGCGGCGTCGATCGCCTGCGTCGCGTCGCGCCACACGCGCCACGCGCGCGCGACGTTCGCGGCATCGGCGACGAGCCCCGCGTGCGTGTCGAACAGCTCGCGCTGCGCGTCGGGCCGCATCAGCAACTGGTGCGCGTGCTGGCCGTGGATGTCGACGAGCATCTCGCCGAGTTCGCGCAGTTGGGCGAGCGTCGCGCTGGTGCCGTTGATGAACGCACGCGACCGGCCGTTCGCGTCGATCACGCGGCGCAGCATCACGGTGTCCTCGGCGTCGAACGCGTGGTCGTCGAGCCAGCGCGCGACACGGTCGTGCGGCGTGAACTCGGCCGTGATGTCGGCGCGGCCGCAGCCGGTGCGCACGACGCTCGCGTCGGCGCGTTCGCCGAGCGCGAGGGCGAGGGCGTCGATCAGGATCGACTTGCCGGCCCCGGTTTCGCCTGAAAAGACGGAAAAGCCGCTGTCGAATTCGAGATCGAGCGCGGCGACGATGACGAAGTCGCGGATCGAGAGGTGGCGGAGCATGGTGTCGGGCGGAGCGGCGTCAGGACGCCTTGTCGTCTTCGTTCGATGCGTGTTCGTTCCAGTGCAGCTTCTTGCGCAGCGTCGTGTAGTAGCTGTAGCCGATCGGGTGCAGGAACGGCACCGTGTGCTTCGAGCGGCGCACCTCGATCGTGTCGTTCAGCTCGAGCGACGTAAACGACTGCATGTCGAAGTTCACGTTGACGTCGCGGCCGCCGACGATCTGGATCGCGATCTTCGAATCGTCGGGCAGCACGATCGGCCGGTTCGACAGCGCGTGCGGCGCGATCGGCACGAGCACGATGCCGGCCAGCTGCGGATGGAGGATCGGGCCGGCCGACGACAGCGCATACGCGGTCGAGCCGGTGGGCGTCGCGACGATCAGGCCGTCGGAGCGCTGGTTGTACATGTAGCGGCCGTCGACCGACGCACGCAACTCGACCATCCCGGAGAAGCCGCTGCGGTTCACGACGACGTCGTTGAACGCGAGCGCGTGGTAGATCGGTTCGCCGTCGCGTACGATCCGCGCCTCGAGCAGCGAGCGCTCCTCGCGCTCGAACTTGCCGGCCAGCATCACGGGCACGAGCGCCTGCATGTCGGAGGCCGCGATGTCGGTGATGAAGCCGAGCCGCCCGTGGTTGATCCCGATCAGCGGTGTCCGGTACGGCGCAAGCTGGCGGCCGATGCCGAGCATCGTGCCGTCGCCGCCGAGCACGATTGCCACGTCCGCTCGTGCCCCGATTTCGGCCGGAGTGAGCGCCGGGTAGCCGGCGATGCCGATTTCCCGCGCGGTATCGCCTTCGAACACGACCTCGAAGCCGAGCGTGGCAATGCTGTCCGCCAGCGTGGCGAGCGGCTCGGCGATGCCGGGCGTGTTGCTCCGGCCGACGAGCGCGACAGTGTTGAACTGATTACCGGTTTTCATGCCGGCATTACACCATAGCTCGTTGACGAAAAGAACCGCCCGTGCGCCGACGGGGCCGGATCGGGCCGGCCCGCGCAATGGTGGCCGACGCCACTCGCCGTGCTTGCGCGGTTGCGCTAAAATTTTCCACCATGCTAGATCCTCGCGCACGAACCCTCCTGAAAACCCTGATCGAACGGTATATCGCCGACGGTCAGCCAGTCGGATCGCGCACGTTGTCCCGTTACTCCGGGCTCGAGCTGAGCCCGGCGACGATCCGCAACGTGATGTCCGACCTGGAGGAGCTCGGCCTCGTGTCGAGCCCGCACACGTCGGCCGGCCGCGTGCCGACGCCGCGCGGCTACCGGCTGTTCGTCGACACGATGCTGACGGTCGAGGCGCCGATCGACGCGGAGGCCGTCGCGCGTCAGGTGCAGAACACGCTGCAGGCCGGCGAGCCGCAGCAGCGGGTGGTGGCGGCCGCCGCGAGCGTGCTGTCGAACCTGTCGCAGTTCGCGGGCGTCGTGCTGACGCCGCGTCGCAGCCACGTGTTCAAGCAGATCGAATTCATGCGCCTGTCCGACAAGCGCATCCTGCTGATCATCGTCACGCCCGAGGGCGACGTGCAGAACCGCATGCTCGCGACGCCGCGCGACTATTCGCCGTCGCAGCTGACCGAGGCGTCCAACTACATCAACGCGCATTTCGCCGGCCTGTCGTTCGACGAGGTTCGCCGCCGCCTGCGCGACGAGATCGACCAGTTGCGCGGCGACATGACGACGCTGATGCACGCGGCCGTGACGGCCAGCACCGAGGTGCCCGACACCGAGGACACCGTGCTGATTTCCGGCGAGCGCAACCTGCTCGAGGTGGCGGACCTGTCGTCCGACATGGCGCGGCTGCGCAAGCTGTTCGACGTATTCGACCAAAAGACGGGCCTCCTGCAACTGCTCGACGTGTCGAGCCACGCCCAGGGCGTGCAGATCTTCATCGGCGGCGAATCGACGCTCGTGCCGATCGAGGAAATGAGCGTCGTGACCGCGCCTTACGAGGTGAACGGCAAGATCGTCGGCACGCTCGGCGTGATCGGCCCGACCCGCATGGCGTACAACCGCGTGATACCGATCGTCGACATCACCGCGCGCCTGCTGTCGCTCACGCTGAGCCAGCAGTAGCAACCGCCCCCGACGCCGTCCCGCCATCGTGCCGCGGCGTCGCGCGCGCCGCCAGTCGGCCGAACGGCCAGCCGACCCGAGCGCTGCGGCCCGCTATAATTGAGGGCCGTCCGACTGCGTGCCCCGAGCACGTTCCTGCCCATGCGTTTCGATCTTGAGCCGCCATCGAGTGTCGCGGCTGCCCATCGCATCGGTGTGCTGCTGATCAATCTCGGCACGCCCGACGCGCCCACCCCGCGCGCGGTGCGGCGCTACCTGGCCGAATTCCTGTCGGATCCGCGGGTCGTCGAAATTCCGCAGGCCGTCTGGCAGGTGCTGCTGCGCACGCTGATCCTGCCGCTGCGCGGCCGCGCGTCCGCGAAGAAATACGCGGCCGTCTGGATGCCCGAGGGCTCGCCGCTGCGTGTCTACACCGAGCGCCAGACCGACAGCGTGCGGCACCTGCTCGCGTCGAACGGCTATCACGTGATGGTCGACTACGCGATGCGCTACGGCAGTCCGAACATTTCGCACGCGCTCGCGCAGTTCAAGCGCGCGGGCGTCGAGCGCGTGCTGCTGATGCCGATGTATCCGCAATACTCGGCGTCGACCACCGCCACTGCGTTCGATGCCGCGTTCGGCGCGCTCGCGCGCATGCGCAATCAGCCGGAAGTGCGCACGGTGCGGCACTACGCCGATCATCCGGCCTATATCCACGCGCTGGCCGAGCAGGTGCGCCAGTACTGGGCGCAGCACGGCCGGCCCGATTTCGCGGCCGGCGACAAGCTGGTGCTGAGTTTCCACGGCGTGCCGAAGCGCACGCTCGACCTCGGCGATCCCTATCACGACCAGTGCCAGCAGACGGGTGCGTTGCTGATGGCCGCGCTCGGGCTGTCGGCCACCGAATGCCGCGTCACGTTCCAGTCGCGCTTCGGCAAGGCCGAATGGCTCCAGCCGTATACCGCGCCGACCCTGCGCGAATTCGGCGAGGCCGGCGTGCGGCGGGCCGACGTGTTCTGTCCCGGCTTCACGGCCGATTGCCTCGAGACGATCGAGGAAATCGGCATGGAAGTGCGCGACGAGTTTCTCGCCGGCGGCGGCAAGACCTTTCACCGCATTCCGTGCCTGAACGGTGCCTCCGCATGGATCGGCGCGCTCGGCGAGATCGTCGCGGAAAATCTGCAGGGCTGGCCCGTCAAGGCCGCGCAGCCCGAACCGGTCAATTGAGATGAAACGATTCCCACGCGCGCGTTGTTCGCCGTTCCCCGGGGCGGCGGTCAGCCTTCACACGGCGGCCCGGCGGAGGCTTGCATGAACTACAGGATTTCCACGGAGCCGGGCGCGAAGCTGCGCATCGACAAATGGCTGTGGGCAGCCCGATTCTTCAAGACGCGCTCGCTCGCGACCGATGCGGTCGACAAGGGGCACGTGAAGATCGGCGGCGCGGCGGTCAAGCCGGCGAAGGACGTACGGGTGGGCGACGAGGTCGAGATTGCGATCGACGGCATCGTCTGGCACATTGCCGTGCTGGGCGTGTGCGACGTGCGCGGGCCCGCGAGCGTCGCGCAGACGCTCTACGAGGAAACGGCTGCGGGGCGAGCCGCGCGGCTCGCCGAACTGGAGCGGCGCCGGACGTATCGCGAGCCGGCGGCCGAATTGCACGGCCGGCCGACGAAGCGCGACAGGCGCATCATCGACAGATTTTCTGGTGGGAGCTGAACATCTGGTCGAACGTCGCCCGCGCGCTGCCGTATTCGGTCGTGCGGTCGGTGACTGCCCCCGACAGGCAGATGGTGGTGGTGCCGGCAATGAGTACCAGCGCGACCACCGATATCGCAAAGGTCAGTTTCACGGTACTCCCCTCGAGAACAAGGGTGAAAACGGCGCCAGGTGGAAGGTCACGCGGCGGTCAGCTAGGGTAAACACGCTTTTCCGACGCTTGAGTGGAGTGTAGTGCAGCCGGCCTGTGTGCAGCTAGTACTTGCCGGGTAAGCGTTGTTACAGGCCGTTTCGCCCGAGGCGGCGGACGATGCGGCGCCTGCCCCGGCAGACGCGCGGTTGTTTCGCGGCATTGGAGAATGCCGGCGAATAACCCTCTTGAAACCGCAGTTTTCGCCCTTATTTGCACCAGTAATGTGCGGTGCCGCCGGGTATACGTCCGGCGGTTGCCGATTTGGCTTCAACCTCTAATCGACTTTCAGCGACATGGAAAACACGCAAGAGAACCCGGCTACCCAATCGGCCGAAGACATCGGCAGCGAGAAGCAGGCGGAGCAAGGCGCCGCACCCGCCGCCGAAGCCGCCGACGCGGCGCTCGCGGAGGCTCAAGCCAAGGTCGCCGAGCTCCAGGAAAGCTTCCTGCGGGCGAAGGCCGAAACCGAGAACGTGCGCCGCCGCGCGCAGGACGACGTGTCGAAGGCGCACAAGTTCGCGATCGAGAGCTTCGCGGAGCACCTGCTGCCCGTGCTGGACAGCCTGGAAGCGGCCGTCAACGATACCTCCGGCGACATCGCGAAGGTGCGCGAGGGCGTCGAGCTCACGCTGCGCCAGTTGACGAGCGCGCTCGAGAAGGGCCGCGTCGTCGCGATCAATCCGGTCGGCGAGAAGTTCGATCCGCACCAGCACCAGGCCATTTCGATGGTGCCGGCCGAGCAGGAGCCGAACACCGTCGTCGCGGTGCTGCAAAAGGGCTACATGATCGCCGACCGCGTGCTGCGCCCCGCGCTCGTCACCGTCGCGCAGCCGAAGTAAGGCGGCCGACATGGTGCCCGCCGGCGTCGATCCGGCCGCGTTCGACGCGTTCGACATGCAGGCGCTCGACGCCGGCACGTTCGACGCGGCCGTCGACGGCGCGGGCGATGCGCTGGCCGTGGTGTTCTTCTGGGGTGTCGACTGCTTCAACTGCGAAATCGCGAAGAAGGCGATGCTCGCCCAGCCCGACGCGATCCGCGCGCTGGGCCTGAAGTGGTTCCATTGCAACGTGTACGAGCACCATCAGCTGGGGCGCCGCTTCGGGCTGCACGGCGTGCCGACGTGGTTCTTCTTCCATCGCGGCAAGCGGCTGGGCCGCGCGACGGGCTGGCATGGCCTCGCGCAGTTCCAGGCAGCCGTCGCGGCGGCACGCGGGAAGATTGCCGCGGCGGCCGGTGCCGCGGCGGCCGGTGCGCCGTCCGGCGAGGGCGGCCCGCACGATCCGCTGGCCGGCGGCGATTGAAAAAATTTAATATCCGCATCGCTCGTCGGGTCTTGAAAACGGATCGGGCGGACGCATTTCGGGAACAGAGTTGAATTCTGGCGTGCGAAACCGCCCAAAAACGTGGCGTTTCGCGCAGCAAACAAGCATTTCTGGAGATTAGGAAAAAATGGGAAAGATCATCGGTATTGACCTCGGCACCACGAACTCGTGCGTCGCCATCATGGAAGGCAACCAGGTCAAGGTCATCGAGAACTCGGAAGGCGCTCGCACCACGCCGTCGATCATCGCGTACATGGACGACAACGAAGTGCTCGTCGGCGCGCCGGCCAAGCGCCAGTCGGTGACCAACCCGAAGAACACGCTGTTCGCGGTGAAGCGCCTGATCGGCCGCCGCTTCGAAGAGAAGGAAGTCCAGAAGGACATCGGCCTGATGCCGTATGCGATCATCAAGGCCGACAACGGCGACGCATGGGTCGAAGCGCACGGCGAAAAGCTCGCGCCGCCGCAGGTGTCGGCCGAAGTGCTGCGCAAGATGAAGAAGACGGCCGAAGACTACCTCGGCGAGCCGGTCACGGAAGCCGTGATCACGGTGCCGGCGTACTTCAACGACAGCCAGCGCCAGGCGACCAAGGACGCCGGCCGCATCGCGGGCCTCGAAGTCAAGCGGATCATCAACGAGCCGACCGCGGCCGCGCTCGCGTTCGGCCTCGACAAGGCCGAGAAGGGCGACCGCAAGATCGCCGTGTATGACCTCGGCGGCGGCACGTTCGACGTGTCGATCATCGAGATCGCGGACGTCGACGGCGAAATGCAGTTCGAAGTGCTGTCGACCAACGGCGACACGTTCCTCGGCGGCGAAGACTTCGACCAGCGCATCATCGATTACATCATCGGCGAGTTCAAGAAGGAGCAGGGCGTCGACCTGTCGAAGGACGTGCTCGCGCTGCAGCGCCTGAAGGAAGCCGCCGAAAAGGCGAAGATCGAGCTGTCGTCGAGCCAGCAGACCGAAATCAACCTGCCGTACATCACGGCGGACGCGTCGGGCCCGAAGCACTTGAACCTGAAGATCACCCGCGCGAAGCTGGAAGCGCTGGTGGAAGACCTCGTCGAGCGCACGATCGAACCGTGCCGCATCGCGATCAAGGACGCAGGCGTCAAGGTGTCGGACATCGACGACGTGATCCTGGTCGGCGGCCAGACCCGCATGCCGAAGGTGCAGGAGAAGGTGAAGGAGTTCTTCGGCAAGGACCCGCGCCGTGACGTGAACCCGGACGAAGCCGTCGCGGTTGGCGCGGCGATCCAGGGCCAGGTGCTGTCGGGCGACCGCAAGGACGTGCTGCTGCTCGACGTGACCCCGCTGTCGCTCGGTATCGAGACGCTCGGCGGCGTGATGACGAAGATGATCAACAAGAACACGACGATCCCGACGAAGCACGCCCAGGTGTATTCGACGGCGGACGACAACCAGTCGGCCGTGACGATCAAGGTGTTCCAGGGCGAACGCGAAATGGCTGCGGGCAACAAGCTGCTCGGCGAGTTCAACCTCGAAGGCATTCCGCCGGCCCCGCGCGGCGTGCCGCAGATCGAAGTGACCTTCGACATCGACGCGAACGGCATCCTGCACGTCGGCGCGAAGGACAAGGCGACCGGCAAGGAAAACAAGATCACGATCAAGGCGAACTCGGGCCTGTCCGAGGCTGAAATCGATCAGATGATCAAGGACGCGGAAGCGAACGCAGCGGAAGACCACAAGCTGCGCGAGCTGGCCGATTCGCGCAACCAGGGCGACGCGCTGGTTCACAGCACGAAGAAGGCGCTGACCGAGTACGGCGACAAGCTGGACGCGGGCGAGAAGGAAGCGATCGAAGCGGCGCTGAAGTCGCTCGAGGACGTGCTGAAGGACACGTCGGCCGACAAGGCCGCGATCGACGCGAAGGTCGAGGAGCTCGGCAAGGTCTCGCAGAAGCTCGGCGAGAAGATGTACGCCGACATGCAGGCCCAGCAGGCAGGTGCGGCCGGCGCGGCCGGTGCGGCGGAAGGCGCGGCCCACGCGGGCGGTGCGCAACAGGCTGCCGACGACGTCGTCGACGCCGAGTTCAAGGAAGTGAAGAAGGACTAAGCCAGGTTGCAATGGCACCGCATGCCGCGCGCGCGAAAACGCGCGCGGCGCGACTGACCAGCGGCTGAAAAGCGGTCTGTCTTTCCTTCCGGATGGCCGGATCGACTCCACGCCTGGCGGGCCTTGCGGCCCTCCGGGCACATTTGTTTTTTGGCGGGTGCTGCGCGAGCCGTCCGCGGACGGTGCAGCGCCAGACGAGTCGAGAGACTTTACTGCGGGCGAAAGGAGCCGCCGCGTGCGCGATGCGTGGCGGCACAGTGAATCGATATGGCGAAACGGGATTACTACGAGGTTCTGGGCGTCGCGAAGAATGCGAGCGACGACGAAATCAAGAAGGCATATCGCAAGCTTGCGATGAAGTATCACCCTGACCGCAATCCGGACAGCAAGGATGCGGAAGAGCATTTCAAGGAGGCGAAGGAGGCCTATGAAATGCTGTCGGATGGCCAGAAGCGGGCCGCGTACGACCAGTACGGCCACGCGGGCGTCGATCCGAACATGGGCGGTGCGGGCGCGCAGGGCTTCGGCGGCTTCGCGGATGCGTTCGGCGACATCTTCGGCGACATCTTCGGCCAGGCCGCGGGCGGTGCCGCGCGCGGCGGCCGCGGCGGCCCGCAGGTGTATCGCGGCGCCGACTTGCGCTACAGCATGGAAATCACGCTCGAGCAGGCCGCGCACGGCTACGACACGCAGATCCGCGTGCCGAGCTGGGTGTCGTGCGAAGTCTGCCACGGCTCGGGTGCGAAGCCCGGCACGAAGCCGGAAACCTGCCCGACCTGTCACGGCCAGGGCACGGTGCGCATGTCGCAGGGCTTCTTCAGCATCCAGCAGACCTGCCCGAAGTGTCATGGCACCGGCACCTACATCCCCGAGCCGTGCGCGCATTGCCACGGGTCGGGCAAGGTGAAGGAAACCAAGACGCTCGAAGTGAAGATTCCGGCCGGGATCGACGACGGGATGCGGATCCGCTCGGCCGGCAACGGCGAGCCGGGCATCAACGGCGGGCCGCCGGGCGACCTGTACGTCGAGATCCACATCAAGCCGCACTCGGTGTTCGAGCGCGACGGCGACGATCTCCATTGCCAGATGCCGATTCCGTTCACGACCGCCGCACTCGGCGGCGAGATCGAGGTGCCGACGCTGGCCGGCCGTGCATCGTTCCCGGTGCCGGAAGGCACGCAGTCGGGCAAGACGTTCCGCCTGCGCGGCAAGGGCATCAAGGGGCTGCGTTCGAGCATCGCGGGCGATCTGTACGTGCACGTGCAGGTCGAGACGCCCGTGAAGCTGACCGACCAGCAGCGCGACCTGCTCAAGCAGTTCGAGAAGTCGCTGGCCGAAGGCGGCGCGCGTCACAGCCCGCAGAGCAAGAGCTGGTTCGACCGGGTGAAGAGCTTCTTCGAGTAACGGGCATGACTGAAGGCAACGAGAGCGCGTCGTTCGCGCTCTTGGACGATTGCGACTCGACCGCGTCCGCGCGGTCGAGTCGTTTGTATTCGGGCTTCGTGCGCGAACGCGTGTGCACGGACCCGGCGCAGCTCGACGCCATCGATGCGGCGCTCGCGCGGGATCTGCGCGACGGGCTGCATGCGGTCGTCGTCGGCGATTACGAATTCGGACGCAACCTGCAAAAGGCGCAGCCGGGCGATGCCCCGCTGCGCTTTTTGCTGTATGCGCGCTGCGAGCGGCTGTCGCGCGACGAAGTCGACGCGTGGCTCGCACAGCAGGATGGCGGCGGCCCGCCGTCGATCGCCGGTGTCGCGCACGTCGCGAAGAGCGTGTCGCGCGACGCGTTCGACGCGGCGATCGGCGCGGTGCAGGACGCGCTGCGCGCAGGCGATTCGTATCAGGTCAACTACACGTACCGGCTGAATTTCGACGTGTTCGGCACGCCGCTCGCGCTGTACCGGCGGCTGCGCGCGCGCCAGCCCGTGCGGTACGGCGCGCTGATCGCGCTGCCCGGCGGCGCGTGGGTCGTATCGTGCTCGCCCGAGCTGTTCGTCGAGAAGCAGGGCGACGTGCTGCGCGCGCGGCCGATGAAGGGCACCGCGCCGCGTTCGGCCGATCCGCGCGACGATGCGGCGGCCGCCGCGTTCCTCGCGAGCGATCCGAAGAACCGCGCGGAAAACGTGATGATCGTCGACCTGCTGCGCAACGACGTGTCGAGGATCGCACGCACGGGCAGCGTCAAGGTGCCGGCGCTGTTCTCCGTCGAGCCGTATGCGTCGGTGTGGCAGATGACGTCGACGGTCGAAGCCGGCTGGCGCGACGGCACGACGTTCGCGCAGATGCTGCGCGCGCTGTTTCCGTGCGGGTCGATCACCGGTGCGCCGAAGTACAAGACGATGGAATTGATCGACGCGATCGAGTCGACGCCGCGCGGGCTCTATACGGGCGCGATCGGGTGGCTCGATGCGCCGCGGGACGGCGCCGTGGAGGACGCCGCGAAAGACGTTCCGTCGGCGAGCCACGGCGCCGCGCGACAGGTTGACGGCGCCGGTGCGTCGCCGGGCCGTGCGGCGTCCTGCGGCGATTTCTGCCTGTCGGTCGCGATCCGGACGCTGACGCTCGATGCGGCTGGCGTCGATAATGACGCGGACGGCACGGGCATCGCCGCGGCCGGCCGGCGGCGCGGCACGATGGGCGTCGGCGCGGGCATCGTGCTCGACAGCGTCGCGGCCGACGAATATGCGGAGTGCGAATTGAAAGCGCGATTCCTGACCGATGCCGACCCCGGCTTCCAGCTATTTGAAACCGCCGCCGCGACGCGCGCGGACGGCATCCGGCATCTGGAGCGCCATCTCGCGCGGCTGCAGCGCAGTGCCGATGCGTTCGGCTTCCGCTTCGACGCCGACACGCTGCATCGCGAGATCGATGCACGCTGCGCGGCGCTCGACGGTGACAGTCCATACCGGATGAAGCTCGCGCTCGCGAAGGACGGCGCGGTCGACATCACGGCCGCACCGCTGAAGGCGCTGCCCACCGGGCCGGTTAGCGTGATGCTCGCGTCCGAGCACGGCTTTGCGCCGACCTGCGCGAGCGACGCGCTGCTGCTGCACAAGACCACGCGCCGTGCCGAATACGACCGCGCGTGGCAGGCGGCCGAAGCACTCGGCGGATTCGACATGCTGTTCGTCAACGAGCGCGGCGAGGTGACGGAAGGCGGGCGCTCGAACCTGTTCGTGAAGCTCGACGGGCAATGGGTGACGCCGCCGCTGGCTTCCGGCGTGCTGCCGGGCGTGATGCGCGGCGTGCTGCTGGACGATCCGGCGCTAAACGCAACGGAGCGCGCGCTGACGCTCGACGATGTGCTGAACGCAGACGAATTGATGATCTGCAATGCGTTGCGCGGGCCGATGACGGCGCGGCTGATTCGCGACTGCGCATCGGCCTGAACGGATTACTTTCGTGGCGTACATTGCCAGGTTTGTACGATGGCGTGCCCTCGTTTATAGCGCGCGACGCAAGTTTGCGCATGTTTGCCGAGTGGCCGTGCGATCACGACGCTCGTATTGCCGTAGTCACACGAGACCCAGTAGTCTTCACGGGCTTCGGCCAGCGACCAGGTGTACACATCGCTTTTGGGCTCGGTGCGCGAGCGATTGGGCAGCAATGACATTATCCGGTCCGGCGGCCCCGACCAGAAGGTGACACCGGCAAGCGGATAGGTGCGTTGCGTGTCGAAGTTTTTCCAGCCATCGGGTGGTTGACCGTCGAGCTGCTGGGTGACGGCAATGCGTGCGGGGCAATCTGACGTGGCAGCGGACACCGGTAAGGCAGTGAGCGAACTGAATGCGAACGCGGTAATGGTGAGCAGCCGGTACGGCGTTTGGCGGATGAACGTCATCATTTCACCACCGAAAATGCATCGGCATTGTTGCTCGGATCGATGTAACGGCCATTTTTGTCCTTGCCCTTGAATGGAATACATCGTCTCTTGATTGCCGTGCGAATATGGGACGCGTATGGAATTGCGATGTGTACGACGCGTGATAGATGTTCTCGAGCGGGCGTCGACATTGTCTTCACCTTCCGCTGCACCCTCACACGCAGTGCCAGTCGATCATCTTCGGCGGCGTCCGCTTCGCGTCGTAGCGGACCGTGCAGGTTCGCGCGGCAGTGCCCAGCGGACGGGCAATGATCGCGGCCGTGTCGAAATACTCGCAACTCACCCAGTAATCGGTTTCGGCTTCCGCGAGTGGCCACGTGTTGATGAGCATATCGCGCCGTTTGACGCCGCTCGATGGGGCGAGCATGGCGAGTTGATCGGGCGGCCCGGACCAAAACGACACGCCGATCAGCGGATGTGCCTTCTGTGAATCGTAAGGGCGCCAGCCGTCGGGCGCGGGACCGTTGACCGTCTGTGAAACCGCCAGGCGGGCCGGACACTGAACAGGCGCCGAAGTGGCGTACGCCGACGAGATGCAACTAGCTGTCAGCAACGCGGCGAGCGCCGCATTGGCTGGAACACAGGCGAGTGCCATCGTCATCGCACCACCGAGAACGCATCGGCGTTGTTGCTCGGATCGATATAGCGACCGTTTCTGTCCTTGCCCTGGAACCGGATGTGCCGTTTCCGGATTTTCGACAGACTGCGCCATTGTTCGATGACGTAGATGCCTTTCGAATCCTGACTCAGATAGAACGCCGCATGGTTGCCGTACGACCTGTTCCGATATTGTTCGCTTTCGAAGGTCGCGATGACCGTGCCCGGACGAATGGTCGAATCGCCCTTTACCGTCTTTTCCGGTCGCCAGCCCGAGGTCGCGCCCACTTTGGTATGGACCTTCACGAGCGCAACGCACTCACCATCGCCTTGTAGTGGTTCGCCGGCCAATTCGGCTGCGCGTTCGTATACGTGGGACATTTCGCCTCCGTGGAATGATGGAAGCGCAATGGTCTCCGCAACGAAGGCCTACGGATATAGGACGTGTTTGAAAATGCAGTGCTGCCAAATCGAACGACGGGTGTCGTCGAGCAGGTGGCGGCCTTTGCCTTCGCATCGAGCCGCCATCTCGTCCGAAATCAGAACGAATGCTCCGGGCCCGGGAACGTGCCGTCCTTCACGGCGCGCACGTACGCTTCGACGGCCGCCTGAATGTTCGGCTGCCCCTGCATGAAATCCTTAACGAAACGCGGCCGCTTGCCGGGGAACACGCCGAGCATGTCGTGCAGCACGAGCACCTGCCCCGAGCAGTCGACGCCCGCGCCGATGCCGATCGTCGGAATCTTCAGCATGTGCGTGACTTCGGCCGCGACGAGCGTCGGCACGGCTTCGAGCACGACGAGCTGCGCGCCGGCATCCTCGATCGCGCGCGCGTCGCGCAGCAGTTGCGCGGCGCCGGCTTCCGTCTTGCCCTGGACCTTGAAGCCGCCGAACGCATGCACCGATTGCGGCGTGAGTCCGAGGTGCGCGCACACGGGCACCGAGCGCTCGACGAGGAAGCGGATCGTATCGGCGAGCCATTCGCCGCCTTCGAGCTTCACCATCTGCGCGCCCGCGCGCATCAGCTTGACCGCGTTCGCGAACGCGTCGGCCGGCGTTCCGTACGTGCCGAACGGCAGATCGGCGACGACCAGCGCGCGCGGTTGAGCCCGCGCGACACACGCGGTGTGGTACGCGATGTCGTCGGGCGACACGGGCAGCGTGGTCGTGTGGCCCTGCAGCACGTTGCCGAGCGAATCGCCGATCAGCAGCACGTCGGTGCCGGCGCGATCGAGCAGCGCGGAAAAGCTCGCGTCGTAGCAGGTCAGCATCGCGATCTTCTCGCCGGCGTCGCGCATTGCCTGCAGCTTGGGTACCGTCACGGCAGGCCGGCTCGATTCCTGGAGATAGGTCATGGGAAATCCGGGTCGGTGGGGAAGAACGACGGGCGATGACGCGTCAGCGCGTCGTCTCGCCCTTGACGAAGAATTCCTTGCGGCCGCGCATCGTCTCGATGCGCTCGACCAGCAGGGCAAGGTCTTCGGGGGAATCCAGCGGGTTCAGGTGCTCGGCTGCGACCGTCAGCACCGGCGTGCGGTCGTAGTGGTAGAAGAATTCGTTGTACGCGTCGACGAGCGAGCGCAGGTACGCATCGCTGATCTGCAGCTCCATCGGCAGCCCGCGCTTCTGGATGCGCGAGAACAGCACTTCGGGGCTGGCCTGCAGATAGACGACGAGGTCGGGCGACGGCGCCTGCGGCACGTCGACGTGCGTGGCGACCGAGCGATACAGTTGCCATTCGTCTTCCGGCAGGTTCAGCCGCGCGAAGATGTCGTTCTTCTGCGGCATGAAATCGGCGATGACCGGGCGGCCGGTGTCGAGCGCGCCGATCAGCTCGCGCGCCTGCTGCGCGCGCTGCAGCGCGAACGACAACTGGACGGGCAGCGCGTAGCGCGCGGTGTCGCGGTAGAAGCGTTCGAGGAACGGGTTGTCCTGCGGGCGCTCGAGCAGCGCCTGCATCGACCAGCGCTCGCCGAGCAGGCGCGCGAGCGTCGTCTTGCCGACGCCGATCGGGCCTTCGATCACGAGATAGCGGTGCGGGGCGCGCAGGTCGGGCGCGGTGACGGTCAGCGGAGTCGAGTTCATCGGCAGCGGGTCTTGTCGGCGTCTGCGCTGGCCGCGAGCGCTTTCTGCATCGGGCACTGGCAGGTCTGCACCTTTTCGACGCGCTGATCGGCGACGGCGGCGAGAAAGGCGTCGGCACGGCCGCGCGCGGGGATGTCGAGCGCCGGCTCGATCTCGACGAGCGGCACGAGCGCGAACGCGCGGTCGGTAAGGCGCGGGTGGGGGATGATCAGGTCGGGTTCGTCGATCGAATCGGCGCCGAACAGCAGGATGTCGAGGTCGAGCGTGCGCGGCGCATTGCGATACGGACGCTCGCGGCCGAAGTGATGCTCGATCTTCTGGCAAAGCGCGAGCAGCTCACGGGCCGACAGCGTCGTGTCGAGCTTGACGACGCAGTTGTAGTAGTCGTCGCCGCCCGCTTCGAACGGCGCCGTGCGATACAGGCTCGATTTGCCGAGGATCGAGATGGTGCGCTGCTGCGCGAGGCACACCACCGCGTCCTTCAAGGTCTGGCGCGCATCGCCGAGATTCGCCCCCAGTCCGATATATGCAACCGTCATGGCATCACTTCCTACGTCGTTCGCCGGCGGGCGCGTCAGTCGTCGGACCCGCCCGCGGTATCCGGCGCCTGCTCGGCGGCACCTTCACCCGGCTTGCGGTTTCGCGCACCGCCGCGGCGGCGCCGCTTGCGGGGCGATTTTTCCTTCGAGCCGCCCTGCGTGAGCAATGCCTCGCGAGCGGCCGCGTCGCCTTCGATGAAATCCGTCCACCACTGTCCGACTTCCGCATCGAGCTCGCCGGATTCGCAGCGTAACAGGAGGAAATCATACCCCGCTCTAAACCTTTGGTGTTCCAGCAGCCGCATCGCGCTGCGGCCCGAGCGTTTCTCGAGGCGCAGTTGCAGGCCCCAGATCTCGCGCATGTCGGCCGAGTAGCGCTTGTGGATCGCGAGTTTCTCGGTCTGCATGTCGAGCACGTCGTCCATCGCGCGATGCAGCGCCGGCACCGGGATTTCGCCCTCGGCCGTGTATTGCTCGAAGCGCTGGCGCATGTCGTGCCACAGCAGCGTCGCGAACAGGAAGCCCGGCGACACCGGCTTGCCGGCGCGCACGCGCGCGTCGGTGTTGTTCAGCGCGAGCGTGATGAACTTCTCGCCCTGCGGCTGTTCGAGCACGACGTCGAGCAGCGGCAGCAGCCCGTGATGCAGGCCTTCCTTGCGCAGCTTCTTCAGGCACGCGAGCGCATGGCCCGACAGCAGCAGCTTCAGCATTTCGTCGAACAGGCGTGCGGCCGGCACGTTGTTGATCAGGTCGGCGAGCGCGTGGATCGGCTCGCGCGTATGCGGCTCGATCTCGAAATCGAGCTTCGCCGCGAAGCGCACGACGCGCAGCATCCGCACCGGATCCTCGCGAAAGCGCGTGGCCGGATCGCCGATCATCCGCAGCAGGCGGGCGCGTACGTCGGCCATCCCGTCGTGGTAGTCGAGCACCGTCTGCGTCGACGGGTCGTAGTACATCGCGTTGATCGTGAAGTCGCGGCGCGCGGCGTCCTCGTGCTGCTCGCCCCACACGTTGTCGCGCAGTACGCGGCCGCTCGCGTCGACCGCGTGCGTGCGGCGATCGAGTTCGTCGCGCTTCAGGCGCCTCGGCGGCTCGGCCGCAGCCGCGGCCGCCTCGGGCGGCGCGTCGACCAGCGCGCGGAACGTCGACACCTCGATCAGCTCCTGGCCGAACTGCACGTGCACGATCTGGAAGCGGCGGCCGATCAGGCGCGCGCGGCGGAACAGGCGCTGCACCTCGGTCGGCGTCGCGTCGGTCGCGACGTCGAAGTCCTTCGGCGCGATGCCGAGCAGCAGGTCGCGCACCGCACCGCCGACGATGAATGCGCGAAAGCCCGCCTGCTGCAGCGTGTCGGTCACGCGCACCGCGTTCTTCGAGATCAGCGCCGGGTTGATGCCGTGCACGCTGGCCGGCACGACGGTCGGCTCATGGTTGCTGCGCGGTTTCTTCGCGCCGCCGCGGGCGCCCTTCGGGGCGCGCGGGGCGGCTGGGGCCGCTTCGTCGGCCGGGGCCGCGGCGGGAGGCGTTTGCTCGGTTTCGTCCTGGCCGAGCAGCTTGCGGATGAATTTTTTGATCACGACGTTCAGAAGAGATCGAGGATACGCCAGCCGCGGTTGCTTGCATGCGCGCGCAGCGTGTCGTCAGGGTTGGTCGCGATCGGGTCGGTGACTTTCTCGAGCAGCGGGATGTCGTTGTGCGAGTCGCTGTAGAAGTAGCTATGTTCGAAGTCGTCCCAGTGCTTGCCGAGCGATGCGAGCCATGCTTCGGTGCGCACGATCTTGCCTTCGCGATAGCTCGGCGTGCCGGTCGGCCGGCCCGTGTACGGCGAGTCGGGATGCCCGTCGGTCGTTTCGACCTCGCACGCGATCAGCGTGTCGACGCCGAACGCGGTCGCGATCGGACGCGTGATGAATTCGTTGGTGGCCGTCACGACGCAGCACAGGTCGCCGGCATCGACGTGCTTGCGCACGAGTTCGAGCGCGGCGGGCGTCATCGCGGGGCGGATCACCTCGTGCATGTACTGCTCGTGCCATTCGGCCAGTTGCGCGCGCGAATACTTCGCGAGCGGCGTGAGCATCGCGCACAGGTACGCGTGGATGTCGAGCTTGCCGGCCTTGTAGTCGGCGAAGAACTGGTCGTTCTGACGCGAGAAGCTTTCCGCGTCGACGATGCCGAGCTTCACCATGAAGCGACCCCATTCGTGGTCGCTATCGGTGGGGATCAGCGTGTGATCGAGGTCAAAGAGTGCCAGATTAGTCATGGAAGCGCATTTTACTCGAAGCGGTTCGGGCCCGTGCCCGGTGGTGTGATGTCGTCGCCGGGACGCGCGAGCATCCGGCGCAGCAGCGGCAGCGTGACCGCGCGTTTCTGCTCGAGCGAGAAGCGGTCGAGCGCGTCGAGCAAGGCCATCAGGCTCGGCATGTCGCGCCGGAAATGGGTCAGCAGGTACGCGGCGATGTCGTCGGTGAGCGCGATCCCGCGCTCCTTCGCCGCGAGCTTGAGCACGGCGATCTTGCCGGCGTCGGACGGCGGCGACAGGTGGAACACGAGCCCCCAGCCGAGGCGCGTGCGCAGATCCTCGCGCACGTCGAGCGCGAGCGGCGCCGCCGGGCCCGCCGCGACGAACGCGCTCGACGGGTGCGCGCGCACTTCGTTGAACAGGTTGAACAGCGCGACCTGCTGCGTGTCGCTCATCCGGTCGCAGTCGTCGATCGCGTAGATGCCGATGCGCGGGTCGAACGTGAACGCGCCGAGCGGGCTCTGCGGGCTCAGGTAGCGCGCATAGCCGTACGACGCATCGCTCACGAGCGCCTGCAGCAGGTGGGTGCGGCCGCTGCCGGGCTCGCCCCAGATATAGAACGACCGGTCCGGCACGGGGCCGGCCGCGAGCGCGAGATCGAGCTTCTGCAGGCGCGTGACGAGCTCGTCGTTCTCGTCGCTCATGATGAAGTTGTCGAACGTGGCGGGCGGCGGCGTGCCGAGATCGAGCGTCAGTTGACGGGACACAGCAGTCACAGTGCGGATCGGTTGAAAAAACGCGTGCCGTACGCCGGGCGCGCGCGCGGGAAGGCGCCTCGGCCGGCTTCACGCGCGACCGTACGCACGGCGGCGCGGCGCGGGCTTCGGCGCGCTTCGCCCGGCGATGAAAACGGGGACGTGTTGACCAAGATGCAATCCCTGACGATTCGGTGCTCGGAATTCCGGCCAACGGGCCGGCTTCGGGTAAAATCGCATTTTACCGACCTTCTCGCATTCCCCCATGAATCCTCCGAAATCCGCTCCCGACGCTCAGGGTCTGTCCTATCGCGACGCAGGTGTCGACATCGACGCCGGCGACGCGCTCATCGACAAGATCAAGCCTTTTGCGAAGAAAACCCTGCGCGACGGCGTGCTCGGCGGCATCGGCGGGTTCGGCGCGCTGTTCGAAGTGCCGAAGAAGTACAAGGAGCCCGTGCTCGTGTCGGGCACCGACGGCGTGGGCACCAAGCTCAAGCTGGCCTTTCATCTGAACAAGCACGACACCGTCGGCCAGGATCTCGTCGCGATGAGCGTGAACGACATCCTCGTGCAGGGCGCCGAGCCGCTGTTCTTCCTCGACTACTTCGCGTGCGGCAAGCTCGACGTCGACACGGCCGCCACCGTCGTCAAGGGCATCGCGCAGGGCTGCGAACTGTCGGGCTGCGCGCTGATCGGCGGTGAAACGGCCGAAATGCCGGGCATGTACCCGGACGGCGAATACGACCTGGCCGGCTTCGCGGTCGGCGCGGTCGAGAAGAGCAAGATCATCGACGGCAGCACGATCGCCGAAGGCGACGTCGTGCTCGGCCTCGCATCGAGCGGTATTCACTCGAACGGCTTCTCGCTCGTGCGCAAGATCATCGAGCGCGCGAACCCGGATCTGTCCGCCGATTTCCACGGCCGCTCGCTCGCCGACGCGCTGATGGCGCCGACGCGCATCTACGTGAAGCCGCTGCTCGCGCTGATGCAGAAGCTGACGGTGAAGGGCATGGCGCACATCACCGGCGGCGGCCTTGTCGAGAACATTCCGCGCGTGCTGCGCGAAGGTCTCACCGCGGAGCTCGACCAGAAGGCATGGCCGCTGCCGCCGCTGTTCAAGTGGCTGCAGGAGCACGGCGGCGTCGCCGATGCGGAAATGCACCGCGTGTTCAACTGCGGGATCGGCATGGCCGTGATCGTCTCGGCGGCCGATGCCGACGCAGCGCTCGCCGACCTGACGGCCGCCGGCGAACAGGTGTGGAAGATCGGCACCGTGCGTGCGACCCGCGAAGGCGAGGCGCAGACGGTCGTGGTCTGACGCATTGCCGCAGCAGATGCAGCAAGGAAAGCCGCCCGGGATCGATCCGGGCGGCTTTTTTTTCGGCCGCTCGAGCGCTCAGTATGGCCGGCGCCCCCCCCCCGACGCTCAAGCGGACGCTCGCGGTGCGTTCGCCGGGCGCGCGCCGGCCAGCAACGGCGGCACGAACAGGTACAGCAGCGCGGCCGCGGCCCACACGAGCCCCGGCCACGTCGCGCGCGTCGCCGCGTAGGTTGCGGTAACGACCAGCGGCCCCGCGACGCCGATCAGGCTCGCCACGCTCGCCAGCGTCCCTTGCAGTTCGCCCTGGCGCGTATCGTCCACCTGCCGCGCGAGCATCGCCTGCAACGCCGGCAGCGTCATGCCGCCGGCCGCGAACAGCGGCAGCAGTGCAAACGGCACCCATGAGGCCGTGGCGAACGCGATGACCGCAAGCCCGAGCGCATCGCCTGCCAGCCCCAGTGCGAGCGCGCGCCGCTCGCCGAGCCGCGCGATCAGCGGCCCGATCGCGAACGCCTGCGCGAGCGCGTGGCATGCGCCGTAGCCGGCGAGCGACAGTCCGGCGACCGGCGTCGACCAGCCGAAATGCTCCTGGCCGTACAGGATCCACAGCGTCGCGGGCGCCTGCGACACGAGTGCCACGATCACGTAGATGCCGACCAGCGGCGCGAGCGCGGGCGCGCCGCTCAGCCGGCGCAGGCTCGCGAACGGGTTGAGCGTGCCGGCCGTCCGGCCTTCCCGGGCCGCGCACGGCCGCGATTCCGGCAACGCACGCCACACGAGCACGAGATTCAGCGCGTTGAGCAACGCGGCCGCGACGAACGGCGCACGCAGGTGCAGCGCGCCGAGCAGCCCGCCGATCAGCGGGCCGGCGATGAAGCCGATGCCCATCATCGCGCCGAGCTGGCCAAAGCGCCGTGCGCGGTCGGGTTCGGCCGTCACGTCGGTCACGTACGCGGTCGCGACCGCGACGTTCGCGCCGGTGATGCCGGCGATCAGCCGCCCGACGTAAAGCCACGTGAGCGTCGGCGCGAGCGCCATCAGCAGATAGTCGAGCGCGGCGCCCGCGAGCGACGCGAGCAGCACCGGGCGGCGGCCGAGACGGTCGCTCAGCGCGCCGAGCAGCGGCGCGCACAGGAACTGCGCGAACGCGTACAGCGCGAGCAGGATGCCGTAGTGGGTGTCGGTGCTGCCCGCGCCGGCGAGCGCGCGCAGCAGGCCCGGCAGGATCGGCATCACGATCCCGACGCCGATCGCGTCGAGCAGGACCGTGGCGAGAATGGCAATCAGGGACGGATTCAAGGGCATTACTCTATCGATGATAGAGTGAGGATTATTCCACAGTTTCCCTATCGGTGATAGAGATGAAGGACACAGGCGCGCGGCTGACGCGCGACACGGTATTGCGCGCGGCGCTCGAACTGCTGAACGAAGTGGGCATCGACGCGCTGTCGACGCGGCGGCTCGCCGAACGGCTCGGCGTGCAGTCGCCGACGCTGTACTGGCATTTCAGGAACAAGGCCGAGCTGCTCGACGCGATGGCCGAGGCGATCATGCTCGAGCGCCACGGCGCGTCGCTGCCGAAACCCGGCGACGTGTGGGATGCGTGGCTCGCGGAGAATGCGCGCAGTTTCCGCCGTGCGCTGCTGGCTTATCGCGACGGGGCGCGCCTGCACGCCGGCACGCGGCCGCGCGCGCTGCATTTCAGCTCGATCGAACGCAAGATCGCGCTGCTCGGCGACGCGGGGTTCACGCCGGACGAAGCGGTCGACGTGATGGTCGCGATCGGCCGCTTCGTGGTCGGATGGGTGCTGGAAGAGCAGGCGGCGCCGGACGCGGACGCCGATGCGTCGCTGCCGGACGCGGCCGACTATCCGTTGTTCGCGAAAGGCTGGGCCGTGCTGCGCGAGCGCGGCGGCGACGAAGCGTTCGAGCGCGGCATCGCATGGATCGTCGACGGCGCCCGCGCGCGCCTGGCGGCGCGTCGGGCGGATTGAACGGTCAGCGCGGCGTGCGGCCGTCGAGCACGCGTTCGAGCGCGTCGAGCGCGCGAGCCGTCGAATCCGGCGCGATGCAGTCGACGACGATCCGCTCCGGCATCGCGCGCAGCCACGTGATCTGGCGCTTGCACAGCTGGCGGGTCGCGAAGATGCCCTTGTCGCGCATCGTCCGGTAGTCGGTATCGCCGTCGAGGAATTCCCACGCCTGCCGATAGCCGACGCAACGCATCGACGGCAGATCGGGATGGAGATCGTCGCGGCGCCGCAGCCGCTCGACTTCGTCGATGAAACCCGCATCGAGCATCGCGTCGAAGCGCTGCGCGATCCGTGCGTGCAGCACCGCGCGATCCGACGGCTCGAGCGCGACCGGCACGAAGCGGTACGCAGCGGCCGCATCATCCGTGCGGCGCGGCGCGGCGAGCAGCGCCGACATCGGCTGCCCGCTCAGCATGAAGACTTCGAGCGCGCGCTGGATCCGCTGCGAATCGTTCGGCGCGAGCCGCGCGGCCGTGTCGGGATCGACCTGCGCGAGCCGCGCGTGCAGCGCGGGCCAGCCGTCGCGCGCGGCGTCGGCGTCGAGTGTCGCGCGGATCTCCGGGTCGGCACCGGGCAGGTCGTTGAGCCCTTGCGTCAACGCCTTGTAGTACAGCATCGTGCCGCCGGCGAGCAACGGCGTGCGGCCGCGCGCGACGATCTCGCCGATCAGCCGCAGCGTGTCCGTGCGGAATTCCGCGGCCGAATACGCATCGGCCGGGTCGATGATGTCGATCAGGTGATGCGGCACGCTCGCGCGCTCGTCGCGCGACGGTTTCGCGGTGCCGATATCCATGTCGCGGTAGACGAGCGCCGAATCGACGCTGACGATCTCGATCGGGCGGCGCGCGGCGAGTGCCAGCGCCGCGGCGGTCTTGCCCGAGGCGGTGGGGCCGAGCAGGCAGGCGATCGTCGTCGGAGTGGGCTGCGAGGAAGCGCTCATTGCCCGCGCATGAAGAGACGGTCGAGGTCGTTCAGCGTGAGCTGGTACCAGGTCGGCCGGCCGTGATTGCACTGGTCCGCGCGCTCGGTCGCCTCCATCTGGCGCAGCAGCGCGTTCATCTCGTCGAGCGTCAGGCGCCGGTTCGCGCGCACCGCGTGATGGCACGCGAGCGTGCCGAGCAGCTCGTGCTGGCGCTCGGTGAGCACACGCGAGCCGCCGAACGCGTGCAGGTCGGCGAGCACCGCGCGCGCGAGCGATTGCAGGTCGGCATCCTTCAGCAGCGCCGGCACCGCCCGGATCGCGAGCGTCGTCGGCGACAGCACCGCGAGGTCGAAGCCGAGCGATTCGAGCGTGTCGCGCTCTTCCTCGACCGTGCCGATTTCGACCGGCGTGGCCGTCATCGAGATCGGCAGCAACAGCGACTGCACGGCGACCGAGCGATCGGCTAGCGCGTTCTTGAACTGCTCGTACAGGATTCGCTCGTGCGCCGCGTGCATGTCGACGATCACGAGGCCGTACGCATTCTGCGCGAGCACGTAGATGCCGTGGATCTGGCCGAGCGCGAAGCCGAGCGGCTGCTCGTCGTGCGCGCCGGCGGCGAGCGGCGCCGCGGCGAAGCCCGGCAGCGGCGCGACCGGCGCGTCGGCCGCGTCGCGGGCGACGAGCGTCGTGCCGTCCGGCGTGCCCGCGCCAATGTCCTTGCGGCCGAACAGCGCGTCGTAGAGCGCGAGCGGCTGCGCGACGGGCAGCGTGCCCTGCGTCATCCGCGCCTGGCGCATCCAGGTATTGCCCGCCGACGATGAAGACGACGGCGACGAGAAGCCGCTGCCGCCTGCCGCGTGGCCCTGGCTTTGGCCGAGCGGCGTGTCGACGAACGACGCCGGCCCGCGCGGCGCCGGGGAGAGTTGCGCGGCATGGCCGCCCGCGGTGGTTTCCGGCGACGCGCCCGCATGGCGGGCAAGCGCACGCTGCACCGCATGGAACACGTACTGGTGGATCGAGCGCGAATCGCGGAACCGCACCTCGATCTTCGACGGATGCACGTTCACGTCGACGGCTTCGGGCGGCAGGTCGAGGAACAGCACGTACGACGGGTAGCGGTCGCCGTGCAGCACGTCCTCGTAGGCCGCCCGCACCGCGTGCGTCAGCAGCTTGTCGCGCACGAAACGGCCGTTCACGAAGAAATACTGCTGGTCGGCGCGCCCGCGGCTCGCGGTCGGCAGGCCGGCGCAACCGTACACGGCGAGCGGGCCCGCCCGCTCGTCGAGCGGCAGGTGCGCGGTCGCGAAGCCGTCGCCGAGGATCTTCGCGACGCGCTGCGCGGGCTCGGTCGCGTTCCAGTGTTCGACGGCCTTGCCGTTGTGCAGCACCGAGATCGCGACGTCCGGCCGCGCGAGCGCCGCGCGGCGGATCATTTCGAGGCAGTGGCCGAATTCGGTCTGCTCGCTCTTCAGGAACTTGCGCCGCGCGGGCGTGTTGAAGTACAGCTCGCGCACCTCGATCGTCGTGCCGATCGAGCCGGCGGCGGGCGACAGCACGCCCGTCTGCGCATCGATCTTCATCGCGTGCGCGGCATCGGCCGTGCGGCTCGTGATCGACATCTCGGCGACCGATGCGATCGATGCGAGCGCTTCGCCGCGAAAACCCAGCGTCGCGACCGCCTCGAGCTCCTCGAGCGAGCGGATCTTGCTGGTCGCGTGACGCATCAACGCGAGCGCCAGTTCGTCCGGCGGAATGCCGCAGCCGTCGTCGGTGATCGAGATGCGCTTGACGCCGCCTTCCTCCAGCACGATGCGCAGCGTCGTCGCGCCGGCGTCCATCGCGTTCTCGAGCAGCTCCTTGACGACCGACGCCGGGCGTTCGACGACCTCGCCGGCGGCGATCTGGCTGATCAGCTGGTCGGGCAGGGGCTGGATCGCGCGCAGCGGGCGCGCGGCGGGGGCGGGCGCGGCGCCCGCGGCCGTTTCGGTGATATCGGACATGGCCGAATTATAGCGAGGCGGCGAACGCGTGCCGGCGCGAGCGGCCGTTACGTTTTTTCACGGAGCCTCAAGGGAGTTTCGGTATCATCACCCCGTTGCACGCGCCGCCCTGGCCGGCAGGCGCGTCGGCCATCTCTGGCCTGTCCCGGCCGTTCCGGCCCCATCGCCTTCGAGGAATCGCATTTGGATACGCTGCTTCATTTCGTCAACCTTGTCCTGCATATCGACGCTTTCCTCGGCGATTTCATTCGGCAATACGGCGCGTGGGTCTATCTCGTCCTGTTCCTGATCGTGTTCTGCGAGACGGGGCTCGTCGTCTTCCCGTTCCTGCCCGGCGATTCGCTGCTGTTCATCGGCGGCGCGTTCGCGGCGACGGGTGAAATGAACGTCGGCCTGCTGATCGTGCTGCTGCTCGTCGCGGCGATTACCGGCAACACCGTGAACTACCTGATCGGCCGCTGGGTCGGCCCGAAGGTGTTCAATACGCATATCCCGGTGCTCGAGCGCTTCCTCGATCGCGCCGCGCTGCAGAAGACCCACTCGTTCTACGACAAGCACGGCGGCAAGACGATCGTGCTCGCGCGCTTCATTCCGGTCGTGCGCACGTTCGCGCCGTTCGTCGCGGGGGCGTCGTCGATGAGCGTCGCGCGCTTTCAGTTGTTCAACGTGATCGGCGCGCTGGTGTGGGTGCTGCTGCTCGTGCTGCTCGGCTATTTCTTCGGCAACATCCCGTTCGTCCGCCAGTACCTGAACGTGATCGTGCTGGTCGGGATCGGCGCGGCGATCGTGCCGGTCGCGCTCGGCGCGGTGTGGAAGCTCGTGCGCGGGCGGCGCTCGAACGGGGCGCCGAAGGCGGGCGGGCGCTGACGCGACGCGCTTCGACGCAATAAAAAAGCGTGGCGGCGGCCACGCTTTTTTTCGTCCGCGCGGTTCGCCGTGCGGTTCGGCTGCTGCCGTCACGCGTTGCGTTGCGAGACCGGCGTTTCGGGCGTCGGATAGCCGGCTTCGCGGAACGTCTCGAGGATCACGCGGTTGGTGTCGCAGTACACCTGCCAGTAGTTCTCCGGTTGAGTCGACGGGCGCACGAACAGCAGCGGGCCTTCCGGCGTGAACTGCAGCACGCCGACATCCGGCGCCGGCACTTTCAGCACGTTCGGCACCAGCTGGATCTGCGTCTTCAGGCGGTTGATCGCATCGGCCGCATCGACGCTGTTCGCGATCTTCGCGGTCAGGTCGACGCGGCGGTGCGGCGTCGCGCTGTAGTTCGCGATGTTGTCCGAGAAGATCTTGTTGTTGCCGACGATCGTCACGATGTTGTCGGCGGTGATGATCGTCGTGCCGAACAGGCCGAGCTCCTTCACCGTGCCCGTGACGCCGCCCGCGCTGATCACGTCGCCGATCTTGAACGGGCGCAGCACCTGCATGAACACGCCGGCGGCGAAATGCGCGAGCAGGCCGCCCCAGGCCGTGCCGATCGCGAGGCCGAGGCCGGCGAGCAGCGCGGCGAACGAGGTCGTCTGTACGCCGAAGATCTGCAGGATCGCGAGGATCAGCAGGATCGTCAGCAACACGCCGACGACGGAGGTCAGGTAGTCGGTGAGTGTCGGGTCGACCTTGCCGCTGCGGCGCACGACCTTGCCGAGCAGGCGCGTGCCGATGCGGATGGCCCAGCGGCCGACGAACCATAAGACGATCGCGGCGAGGAGGTTGAGGCCGAAGTCGAGGCCACGGGTCATCAGGAATTGCTGGGCGGTGGCGAGATCGATCATGCGTTCTCCGAAGTCAAGGGTAAAAGGGCGGCGCATGCACCGGAATGGGTGCGCTTTTATAACCTGACCGGCGAGCGGCCGGCAACCGGGCTGACATTGCTTGACGTAGTGAAAAACGGGCGGGACGTGGATGCGTGCGGCCCGTTTGAGGACGGCCTGTCGTGGCGCGCGGCGCGCGGCGGGCGTCGAGTCGCTTGTCGCGCCGCGCGGCCGTAGGTGCCGTCGAGGCGGGCGGTGTCGTCCTCGCCGAGATGCGTGCCCGACTGCACTTCGATCGGTTCGAGCGGAATCTTGCCGGGGTTCGCCGGACGGTGCGTCGTGCCGAGCGGGATGTCGGTCGGCTGGTTTTCAGTCAGATCGCGCCGCGGTGGCCGACGATGGCACGGTGCTCGCGGTGAGGGCGATGCACGACGGGCGGCGGACGACGTTCGACGATGGGCATCAGCCGTTCAACGGCAATTTCCGCATGATCGCGTGCACGCATTCCAGCGGACCTGCCTCGCCCGTGCGCACATGCACGTCGGGCGATACCGGCTGCTCGTAGATCGATTCGATGCCGGTGAACTGCCGAAGGGTCCCTTGCCTTGCCCGCGCGTAGAGCCCTTTGGGGTCGCGCGCTTCCGCCACGTCCAGCGCGACGTCGACGAAGACTTCGAAGAACATGCCCTGCGGAAAACGTGCGCGCGCTTTGGCGCGTGCCTCGCGAAACGGCGAGATCTGGGCAACGATGACGACGAGCCCGGCATCCACCATCAGGCGCGCGACCTCGGCTGTCCGACGAATGTTCTCGTGGCGGTCTGCGTCGCTGAATCCGAGGTCCTGATTCAATCCTTCGCGAAGCCGATCGCCGTCCAGCAGAAAAGTCCGCAGACCGCGCGCATCGAGTTGCTGCTTCAGCAGGTTCGAGAGGGTCGATTTGCCGGCGCCGGAGATACCGGTGAGCCATACCACGAAGGCATGGTCCTGCTTCATGCTGGAAAGCACGGATGGATCGCGCGTGAGCGTGACAGGGGGAGAACTGGGGAGATCTTGAGCCATCTCGGATTCGATGTGCCGGTAACGGCCTCGTACTTTAATTGTGAAGCGGATTCATCCGTCGGCGAATTGTAGCGGTGCTTTTCAAAATTGGTAACTTGAATATTTTAATCAGGAATAAACGTTCGCCTTCAGTCGGCGTGACGGCGTGCGAGCATTGCCCGCACGGTAATGATTGCCGATCCGCCGTAATAATTCGAAATGAATGCGTGTCGCTGACAGGGTGCTCGACCGTGTGTCGATTATTGCCGTGGTTCCCGGTCGGGATGAATCGCAAGGGCATCGATTTTTTTATTCAGCGAAAACTGTGCTAGTGCGCAGAATCCGCTTTCGCCATGCGACTCCGTCGCTCATTATCGAATTGGGGAATTATCCGAGGCGTTTGCCCGATCGTATTCGTCGCGCGATGATTCGTATCGCTTTCGATTGATCTGGCAGTACCGGGCGTCGGCCCGGCGCAACCGGATCGGCGAAACGGCCGTATCGCACCGAAGTACTCGCCACCTGGACGCGCTCGATTCGTCAGAACTGCGGCATGTCACTTGTGCCGCGGCCCGAACGGCCGCTGCTGCACGTCGGCGCCGTGCGCGACGATCGCCATCCCCTCCGGCACTTCCTCCCACGCGCCGCGCAGGTCGACGAGCGGTTCCGACACGACCATGAATGCGTCGTCGCCGGCTTCGGCGATGCGCGGGTTATGTGGATACAGCTCGTGCAGATGCTTGAACGACGTGCTGTGGAACAGCGAGCGCGATTGCCGTTCGCTCGAATAGCGCACCGCGACGATCCGTTCGCCGTCGGTCGCGCAGATCGTCATGTTCAGCGGGTCGGTGACGCGATGCCGCGCGGCGGTTTCCTCGACCACGCCGACCATCCGTTCGAGCGCCGGCAGCGGCGCCTGCTCGAGACCGTACGTGAGCGCGAGGCGGAACATCAGCTCGGAGTCGGTCGAGCCTTCGAGCGTCGGGAACAGCGCGGGATCGACCTTCATCGTCAGGTCGCGACGCAACTTGTGGAAGTCGCGGATCAGCCCGTTGTGCGCGAACAGCCAGCGGCCGTGACGGAACGGATGGCAGTTGGTTTCCTGCACGGGCGTGTCGGTCGCCGCGCGAATGTGCGCGATGAACATCCGCGAGCGGATCGCACGCGCGGCTTCGCGCAGGTTGCGATCGTTCCATGCGGGATGCACGGAGCGATAGCGGAACGGGAGTTCGTCGGGATGCCCGTACCAGCCGATGCCGAAGCCGTCGCCGTTGGTGGTCGTGGCGCCCAGCTCCGAATGCAGGCTCTGGTCGATCAGCGAATGCTTCGCGCGGAACAACACGGTTTCCAGATGGATCGGATTACCCGTATAGGCGAGCCAGCGGCACATGGAGCGCTCCTTCACGATGTATCGTTCGCGCATGGTAGCCGACTGAGCGGCGTTGCCGCATCGAGGCGCGTCACCGGCAATCGTCATACATGGCGGCCGCATACGCGCGATGGACCACCGTGCGGCCGCACTGCCGGCGTGACGCAACGCAGCCGTTCGACGCTGCGGTGCGGCACGACGGCAGTGCCGCACCGCGTCGGCTCAGTCGCCGAGCGCGTCCATCACACGCGCCGAATAGACGAGCGCCGCGCCGGCATTCAACGCAATCGCGACGCCGAGCGCTTCCGCCACTTCCTCCCGGGTCGCGCCATGCTTGGCCGCTTCGGCCGTGTGCACGGCGATGCAGCCGTCGCAGCGCGTCGTGACGGCCACCGCGAGCGCGATCAGCTCGCGCGTTTTCGCGTCGAGATGGCCGGTTTTGGCCCCGGCGCCGGACAGCGCCTGGTAGCCGGCCAGCGTGTCGGGCGACAGCTTGGCGATGTCGCCGATACGCGTCGAGAGCTCCTTCCGGTATTCGTTCCAGTTCAGCATGATGCGTCCTTTTTCGAGAAGAGTGACGAGCGCGGCGGCTGCCGCGATCTCGGGCGATGCAAGGCTATTCTGATCGCTCTCGATGAGGGTTTCGATAGGCGGGAGTGTCAATTTTTAGCGCAATCGTCTCATGGATGCATTGAGTCAACTGCTGTCGCTGGGTCGCAGCCATGTCGAGCTCGACGTGCGCTGCCTGCTCGACGGCCTGGTTCGCGATGCCGCACGGCCCGCTGCCGCCCGGCGAGGCGGCGTTCCACCTGGCGCCGGCTGGAACCTGCCGGCTGCGTGTCGCCGACGCACGCACGCTGCAACGCTCTGACGGCGATTTCGTGCTGTTTCCCGGCGCGGACGACGTGTTTATGCTCGCGTGCCGATGCGCGGCTCGGCCCGCCGGGCCAGGCCGTGCTGCAGGCGCCGGCGCAACCGTGGACGGTCGAGCCGCTCGGCGCCGCGGCCGCGATGTCGCGCGCCGAAGCTGCTACCATGCGCAAAACGCAGTTCAACGACAACGATTTCGAACAACAAGAAAGAGAGGGCAAAGCAATGAACCAGACCACCATCCAGCAACCGTCGTTCGCGTTCGTGGCCGCGTCGTGGGCCGCGCTGCTCGCCGGTTTCGCGGCATTCCTGATCGGGCTCTGGAACGCCGGCATGCAGCTCAACGAGAAGGGCTACTACTTCACCGTGCTGGTGTTCGGCCTCTATGCGGCGATCTCGCTGCAGAAGAGCGTGCGCGACCGCGCGGAAGGCATTCCCGTCACCGGCATCTACTACGGCCTCAGCTGGATCGCGCTGCTGCTGTCGATCGCGCTGCTGATCGTCGGCCTTTTCAACGCGACGCTGCAACTGAGCGAGAAGGGCTTCTACGCGATGTCGTTCGTGCTCGCGCTGTTCGGCTCGGTGGCCGTGCAGAAGAACACGCGCGACTTGCAGAACGCGAAGCCGCGCTATACCGACGCGGATTCCGCGCCGTCGATCCAGGAATAACGGCGCGCGCGGCGGGCGCCGGATCGACTTCGTCGAGATCGGCGCGAACACCGGCTACGACGAAGCGAGGAACGACGGCTTCGATCGCGTCGACGCGTCGCGTTGCGACATCGTCGGATTCTGCGATGCCGATTGCCGGCCGGCCCGCGACTGGCTCGAGCACCTGCTCGCGCCGTTCGCGCGCGACGCGATCACCTGTCGCGGTGGCGGGGCGGACCGGCCATGCACCCAACGTGTACGCGATCGACCGCGGCAACCATACCGTGTTGTGGATCGACGCCCGGGGCGATGCGGCGGTGGTCGCTGGACGGCTCGATTCACGCGGCAATCGGCCGGGCGCGTTGCAGGATGCGCTGAATCGTCCGGCGGGGATGGTCGTCGCGCCGAACGGCGATCTGCTGGTCGAAGTCGGTGACGACGGAATCGTGCGATGGCGCGCGTCGGGCGCGCCGTGGCGCAGGTGCCGGTTGCGGCGGCGATGTCCGGAGGGGCCGTGGAGGCAAACTTGCGGCAGCCGTGAGGGGCAGCGCGATCGACGTTTGCGGGGGGCTTCATCGGCGCTGGCGGGTCTCAGCGAAGGGCGTCCAACGCGGCAAAGGCGACAGACGCAAAAAAGCCTCCGCGAGGGAGGCTTTTTTGCACTATCGAAGATAGTTGGTAGGGTGGGAGGGACTCGAACCCTCGACTCTCTGATTAAAAGTCAGATACTCTAACCAACTGAGTTACCACCCCACGTTCTTGAAACCTGCTGGTTCGTTGCCTCGACAACTTGGGCAGCGACCTAAAGAGCAAAAGATTATAGCGACGGGTTGATGGACTGTCAACAACGCGCCACGATAATTATTTGATCGTTTCGAGCTTGCCCTGCGCCGTCTGCGCCGCGTTCGACCCGGCGTACTGCGACACGACCTGCTCGAACGTCTTCTTCGCGGCCGCCTTCTGGCCTTGTTCGAGCTGGTTCGTGCCGATCGCCACGAGAGCGTCGGCCGCGCGCGGATGTTGCGGGAACTTGCTGACGATCCCTTGCCACGTCGCGGTCGAACCACGGTAGTCGCGCAGCGCGTATTGCGCGTTGCCGTACCAGTACTGCGCGGTCGGCTGATAGGGGCTCTGCGGATACTTCGCGATGAACGCGCGGAACGAAGCCGCCGCCGCCTTGAAGTTGCCGTTGCGGAACTGCTGCTGCGCCGCGCTGAGCGCATCCGTTTCACCCGGCTGCACGGTGCCTTCGACACCATCGATCGTCGCCTGCTGCGGCTCGAACTTCTTGAGCCGCGTGTCGAGATCCTGGTAGTACTCCTTCTGCTGCCGCTCGAGCGTCGTCAGCCGGTTCGTCAGATCCTCGTTCTCGCCGCGCAGCGTCGCGACCTGCTGGTTCAGCTGGTCGATACGGCCGGATTGATCGAGGATCGTACGCTGGGCGGCCGACAACTGGCTCGACAGATTGTCGCTCTTGCTGCGCAGATCGAGCACGGCGCGGCGCGCCTCGTTGTCGTCGAACATGCCGGCGTGCGCCGGCGCGGCCGACCACGCCGCGCCCGCGACGCAGAATGCTGCGGCAACGCGCAGCCAGGTTGAACGGTGCGTCATACGGCGATTCTTCCGTTACTTACTGTTGGTAGACGAGGTCGGCGCGACGGTTCTGCGCCCACGATGCTTCGTCGTGGCCCGTTGCCTGCGGCTTTTCCTTGCCGAGGCTCACGGCTTCCATTTGCGAGTCGTTCACGCCGAGCAGCGCCATCGCACGGCGGACGGCTTCCGCACGCTTCTGGCCCAGCGCGAGGTTGTACTCGCTCGTGCCGCGTTCGTCGGTGTTGCCCTGGATCAGCACGTGACGCTGCGGGTGGCTCTTCAGGTACTGCGCGTGCTGCTGCATCAGCGGCTGGTACTCGTCCTTCACCGAATAGCTGTCGAAGTCGAAGTAGATGCTGCGCTTCGCGAGCGGGCTGTTCGGGTCGTTCAGCGGATCGACGTTCACTTGCGCGACGTTGTCGGCGCTCGGCTGCGTGCTGACTGCGCCCGCGTTGTTCGCCTTGTCGTCGAGCTTCACACCCGACTTGCACGCGGCGAGCGCGCTGATCATCATCACGGCCAGGGCCAGACGAGCTTTATTCGACATCATGGTTACTCTCCTTGTGGTCATTGCATGAAGGGCCCCCACGACGGCTCGCGAACGGAGCCGCCCTGGACGGACAGGATCTGCGGCGGCGCGCTGCCGTCGGAAGGCACGGCGGCCAGAACGTTGCGGCCACCCGACTGGGTAGCGTACAGAAGGTACTGGCCGTTTGCCGCGAAGCTCGGCGATTCGTCGCGATTGGTATTCGTGATGGCGTTCGCCGCGCCAGTCTGCAGATCCTGAACGTACAGCTTGAAGCCCCCACCCGTGCGGGAGATGTAAGCGAGCAGCTTGCCGTCCGGGCTCACGCGCGGGCTCGTGTTGTAGCTGCCGGTGAAGGTCACGCGCTGCGCGGCACCGGCGCTTTCACCCTGGGCGGGCATCCGGTAGATCTGCGGCGCACCGCCCCGATCGCTCGTGAAGTAGATCCAGCGGCCGTCCGGCGAGTAGAACGGCTCGGTATCGATCGAACTGCTCTGCGTGAGACGGCGCAGGCCGCCCCCGTTCGCGTTGACCGTATAGATTTGCGTATTGCCCGTCAGCGACAGCGCGACGGCGAGCGTGTTGCTGTCCGGCGACCACGCCGGCGCGCTGTTGTTGCCCTTCTGGTCGGACACCATGTAGCGGCGGCCGGTCGGCAGGTCGTGGATGTAGACGATCGGCTTCTTGCGCTCGAACGATACGTACGCGACCTTCGTGCCGCTCGGCGACCACGCCGGCGAGATGATCGGTTCGGTGCTCGACAGCGCGATGCGCGCGTTCTGGCCGTCCGAATCCGAAATCTGCAGCTGGTAGCGATTACCGGTCTTGATCACGTACGACAGGCGCGTGGCGAACACGCCGCGCACGCCGAGCAGCTTCTGGTAGATGTAGTCGGCGATCTTGTGGCCGGCCGTGCGCAGCGTGGTGTCGGTGGCCGTCAGCGACAGGCCGCCAAGGCTTTGCTGCTTCACGGTGTCGTACAGGATGAAGTTGACCTTGTACTGGCCGTTCGCGTCGCGGTTCACGCTGCCGGCGACGAACGCGTTCGCGCCCTTTGCCTTCCATGCGCCGAGATCGACCGAGGCGGTCTCGGGCACGGGCGTGCTGCCTGCGTCGATGTTGGTGAACTTGCCGCTGCGGGCGAGGTCGGCGCGCACGATCGACGTGACCTGCTGCGGCAGGTTCGCCTCGTTCGTGAAATTCGCGGTGGCAATGGGGAACTGGGTCGACCCGACACCGGTGATCAGCACGTTGACCTGGGCGTTAGCGGCGCTGCCCGCCGTAATCAGACACGAGGCCACGAGTGCCCTGAAACCTAGCTTTGTCATCAAACTCATGCTTCTTGCTTCCCGTATGGCTTGGATCGCTGCGCAACCGCAGAGACAGTAAAAATACCCGATTCGTTCCCATCCGACAGCGACGCCCGGAGTGTAAGCGCATTTCGTTTCACTCCGCCGCCTTGAAGGTAATCGTAATGTCGGACGGGGTACGGCCGTTAGAATCGGGCGGCAACGGGACCGACGCGTGGATCGCATTCACCACGGCTTGATCCCACCCCGAATTCCCGCTCGAGCGGGAGACCGATGCGCTCAATACGTCACCGGACGGCGTGCACCGAATCTTGACGACGGTGGTCAGGCCTGCCCGCTCACCGCCCCAAACGATGTTCGGCTTGACGCGGCGGCGCACCTTGTCGGCATAGCCGGGCGTCGCGGCATTGCCGCCGGAGCCCGTGCCGGTGCCGCTTTTCGCCAGGCCGTCGCCGCCGCCTTCGCCGGCGCCGGACAGGCCTTGCAGTTGCGCGAGTCGCGCGCTGCGCTCGCGGTCGAGCTTCGCGTTCGCCGCCGCATTGGCCTTCGCGCGCGCCGCGGCTTCGGCCTTCGCCTTGGCCTGGGCTTCCGCCTTGGCCTTCGCGGCCGCGTCGGCCTTCGCCTTCGCCGCCTGCTGTGCTTCGAGTTGCGCCTGCTTTTGCTGCTGGAGCTTCTGTTGTTCGAGTTTCTGCTGCTCGGCGAGCTGCTGTTGCCTGAGCTTCTCGGCCTGCTTCTGTTTGTCGCGTTCCGCGGCCTTCTGGGCGGCGAGGGCGGCGGCCTGCTGCGCGGCGAGCTGCGCACGCCGGGCTTCCTCTTCCTGCTGGGCCTTCAGTTGCTGGGCGCGGCGCTGCTGCTCGAGTTGCGCTTCGCGCGCGGCCGCTTCCTGCTGGCGCTTCTTCTGCTGCAGCGCGATGTCGGCCTGCTCGTCGCGCACCGGGGCAGGGGGCGGCGCGACCTTCGCGGGCGGCGCGGGCGTGACCACCGGCCGCGGCGCGGGGACGTCGGGCACTTCGGTCCACAGCTCGGCCTCGGCGCCGGCCGGCGTGCTGTTCTGCCACTGCACGCCGTGATAGAGGAACAGCGCGAGCAGCACGTGCATCAGCGCGGCGAGCGCGAACGCGCGCCACGTCCCGCGCTCGCGGGGAGGCTGGAGCGGGTACGCGGATCTGCGCGTGGATTGCTGCCGGTTCATTGCGATTTGACGAGGAGGCCGACGCGCTTGACGCCGCGCGCCTTCAGATCGGACATCACGGTCATGACGGCATCGTACTGCACGGTCTTGTCGGCTGCGATCACGACCGGCTGGTCAGGGTGATCGGCCTGCCGGGCCGAGATGAAGCTGTCGAGCTCGGCCTTCGTCATCGTGTCTTCCTGGGTCGCGCCCGAGTCGCCCTTGTACTTGACGCTCATCGTGCGGTCGGCCTTGATGTTGACGACGACGGGCGGCGTCTGCTCTTGCGGCGCGGCATTGCCGACGGTGGGCAGGTTGATGATCGACGGGGCGACGAGCGGTGCGGTGACCATGAAGATCACGAGCAGCACCAGCATCACGTCGATGTACGGCACGACGTTGATGTCGGCCATTGCGCGGCGCGAGCGGCCGCCGCGCATGCTGGATCGGATGGGGCTTCCTGCCATGGCGTGCTCCTTACTGGGCCTGACGCTGCAGGATGTTCGAGAACTCTTCGATGAAGGTCTCGAAGCGGATCGCGAGGCGATCGATGTCGTGCGCATAGCGGTTGTACGCGACCACCGCCGGAATCGCGGCGAACAGGCCGATCGCGGTGGCGACGAGCGCCTCGGCGATGCCCGGCGCGACGTTCGCGAGCGTGGCCTGCTGCACGTTCGCGAGGCCGCGGAACGAGTTCATGATCCCCCAGACCGTGCCGAACAGACCGATGTACGGGCTGACCGAGCCGACCGACGCGAGGAACGCGAGGTTCGCCTCGAGCACGTCCATTTCACGCTGGAACGACGCGCGCATCGCGCGGCGCGCACCGTCGAGCACGAGGCCCGGGTCGCTCAGGCGCTTTTCCTTTCCCTTCAGGAATTCGCGCATCCCCGATTCGAAGATCCGCTCGAGTGCGCCGATCGTATGGCGGTTGTTGGCTGCGCTCTGATACAGCGCCTGCAGGTCGCCGCCCGACCAGAAGTCCTTTTCGAAGCGTTCGGTCTGCGCGCGCGCGCGGCGGATGGCAAACCATTTGCGGAAGATGAAGGTCCACGACATCAGCGACAGCAGCAGCAGCAGCCCCATCACGGCCTGGGCCAGCACGCTCGCGTTGAGGACGAGGGAAATGATCGACAGGTCTTGAACAGTATTCATAGAGGTTTGAGTAACGTCCCTTCGGGGGTGCCCGGCAAGGGCGTCCGGCGTGCGTGCGGCGCGGCGCGCCGGCCATGCCTGACGCCGAACCTTGCTTAGTATCGAATCAGAACGGCAAGTTCATAGGCTGTGTCTAAACGGCGCTCATGCGAGCTTCGTTGACAAACCAGTCTGCCCGGCGTCGATGACGGGCCCGCGTTGCAGCGCGTCGAGCACGGCCGGCGGGATGGCCGCGGGCCGGATGCCGTGACGGTCGACGCAGCCGAGGCGGATGTGCCCGACCACGAGCAGCGTGTCGCCACACCAGGCTTCCTGCGTGAATTCCACCGACGCGCGGCCGATGCGTCCAGGCCGGCTCGTGATCGTCAACGTGTCGTCGAGTCGCGCTGGCGCGCGGTAGTCGAGCGACGTGTTGCGCACAATGAAGATCGCACCGGTATCGTCGGCGAGCCGACGCTGGTCGACGCCGCAGGCGCGGAGCCACTCGGTTCGGGCGCGTTCGAAGAACTTCAGGTAGTTGGCATAGAAGACGATGCCGCCTGCGTCGGTATCCTCGTAGTACACGCGCACCGGCCAGGTAAAGCCGGACGGCGCTTCCGGGGAGCGGGTGGGCTGAGTCATGGCGCGCATTCTACCGGAAGGCAAAGACCGGATTCGTAACCGATTCGTAACGGAATGTAGTGCGTCGTGGCACACCGTCATGGCACACCGCGGGCCGGCCGGAGGCGGGCCCGCGGCTGCGGGCGACGTGTCAGCCGCGATGGACGGTGAGGCCGGCCGGGGCTTGCGCGACCGGCATCATTTCGATCGTGTTGATGTTGACGTGCGCGGGGCGCGTCGCAATCCAGTAGATCGTGTCGGCGATGTCCTCGGCGGTGAGCGGCTGGACGTTCTGGTAGACGTTCGCCGCCTTTGCATCGTCGCCGCGGAAGCGGACGTTCGAGAACTCCGTGCCGCCGCACAGGCCCGGCTCGATGTCGGTGACGCGCAACGGTGTGCCGATCAGGTCGGTGCGCAGGTTCAGGCTGAATTGTCTGACGAACGCCTTGGTCGCGCCGTACACGTTCCCGCCCGGATACGGATAGGTGCCGGCCACCGAGCCCAGGTTGAAGATATGGCCGCGACCGCGCGCGATCATGCCGGGCAGCAATGCGTGCGTGACGGTCACGAGACCCGAGCAATTCGTGTCGATCATGGTCTGCCACTCGTCGAGGCTCGCCTTCTGGGCCGGCTCGACGCCGAGTGCGAGGCCGGCATTGTTGACGAGTACGTCGAGCGCCGCGAATTCGGCGGGAAGGGCGGCTGGCACGGCCTCGACGGCGGCGCGGTCGCGCACGTCGAGCTCGAGCGGCAGCAGGGCGTCGCCGAGTTCGGCGGCGAGCGCGTCGAGACGGTCCTTGCGGCGTGCGGTCGCGACGACGCGATGGCCGCCCTTGACGAAGGCACGGGAGATGGCGGCGCCGAAGCCGGCGGACGCGCCTGTGACGAACACGATCATTGCTGCTCCTGGTCGGTAACGGAATAGCGGGTGGAATCCCGCAAGCCTACTGAGAATGCCGCACCGCGGCAAGGCGGCAAAGCGTGTCGGCACGGGCGCGTAGAGTCCGGCCCCAATTGATTCGGGCGCCCTGCCGCGCGGTTGCCTATTCATGACGCATCCAATACACTAATGCGCTCATCACCCCTGCGTGACTGGCGATAGAACCCTTCGGGTTCAAGGTGGAGCATCCCACCGTGAAGCGCGGGGCGCCGTTTTTGCCGTTCGCCTGGGCAGCCGTTGTGCGCCGTCGCGTGCATCGCCGGTGGCTGTCCTGCCTCGCGTCATACGGATTCTTCCGCCACGTCGAGCTGGTCTCGCCAGCAGCGCACCGTACTCGGCCACTCCGGTCAACCTGTACACACTTAACGGAAACCGTATGTTTGACAGAGCCCAAAGCACCATCGCGAACGTCGATCCCGAAATCTTCGCAGCGATCGAGCAGGAAAACCGCCGCCAGGAAGATCACATCGAGCTGATCGCGTCGGAAAACTACACGAGCCCGGCCGTGATGGCCGCGCAGGGCTCGCAGCTCACGAACAAGTACGCGGAAGGGTACCCGGGCAAGCGCTACTACGGCGGTTGCGAGTACGTCGACGTGGTCGAGCAGCTGGCGATCGACCGTGTGAAGCAGCTGTTTGGCGCGGAAGCCGCGAACGTGCAGCCTAACTCGGGTTCGCAGGCGAACCAGGGCGTGTTCTTCGCGATGCTCAAGCCGGGCGACACGATCATGGGCATGAGCCTCGCGCATGGCGGCCACCTGACGCACGGCTCGCCGGTGAACATGTCGGGCAAGTGGTTCAACGTGGTGAGCTACGGCCTGAACGAAAACGAAGACATCGACTACGACGCGGCCGAGAAGCTGGCGAACGAACACAAGCCGAAGCTGATCGTCGCGGGTGCGTCGGCGTTCGCGCTGAAGATCGATTTCGAGCGTCTGGCGAAGATCGCGAAGTCGGTCGGTGCGTACCTGATGGTCGACATGGCCCACTACGCTGGCCTGATCGCGGCGGGCGTGTACCCGAACCCGGTGCCGCACGCGGATTTCGTGACGACGACGACGCACAAGAGCCTGCGCGGCCCGCGCGGCGGCGTGATCCTGATGAAGGCCGAGTACGAGAAGCCGATCAACTCGGCGATCTTCCCGGGGATCCAGGGCGGCCCGCTGATGCACGTGATCGCGGCGAAGGCCGTGGCGTTCAAGGAAGCGCTGTCGCCGGAGTTCAAGGCATATCAGCAGAAGGTGGTCGAGAACGCGCGCGTGCTGGCCGAAACGCTGGTCAAGCGCGGGCTGCGGATCGTGTCGGGCCGCACGGAAAGCCACGTGATGCTGGTGGACCTGCGTGCGAAGAACATCACCGGCAAGGCAGCGGAAGCGGCACTCGGCGCGGCGCACATCACGGTGAACAAGAACGCGATCCCGAACGACCCGGAAAAGCCGTTCGTGACGAGCGGCATCCGTCTCGGCTCGCCGGCGATGACGACGCGCGGCTTCGGGCCGGCGGAAGCCGAGCAGGTCGGCAACCTGATCGCCGACGTGCTGGAGAACCCGGAAGATGCGGCGACGATCGAGCGCGTGCGCGCGCAGGTCGCCGAGCTGACCAAGCGTTTCCCGGTCTATCGCTGATCGCCGATGCGCTGCCCGTTCTGCCGGCATGACGACACGCAGGTCGTCGACTCGCGCGTGTCCGAAGATGGCGCCGCGATTCGGCGGCGCCGCCGCTGCTCGGCTTGCGACAAGCGCTTCACGACGTACGAGCGGGTCGAGTTGTCGCTGCCGTTCGTCGTGAAGAAGGACGGCAGCCGCACGGAATTCGACCGTCGCAAGATCGTCGCCAGCATGCAACTCGCGCTGCGCAAGCGGCCGGTTGCCGCCGACGCGATCGATGCGGCGGTCGCGCGCATCGAATATCAACTGCTCGCGACTGGCGAGCGTGAAGTGCGTAGCGAGAAGCTGGGCGAGCTCGTGATGAACGAGTTGCGCGGCCTCGATACGATTGCCTATGTGCGCTTCGCATCGGTGTATCGCCAGTTCGAGGATGTCTCCGAATTTGCCGACGTGATCGAAGAGTTCCGTCGCGCCTCTCCCGCCAAGACCCCGCGTAAGCGCTGACGCGCTGCGTTCGTTCATCGTCTGCTCCGTTGGTTCGATTCGCGCCGATTGTGTCGGTCGCGATCGCATGTCGCCAGTCGGCCGTTCGGCCAATGGCGTGCGTCCGCACGCGCCGCTACAGTCGTCGCATCACCGTGGCGGAGGACGATTGCGATGGAACCGGGCGCTCAATCCTTGAAGAATGTGGTGCAACGATCGGGCGGATTCACGCTCGTCGAGCTGATGGTCGCCCTGTCGCTGGCGGCGGGGCTGGCGCTCTATGCGGTGCCCACATTCGACCAGTGGCGCATGCGTGAACGCGTGGATGCCCGCTCGCGCGCGCTGCTCGGTGCGCTGTCGTTTGCGCGTACCGAGGCAACGCGCCTCGGTACGCGCGTCACGCTGTGCCGCGCCGGGCGCGACGGCGCCTGCCTGCGTGCCGGAGAGCGGTGCGATCGGGCCGAATGGTCGTGCGACTGGATCGTCAGCGGGCAGGTCGACGGGTACTCGCGTGTGCTGCGACGCTATCCGCGCGATGCGGAAGTGGCCGTCGTGGGCGCCGCGCATGAGCTCGCGTTTGCGCCGCCGGCCGGCCAGTCGATCGGCGGGATTCGGCGTTTCGAGTTGCGTCCGAGGCGCGGCGTGTCCGATGCCGACGACGCGCGCGCATCGCGTTGCGTGCGCATCGCGGCCGGCGGCCGCGCGCGGCTGGTCGCCGGCCGCTGCGACGCGGCATGATCGCCATGCGCCATGCCATGCGCGGTACGTCGTTGCTCGAGGCGACGCTCGCCATCGCGCTGCTCGCCACCGTGATGTTGGCGGTCGCCGGCAGCCAGCTCGCGATGGCGCGTACGCAGCGCGCGACGATCTGGCGCGAGCGCGCGCTGTGGCTGGCCGATGCACGTATCGAGCGTCTGCATGCCGCGGCGGCGGTCGACGACGGCCTCGCGGCGTCGGCGGCGACGTCGTTGCCCGGTGGCGCGATGACGCTCGACGGCGGGCCGGGCGGCGTCCGCTACGCGGTCGTCGGCTGGCGGGGCGGCAACGGGGGCGCGTCGCCGCGCTGCGATGCGGCAGGGGCGTCGTCAGCGCAGCCGCGATCGTGTGTCCGGATACCATTTCGGGAGAGGGCACGCGATGAGCGCTGATCGCCGTACGTGTGGCCATACGCTGCTCGAAGTGCTGATTGCGATGACCGTCGGGCTGCTCGTGCTCGCGGCGGCCGGTACGCTGTACCACGCGCAGCGCATTGCGCAGCGTCGCGCGGAAGACGGGTTCAGGATGCGCGACGCGGCGGCTGCCGCGCTGATGCTGATCGGTCAGCAGATCCAGATGGCGGGTTTCCGGCCGCTCGATGCCGAAGCGGCATCGCCGTTGCCGCCGGTGTTCGGCTGTTCGACGGCACGCGTGCGCGGTAGCGGCGCACAGGTGCGCTGCGAGCCCGCGCGTTCGGCGTCGGACGCGTTGCTGGTCCGGTATGTCGGCGATGCCGTGTCCACGTGGACGACGGTGAGCGGCCAGGCGTCGGATTGCCTCGGGCAGGGTGTCGGCGAGCCGGGCGAGCCGGCGCCGGTGGAGAATCGCTTCGATGCGCATGTCAGCCCGTCGACGGGCGAGCCCGAACTGTATTGCGAAGGAAGCGGCCGTCCGGGCACGCCGCAGCCCGTCGTGGCGGGGATCGATCAGTTGCGCATCCGTTATTTGCGTCGCGGCGCCATGCGGTTCGTCGACGCTGACGCGATGCGTGCCGACGACTGGCGCGAGGTCGTGGCCGTGCATCTCTGCGTCAGGGCGCGCGGCGAGCCGATGCGCGAACCGGCGCGTCAGGTCGACTGCGACGGCCGCGTTGCCGTGCCGTCGGACGGCCGCGCCCGTTTGACGCTCGATCGCATCGTCGCGTTGCGCAACGTCGCGCTCGCCGCCGACGCTGCGTCGCATGATGCCATTCGAGCAAGCGAGGTGGCGCGATGAGCGGAGCAGCGCGATACGCGCGGGATGGCATCTTGCGACGCGGCGAGGCTGGCCACGCGCACGAGCGCAGCGTCGCGAGCGGCGGCGATCGGCAGCACGCCGTACGTGCTCGCGTTCCAGCGGCGACTCCGCGCGAGCCGAACATGCGTTTCCGGCCCGGTCGCCGTGCGTGGCGGCGCGATGCGGGCCTTGCGTTGCCTGCGGTGATCGCCATCGGCGCAGCGGTCGCGGCACTGACCGGTACATGGTTCGACGCCGCGCTGACGGAGTCGCGCCGCACACGCGCATTGTCCGATCGGCTGATTGCATTCCACGCGGCCGATGCCGCGCTTGCCGCGTGTACCGCGCGATTGCTGCGCGGCTCGGCGCCGTATGTGTACGAAAGCGAATCGCATGCGGAGCCCGACGCATGGCGACGCATGCCGCCGCTGGCGGCTGCCGAAGCGTTCGCGCCATTCGCCGAATGGCCGATGGCCGAGCAGCCGCCGCGATGCCTGATCGAGGCGTGGCGGCGTCCGGCAGGGCAGGCACGCGACCGCGCTTATCTTGTGACCGCGCGCGGTGTCGGCGCGCACGCGTCGAGTGCCGTATGGCTGCAGCACCAGGTTGCGATGCGGGACGGCCATATCGTCGTGCTGCGCTGGCGTCGTGTCGCGGCGGTGCTTCGATGAACGGCCGCCTGTTCAGGGCTCGAGCGGCGGGGTTCACGCTGATCGAACTGATGATCGTGCTCGCGATCGTCGCGGTGCTGGCCGGGTGGGGTATCCCGTCGTATCGCGAGCATGTCGTGCGGGTTCACCGCGCGTCGGCGGTGTCCGCGCTGTACCGTGCGGCCCAGTATCTCGAAACGCTCGACGGTGCACCGCCGGCGGCATTGCCGGACGTGCTCGCGCAGGCGCCGCCGGACGGGCCGGCCGTGTATCGATTGACGCTCGGGCGGCCGGACGGCGACGAGTCGCCGGTGAGCTATGAACTGGTAGCGACGCCGCTCGAAACGGGGCCGATGCGCGACGATGCATGCGGCATGTTCACGCTGCGCTCGGACGGGACGAAAGGCAATGCGGGAAGTGGGGGCGCCGACGAACCAGGCGCTGCCTGCTGGGGCGTGCGCTGAGTTCGCAACGAACGCGCGCAAGGAACGCGCGCGGCGGCGCATGGCCGTGCGCGCACGAGGCCCGCGGTCAGTCGTCGCGTGCGTCGAGCCCGCGCTCGTCGCGGGACTGCTTCCAGATCCGGTAGACCTCCCATGCGGCGAAGCCGAGCGTGCCCCACTTCAACGCGGGGCCCGCGCTTGCGCGTAGCAGCGAGCGAACGGGTTTCGCGAGCACGAGCGATGCGAGGGAACTCAGCATCGGATACTGGTTGACGAGGTGGCCGAGGCTTGCGTTCAGGTTCCTGGCCGACTGGCCGAACTTGCCGGTCGACAGCCCCGGGATGAACACCTTGAGCCAGCTGAAGCGCGTGACGGCCTGGCGCATTTCGGCGGCGGCTTCCGCGAGTTCGAGCCGCTCGACTTCGGATCGCAGGATCAGCAGTTCCTTGCGCAGCGCGCGGTGCTGCGACGCGCTCCAGTTCGATCGCGACGAATGGGAGCGGGATGGATTGCCCGTGATGTTCTGGCTCATGGCGCGTCGGCGAAGTAGGTGGAAGGGATGAGCGCGAGGGCGTTCACGGCTTGCCGCGGAACAGGTCGCGGTCTTTCTCGAGTTCGGCGAGCGTCGCCTCGAACACGGTTGGCGCGCCCCGCAGGCCCGAGCGCGCCTTCAGCCCGCATACGATGCCGCCAACGGCATACAGCGCGGTGATCGCGGCGAGCGACTGCCAGCGGTAGGTATCCCAGAACGCGATCGCGATCAGCACGGTCAGGCTGATGAGTGCCATCGTCGCGAGCATCATCGCGGCGAGGCCGAGGAACAGCACGCCCATCAGGCGCTCCTTCTCCTCGGCAAGCTCGATGCCCACCAGTTCGAGGCGCGTTTGCAGGAGGCCGATGGCCGAGCCGACGAGGCGGCGCAGCGGTCCTTGACCGGACGGCTGCGAGGGGGTGTCTGTCGTCATGGATGCGGTGCTTGCGCGTACAGTGAGCAGCTAGGACAAAGCCGCCGGCGCAGGCCGGCCGGCTTCGACGCCCGCGCGCCGCGTCATCATGCGGCCCGCGGGACGAAACGGCGCAAAGCGCTTTACTTGCGGTTGATCAGCAGGCCGATCAGCACGCCAACGCCGGCAGCCACGCCGATCGACGTCCACGGATGCTCATGCACGTAGTCGTCGGTCGCGCGCGCGGCCTTCTTGCCTTTCTCGACCACCACGACCTGGACGTCGGCTGCCTTTTCCTTGGCCTGCTTCAGGCGCGACATGGCTTTCTCGCGCAGCTCGGCCGCACGGTCGCCCGTGCTGCTCGCAGCTTGCTTGAGCAGGTCTTCGGCGTCCGAGAGAACGGTTTTGATATCCGACATCAGTTTCTCCTTGTTGATTTCCGACATTGCAACTCCCTTCGTGCTGTCATGCTGCAGGTTCACATCGTAGCGAAACCCGTGCCTGCTGGCGAGCCGGGAAGACGCACGGCGGCAGCGCAAGACTGCATGGTAAACGACTTGTAATGATGAACAGAGCGGCAAAGGGATTGAAAAGTTTCCCCGCTGCCGTCCGTTCTCCCACGACGCCGGGTAAAAATGACAAAAAAGTATGAATATCAAACGGAATAATCGTTCGCACGGCCCATTGCTTCCCGTAAGCTGATGGACTGCCCCGCGCTGTCCGGCGCGCGGTTTCAACCAGCATCGTTCGAGGAGGGAACATCATGAGTCTGCGTCTTGGCGACATCGCACCGGATTTCGAGCAGGAATCGAGCCTGGGCACCATCAAGTTTCACGAGTGGCTCGGCAACAGCTGGGGTGTCCTGTTCTCGCACCCGGCCGACTACACGCCGGTGTGCACGACCGAACTCGGGCTGACCTCGAAGCTGAAGGGCGAATTCGAGAAACGCAACGTGAAGGTGATCGCGCTGTCGGTCGACGGCGTCGAATCGCACAAGGGCTGGATCAACGACATCAACGAGACGCAGTCGACGGTCGTGGGCTTCCCGATCATCGCCGACGCGGACCGCAAGGTGTCGCAGCTGTACGACATGATTCACCCGAATGCGAACGAAACGCTGACGGTGCGTTCGCTGTTCGTGATCGACCCGAACAAGAAGGTGCGGCTCACGATCACCTATCCGGCCAGCACGGGGCGCAATTTCGACGAAGTGCTGCGCGTGATCGATTCGCTGCAGTTGACCGACAATTACAAGGTCGCGACGCCCGGCAACTGGAAGGACGGCGACGACGTCGTGATCGTGCCGTCGCTGCAGGATCCGGAAGAACTGAAGAAGCGCTTCCCGAAGGGCTTCAACGCGGTGCGTCCGTATCTGCGCCTGACGCCGCAGCCGAACAAGTAAGCATCGACGCAGCCCCTGCCCGCGGCTGCGATGACAAAGGCCCGTCCGGCAGCGATGCCGGGCGGGCCTTTTACGTGGCGGCGCTCGCAGGCGCGGCATCGCCGCCGCCGCGTGCGTCATGGCCGAATCATCAGAAGAACGCCTGGATGCCCGTCTGCGCGCGGCCGAGGATCAGCGCGTGGATGTCGTGCGTGCCTTCGTACGTGTTCACCACTTCGAGATTCACGAGATGGCGCGCGACGCCGAATTCGTCGGAGATGCCGTTGCCGCCGAGCATGTCGCGCGCGAGCCGCGCGATGTCGAGCGCCTTGCCGCACGAGTTGCGCTTCATGATCGACGTGATCTCGACGGCGGCCGTGCCTTCGTCCTTCATCCGGCCGAGGCGCAGCACGCCTTGCAGGCCGAGCGTGATTTCGGTCTGCATGTCGGCGAGCTTCTTCTGGATCAACTGGTTCGCGGCGAGCGGCCGGCCGAACTGCTGGCGGTCGAGCACGTACTGGCGTGCGGTGTGCCAGCACGACTCGGCGGCGCCGAGCGCGCCCCACGCGATCCCGTAGCGCGCCGAGTTCAGGCAGGTGAACGGGCCGCGCAGGCCGCTCACGTTCGGCATCAGGTTCTCTTCGGGCACGAACACCTCGTCGAGGACGATCTCGCCGGTGATCGACGCGCGCAGCCCGACCTTGCCGTGGATCGCCGGCGCCGACAGGCCCTTCCAGCCCTTCTCGAGGATGAAGCCGCGGATCGCGTCCTTGCCGTTTTCTTCCAGTTTCGCCCACACGACGAACACGTCGGCGATCGGCGAATTGGTGATCCACATCTTCGCGCCGGACAGCGCGTAGCCGCCCGGCACCTTCTTCGCGCGCGTGACCATGCTGCCCGGGTCGGAGCCGTGGTTCGGCTCGGTCAGCCCGAAGCAGCCGATCCATTCGCCGGTCGCGAGCTTCGGCAGGTATTTCCGCTTCTGCGCGTCGGAGCCGAATTCGAAGATCGGCACCATCACGAGCGACGACTGCACGGACATCATCGACCGGTAGCCCGAATCGACGCGCTCGACTTCGCGCGCGATCAGCCCGTAGCTCACGTAGTTGAGGCCGGGGCCGCCATATTCCTCGGGAATCGTCGGGCCGAGCAGGCCGAGTTCGCCCATCTCGCGAAAGATGGCCGCGTCGGTGCGTTCGTGGCGGAACGCTTCGGTGACGCGCGGCGCGAGCTTGTCCTGTGCGTAGGCCTGCGCGGCGTCGCGGACCATCCGCTCGTCCTCGGTCAGTTGCTGGTCGAGCAGCAGCGGATCGTCCCAATGAAAAGTTGCAGCACTCATCGTCTCATCTCCTGTTGGTCCGGTCTTCCAGCCGGCCCCATGCCAAAGTTCGCTTGACTATGGTTCCGCTGTGCGGAACAATGTTTTGCAAATTGAACTCAGTGTAGCACCGGATGACGCTTTCAACCACCGACGACACCACGATCGACGAGCGCAAGTTCGTCGTCGCGCTCGCACGCGGGCTCGACCTGCTGCGCGCCTTTCGGCCCGGCGAGACGATGCTAGGCAATCGCGATTTCGCGGAACGCACCGGCCTGCCGAAGGCGACGGTGAACCGGCTCGCCTATACGCTGACCGTGCTCGGCTATCTGCGCTACGACGAGACGCTCGGCAAGTATGCGCTGGACGCCGGCGTGCTGTCGCTCGGCTACGCGTTGCTGTCGGGCTCGGGGACGATCGATCTCGCGCGGCCGCACATGCAGGCGCTCGCGCGCGAGATTGGCGCGGCCGTATCGCTCGGCTGCCGCGACGGGCTCGACATGATCTATCTGGAGACGATCCGCAGCGAGACCGCGCTGACGCTCGGGCTCGCGCCCGGTTCGCGGCTGTCGATGCTGACGAGCTCGATGGGGCGCGCGTACCTGGCCGTGCAGCCGGAGGACGTGCGCGGCGCGCTCTATGCCGAGCTGCACCGCGCGGCCGGCGGCGCGGCCGATGCCGATGCGCTCGTCGCCGCCGCGCAGCACGCGGTGGCCGAGTTCTCGGCGAGCGGTTGCTGCTATTCGTTCCGCGCGTGGCACACGGACGTGAATGCGGCAGCCGTGCCGTTTCGCGAGCCGCGCGAGGGGCGCTGGTTGATCCTGAGCTGCAGCGGCCCCGCATCGTCGATGGACGAGGGCGTGTTCCGCACGCAAGTCGGGCCGAAGCTGAAGGCGCTCGCGCAACGGCTCGGGCAGACGGTCTGAGCAACGAGCGCGCGCGCAGTTCGCCGTCGCCGGGCAACGGGTTCGTTGGTCGCGGGGGCGGAAGCGGAAGGGGCGGCGCGGTTGCGTATTGTGCGACGGGCGAACCGCGCTCATCATCGTTCGCCTGTGTCCTGACGATCACGAGGTTCGCGATGCCGCACCCCGAAACGATGGAAGGCGGATGCGCATGCGGCGCGATTCGCTACCGGATCGCCGGCCTGCCGGCCGATGCCGGCTTCTGCCACTGCCGGCTCTGCCAGCGTACGACGGGCGCGGCGGTCGTCGCATCGGCATCGGTGCCGATCGACTCATTCGAATACCTGCAGGGCGAACCGACCGTCTATGCGTCGAGCGCGTGGGGCGAGCGGCGTTTCTGCGGCCGCTGCGGCGCGCAGCTCGAATACCGGCGCTCCGTGGCGCCGCGGACGGTCGAGATCAATTACGCGACGCTCGACGAGCCGTCGCGGCTGCGTCCGGCGTGGCATGTCTGGTACGGAGATCGTTTCCCGGGCATCGAGATCGACGACGATCTGCCGAAGTACGACGACGGTGGAAGAGAATAAGAATAGGCGGCTGGTTCACGCCGACGCGCCGGTGTGGATCTCGCGCGCAAGCAGGTCGGACCTTTCCGCGTAAAGAACAAGAAACCGGCCGGCGTCGAGCGACGCCGGGTGCGGAAACCTGAAAACCTGAAACCTGCAACCCGACTCCCGAAGCGGCACGACACGCCGTCATCCAGCGTGCCACGTCCCGCGCGCGGCGCGCACCTTCCGCCGCGCCGCTCAGGCCGTCACGACTTTCGCGAACACCGGCCCCTGCATGAACCGCACGTCGTGCTGGCGCAGCAGCTCGCACTGCGTCTCGTCGACCACACCGTCGAAGATCAGCGGAATCCGCACGCGCTGCGCATAGGCGACGAGCGCCTTGACCATCCCGTCGCGCAGCGCGATGCCCGCATCCATCTTGATGTAGTCGGGGCGCGCCATGTCCGATTCGACCGCGAGGATGCGGCCCGGGTCGGGCAGCTTGTCCGCGACCTTGAAGCCGTGATGCTGGTAGCTGCGCGTCAGGTAGCCGAGGAACGTCTTGTGGGCGACCGCGACCGCCGGCAGCTCGATCACGATCCGCTCGGGCGGCAGCCCGAAGCGCTGCAGCACCGACGAGAAATGCTTGCCGTGGTCGTACTTCACGCTCTTGAGCAGCCGCTCGTGCACGCGCAGGAACAGCAGCCCGTGACGCTGCGCACCGAAGAAATTGATCGCGTGCAGCGCGCGCGACAGGCGGTCGATCGCGACGAGCGTCTGGTCGTCGACGGCCGCGTCGACCGGATCGTGCTGCGCGCCCGTGACCAGCGTGACGGCCTGGAAGCCGAGCTCGTCGCCGTAGCGCTCGATCGCGTCGGCGAACGACGTCGATTGCGGCGCGCCGGGCATCGTCACGTCGTAGATCGGCTCGTACGCACTGGCGAGCGTGCGCTCGGGCAGATTCGCGCACGCGGTGCCGCCTTCGGCAAGCGCGAGGTGTTCCCGCAGATACGGCAGTTGCCCGGCACGGGCGACCAGCTCGGGGATGGTAGGCGGAATCATCGGCGTGAGAAGGAAAAATGGCGGCCGAAAGGGCCGCCTCGTTGACTTGATATTAGCAGTGCGCGCCGCGCTCGGCTTGGCGTTTCACTCATATGGTTATCCCGTCCCCGAGTGAACGATTAGGGTTTACGTTGTTTTCACTATTCGTAATTGGTTTTACTATTCGTAAATCCAAAGATAGGTCGCCGATCAAGAAATGCGGCAGGCGGGCGCCGCGACACGGCGCCGTTCGCGAATCAACAGAAGCAAGGAGCGAGACGTGGCGGTTGTTGACAGGACAGGCGGGCAGGCGCGCCGGCAGGAGACGGGTGGAGCGACAGGCGCGGCGGTGCGCGTACGGCGCGGTTGAGGAGCGGATGGCGACCATGAGCATCGATTACCAGACGCTGAAGTTCGAGTACCGCGCCCGCGCGCACGACGCGGCCGTCCACCCGGTGATCGTCGTCGGCGCGGGCCCGGTGGGCCTCGCGGCCGCGATCGACCTCGCGCAGCAGGGCGTGCCGATCGTGCTGCTCGACGACGACGACACGCTGTCGACCGGCTCGCGCGCGATCTGCTTCGCGAAGCGCACGCTCGAGATCTTCGACCGGCTCGGCTGCGGCGAGCGCTTCGTCGACAAGGGCGTGAGCTGGCACGTCGGCAAGGTGTTCCTGCAGGACGAGCAACTGTACGCGTTCGACCTGCTGCCCGAGGAAGGGCATGCGCGCCCCGCGTTCATCAACCTGCAGCAGTACTACGTCGAAGGCTATCTGGCCGATCGCGCGTTCGAGCTGCCGAACATCGACATCCGCTGGAAGCACAAGGTGACGGGCGTCGCGCAGTCGGCCGAACACGCGGTGCTGACGATCGAGACGCCGGACGGCGTCGCGACGCTGCGCGCGCAGTACGTGATCGCGGCCGACGGCTCGCGCAGCTCGATGCGCACGATGATGGGCCTGGAGAGCCGCGGCCGCACGTTCAAGGATCGCTTCCTGATCGCCGACGTGAAGATGAAGGCGGAGTTTCCGACCGAGCGCTGGTTCTGGTTCGATCCGCCGTTTCATCGCAACCAGTCGGTGCTGCTGCACCGCCAGCCAGACAACGTGTGGCGCATCGACTTCCAGCTCGGCTGGGATGCCGATCCCGTCGCCGAAAAGCAGCCGGAGCGCGTGATCCCGCGCGTGCGCGCGCTGCTCGGGCCGGACGTCGAGTTCGAGCTCGAGTGGGTGAGCGTCTATACGTTCCGCTGCCAGCGGATGGACACGTTCCGGCACGGCCGCGTGCTGTTCGCCGGCGATTCGGCGCACGGCGTGTCGCCGTTCGGCGCGCGTGGCGCGAACAGCGGCGTGCAGGATGCGGACAACCTCGCGTGGAAGCTGAAGCTGGTGCTCGACGGCCACGCGCACGACCGCCTGCTCGACACCTATGCGAGCGAGCGGGAGTTCGCGGCGGACGAGAACATCCGCCACTCGACGCGCTCGACCGATTTCATCACGCCGAAGAGCGCGGTGTCGCGCGTGTTCCGCGATGCGACGCTGAAGCTCGCGCGCGACTGCGAATTCGCGCGCAGGCTGGTGAACAGCGGGCGCCTGTCGGTGCCGGCCGTGCTGGCCGATTCGCCGCTGAACACGCCGGACCGCGGCGGCGACGCATTCGCATGCGCGATGCGGCCGGGCGCGGCGGCGGCCGATGCGCCGGTGCGTGCGCACGGCGCGTCCGGCTGGCTGCTGCGGCATCTGTGCGGCGGCTTCACCGGCGTGCTGTTCGGATTGCCGGGCGACGCGGCCGCGCTCGCGCAGGCCGTCAGCGGTCTCGCGCCGACGGTGCGGCCGGTGCTCGTCGTGCCGGCCGGGCACGCGCGGCCGGCAGCCGGCGTCGACGTCGTGGAGGACGTCGACGGGCTCGCCGCGCAGCGCTACGACGCGCAGCCCGGCACGTTCTACCTGCTGCGTCCCGACCAGCACGTGTGCGCACGCACGCGCACGCTCGAGCGTCAGGCGATCGCCGACGCACTGGCGCGCGCGACCTGCGCACGCTGACTACGATAAAGACACCGGAGACACCGTCATGCCCTCACTCGATACCCGCCCGCGCCTGGCCGACCCCGACGCGTTCTACGAAGCGCTGATCGACATGCATCGCGACCTGTCGGACGCCGACAGCCAGCTCGTCAACGCGAAGCTGATCCTGCTGCTCGCGAACCAGGTCGGCGACGCCGACGTGCTGCGCGAAGCGATGGCGCTCGCGCGCCAGGGCGTGACGCCGCCCGTGCATCCGTCCGCCGAGGTGGCGCGATGAGCGCGGCGCCGGCCGATACGCGCGTGATCGAAGTCGAGCGCGTGATCGACGAGACCCATCGCCCGGGTTTTCACTGGATGCTGCTCGCGCTGTGCGGGCTGTGCCTCGTGATCGACGGTTTCGATGCGCAGGCGATGGGCTACGTCGCGCCGAGCGTGATCGCCGAATGGGGCGTGCCGAAGCAGGCGCTCGGGCCGGTGTTCAGCGCGAGCCTGTTCGGGATGCTGCTCGGCGCGCTCGGGCTGTCGGTGCTGGCCGACCGGATCGGCCGGCGTCCGGTGCTGATCGGCTCGACGCTGTTCTTCTCGGTGACGATGCTCGCGACGCCGTTCGCGAGTTCGATCCCCGTGCTGATGGCGCTGCGCTTCGTCACGGGCCTCGGCCTCGGCTGCATCATGCCGAACGCGATGGCGCTGGTCGGCGAATTCAGCCCGGCCGCGCATCGCGTGAAGCGGATGATGATCGTGTCGTGCGGCTTCACGCTCGGCGCGGCGCTCGGCGGCTTCATCAGCGCGGCGCTGATTCCGGCGCTCGGCTGGCGCTCGGTGTTCTTCGTCGGCGGCGCGGTGCCGCTCGTGCTGACGATCGCGATGGTCGCGCGGCTGCCGGAGTCGCTGCAGTTCCTGGTGCTGAAAGGGCGCGTCGCGCAGGCGCGCGACTGGCTCGCGCGCTTCGCGCCGGCCGCCGGCATCGATGCGAACACGCGGCTCGTCGTGCGCGAACGCGCGGCGAGCGGCGCGCCGGTCGCCGAGCTGTTCCGCCATGGCCGCCTGCCCGTCACGCTGCTGCTGTGGGCGATCAGCTTCATGAACCTGATCGACCTGTACTTCCTGTCGAACTGGCTGCCGACCGTGATGCGCGATGCCGGTTATTCGCCGGGCACGGCGGTGATCGTCGGCACGGTGCTGCAGACGGGCGGCGTGATCGGCACGCTGTCGCTCGGCTGGTTCATCGAACGTTACGGCTTCGTGCGCGTGCTGTTCGCGTGCTTCGCGTGCGCGGCCGTGTCGGTGGGGCTGATCGGCTCGGTCGCGCATGCGTTGCCGTGGCTGCTGATCGTCGTGTTCGCGGGCGGGTTCTGCGTGGTCGGCGGACAGCCGGCCGTGAACGCGCTCGCGGGCCAGTATTACCCGACGTCGCTGCGCTCGACGGGCATCGGCTGGAGCCTCGGCATCGGCCGGATCGGCTCGGTGCTCGGGCCGCTCGTCGGCGGGCAACTGATTGCGCTGAACTGGACCAACGGCGCGCTGTTTCACGCGGCCGCGGTGCCCGTGCTGTGCTCGGCGCTATTCGTCCTCGGGCTGGCCGGTGTGTCGCGGCGCAACGGCGCGCAGGCGCCGAACGCCGCCCTGAATTGATGGAGAAAGGAAACGATGACGCTTGACCTGTCGACACCGGCGACCGCCGGCTACCTCAGCGGTTTCGCGAACGAGTTCGCGACCGAGGCGCTGCCCGGCGCGCTGCCGCACGGCCGCAACTCGCCGCAGCGCGCGCCGTACGGGCTGTACGCGGAGCAGTTGTCGGGCACCGCGTTTACCGCACCGCGCGGCCACAACCGCCGCTCGTGGCTGTACCGGATTCGCCCCGCCGCCGTGCACCGGCCGTTCGAGCCGTATGCGGGCGCGCAGCGGCTCGTGTCGGAGTTCGGCGATTCGGCCGACGTGCCGCCGACGCCGCCGAACCAGTTGCGCTGGGATCCGCTGCCGATGCCGGTCGAGCCGACCGATTTCGTCGACGGCCTCGTGACGATGGCCGGCAACGGTTCGGCCGCCGCGATGAGCGGCTGCGCGATCCATCTGTATGCGGCGAACCGGTCGATGCAGGACCGCTTCTTCTACAGCGCGGACGGTGAACTGCTGATCGTGCCGCAGCAGGGGCGCCTGTTCATCGCGACGGAATTGGGGCGGCTCGACGTCGAGCCGTTCGAGATCGCGGTGATCCCGCGCGGCGTGCGTTTTTCGGTCGCGCTGCCGGACGGCGACGCGCGCGGCTACATCTGCGAAAACTTCGGCGCGCTGCTGCGGCTGCCGGATCTCGGCCCGATCGGCTCGAACGGGCTCGCGAACCCGCGCGACTTCCTGACGCCGCAGGCCGCGTACGAGGATCGCGAAGGCGCGTTCGAGCTGGTCGCGAAACTGAACGGGCGCCTGTGGCGCGCGGACATCGGCCATTCGCCGCTCGACGTCGTCGCGTGGCACGGCAACTACGCGCCGTACAAATACGATCTGCGCCTGTTCAACACGATCGGCTCGATCAGCTTCGACCATCCCGATCCGTCAATCTTCCTCGTGCTGCAGGCGCAGAGCGACACGCCGGGCGTCGATACGATCGACTTCGTGATCTTCCCGCCGCGCTGGCTCGCGGCCGAGGATACGTTCCGCCCGCCGTGGTTCCACCGCAACGTCGCGAGCGAGTTCATGGGGCTCGTGCACGGCGCGTACGACGCGAAGGCCGAAGGCTTCGTACCGGGCGGCGCGAGCCTGCACAACTGCATGTCGGGCCACGGGCCCGACGCGGACACGTTCGAGAAGGCGTCCGCGAGCGACACGGCGAAGCCGCACAAGGTCGACGCGACGATGGCGTTCATGTTCGAAACCCGCACGCTGATCCGGCCGACGCGCTACGCGCTCGATACCGCACAGCTGCAGGCCGATTACTTCGAATGCTGGCAAGGCATCAAGAAACACTTCAATCCGGAGCAAAAGTGAGCGATACCCAAGACTGGCGCGCGACGCTCGACCCGGCTCGCAAGAGCTGGGTCGATACCGCGAACGATCCCGCCTGCGATTTCCCGATCCAGAACCTGCCGTTCGGAATCTTCAGCGATGCGAAGCAGGCGGCGCGCCGCGCGGGCGTCGCGCTTGGCGACCAGATCGTCGACCTGGCCGAACTGAAGCGAGCCGGGCTGCTGACGTTGCCGCTGCCGAGCCCCGAGGATTTTTTCGAGATGCGCGATCGCGCGTTCGAGCAGCCGACGCTGAACGATTTCATCGCGCTTGGCCGCGATGCATGGCGCAGCGTGCGCGTGCAACTGTCCGACCTGTTCTCGCGCGACAACGCACGGCTGCGCGACGATGCCGCGCTGCGCGCGAAGGTGCTGGTGCCGCAGCGCGACGCGACGCTGCATCTGCCGGTCGAGATTCCCGGCTACACCGATTTCTATTCGTCGAAGGAGCACGCGACCAACGTCGGCTCGATGTTTCGCGATCCGAAGAATGCGCTGCTGCCGAACTGGTCGGAAATGCCGATCGGCTACAACGGCCGCGCGTCGTCGGTGGTCGTGAGCGGCACGCCGGTGCGGCGCCCGAACGGGCAGCTGAAGCTGCCCGACCAGGAGCGTCCGGTGTTCGGCGCGTGCCGCAAGCTCGATATCGAACTGGAGACGGGCTTCATCGTCGGCCGCGGCAACGCGCTCGGCGAGCCGATCGCGTGCGAGGACGCGGAAGCGCATATCTTCGGGATGGTGCTGCTGAACGACTGGAGCGCACGCGATATCCAGCAGTGGGAGTACGTGCCGCTCGGGCCATTCAATTCGAAGGGCTTCGCGACGACGATCTCGCCGTGGATCGTCACGCTCGACGCGCTTGAACCGTTTCGCGTCGCGCAGCCCGAGCAGTCGCCGCCGCCGCTCGCGTATCTGCGGCATGCGGGCAAGCACGCGTTCGACATCGCGCTCGAAGTGACGCTGCGCGCGGAAGGGGCGACCGAGGCCACGTCGATCTGCCGCACGAACTTCAGGCACATGTACTGGACGATGGCGCAGCAGCTCGCGCATCACACGGTTGCCGGCTGCAACACGCGCGTGGGCGACCTGATGGGCTCGGGCACGATCAGCGGGCCGACGAAGGATTCGTTCGGCAGCCTGCTCGAACTGACGTGGAACGGCAAGGAGCCGCTCGCGCTGACGGGCGGCGGCAGCCGTACGTTCATCGAGGACGGCGACGAGCTGACGCTCGCCGGCTGGTGCCAGGGCGACGGCTATCGCGTCGGCTTCGGCACGTGTGCGGGCAAGATCTTGCCGGCGCGGAGCGCGTGACGGATTGCAGCGCGGAACGTCACGTGTAGATCACGCGTAGTCAGGAAGGACAGGGCGGCCCGCATTGCGCGGGCCGTTTCCGTTTACCGGAGAGTGGGCGCGAGCGGGCCGATGCGTACCGGTGCATGATGCCGCGCGCCAACGCCAACGCCAACGCCAACGCCAACGCCAACGCCAACGCCAACGCCAACGCCAATCTGCATCAGATCGCGCGTTGCACCGCGGCGCGTCGTTCCCACAACGCGGCCCCGACGAACGCGGCGACACAGGCGACCAGCACGCCGACCAACGCATGGCTGCCCAACTGCTCCATCAACGCGCCGGCAATCAGCGGCCCGCCGAAGCTCGCGGCGCTCCACGACGCCGACACGAGCGAGCTCGCGGTGACGAGCGCGGCGCCGCGGAAACGTTCGCCGCACGCGACGAGCGACAGCGTATAGATGCTGCCGGCCGCCGCGCCGAGCACGAACAGCAGCGGCCAGCACAGCCACGGATTGGCGATGACGAACGGCAGCAGCGGCAGGCCGCCCAGCACGATCCAGCCCGCGCCGAGGTGTACGCGTTCGCGGCCGAGCTTGTCCGCGAGCCAGCCGATCGGGAACTGCATCGCGGTATCGCCGAACAGCATGATCGACGCGAGCAGCACGGCGGTCGCGCTCGCGACGCCGTGATCCATCGCGTAGAGCGGCAGCAGCGACAGCGCGAGCGTGTCGAACAGCGCGAAGAAGCCGGTGCCGATGATCAGCGCGGGCATGCGCGGCAGCACGTCGAGCCAGCGGCCGTGCGCTTCGTGATGCGCGTCGTCGCCGGCGAGCGGCGCGCGGCGGATCGTCGCGAGCGTCGGCAGCGCGAGCAGGAACAGCGCGCCGCACAGCGCGAAGCGAATGCGCGTCGCGCCGGCGATCTGGCTGACCAGCACGGGGCCGGCCATCTGGAACAGCGTGAAATTGGTTGCATAGATCGCGACCACGCGGCCGCGTGTCGAATCGTCGGCGAGCTGGTTGACCCATGCTTCGCCGATCGTGAACAGCAGCATCAGCGCGGCGCCGCACAGCACGCGCAGCACGCCCCACAGGATCAGGTTCGACGTGAACTGCATCAGCGCGGTGGCGGCCGCGAGCAGCACGACCGACACGACGATCGCGCGGCGCGCACCGATGTGCCGCGCGAGCGCGGTGACGAACGGCACGATCGCGAGGCCGCCGAGGGCCTGCGCGGCCGTCAGCATGCCGACGACGTTGGTGCCGTGTCCGGCTTCGGTCAGCGCGAGCGCGGTGAGGGGAAGCGTGGCGCCGGTGCCGAGGCCGACGACCGCGACGCTCAGGATCAGCGCGAGGAAATCGCGATTGAGAATGGCTTTCATCGGCCGGGATGCTACACCGCGGCCCTTCAAAGGTCCATGAAGGCCGTCACGTTTGAATGGCGTTGCGCACGCAACGATTACCGCAGGGTTGCGTCATACGTACTCGGTCGGTACGACCACGGGCCGGCGTTCGAGCGCCGCCGACCACAGCGTGAGCGCGAGCGCCGCGCCGGCCATCGCGACGCCGACCCACGGCAGGTTCACGAGCGATACGCCCGAGCCGATCGCCATCCCGCCGAGCCACGCGCCGGTCGCGTTGCCGAGGTTGAACGCGCCCTGGTTCAGCGTCGACGCGAGGTTCGGCGCGTCGCTCGCGCGATCGACGATCATGATCTGCAGCGGCGGCACGATCGCGAACGCGAGGATGCCCCACACGAAAATCGTCGCGAGCGCGGCGAACGGCAGATGCATCGTGCCTGCGAACAGCGCGAGGACGATGCCGATCAGCGCGAGCGTCGCGATCAGCGACGGCATCCGGCGCCAGTCGGCGAGCTTGCCGCCGAGCGTGCCGCCGACCGTCAGGCCGAGGCCGAACAGCAGCAGCACGTAGGTGACCTGATGCGGCGAGAAGCCCGTCACGTCCTCGAGGATCGGCGTGATGTACGTGAACACGCTGAACAGGCTCGCGGACGCGAGCACGCTGATGCCGAGCACCATCAGCACCTGCGGGTGCTTCAGCACGCTGAATTCGCGCGTGATGCTGGTGTCGGGCATCGCGAGGTGCTTCGGCAGGCACACCGCGAGCGCGGCGGCCGCGGCGATGCCGATGCCGGTGACGGCCCAGAACGTCGCGCGCCAGCCGAACGCCTGGCCGAGCGCGGTGCCGAGCGGCACGCCGAGCACGTTCGCGAGCGTGAGGCCGGTGAACATCAGCGCGATCGCCTGCGCGCGGCGGTTCGGCGCGACGAGGTTGCTCGCGACCACCGAGCCGATGCCGAAGAATGCACCGTGGCAGAACGCGGTGACGACGCGCGCGGCCATCAGCACCGCATAGCCGGGCGCGATCGCGCAAAACAGGTTGCCGGCGATGAACAGGCCGATCAGGCCCATCAGCGCGCGCTTGCGCGGCATCTTCGCGGTGACGATCGCGAGGATCGGCGCGCCGATCGTCACGCCGAGCGCGTAGCCGGACACGAGCATCCCGGCGGCCGGGATCGACACGCCGAGATCGCGCGCGACATTGGGCAGCAGCCCCATGATCACGAATTCGGTGGTACCGATTCCAAATGCGGCGACGGCAAGGGCGAAAAGAGGCAGGGGCATCGCGGTAGGCTCGGGAAAGAGGCCGCTCGAGCCCAAGCGCGGGAGACGCGGGGCGGGCGGTCGGTGAGGCGAACGTCAGCCGCGATTCTACTTCAGTGAAAACCCTTATGTTTGGGGCCAAAACGGGTGTTGCCGGCGTGCGACGGGGCGGCAAGCGAGAAGTTCATACTGTGGGATTTTCGGCGATTCGGTCGCGAGGCGATGGCGGTTGCCGGACCGTGGATCAGGCGATGGGTTCGGACAATCCACCGGGCATCGTGGTCGACGTTTCTTTCATTTCGGTCTCTATTGACGACGCAGCCGATCCGGCCCCGTCGGTCGCCGCCGGATCGTCCCAGCCGTTCTCGAACAGGCAGGCTTCGATCGGCATCCGTGCGGCCCAGCGTTCTTGTTCCAGCATCGGCTTCGCATAGAACGCATCGACGTGCCCGACGCACAGCACGGCGATCGGCTTCGCGCCGTCGGGCATCCGCAGCAGCGTGCGCAGCGCATCGACGTCGAACAACGACACCCAGCCCATCCCGAGCCCTTCCGCGCGCGCCGCGAGCCACATGTTCTGGATCGCGCACGCGGCGGACGCCAGGTCCATCTCCGGCAGCGTGCGGCGGCCGAACACGTGGCGCTCGCGGCCGTCGGCGAGCGCGACGATCAGCAACTCGCCGCATTCGCGCACGCCTTCGACCTTCAGCCGCATGAATTCGTCCTGGCGTTCGCCGAGCGCGTCGGCGGTCGCGCGGCGCTCGGCCTCGACCAGTGCGTGGACCGACGTGCGCAATGCGGGATCGGTGATGCGGATGAAGCGCCACGGCTGCATGAAGCCGACGCTCGGTGCGTGGTGCGCCGCGCGCAGCAGGCGCGCGAGCACGGCCGGATCGACGGGCGCCGGCGTGAAATGGCGCATGTCGCGCCGTTCGAAGATGGCACGGTAGACGGCGGCGATGTCGGAATCGTCGAAACGCATGAGCGGCAAAGGCAGGGATGACGTCGACGCAACGATAGCAGACGGCGCGCGCGGGAATCGTTACGTCACCTGAAACAATGCGCGGAATTGTGGATGATGGCGAGTGCAGTGTGCGGCAACCGGCGCAAGCAAACGATTGCGAATGCGCTGCCGGCCGTCAAACGTGCCGTTTTTCGTGGTTTCTCAGCGGTTTGCCGTCACGACGTTCCGCGGCGCGCCCGCATGCCACGCCTCGATGTTCAGCAGCGTCGTGTGCGCGATCTCGGCCAGCGCCTCGCGCGTGAAGAACGCCTGGTGCGACGTGACGATCACGTTCGGGAACGTCAGCAGGCGCGCGAGCACGTCGTCCTGCAGCGGCAGGTCGGAGTGATCCTCGAAGAAGAGCCCGCTTTCCTCCTCGTACACGTCGAGCCCGAGATGACCGAGCTGGCCGCTCTTGAGCGCGTCGACCAGCGCCTGCGCGTCGACGAGCCCCCCGCGCCCGGTGTTGATCAGCATCGCGCCATGCTTCATCCGCGCGAGCGTCCGTTCGTTGATCAGGTGGTGGGTCGACGGCAGCAGCGGGCAATGCAGGCTGACGATGTCGGCGCGATGCAGCAGCTCGTCGAGCTCGACGTAGCGCGCGCCGAACGCGATCAGTTCGTCGTTGTACGGCGGCACCGAGTGCGCGAGCACGTGCATCCCGAAGCCCATCATGATCTTCGCGAACACGCTGCCGATGATGCCGGTGCCGATCACGCCGACGGTCTTGCCGTGCAGGTCGAAGCCGAGCAGCCCGTTCAGCGAGAAGTCGCCTTCGCGGGTGCGGGCGACGGCGCGCGGCAGGCGGCGGTTGAGCGCGAGGATCAGCGCGACCGCGTGCTCGGCGACCGCGTGCGGCGAATACGCGGGCACGCGCACGACCGTGACGCCGAGCCGTTCGGCGGCGGCCAGGTCGACATGGTTGAAGCCCGCCGAGCGCAGCGCGATCAGCCGCGTGCCGCCGTCGGCGAGCCGTTCGAGCACGGCCGCGTCGACGGTGTCGTTGACGAACGGGCAGACGACGTCATAGCCGTGCGCGAGGATCGCGGTTTCCGCGTCGAGGTGCGACGGCTGGAAGTGCAGCCGATAGCCGAACTGCCGGTTGGCGGCGGTAAACGAATCGTCGTCGTACTGCCGGCTGCTGAACAGGATCACGCGCACGCTGCACCTCCGAGGGCTGACGCGCGCAGTTTACTGCAGGCCGGTGACGATGTCGGAGCGGTCGGGGCCGCGCACCGGCCGCAGGAAGCCGTAGTCCGTCCGCTCGCGGCCGGACGGCGCGCCGAAGTGCTCGAGCGCGTGCTCGACGAAGCTGCGCGTGCGGGCCGGCACGTACTGGCGGTTCGGATAGACGAGCGACAACTGCGCGTCGGGATCGTCGATCCGGTAGCCGGCCATCAGCCGCACGAGCGTGCCGTGGTTGAGCGCGTCGGCGACGCACGGTTCGGGCAGCACCGCGATGCCGGCGCCGGCCACCGCCGCCGCCTGGACGAGCGCGAGCTGGTTGACCGTGCAGGCCGGGCGTACCGTGACCGAATGGACGACGCCGTCGTGGCCGACCAGTTGCCACGTCGGCGCGTGCTGGTGCGGCGCGAGCGTGACCCAGTCGTGGCCCGGCAGGTCGTCGGGCACGCGCGGCTCGCCGCGGCGGTCGAGATAGGCGGGCGCCGCGCACGCGACGAACGGGTTCGGCGCAAGGGTGTGGCCGATCAGCGCCGGGTTGCCGTCGAGCCGGGTGCCCGTGACGATGCCGACGTCGTAGCCCGAATCGAGCACGTCGAGCGGCCCTTCGGCGACGGTCAGCTGCACCCGCAGCTCGGGATAGCGGTGCCGGAAGCTGCTGACGAGCGGCGTCAGCGCGAGCGGCGACAGCAGCCCCGACGCGACGACGCGCAGCGTGCCGGCCGGTTCGCGCACGGCATGCGCGACGGACGATTCGAGGTGGTCGAATTCCTCGAGCAGCGCGCGGCAACCGTCGAGGTAGCGCACGCCGGCCTCGGTGAGCGACAGGTTGCGCGTGGTGCGATGGATCAGCCGGGTGTTCAGGTGGCCCTCGAGCATCGCGATGGAACGCGTGACGAGCGCATTGGACACGCCGAGATGGTGCGCCGCGCGCCGGAAGCTTTGCTGCTCGGCGACGCAGACGAATACACGCATGGTCTGAATCTGGTTCATGGCTTGCGTATTTCTGGCCCGGTTGATTGATTTTGGTTGTGATTTATCGCCGCGCAACGCCGAAAGCGCATCGCGCGGCCCCTAGCGCTCCCTCGTATCGAAAATGGAATTTCGATTCCGCAGACGATTGTTCAATAAAGAACCGATATCCGTCAACCTGCGAAAACGGGCGGGTTGCGTAAAATCGAAATCGCGAGTAATGGTTTAACGCTGCGGTGCAGCAAGGGCGTACGGGGTAAAACCAGTGCGGTATTGGTGGATTCGTCGGTTTGGAGAATATTTCCCATTCAATCAACGGGTTGTGTGAAATGTGAGCACGCCGTAGCAGCGCCTTTCGGAGTCGTTCCCCAATACATGCAACCGTAATGGATGTTTTTTCCACGTTCGGATTTTGTGTATCGAATTCGCTCCGCGATTTGTATCAGGTAACCGGTGTATTCGTACGGTCCGCCAATGGGGCGGCTGAACTGTCAGTTTCGACGAATAGTCTCGATATTGGCGGAGAAAATCGCGCCCGCGGAACGCGAATGGAACCGTTTCACGACCGGCTCGCACGCCCTTTTTCAATCCGGACGGCCGTCGCGCGCGTGGTGCGCGGCCGGCTGGCCCGGTCCGGCGACCGGGCCACCGTCGTGCTGTCCGAACGGGGGTGCCTCTTGCGCAAGGCGGCGGAACACGGAATGATCGTTCAGTTCGCTGCGCGTGCAACGGGCGCGTGCAACGGGCGCCGTCCCGCGGGCGTTCGCGCACTTCCTTTCCTCACTTTTCCAGCCATGTCCATCGATCATTCGCCGATTCCCTGTCCCGTCGTCGTGCCGCTCGACGCGATCCTGCCCGAAGAACCGCTGCTGATGATGGGGGCCGGCCCGGTCCCGATCCCGGCCGCCGTCGCCAAGGCGAACACGATCGTGATCAATCACCTCGGCGCGACGATGGCGAAGATCATCGAGCAGGTCAAGGAGATGGCGCGCTACGTGTTCCAGACCCGCACGAAATGGGTGCTCGGCGTCGCGGGCCCCGGCTCGGCCGCGATGGAAATGGCGATCTCGAACCTCGCGTGGCGCGGCACGCGCGTGCTGTCGATCCGCAACGGGTTCTTCAGCGCGCGGATGGCCGAGATGGCCATGCGGGTCGGCGCCGACGTCGCGACGCTCGAAGTGGCCGACCGCGCGGTCGCGAGCCTCGACGAGATCGCCGACGCGATCGCGCGCGAGCGGCCCGAGATCGTCACGATCGTGCAGGGCGAGACGTCGAACACCGTGTGGAATCGCGACCTGCGCGACATCGCCGCGCTCGCGAAGGCGGCCGGCGCGCTGGTCGTCGTCGATGCGGTATGCACGCTGTCGACGATGCCGCTCGAGATGGACGCGTGGGGCATCGACGCGGTGATCACCGGCGGCCAGAAGGGGCTGTCGTCGATCCCGGGCGTGTCGCTGATCGCGTTCTCCGATGCCGCGTGGGAACGCATGAAGCACCGTCCCGAGCCGAATGCGCACTGGTGCCTCGACATGGCGCTCGCGGAGAACTTCTGGCACAACGCCGGCTATCACTACACGGCGCCCGTGTCGGGCGTGCTCGCGCTGCACGAGGCGCTGCGGCTCGTGTGCGCGGAGACGCTCGAGAGCCGCTTCGCGCGCCACCTGCGCTGCTCGCTGGCGCTGCAGGCGGGCGTCGAATCGATGGGGCTCAAGCTGTATGCGCCGAAGGACTGCCGGCTCAATTCGGTGGTCGGGATCGAGACGCCGGAACGGCTCACGCCCGGGATGGTGTGCGGCCATATCTCGAAGCAGTACCAGGTCGAGATCTCCGGTTCGTTCGGGTTGCCGATCGTGCGGATCGGCCAGATGGGCGAGCAGTGCCGCGAACACAACCTGTTCCGCACGCTGCATGCATTCGGCCGCACGATGGTCGACCTGAAGGTGCCGGTCGACCTGCCGGCCGGCGTCGCGGCGCTCGAACAGGAACTGTCGCGGCGCGGCGCGTAAGCCGGGAGGCGCGGCACGGGGCCGCGCTCAGCGGCGCTGCATCGCGCGCCGGTACGTATTCGGCGTCGTGCCGTGCGCGTCGCGAAAGCGATGGCTGAAGTGGCCGGCGTTCGCGTAGCCGCAGTCGGCCGCGATCTGCGCGAGCGGCAGCGCGGTCGTGCGCAGCAGCTCGCGGGCCCGGGCGAGCCGTTGCTCGGCCACCCACGCGTGCGGCGCGCGGCCGAACGACAGCCGGAACATCCGCGAGAAGTGATATTCGGACAGCGCGGCGACCTCCGCGAGTTCGCCGAGCGTCAGCGGCTGCGTCAGGTACGTGTCGATGTAGTCGCGCACGCGGCGGCGCACGGCCGGCGCGAGCCCGCCGCGGAACGACGTGTCGGTGCGCATCGTGCTCTGCCCGCGCAGCAGCAGGCTCAGTACTTCGTGCGCGGTCTCGTTCACGCGCAGCCGCTCGTCGGCATCGTCCCAGCCGTCCAGCGCGAGCGAGCGCAGCAGCGCGGCGACGCGCGCATCCTCGAAATAGGTGCGATCGGCGAGCTTCAGCTCGCGCGGCTCGCGATCGAGCTCGCGGATCGCGCGCTGCGTGAAGTGCTCGGGCAGGAAATACAAATGGATGAAATGCATTTCGCCGCGCACCCACCAGCGTGATTCGTGATCGCCCGGCAACGCACACAGCAGGCTCGGCGCGCCGTAGCGCGGCACGCGCTGGCGCTCGGTCCGGTAGCCGCCGTCGAGGTAGCACGACAGCGTGTGGTGGCCGGGCTGCTCGTAGACCGTCTCGCTTTCGTCGGTGATTCGCGTCCATTCGGCGATCGCGAGATGGTCGCCGAGCCACGCGAAGCGCTCGAGCGTCGCGTTCGCGTCGGCGAGCGTGCGGCACACCGACTGCAGGCCGAACGGCAGATCGCCGCCGGCCAGGGCGGCGGCGCGGTCGATGGGCGGGGCGCAGAGGGAGAGACTCATGATGCGCCGAGTATAAGCGGGCGCGCGGCGCCGCGTGCGGCCCGCCGAAAAAGACCGCAATTCCGGACAATCGGCACGCGTCGTGCGGCGGCATAGTCGGGATCCCGATTCACCCGATTGTCCGGATTGCCGCCATGAACCTGTCGCTTTATTTCGTCACCGTGCTGATCTGGGGCACCACCTGGATCGCGATCAAATGGCAGCTCGGCTCGGTGCCGCCGCCCGTGTCGATCGCGTGGCGCTTCTGGCTCGCGGCCGCCGTGCTGTTCGCGCTGCTGCGCGTGATGCGCCGCCCGGTGCGGCCGCCGCGCGAAGCGTGGCGCTTTCTCGTCGCGCAAGGCTTCGCGCTGTTCTGCCTGAATTTCCTGTGCTTCTACTACGCGGAGCAGGTCGTGCCGAGCGGGCTCGTCGCGGTGATCTTCTCGACCGCGCCGCTGCTGAACTCGATCAACGGCCGGCTGTTCATGGGCCGCCCGCTGCGGCCGTCGGCGATCGCCGGCGCGCTGCTCGGGCTGACCGGCATCGCGTGCCTGTTCTGGCAGCAGATGGCCGGCCATCTCGACGACCACGCGACCTGGGCGGGGCTCGCGATCGCGTTCGCCGGCACGATGTGCTTCTCGGCGGGCAACCTGCTGTCGAGCCGGATGCAGTCGATGGGGCTGCACCCGCTCGCGACCAACGGCTGGGCGATGCTGATCGGCGCGGCGATCCTGACCGTCGGCAGCGCGGCGGCCGGAATGCCGTTCACGCTCGACATGAGCCCGCGCTATCTCGGCGCGCTCGTGTACCTGGCCGTGCCGGGCTCGGTGATCGGCTTCACCGCATACCTCACGCTCGTCGGCCGGATCGGGCCGGAGCGCGCCGCGTACTGCACGGTGCTGTTCCCGATCGTCGCGCTGGCCGTGTCGACGGTGTTCGAGGGTTACCAGTGGTCGCCGCTGGCGGTGGTCGGGCTGCTGCTCGTGGTGGCCGGCAATCTCGTCGCATTCGACCTCGCGCGGAGGTTGTTTCTGCGGACGGCATGAGAAGTTCGCGGTTGCGCGAACACATGATCGACGCAACCGGCGAACGGCCCATTTGGTTGACACGGTTGACTTGGTTTCGATTCAGGGCTACGCTCGATCATTCCGGACGTGACGGGAGGTGATGATGATTGCGCGAGCGCATACGCTGGAAGGGACGGCCGTCGTTCTTGATGTCGAGGCGGAGGAAGCGCTGCGCAGCGCTGTCGGCGCCGCGACCATGCTCGGCCCCGATCGCGCGCGGGCGCTGCTCAGCCTGTCCGACGAGCAATTGGGGCATCTGTTCAAGGCCGGCATCGCGCAGGTCATCGATCTGGCCGGCACGATCACGTTCGGCATCGCCGCTGCCGCGACGCGCGACAGGAAGCCGACCGGCGGGAAGAAGCGGGCGGCGGGCGTCGCCGCCGATCTGGAGCGGCAGGTGCAGGCGGAACGGCGCATGCTGGTCGCCGACGGCAAGCTGCTGCCCGCCGCGCAGACATGGGCCGGCCTCGGCATGACGCGGCAGGCGCTCAGCAAGGCCGTGGCGTCCGGCCGGATCTTCACGGTCGATGTCGGCGCCGCACAGTACTATCCGGCCTTCTACCTGACGGGAGATATCGATCGGAAGACGTTGGGCAGGGTGACCCAATGTCTGGGCGATTTGCCGGGATGGAGCAAATGGCAGTTCTTCACGACGCCGAAGGCGTCGCTGGGCAACGTTACGCCGCTCGTCGCGCTGTCGCGCGGGAAGGTGGACGAAGTCGAGCGCGCCGCCACGGCGTTCGCCGAGCGCTAGGCGGCCCGTTTGCTGACGGCGCCGGGGGAACATTTCGCGAGCGCGACACTGGTGACGCGCGAGGTGGCGCCGACGGCGCTGGTGCGTATCTCGCGATATGCGACCGGCGAGCCCCACTTCGGGAAATCGGGCGGCAATCGCTTCGACGATCCGCGCAAGCGGCGGCGGTACGGCACCAGCTATTTCGGTTTCGATCTGCATTGCGCATTCGCCGAGACGGTGCTGCACGACGAAGTCGCCGATCTGGTGCTGGGTGGCTTTCCACTCGTGACGACCGAGCTTGATCGCTACGTCCTTTCATTTGACGGCGCGCCGTTGACCGTCGCCGTCCTGCACGGCTTGCCGCTGAAAAATCTCGGGGGTGACGGTGCGTTGTCGACCCTCGCACCGTACGACGTTCCGCAACGGTGGTCGCTTGCCCTCCACCGGCATCCCCGCCGCGTCGACGGGTTTTTGTACATGTCGCGCCATCTCAACACGTCGGAAGCGCTCGTGCTCTTCGATCGTGCCGAACCGAAGCTCTCGCTCGGGCGCGCCATCCCGTTCAGGCGTCATCCCGATGCGGCCCGCGTATTGCGGGACTTCAACGTACTACTGCGTTGATGTGCGTCGCGGGCGCGGCAACGCGCCTCCCGCTTCTCACGCCGCCGCACCGCTCCCCGCCACCCGCGCCTGCCGCTGGTACAGCATCATCGACAGCGCGACGCCTGCCGCGGCGGCCACCGCCGCGAACAGGAACACCTGCGGATAGCCGAACGCGCCCGCGACATAGCCGGCGAGCGGGCCGGTGATGCCGAGCGACAGGTCGAGGAACACCGAATACGCGGACAGCGCCGCGCCGCGGCTCGCGGCCGGCACGAGCGCGACGGCCTCGACGCCGAGCGCCGGGAAGATCAGCGCGAAGCCGAAGCCCGTCAGCGCCGCGCCGACCAGCGCGACGTGCGGCACCGGCGCGAGCCACAGCAGCACGAGGCCCGCGCATTCGAACGCAAACGACACGATCGCGACGCGGAAGCCGCCGTACGTCTTGATCGTGTTCGCGAACAGCAGGCGCGCGCCGATGAACAGCGTGCCGAATACGGTGAGCGACAGTGCGGCGTTCGGCCAGTGGCGCGCCGCGTAGTACAGCGTGACGAAGGTCGCGATCGAGCCGAAGCCGGCCGAGCCGAGCGCGAGGCCGAGGCCGTGCGGCAGCACGCGCGTGAACACGCTCGCATACGACATCCGTTCGCCGTGCACGAGCGGCACGGGCGCGATCAGGCGGGCGAGGTAGAAGCCGAGCGCGGCGAGCGCGATCACGATCACGCCGATCAGCGCCGGATTCAGCGTATGCGCGATCGCGACGCCCACCGGCGCGCCGAGCGCGAGCGCGCCATAGGTCGCGATGCCGTTCCACGAGATCACCTTCGCGTTGTGCGCGACGCCGACCCGGCCGATGCCCCACAGGATCGCGCCGGTGCCGCACAGGCTTTCGCCGACGCCGAGCACGAGCCGGCTCACGACCAGCAGCACCAGGCTCGCGACCGGCCAGTGCGCGAGCAGCAGCGCGACGAGCAGCAGCACGCCCGACACGCCGCAGCCGATCAGCCCGCGCAGCACCGTCTGCTTCGGCCCGAGCGTATCGGCGAGGCGCCCGGCGAGCGGCCGCGACGCGAGCGTCGCGAAGTACTGGACGCTGATCGCGCCGCCCGCGACGATCGCGGAAAAGCCGAGCTCGTCGTGGACGAAGCCCGGCAGCACCGCGAGCGGCAGGCCGATGGTCAGGTAGCAGATGAACGTGAAGCAGACGACGGACACGATTTGCAGCGTGAGCGCGAACCCGCTGCGCGGCGGTGTGGCGGAATCGGATGACATGGGGTCGGAACGAATGGCGAAACGAACGGAAAACGGCAGGAAAGGGAATCGGGATTTTCCCATGGAACCGGTTTTCCCGCAGGTACCGTTTAGTTAACCGCGCCCCTATTCAGGAAGAGGGCGATGGTCTGCGCCCGGGAGCGGGCGAAGCGCCCCGCGCGGCAAGGGCCCGGGCCCCGCCGTGCGCGCATATCGCGGCAGTTATATGAGCCGCATGCGTGATGGGCTATGGGTTGCGGAATTTGACGGTGATAGCGTGCAAACTGTCGGAAAAACGTCGGTCGAGCGCTCCGCGCAGGCCGCCTTGCCCCCAATTTGAAGAAACGCCGAGACATGAGTGAGCCGATTCGCTTCTACCATCGTCACGCGATCCGCGAAGTCAGCGGCGCGGACGTGACCCGCACCGTGCTGCAATACCTGCGCGAGGACGCGCATTGCACCGGCACCAAGGAAGGCTGCGCGGAAGGCGACTGCGGCGCGTGCACGGTCGTCGTCGGCGAGCTGACCGACGCCGGCGCGGTCGAGTTCAAGGCCGTCAACGCATGCATCCAGTTCCTGCCGACGCTCGACGGCAAGGCGCTGCTCACGGTCGAGGACCTGCGTCGGCCGGACGGCACGCTGCATCCGGTGCAGCAGGCGATGGTCGATTGCCACGGTTCGCAATGCGGGTTCTGCACGCCGGGCTTCGTGATGTCGATGTGGGCGCTGTACGAGAAGCATGGCCACGAAGGTTGCGGCAGTGCATGCGCGAAGGCGAAGGACGTGCCGACGCGCACCGAGATCGCCGATGCGCTGACCGGCAACCTGTGCCGCTGTACCGGGTATCGCCCGATCGTCGATGCGGCGGTGCGGATGTTCGATCGGGCCGGCGTAGGCGTGGCCGGCGAAGGTGCACCGGCGCCCGCCGCGCCCGTCGACACCGCCGCGCTTGCCCGCACGCTTGCGTCGCTGAAGCGCGACGACACGTTCGACTACACGACGATCGACGGCGCGCGCTTCGCGGCGCCGCGCACGCTCGACGCGCTGGCCGCGCTGAAGGCCGAGCGTCCCGATGCGCGCATTCTCGCCGGCAGCACCGACATCGGCCTGTGGGTGACCAAGCAGATGCGCCGCCTCGACGACCTGATCTACGTCGGCCAGATCGCCGAGCTGCAGCAGATCGTTCACGGCGACGACTGGATCGGGATCGGCGCGGGCGTGACGGTCGAGAAGGCCTATGCGGCGCTGGCCGGCACGTATCCGGAGCTGACCGAGATGTGGAAGCGCTTCGCGTCGCTGCCGATCCGCAACGCGGGCACGATGGGCGGCAACGTCGCGAACGGCTCGCCGATCGGCGATTCGATGCCGGGCCTGATCGCGCTCGGCGCGCGCGTCGTGCTGCGCGGCGGCGACACGGTGCGCGAGCTGCCGCTCGAGGCGCTCTACACGGGCTACCAGCAGAAGGACATGGCGCCGCACGAATTCGTCGTCGGCCTGAAAGTGCCGACCCGCACCGGCGCGCGCGACAAGCTGCGGTTCCGCACGTACAAGCTGTCGAAGCGCTTCGACTCGGACATCTCGGCCGTGTGCGCGGCGTTCGCGTTCATCGCGGACGGCGACACGATCCGCGAGCCGCGCATCGCGTTCGGCGGGATGGCCGCGACGCCGAAGCGCGCGACCCACACGGAAGCCGTGCTCGACGGCGCGCAGTGGCACGAAGCCACCGCGCAGGCGGCGATGCAGGCGCTCGAGCGCGACTACCAGCCGCTGTCCGACATGCGCGCGACGAGCGCGTATCGCCTCGATACCGCGAAGAACCTGATCTATCGCTTCTGGCTGGAGACGCGTGCGCACGACCCGCTGCCGCCGCAGGCGCTGAACGTGCGCGAAGTGGCCGCCGAAGCAGGCGCCGAAGTGGCCGACGACGCGGCGCGCGTCTGACGACGGAGAACACCGAACATGAACCAGCAAGCAGAACCGTTCCTGAGCACCCTCGACCCGCAGGCCGACGCCGCGCAGGTGCACGTCTCGCGCGCCCACGAATCGGCCCACCTGCACGTGAGCGGGCGCGCCACCTACACCGACGACATTCCGGTCGTCGCGGGCACGCTGCACGCGGCGCTCGGGTTGTCGGCGAAGCCGCACGCGAAGATCGTGTCGATGAACTTCGACGCGGTGCGTGCGACGCCGGGCGTGGTCGCGGTATTCACGGCCGACGACATTCCGGGCGTCAACGATTGCGGCCCGATCATCCACGACGATCCGGTGCTCGCGAACGGCGTCGTGCAGTTCGTCGGCCAGCCGATGTTCATCGTCGTCGCGACGTCGCATGAAACCGCGCGGCTTGCCGCGCGCCGCGCGCAGGTCGAGTACGAGGAGCTGCCCGCGATCCTGACCGCGCAGGAAGCGCGCGCGGCCGAATCCTACGTGATCCCGCCGCTGAAGCTCGCGCGCGGCGACGCGGCCGCGCGGCTCGCCGCCGCGCCGCACCGCGAGTCGGGCGAGATGCTGCTCGGCGGGCAGGAGCAGTTCTACCTCGAAGGACAGATCGCATACGCGGTGCCGAAGGACGACGACGGCATGCACGTGTACTGCTCGACGCAGCACCCGAGCGAGATGCAGCACCTCGTCGCGCACGTGCTCGGCGTGGCGTCGCACAACGTGCTGGTCGAATGCCGCCGGATGGGCGGCGGGTTCGGCGGCAAGGAATCGCAGTCGGGCCTGTTCGCATGCTGCGCGGCGCTCGCCGCATGGAAGCTGCTGTGCCCGGTGAAACTGCGTCCGGACCGCGACGACGACATGATGATCACCGGCAAGCGGCACGACTTCCATTACCGCTTCGACGTCGGCTACGACGACGACGGCCGCATCGACGGCGTCGCGCTCGACATGACGTCGCGCTGCGGCTTCTCGGCCGACCTGTCCGGCCCGGTGATGACGCGCGCGGTGTGCCATTTCGACAACGCGTACTGGCTCGGCGACGTCGACATCGCCGGCTACTGCGGCAGGACCAACACGCAGTCGAACACCGCGTTCCGCGGCTTCGGCGGCCCGCAGGGCGCGTTCGCGATCGAATACATCCTCGACGACATCGCGCGTTCGCTCGGCCGCGATCCGCTCGACGTGCGCTACGCGAACCTGTACGGCAAGACCGAACGCAACGTGACGCCGTACGGGCAGACGATCGAGGACAACGTGCTGCAGGAGCTGCTCGGCGAACTCGAGGCGACGAGCGACTACCGCGCGCGGCGCGCGGGCGTGCGCGCATTCAACGCACGCAACACGGTGCTGAAGAAGGGTATCGCACTCACGCCGGTGAAGTTCGGCATCGCGTTCAACGTCACGCACTTCAACCAGGCCGGCGCGCTGGTGCACATCTACACCGACGGCTCGGTGCTCGTGAACCACGGCGGCACGGAGATGGGGCAGGGGCTCAACACGAAGGTCGCGCAGGTGGTCGCGCACGAGCTCGGCATCCGCTTCGGCCGGGTCCGCGTGACGGCGACCGACACGAGCAAGGTCGCGAACACGTCCGCGACGGCCGCGTCGACGGGCTCGGACCTGAACGGCAAGGCCGCGCAGGACGCGGCGCGCCAGTTGCGCGAGCGGCTCGCGGCATTCGCGGCGAAGCAGTTCGGCGACGGCAAGGTCGAGGCGGCCGACGTGACGTTCGGCAACGACGTCGTGTGGGTCGGCGGCCATGGCGTGCCGTTCGGCGAAGTGGTCGCGAAGGCATACCTCGCGCGCGTGCAGCTGTGGTCCGACGGCTTCTACGCGACGCCGAAGCTGCACTGGGATCAATCGAAGCTGCAGGGCCGGCCGTTCTACTACTACGCGTACGGCGCGGCGGTGTCGGAAGTCGTGATCGACACGCTGACGGGCGAGATGCGCACGCTGCGCGTCGATGCGCTGCACGACGTGGGCGCGTCGCTGAACCCGGCGCTCGACATCGGCCAGGTCGAAGGCGCGTTCATCCAGGGGATGGGCTGGCTGACGACCGAGGAGCTGTGGTGGAACAAGGGCGGCAAGCTGATGACGCACGCGCCGTCCACCTACAAGATCCCGACCGTGAACGACACGCCGCCCGAGTTCAACGTGCGGCTGTTCCAGAACCGCAACGTCGAGGACAGCATCCACCGCTCGAAGGCCGTCGGCGAGCCGCCGCTGCTGCTGCCGTTCTCGGTGTTCTTCGCGGTGCGCGATGCGATCGCCGCGGTCGGCGACTATCGCGTGAACCCGCCGCTCGACGCGCCGGCCACCGGCGAGTCGATCCTGCGCGCGGTGCAGGCGGTGCGGGCGGCGAACGCCGCGCGGGCAGGCTGACGTGAACGGCGTCTGCCCGCTCGCTTCGTGCGTCGGCTCCGACGGGGCGATCGGCTTCGTTCGGGCGACCCGTCGGAGGCCGGCATGAACGGCCCCGCTCGTTCGCCGCGTGCCGCGTCCGACGCGCCCGACGCGGGGTGCGAAGGCGCGTGCGGCAGCGCGCCTTCGCCGTTGCAGCCGTTCGCGCCGGGCACCGGCCAGCGCAACCGCGCGACCGGTGCGCCGCCGCCGATGCACGTCGTGCTGTTCGGCGCGGGCCACGTCGGCCATGCGCTCGTCACGCTGCTCGGCGCATTGCCGTGCGTCGTGCAGTGGGTCGACACGCGCGACGAGCTGTTCCCGGACGAGTGCCCGCCGAACGTGCAGCCGGAGCCGACCGACACGCCGGAGGCCGTCGTCGACGCGGCGCCGCCCGGCGCGTATTTCCTCGTGATGACGCACAACCACGCGCTCGACTTCTCGCTCGCCGCGCGGATCATGCGGCGGCGCGACTACGCATACTTCGGGATGATCGGCTCGCGCACCAAGCGCGTGAAGTTCGAGCGCCGGCTCGCCGCGCGCGGCGTCGATCCGGCGCGGTTCGCCGAGATGGTGTGCCCGATCGGCGTCGCCGGCATCGTCGACAAGGCGCCGGGCGCGATCGCGGTGGCCGTCTGCGCGGAGTTGCTGCAGGTGCGTTCGGGGATGCCGGTGGCCGATGCGAAGGCAGCCGCGGCCGGGCGCGCACGCGACGAGGTGTCCTGCGCGCGGTAAGACAGCGGTAAAACAGCGGTAAAACGGTCATGCCGCGCGGCCGGCGCACGGCCGCGCGATTTTGCCTACACTGCACGGCAACGCGCGGCAGCGGGCCGCGCTCACTTTACCGTGCACGCGCCCATGTCCGATCACTCCGTCTATCTCGACGCGCTCGATGCGAGCCTCGTCGCCATCGAGCGCTGGCTGTCCGGCGTCGATACCGCGCCGGCGGCGCTCGATGCGCTGCTCGCGGCGTTTTCCGCCGACTTCACGATGGTCCTGACCGACGGCCGCATGGTCGACCACGTCGGCATGCGCGCGCTGTTCGCGAAGCTGGCCGGCGCGAAGCCGGGGCTGCGCATCGCGCTGTCGGAGATCCGCGTGCTCGCGGCGGACGCGTCGCACGCGGTGCTCACCTATCGCGAAGCGCAGCACGCGGCGGCGGGCGAGTTGCCCGCGCGCCGCGCGACCGCCGTGTTCGCGCGCGACGCGGCGGGCGTCGTACGCTGGACCCATCTGCAGGAAACCTTCTGCACCGTTTGAGCGGCCGCGCTGCCTGACCCGTCGCGCTGCGCTTCGGCCGCGCGTCAGCGCTTGCGCGTGCGGGCGACCGTCAGCTCGTCGGACACGCTCTGCATCAGCGCGCACAGCCACGCGATGTCGGTCGGCCGGTCGGGCTGCGGGTGCGTGAGCAGGTAGCTCTTGATGCGCGGGAACGGCACGGGCGGCGCGACGACGACGAGCGGCAGCAGTTGCGCATAGTGCGTCGCGAAGCGGCGCGTCGTCGTGAAGATCAGGTCCGACTGCAGCAGCACCTGCGGCACGATCCCGAAGTACGGCAGCGTCGTCACGACGCGCCGCGCGAGGCGCGCGCGTGCCAGGCCGATCTCGATCGCATTGCGCTTGTCGCCGGTGTACGGGGTAGGCGCGACGTGCGCGGCCGACGCATACGCTTCGCGCGTGAGCGGCTCGCGGGCGAGCGGATGCGCGTCGCGCATCAGGCACACGATCGTGTCGGAGAACAGGTCCTGGCGCGCGAACTGCGGGTCGGGCTTCGGCCAGTTGCCGATCACGAGATCGAGCGCGCCCGACTCGAGCGCGGCCGCGTGGTCGAGCGCGGGGTTCAGCGAATCGATTTCCAGACGGGCATGCGGCGCCGCGTCGCGAAAGCGCTCGATCAGCGTCGGCATGAAGAAATCGTTCAGGTAGTCGGGCGCGGCGACGCGGAACGTGCGCCGCGCGGACGACGGATCGAACTCGCCGTGCGGCGTCGCGATGAAATCGACCTCGCGCAGCGCGCGCGACGCGGCTTCGAGCAGCGACGCGCCGTATTCGGTCGGCACCATGCCGGATTTGCCGCGTACGAGGATCGGATCGTTGAGCGTTTCGCGCAGCTTGCGCAGCGCGGTGCTGATCGCGGGCTGGGTCTGGTTCAGCCGCAGCGCGGCCTGCGTGACGCTGCGCTCGAGCAGCAGCGTGCGCAACACGCGCACGAGCCAGATGTCGAGCGAGGCGGTACGGTCGTCGTCTTCCATTGGTGGGGGATGCGGGGGACGCCAAGGGGCCGTTTTCATATGAAAACAGCCCGTTACCTTACCGCAGCCGCGCGTTGCCGTGCGTGATACCGGCCATCACGCACGCCATCACGCGCGGCCCTTCGGCAGCGTGCTGATCCGCTTGACCTCGCCCGATTCGAGCCAGTTCGGCGTGCGCGCGCAGTACAGCACCATCGGCAGCGCGTCCTCGCCCCAGAACAGTTGCTGGTTCATCCAGAAGGTCGGCACGCCGAACACGCCGAGCGCGATCGCGTCGGCCGTGTTGCGGGTCAGTTGCGCGGCGGTTTCCTCGAATTCGATCAGCTCGTCGCCGTGGCCGACGCCGACGCGTTCGCACAGCGCCGCGAAGCCTTCCGGCGTCGACGGATCGTTGCCTTCGCGCCAGATGAAGCGGAACATTTCCAGCACCGTCGCGATATCGGCGCGCAGCGCGATCGCGAGGCGCAGCACCTTGTCCGAATCGAACGGGTGCGCGGGCGGCATCTTGAAGCGGATGCCGAGCTGTTCCGCGCGAAACAGCGCGTGACGGTACGTGAACACGCGCTTGGCCGGCACGTCGGCGCTCGGACGCTGGCCCCAGTGGCGCTGCAGGTCGGCGAGCGACACGGCCACGGGGTCGAACGGCACGTCCGGCCATTTGTCGTGCTGCTCGAGCAGCAGATACGAGAACGGCGACACGAAGTCGAAGAACCAGGCGGGTTGGGCGGTATCGAGGCCGGTTGTCATGTCGTTCTCCAGAAGGTGGGGCGTGCGGCGCCTGACGGCGGCCTCCATGTTACGCGGCGGCGCGCGCATGCAGCAATGATCGCGGATCGTCCGCTCATGCGGAACCGGGAGTCGCCCGGGGGGCGTCGCCGGCCGGCTGCGGCGCGCTTGCCGTGCGTGCCGGCGGGCTGCCGGCGGCGGGCGGGCCCGCCGGCGTGTCCGGCTCCTGCGCGGTGAGCCGTTCGCGCACGAAGCCGATGTGCTCGCGCAGCACGTAGAACTGCCCGGCGTACGCGAGCGGCATCTTCATCCGGTTCACGGCTTCCTCGATGTCGTCGAGCTCGTCGAGCAGCTGGACGCGCTCCTCGGCCGTGTGTTCGCCGAGCGCGCGGCGCTCGAGCGCGATCAGCGCGCCGTACCAGCGGTAGATGCGCGAGCGCACGCGCCAGCCGTACAGCGACGGTACGAGCCGCAGCCCGGGAATCAGCACGACGATCAGCGGCACGACCACCACCAGCAGCCGGTCGACGAGGCTCGCGACCCAGAACGGCAGCCGCCGGTACAGGAAGCTCTTGCCCGACTTGTAGTAGCGGGCGGCGTCGTCGGACAGCGGGAAGCCGCGCGTGACGGACGACGGGAATTCGCCTGCGTGCTGCAGGATCGTCGCGTGCCCGTGCACTTCGCGCGCGGCCTCGATCAGCAGGTCGGACAGCGCGGGGTGCAGCGAGTCGCGCGCGACGAGTTCGATCGTCGGCGCGACGGTGTGGATGTCGGCGGGCGGCAGGTTGCGGCCGAGATCGTAGACGCCCATCGGCAGCGTGATCGCCGTCAGGTACGGAAACCGCCGCGCATACGCCTCGGCCTGCGTGAACGAATACACGTGCACGCCCGGCGCGCGGAACAGCTTCGCCATCACCGGGATCTGCGTCGAGTCGCCCGACAGGAAGGCCGCGTCGATCTTGCCGTCGAGCAGCGCGGTCGCGGCGTCCTCGCCGGCGGTCGGCAGCAGCTCGGTCGAGCCGCCCGGCACGATGCCGTTCATCTTCAGCAGCGCGAGGCTCAACTCTCGCGCGCCGCTGCCTTCCGCGCCGAGCGCGAGCCGCTTGCCCTTGAAGTCGGACAGCCGCGCGACGACCGGGCCGCGGTACATGATCGCGAGCGGCACGTAGCCGATGCTGCCGAGCGACACGAGATGCTCGTCGCGCTCCTTCGGGCCGATGCCGCTCTGCACGAAACCGACGTCGACCGGCGCGTTCGGGTTCGACAGCCGCGCGAGGTTCTGCGCGGAACCTTCGGACGATTGGACGTCGAGCGTGACGCCGTTTTTCGCGAGGATCGTCTTGTATTTCTGCGCGGCGTTCCAGTACGTGCTGCCGGGCGGCCCGGCCGAGATCACGAGCGTGGACGGCGGCGCCGGCTGGATCAGCTTGACCGCGAGCCAGACGGCCGCGCCGGCGAGCAGCACGGTCGGGCCGATCGACAGCGCGAGGTCGCGCCACGAGACGGCGACGAAGCGGGCGAGGATGCGGCGCGGCGGGCGAGGGCTGGCAGGCTTCATGGGGTGGGTGGATGACGCTGGCGTGACGCATCGGTGACGGTCGTCACCGGACGACACGGATGCTCGCGGCGATGGTACCCGGTTTCGCCGCGCATGCGCGAGTCGGGTGGGCTCGCGCGGCTGTCCGGCGACAGCGGCGGCGGCCGTCGCGTCAAAAGCTTTGCGCTTCGGCGGGCGCTGGATTACATTGTGCGACGCAGCCGCGCCCGAATCGCGCGCGACCCGGCACGTCATGAGACCGGGCGCGTCCGGCCGGCGGCTGTCCGGCCCGGCTGGCCCGCTTCTCGCGTGCGCCGGCCGCCGGCCCGTGCCGCCTCTCTCGTATCGCCGTGGAAAACACCGGCTGTCCCGCCCGTTCGCGCGCGGGCCGGCTGTTTTTGGGGGTATCCGGCCGTACTGTGCACGGCCGTTCCGAAGTGATAAGGAGATAGCATGAAGTCGATCGTGTTGAGAGCGTTGGGTGTCGCCGCCGTGGCGGCCTGTCTGTCGGGCAGCGTGTATGCGCAGTCGAGCGACGCAGCGGCGACGGAAGCGCCGGCGGCCGCAGCGAGCGCGCCGAAGGCCGCCGCGAAAACCGCGAAGAAGGCGAACCGCAAGCTCGGCTACGCGGTGCGCAAGGCCATTACGAAGGCGGGCGGCATCGACGTGGCGAACATCGTCGTGCGTTCGAAGGGCGGCGCGATCTCGCTGGAGGGCACGGTGCCCGACCAGGCACAGATCGACAAGGCGGAAGAGGCAGCCAAGAGCGTGAAGGGTGTGACGTCGGTCTCGAACAAGCTGACGGTTCAGCAGCAGTAACGCCGGGCGGCGGCGCGCGAGCGCCGCGTGCGCCCGTTTCCAGCGGGCCCCGGCATGCCGGGGCCCGTTTGCGCTTCAGAGGCCGAAAGCCGCGCGCGGCGCGGCGGCGGACCGATAACGATATCGAGGGGGCGGCGATGACGAAGCTCGGGTGGGGCAGGCGGGTGGTGTGGGGAGCGGCGCTGGCCGCGGTCGCGATGCTCGGCGCCTGCAACGGCGACGAGTCGGCCGAGCGCAACCGGTTGCCCGGCTTCGTGTCCGGCAGCGTGCGCACGACGGCCTACGACGGCGCGAGCGACGACCTGCTGACGGCCGGCCTCGGCAAGACGGGGCTCGCCGCGGCGAGCGCGCCCGGCTTCGCGAATCCGGCGCGGCCGACGAGCGCCGAATTGCGGCGCCTCGCCATCTGGTCGAACTACCGCGCGCTCGTCGACATGAGCGCGAACGGCGGCTACGGCCGCTTCTGGGGGCCGAACGTCGACCTCGACGGCAACGATACGCTCGGCGAAGGCAAGATTCCCGGCACTGAATACCTTGCGTATGCCGACGACGGCAGCGGCACCAAAAACGTCACGCTGCTCGTGCAAGTGCCCGCCCGCTTCGATCCCGCGCAGCCGTGCATCGTCACCGCGACGTCGTCCGGCTCGCGCGGCGTGTACGGCGCGATTTCCGCGGCCGGCGAGTGGGCGCTCAAGCGCGGCTGCGCGGTGGCCTACAACGACAAGGGCGGCGGCAACGGCGCGCACGAGCTCGGCTCCGACACCGTCACGCTGATCGACGGCACGCTCGCCAACGCGGTGCTGGCCGGCACCGCGAGCCTGTTCACCGCGAACGTGACGAGCGGCGATCTCGCCGCGTTCAACAACCGCTTCCCGAACCGCTATGCGTTCAAGCACGCGCATTCGCAACAGAATCCCGAGCAGGACTGGGGGCGCGTGACGCTGCAGTCGGTCGAATTCGCGTACTGGGCGCTCAATGAGCAGTTCGGGCCGCTGATCGACGGCTCGCGTCGCGGCGTGCGCTATCGCGCGGGCGACATCACGACGATCGCCGCGTCGGTCAGCAACGGCGGCGGCGCGTCGCTCGCGGCGGCCGAGCAGGACAACCGCGGCTGGATCACCGCGGTCGTGGTCGGCGAGCCGCAGATCAACGTGCGGATGGCGCCGAACGCGGTGGTCCGCGCGGGCGGCCAGCCGGTGCCGTCGTTCGGCCGGCCGCTGGCCGATTACGCGACGCTCGCGAACCTGCTGGAGCCGTGCGCGGCCGCATCGGCGTCGCTCGCCGGCGCGCCGTACCTGAGCGCGCTGCCGGCCGCGACCACGCAGTCGATCCGCACGCAGCGCTGCGCGACGCTCGCCGCGGCCGGGCTGGTGTCGGGCGCCGACACGCAGAGCCAGGCGGCCGACGCGCTCGCGCAGCTCCACGCGGCCGGCTATCTGGCCGATTCCGACCTGCTGCAGGCGTCGATGTGGGATTCGCAGGCGATTCCCGCGATCGCGGTCACCTATGCGAACGCATACACGCGCTCGCGCGTCACCGACAACCTGTGCAACTTCAGCTTCGCGACGACGAACGCGACGGGCGCGGTCGCGGCGCCCGCCGCATCGCCGATGCCGGCCGTGTTCGGCGCCGGCAACGGCGTGCCGCCGACTGCCGGCATCAATCTCGTGTTCAACGACGGCGCGGGCGTCGACCACCGGCTCGCGACGCCCGATGCGAGCTTCGCCGGCGCGCTGTGCCTGCGCCAGCTATGGACGAACGGAATGCTCGGGATGCCCGCGAACGTCGACGCGGTGCGCGTGAACGCGAACCTGCACGGCAAGCCGGCGATCATCGTGCAGGGCCGCGGTGACGCGCTCGTGCCGGTGAACCACGCGTCGCGCGCGTACGTCGCGCAGAACGGGATCAGCGAAGCCGGGCGCAGCCGGCTGGTGTTCTACGAAGTGACGAACGGCCAGCACTTCGACGCATTCCTGTCGGTTCCGGGCTTCGATACGCGTTTCGTGCCGGTTCACTACTACAACGTGCAGGCGCTGAACCTGATGTGGAAGCATCTGAAGAACGGCGCGCCGCTGCCGCCGTCGCAGGTGGTGCGCACGGTACCGCGCGGCGGCACGCCGGGCGCCGCGCCCGCGCTGTCGAGCGCGAACCTGCCGCCGATCTCGGCCGCGCCGGGCGCGAACGCGATCACGACCGGCGCGGGCACGATCGACGTGCCGCTCTGACCGCGGCCGACGCGCCGCCTCCTGCAAGCCGGACAGCCGTCCGGCTTTTTTCTGCGCGTCTTCTGGAATCGGTCGCACCGCGTTCAACGCGCAGAACCTGACGATCAAGAACGACCCGTCGGGCCACATGATCTGCCTGAACGACGCGTCGCGGACCGCGCTGAAGGGCGATCTCGCCAACTTCTACGACGGCATCCTCGCGAACCGTACTGCGCTGCAACGCGTGCTGAAGCTGCGGGCGCGCACGCAGCACCGGGACGGCGTTGTTCGTCAGGCGCGGTGCCCGCTTACGCGAGCACGAGCCGCACGCCGACCGCGACCAGGGTCGACGCGAGCAGGTTGCGCAGCAGCCGCTCGGGCGCGCGTGCCGACAGCAGGCTGCCGATCACGATGCCGGGCAGCGAACCGAGCAGCAGCGACAGCAGCATCGACCAGTCGACCGAGCCGAGCAGCCAGTGGCCCATCCCCGCGACCAGCGTGAGCGGCACCGCGTGCGCGATGTCGGAACCGACGATGCGGGTCGTCGCGAGCAGCGGATACAGCAGCAGGAGCACGGTCACGCCGATCGCGCCGGCGCCGACCGACGTCATCGACACGAGCACGCCGAGCACGGCGCCCGTCAGCACGGTCGACCACAGCGTGCGCGCGGGGCTCGGCGCGAGCGGGTTGCGCGCGGCGAATGCAGTGAGCTGAGGGCGGAAGATCAGCGCGAGCGACGTCAGCAGCAGCGCCACGCCGAGCACGAGCTGGATCATCCGCGCGGTGCCCGGCGTGTTCATCCCGTGCGTGTGCAGCCACCACAGCGTGAGCGCCGCGGCCGGCACGCTGCCCGCCGCGAGCCGGCCCGTGATGCGCCAGTCGACCGAGCCCTTCAGGCCGTGGACGAGCGTGCCGGTGGCCTTGGTCGCGGCCGCGTACAGCAGGTCGGTGCCGACCGCCGTCGCAGGGTGGACGCCGAACAGCAGCACGAGAATCGGCGTCATCAACGAACCGCCGCCGACACCCGTCAGGCCGACGAGAATGCCGACGAACAGGCCGGACAGCGAGTACAGCAGATCGATATGGGGAAGCGACATCGGAAGCAGGCGGTTATGCGGCGTTCGGCGGCGGCGCGCGGCCCGTGGCGCGCGCGTCAAAGTCCGCCATTGTCGCAAAAGTGACGCGTCAATGGACGACTGCGTTAAAAATCGGCCGCGAAGGCCCGCCCGGCAGGCGGCCGGCGGGACGTGAAACGCGCGTTCGGGCGGGCGCGGCCGACGACGATCTGGCCCGAAAGCGGCGGCGAACCGGGCGCGTACGCCGCGTGGCCCGCGTGCACAAAAAAGGCGCGACGATGCGCGCCCCGATCCGATGCCGGTTCCCGGCCCGTCCGTCGACGGTCAGTGCATCGCGGGCCCGGCGCCTTCGACCGCGCGCGGCGGCCGGATGCGCAGCGCGAAGCCGGTCAGCGCGGCCACGGCCGCAAACGCCGCGCCGAACGCGAAGGCCGCATGGTAGCCGCCGTTCAGCGCGTCGAGCGGCGCCGCTTGCGCCGCCGCCAGTGCGCCGGTGCGGGCCTCCGCGAGACTCGCGAGGACCGCGAGCCCGAGCGCGCCGCCCATCATGAACGCGGTGTTGACGATGCCCGACGCGAGCCCGGAATCGGCCGGATCGACGTCGTTCATCGCGGCGAGCAGCACCGGATTGAACGCGACGCCGGCGCCGATGCCGAGCAGCGCCATCCCGGGCAGCACGTGCCACACGAATCCGCCGTCGACCGGCGCGCGCGAGAACAGCGCGAGGCCGCATGCCGCGATCAGCAGGCCGGCGGCGATCGGGCCGCGGATCCCGAAGCGCATCACGATCCGCGCCGACAGCCCGAGCGAGAACGCGGCCATGATCAGGTTCGCCGGCAGGAACGCGAGGCCGACCTGCAGCGGCCCGTAGCCGAGCACGCGCTGCATGTACAGCGCGGACAGGAAGAACCACGCGAACATCGCGGCCGCCCACAGCACGGCGATCGCGTTCGCGAGCGCGACGTTGCGCGCGGCGAACAGCGTGAGCGGCATCAGCGGATGCGCGGCGCGCGACTCGATCGCGATGAACAGCGCGAGCAGCACGACGGCCGCGCCGATCAGCGCGACGGTCTGCGTCGACAGCCAGCCGGCCTCGTTGCCGCCGACGATCCCGTAGACGGCCAGCATCAGCGACGCGGTCACCGTGATCGCGCCGGCGACGTCGAGCCGGGCCGTGCCGGCCGGCGCACGCGTGCGCGGCAGCAGCGCGACGCACATCGCATAGACCGCGGCGCCGATCGGCAGGTTGACGAGGAAGATCCAGTGCCACGACAGCGAGCTCGTCAGCAGCCCGCCGAGCAGCACGCCGATGCTGCCGCCGCCCGCGCACACGAAGCCGTAGACGCCCATCGCACGTGCGCGCTCGCCGGGCTCGGTGAAGAGATTCATGATCAGCGACAGCGAGACGGCCGACACGACCGCGCCGCCGAGCCCCTGCACCGCGCGCGCGGCGATCAGCATCGCCTGCGATTGCGCGAGGCCGCAGGCGAGCGACGCGAGCGTGAACACGACGAGGCCCGCGAGGAACATGCGCCGCTGGCCGTACAGGTCGCCGAGCCGGCCGCCGAGCAGCAGGCAGCCGCCGAACGTCAGCAGGTACGCGTTGACGACCCACACGAGGGCCGTTTCGGTGAAGTGGAGGTCGGTGCTGATCGACGGCAGCGCAACGTTCACGATCGTGCTGTCGAGCACGATCATCAGCACGCCGAGGCAGAGCACGATCAGCGCATACCAGCGCTTCTCGCCGTGGATACCGTGGGTCATGGGCGCTCAGCCTTCTCTCTGATAGTTATTTGAAAGGAGGCATTGTAGACGTCATCGGCGCGGGCTTCCTGCCGGTTTGTGGCAGCAGCGAAGCGTAGTGGCGCGCGGCGCGCGTGTCGCGGGTTGCGCGTTACGACCGGGCCGGCAGTTCGCAGCCGTCGGGGCCGCAGGCGGCCGCGTCGCTGCCGCCGAGTTCGACGACGCCGTCGCGCCATGCCTGGTCGAGCGCCTGCGCGAACGCGTCGGCCGGCTGCGCGCCGGACACCGCGTAACGGCCGCCGAACACGAACAGCGGCACGCCGCGCCCGCCGATCTGTTCGGCGCGCGCGATGTCGGCTTCGACTTCGTCGCGGTAGGCGTCGCTGCGCAGCACCGCTTCGACGGCCGGGCGCTCGAGCCCGGCTTCGACCGCGAATTCGGTCAGCGCGGCATGATCGAACAGCGAACCGTGCTCGCAGAAATACGCGCGATAGAGCCGCTCGGTCAGCGCGTGCGCGCGGCCCGACGCCTGCGCGAGCTTCACGAGCCGGTGGCCGTCGAGCGTGTCGCCGACCAGCGTGCCCGGCAGGTCGTAGCGCAGCCCGACGCTCGCGGCCGCATCGGTCACCTGGCGCAGCATCTGGTCGACCTGCGCGGGCGCCATCCGGTATTTGCCTGCCAGCATCGCCTCGACCGGCTCGACGGGCTGGCCGGGCATCAGCCGGTACGCGCGCGGCACGACGTCGACGCGCTCGGCGTGCGCGAAGGCGGCCAGCGCCTCGTCGAAGCGGCGCTTGCCGATCCAGCACCACGGGCAGATCAGATCGGACCAGATTTCGACGGTCAGGGTCGGGCGGGCAGTCGGAGCGGGAGCGGTCGTCATGGGCGGTTCGGGGCGGCAAAAAATGTAACTGCGACTATATCATTTTATGCTTCCGCGCTTCCGCGCTTCCGCGCTTCCGCGCTTCCGCGCTTCCGCGCTTCCGCGCTTCCGCGCTTCCGCGCTTCCGCGCTTCCGCGCTTCCGCGCTTCCGCGCTTCCGCGCTTCCGCGGCGGGCCCGTGCGGAACCGAGACCGCACCCGCGCATCGCGAAGCCTGGGCGCCGGAATCGGCGGCCCGGTACCGATGACCGGGGCCTGCGCGTCATCGCGCCCGCCGCATCCCGCTCAGGCGTCGCCCTGCGTTTCCTTCAGGTGCTTCAGATGCTTGTAGACCGTCGCGCGCCCCATCCCGAGCACGTTCGCGACGTAGTTCGCCGCGCTCTTGCCGCGGAACGCGCCTTCCGCGTACAGCGCCTCGACGAGCTCGCGCCGGTGCTCGCGCGTGAGCCCGTTCAGCCCGACCTGCCGCTCGCGCAGCCAGCCGTGCAGGAACGTGTTGATGCGCTCCTGCCAGTCGTCGCGGAACAGTTCGTCGGGCTGCGCGACGACGCCCGCGCCCTTGATGAACAGGTCGAGCGTCGCGCGCACCTCGTCGAACACCGCGATGTTGAAGTTGATGCACATCATCCCGGCCGGCCGGCCTTCGTCGTCGAACAGCACGTTGCTCACGCAGCGCATCCGCCGGCCGTCCCAGTTCAGCTTCTCGTACGGGCCGATCACGCGCTCGCGCGCCGAATGATCGATTTCCTCGAGCGCGGAATCGTCGCCGACCTCGCGCTTCGACAGGTTGTTCGCGAGATACAGCACGGTCTGGTCGTGCAGGTCGTGGATCACGACTTCCGCGTACGGGAAGAACAGCGCGGCGATACCGTCGGCGATCGGCGCATAGCGGGTGAGCAGCAGGTCTTTGACGGGAGATTTCTTCTTGCGCATCGGTGTCGCGATCTCGGGTGGGCGGGAGCGGGGCAGCGTGTCGGGCCGGCGGGCCGGGCCACCGTCGGCCGGCATGCCCGTGCGCCCGCGCGCGGCCGCCGCGGCGGTTGCGCCATTGTATCGGCCCCGTGTGCGCGCGCCGCTCATGCGTGCGTCAGATGCGTGTACAGCGCGTGCGCGATCGCGATGTCCTCGAGGCCCAGGCCGATCGAGCGGAACAGCGCGTGACGCGTGCGCGACGGCGCCGCGCAGGTGCCGGCGACGAGCGCGGGCAGGTCGCCGACGATCCGGCCGGCATCCCAGCCGTGCTCGGCCGCGGCGATCTGCATCTCGCCCGCGCTCGCGGGCGTCGTGTGCCGGTAGTCGCAGTAGACGTCCATGTCAGGCAGCCACGCGGGCGGGATTTCGTGCGCGCGCGCGACGTTCGTGCTGATCGACGTGACGAGCGCGGGGCGCGTGAGCATGCCGTCGCCGAGCACGGGCGTGCCCGACGACGTGCACAGCACCACCACGTCCGCGTCGCGCACGCAGGCCTCGACGCTCGCCGCCGCGCGTGCGCGTGCGTCGAGCGCGGTCAGGCTCGCCTGCAGCGCCGCGTCGCCGGCCAGCGCGGGCGAGTACACGCGGATCGTGTCCCAGTCGCGCAGCGCCGCCGTGTGCCGCAGGTGCGCGAGGCCGACCGCGCCCGCGCCGACGATCGCCAGATGACGCGCGTCGCGCGGCGCGAGACAGTCGACCGCAAGCGCCGTCGTACCGGCCGTGCGTTCGACGGTCAGCAGCCCCGCGTCGCACCACATCAGCGGCTGGCCGGTTTGCATCGACATCAGCGCGGTCCATGCGGTGACGACAGGTTTGCCGCCTGTCACGACATACGGCGACAGCTTCGCGCCGAACACCTGCTCGTCGGCGAGCGCGCCGAGATACGTGATGAAGTCGCCGGCCCGGTCGGGAAACAGCGTGAGCGTCTGCGGCGGCTGCACCGCGCGCGCCGCGGCCAGCGACGCGAACATCCGGCGCAGCGTGCCGAGCACGTCGAGCGACGGCAGCGCCGCGCGCACCGCGGCTTCGTCGACGGTCAGCGGCAGGGTGGGGACGGTTTGCGTCATGGGGCATCTCCGGTTCGGGCTGGACAGAAAGTCTCGAAAGACGGTGTTCTGCGGGATTTGTGATGGACGAAAAGTCTAATATAGACAAACAAAATAGTGAGAGTTTTTATTTTCGAGATGCTGTGTCGGAGTCGGTGTCACGAAAAATGCCATGAAATCAACGGTGTTTCTGGCGGCAGAAAGAAATTTCGATATGGAGGACCGAAGCCGCATCCTCGTATCCCCTATAGTCCATAGTAGACTTTGAGTCTATATTTCGCATGCAGGACCCGCCACGTCGCCATGCGGCGGCGGCCTGCACTCGAATGCCGACCGGCGCCCACCGAGGGCGTCGGGCGACCGATCTTCATCGCCTCAATCCGGAACGGAAGACCGTCATGAACTGGAAGCTTTCCCTCTGCGCCGCTGCGGCGCTCGCGTGCGCGGCCGTCACGGCCCATGCGGAACAAACCACGTTGCGCTTCGGGATCGAAGCCGCCTATCCGCCGTTTGAGAGCAAGACGCCGGCCGGTCAGTTGCAGGGCTTCGACGTCGACGTCGGCAACGCGGTGTGCGCGAAGCTGAACATGAAGTGCGTGTGGGTCGAGAATGCGTTCGACGGGCTGATCCCGGCGCTGCAGGCGCGCAAGTTCGACGCGATCAACTCGGCGATGAACATCACCGCGAAGCGCAAGCAAAGCATCGATTTCACGCCGGCGATCTACGTGGTGCCGATCGTGATGGTCGCGAAGCGCGGTGCGCCGTTGAAGCCCGACGTCGCGAGCCTGCGCGGCAAGCACGTCGGCGTGCTGCAGGGCTCGTCGCAGGAGGATTTTCTGAAGGCGCACTGGGCCAATGCGGGCGTGGCCGTCGTGTCCTACCAGGAGCAGGACCAGATCTACGCCGATCTCGTCGCGGGGCGTCTCGACGCGGCCGTGCAGGAAGCGCAGACCGCGCAGGACGGGTTCCTCGACAAGCCGGCCGGCCGCGACTACCAGATCGTCGGCGAGCCGCTGAAGGATCCGGCGACGCTCGGCGAAGGCACGGGCTTCGGGATGCGCAAGAACGACAAGGCGCTGCAGGCGAAGATCGTCGGCGCGCTCGATGCGCTGAAGAAGGACGGCACGCTGAGCGCGCTGTCGCAGAAGTACTTCAAGCGCGACATCATCGCGAAGTAAGCGCCGCCGCGCGCCGGCCGCGGGGCCGGCGCACCGCGCATCCCATCTCGACGCAGTACGGGGAACCATGGATTTCGACGTCATCGTTCTGGGGGCCGGCATCGTCGGCGTGTCGTCGGCGCTGCATCTGCAGGATCGCGGGCTGCGCGTCGCGCTCGTCGACCGGCGCGCGCCCGGCGAGGAAACCAGCCACGGCAATGCGGGGCTGATCGAGCGCTCGTCGGTCGTGCCGTATGCGTTTCCGCGCCAGCTCGGCACGCTGCTGCGCTATGCGCGCAACCGCTCGGTCGATCTCTATTGGGACTACCGCGCACTGCCCGCGTACGCGGGCTGGCTCGCCCGCTTCTGGCGTGAATCGTCGCCGCGGCGGCTCGCGGCCGCCGCGTGCGACCTGCTGCCGCTTGTCGCGGCGAGCGTCGTCGAGCACGAGGCGCTCCTCGCGCGCACCGACGCGCAGCCGCTCGTGCACGACGGCGGGTGGATCGAGGCGTTCCGTTCGCCCGCGCTGTTCGACGAGCAAGCGCACGCGCAGCAGCGCGTGGCGGCCGAGCACGGGCTGCGGATGACCGTGCTCGATGCGCATGCGCTGCGGGCGCGCGAGCCCGGCATCGGCGATGCATTCTGCGGCGCGTTCCACTGGCAGGACCCGAAGACCGTATCGAGCCCGGGCGGGCTGACCAAGGCGTATGCGCGGCTGTTCGAGCGCGACGGCGGCACGTTCGTGCGCGGCGACGCGACGACGCTCGTGCAGATGGATGGCGGCTGGCAGGTCCGGTCCGAACACGGGCCGATCTCGGCACGCTCGGCCGTGGTCGCGCTCGGGCCGTGGTCCGATCATGTGTTCGCGCCGCTCGGCTACCGGATTCCGCTGCGCGCGAAGCGCGGCTATCACATGCATTACCGGCCGACGCGCACGCCGCTGAACGTGCCCGTGTGCGATACCGAGGCCGGTTTCGTCGTCGCGCCGATGGAGGGTGGCCGCCTGCGGCTCACCACAGGCGTCGAGATCGCGCCGCGCGATGCGCCGCCGACCGGCGTGCAACTCGCGCGCGCCGAACCGCTGGCGCGCGACGCGTTCGGCATCGGCGAGCGGCTCGATCCGCAACCGTGGCTCGGGATGCGGCCTTGCACGCCCGACATGCGTCCGGTGATCGGGCCGGCGCCGCGCCACCGTCATTTGTGGTTCGCGTTCGGCCATTGCCATCACGGGCTCACGCTCGGGCCCGCGACCGGCCGCCTGCTCGCCGAGATGATGACGGGCGCGCAGACCTATATCGATCCTCATCCGTATCGGCCCGCCCGCTTCGGCTGAACCTGCGGCGCGCGGATGCGGTTTCGGTCGCCGGCACGCGCCGGCGGCCATGCGCTTGCTTCACAGTTTTTCGTTCTGCTGTCCGGTTCGTCGAAATCCGCACAATTGGAAATGATCTGCGTAATCGACAAGAAAGAAAATTTCGCGACAAAAGAAAATCAGCAAATTCGCGATTGATCAATGCATTTTCATATTGTCGAAATGCGTAATGGGCGGCCCGTCGTAACGGTATTGGGCTGCATTGCCGGCGCGTGTTCCGGCATTGGCGGAATGTACCGGAACACGTCACCACGAGGCTCGCAAACGTTACGTTACATCCTCGCTCCGATGGCGCTTTTCGTCAGACTATTGTGGCGTCGCGACGCGTGAATTCGTCGGAAATCAATTAAAAAAGCGTTATTGCCGACAAATAAGCAGACAAATCTATCCGGTTTTTGTATTGGCACGCTTCGTGCAATCCGTCCCCATGCTTTGTCAACGTAGTGCCAACCGAGATGGGGAAAATAACGATGGGACAGAATTTTAAATTGACGGGTGTGGCGCTGTCGGTCGCGACGGTGTTCGGGGTGCTGGCTTCGGGGTCCGCGATGGCCGCGGCGCTCGATTCGCTGCCGATCCCGCAAGTGATCGTCAATCCGCCGACGAACAGCGTGTCGGTCGGGTTGGGCGCGACGGGGACGTCGCCGCTGGGTTCGGTCACCGTGACGGCGGGTGGGTCGGGCACGATCCAGACGTCGCTCGGCGAGCCGGGGCAAGTGCTGTCGGGCGCCGTGGGGGCGGTGACGGGGGCACTGGGTAATGTCGGCGGCGGCACGAATCCGCTGGCGCCGGTGCAGGGTGTGGTGAATCAGGTGACGGGCGCGCTCGGTGGCGGTAACCCGGCAGGTGCGCTGAGCGGTGCTGTGGGCACGGTGACGGGCGCACTGGGTGGCGTTGGCGGCGGCAACCCGGCCAGCGCATTGACCGGCGCCCTGGGCACGGTGACGGGCGCCTTGGGTGGCCTCGGCGGCGGCAATCCCGCCGGCGCATTGACCGGCGCCCTCGGCACCGTAACCGGCACACTGGGCAACCTCGGCGGCGGCAACCCGGCCGGCGCATTGACCGGTGCGCTAGGTACGGTGACGGGCGCACTGGGCGGCGTTGGCGGCGGCAACCCTGCCGGCGCATTGACCGGCGCCCTGGGCACGGTGACGGGCGCACTGGGCGGCGTTGGCGGCGGCAATCCGGCCGGCGCGCTGACCGGCGCCCTGGGCACGGTGACGGGCGCACTGGGTGGCGTTGGCGGCGGCAATCCGGCCAGCGCATTGACGGGCGCCCTGGGCACGGTAACCGGTGCACTGGGCGGCGTTGGCGGCGGCAACCCCGCCGGCGCATTGACCGGCGCCCTCGGCACCGTAACCGGCACACTGGGCAACCTCGGCGGCGGCGCGAACCCGATTACCCCGATCCAGAACGTCGTGAACCAGGTCACCGGCACGCTAGGCAGCGGCAACCCGGCCGGCGCATTGAGCAACGCGGTCAACACGATCACCGGCACGCTCGGCAACGTCGGCGGCGCAGGGAGCCCGCTCGCGCCGGTGCAAGGCGCCGTCACGCAACTCGCCGGCACGCTCGGCAGTGGTGATCCTGCCGGTGCGCTGACGAACGCGCTGAACTCCGTGACGGGCGCGCTCGGCGGTGCGAACCCGCTGGCGCCGGTGCAGGGCGTCGTGAACCAGGTCGTCGGCACGCTGTCGGGTGCAGGCGGCGGCAGCCCGATCACGCCGATCACGAACCTCGTCAACGGTCTGCAGAACGCATTGCCGGGTGGCAATCCGGCCGGCGCGCTGACCGGCGCCCTCGGCTCGGTGACGGGCGCGCTCGGCAGCCTCGGCGGCGCGAACCCGCTGGCGCCGGTGCAAGGCGTCGTGAACCAGGTCGTCGGCACGCTTGGCGGCAGCAATCCGGCCGGCACGCTGAGCAACGCGGTCGGGACGGCCACCGGCGCACTCGGCAACGCGGTCGGCTCGGCAGCGGGCGCGCTCGGCGCGCTGGGCGGTACGAACCCGCTGGCGCCGGTGCAGGGTGTCGTGAACCAGGTCGTGGGCGCGCTCGGCAGCGGCAATCCGGCCGGCGCACTGACGGGCGCGCTGAACTCGGTGACGGGCGCCCTCGGCAACCTCGGCGGCTCCAACCCGCTCGCGCCGGTGCAAGGCGTCGTGAACCAGGTGGTCGGCACACTGTCCGGCGCTGCCGGCAACAACCCGATCGCGCCGATCACGAGCCTCGTGAGCGGCCTGACGGGCGGCGGCAACCCGGCGGGCGCCCTGACCGGTGCGCTCGGTTCGGTGACGGGCGCACTCGCGTCCGGTCCGGCGGCGCTCGGCCAGGCGGCCGGCGCGCTGTCGGGCGCGGCCGGTTCGACGGCAGCGGCAGGCGGCAGCCTGCTCGGCTCGGGCGCGAACGCGGCCGGCGGCACAGCCGGCGCGGTCGGTTCGCTGCTGACGGTGGGGGCCAATTCGACCGCGACGGTCGTCAATGCGGTCGGCACGTCGGTGGGTACGGCGCTCGGTTCCGCGCCGAGTCTGTCGGTGACGCCGCATTCGGGCAACAGCTCGCCGAACAACCCGCTCGCACCGGTGACGACGCTGCTCCAGTCGCTGACCGGCGCATTGCCGAGGTAACCGGCCGAAACCGCCCGACGGCGCCGCATCGGCCGTCGGGCGAGACGGTCGCGCAATACGGGCCGTGCAATACCGGCGATGCAGTACCGGCCGCCCAACGCGGCATGACAGCGATGTCATGCCGCGTTGTCATTTCGGGCTTCCCGCGTTCTTTCGTCACATGAACGATCGCGGCTGCCGGTCGCGGCGCCGCATGGAATAACAGGCCGTCGCCGTCCGTTTACATACCGAGTTCCGGCACCGCCGGCCGGCGGGATAATGATCGCGACGAAGCCGATCGTCCCGTCTGGCCGCATCGTGTCGCGACACGACGCCAAGGAGAACGGGAATGAAACGGATGCTCTTCGCTGCCGCGCTGACGGCGGCGATCGTGCGGCCGGCGGCCGCGGAACCGCCCCAGGCCGGCGACGGGAAACTGACCGACGAAGCGCACATGACGCTGTACGTGTTCGATCGCGATGCGCCGGGCAAGAGCATGTGCGACGGCGCGTGCGCGGCCAACTGGCCGCCCGCGCTCGCCGACGCATACGACAAGCCGTCGGGTGCGCTGAGCGTCGTCGCCCGCGACGACGGCACTAAGCAATGGGCGTACCGCGGCCGTCCGCTGTATCGCTGGAAGATGGACCGCAAGGCTGGCGACGCCGGCGGCGACGGGATCGGCGGCATGTGGCACGTCGCGCGGCCGTGACCGCGCGGCGACGCGCGAGGCGCCCGGATGAGCTATGAATCGGACCTGCTGGTATGGCTGCCGCACCTCACGCGCTATGCGCGTGCGCTGACGGGCGAGCGCGCGTGGGCCGACGATCTCGTACAGGACACGCTCGAGCGTGCGCTGAACCGGCCGCCGCGCGACGGCGGCAACCTGCGCGCGTGGCTGCTGACGCTGCTGCGGCACCGCTTCATCGACCAGTTGCGCGCGCGGCACGAGATCGCCGTGGACGACGCGACGGCGCCGTGGCAGACGATGGCGGCGCCCGCTGGCGAAGTCGGCGGGCTGGAATTGCGCGACGTGCAGCGCGCGCTGTATCGGCTGCCGGTCGAGCAGCGCGAGGTGCTGCTGCTGGTCGCGCTCGAGGAGCTGAGCTATCGCGATGCCGCGCAGGTGCTCGGCGTGCCGGTGGGTACGGTGATGTCGCGGCTCGCGCGGGCACGCGCACAGATGCGCGCGTTGCTGACCGACGCGCCGCCGGCGCACGGCACGGCCACGTTACGGGTGATCGGGAAGCCATGATGGACGATCCGCGCAAGCCTTCGAACCGGCAGGACGACGACGCGTCGGCGCAACTGCTGTCCGCGTTGCTGGATGGCGAACTGTCCGGGCACGAGCGGCGCGAGATGCTCGAGCGCCTGCAGTCCGATCCGCGGGAAGCCGAACGATTCGCGCATTACCGTGCGCAGCGCGATGCGCTGAAGGCGTTGTTTCCGTTGCCGGGCGCCGCGCCCGCATTGTTCGTGCAGCGCCGCGCGTCGCGCTGGCGCGCCGCCGCGCACGCGTTCGCGGGGCTGGCGGCCGGGCTGCTGATCGGTGTCGCGCTGCATGCGGGCTGGTCCGCATTCGGCCGCGAACCGGCGTTCGCCGCGCGCGCCGATGCCGCGTACGCGGTGTACGCGGCCGATCGCGAGCATCCGGTGGAAGTCGGTGCGGCCGATCCCACGCGTCTCGCCGCATGGCTGTCGGCGCGCATCGGCCGGCCGGTGCGCGCACCGTCGCTCGACGAATACGGTTACGCGCTGCTGGGCGGCCGGTTGCTGCCCGGCGACGCGGGGCCGGCCGCACAGCTGATGTACCAGCGCGCGGACGGCGCGCGCGTGACGCTGTACATGACCGCATACGATGCGCGGCGCCTCGCGCCGCAGGCGCTGTCGGCGGACGGCCGCTACACGTATTTCTGGTCGGATCGCGGCATGGGTTATGCGCTGACCGGCCGTGGCGACGAACGGCGTCTGCGCGAGCTGGCGATCGACGCATGCGCAGCGCTGGGCGGGCCGGCCGATGCGTGGAAGGGATGACGCGCGGCGCCCGCGGGGAGCAGGCGATGAAGACGACGATGATGAAGGAGCTCGTGCTGGCGGCGTGCCTCGCGGGCACGATGCTTGCGCGAGCGCAGGGAAATGCGCCCGTGCGCGTGCCGGTCGATGCCGACGGCGTACAGCGTGTGACGATCGTCGGCGGCAGCTATTTTTTCCGGCCGAATCACGTGATCGTCCGCGCGAACCTGCCGGTGGAGCTGACCGTGTCGGCCGAGCCCGGCGTGGTACCGCACAGCTTCGAGATCGACGCGCCGCCGCAGGCGGGCATCGCAGTGCATACCGAACTCGGCACGACGCCGAGGACGTTCCGTTTCACGCCGCAGCAGCCGGGTCGATTCGCCTACTATTGCACGCACCGGTTGCTGTTTTTCAGCAGCCATCGCGAGCGCGGGATGGAAGGCGTGCTCGACGTCGAGGCGGCGCCGTGATCGCCGCGTTGCTGGCCGCGAGCCTGATAGGAGCGAGCATGACCGCCGATCCCGTGACCGTCGCGCAGGCGCATTTCGACCACGTCCGCTCGTACCGCGCGACGATCCGCTCGTCGGCGCGCGACGGCGAGCACACCGAAATCCGTTACGCGTACCTGAAACCGGGCTTCGTCCGGATGGATTTCGTGTCGCCGCATCGCGGCGCGGTGCTTGCGTACGATCCCGGCGACGGCAAGGTGCGGCTGCGCCCGTTCGGCACGCATGCGCCGCCCGCGCTGACGCTGTCGCCGTCCAATCCGCTCGTGCGCGACCGCAGCGGCCACCGGGTCGACCGTTCGGACGTCGGCGAACTGCTGCGCAACGTGCATGCGCTGCAGCAGGGCGGCGCGACGGTGACCGAAGGCGAGGAAACCACCGGCGGCCGGCGCGCGCTGCGCGTGCTGGTCACGGGCGCGCCCGCGCATGCGATCGACGGCGTGCATCGCTACCGGTTATGGCTCGACACCGACGACGGTTTTCCGCTGAAGGTAGTCAGCTACGCCGGCGACGACGATGTGCCGCTCGAAACCGTGACGCTCGACGATGTGGAGATCGACGTCGCGTTTCCCGAGCGTTTTTTCGCGCCCTGACGGCGCGCCGATCCGCGTTCCTGACGCGCAATGCCGGAGGCTGCATGGCGGAGTACCGGTTCTCAACGACCTGGCGGGTAGACGCGCCGCTCGCGGCGGTCTGGGACGCGATCTACCAGGTCGACCGCTGGCCCGACTGGTGGAAGGGTGCCGTGCGCACCGTCGAGCTCGAACCGGGCGACGCGCGCGGCGTCGGCGCGCTGCACCGGTATACGTGGAAGGGCGCGCTGCCGTACCGGCTGACCTTCGACATGCGCGTGCGTCGCGTCGAGCGGCCGCATGCACTGGAAGGCCATGCGAGCGGCGCGATCGAGGGCGACGGCCGCTGGTCGTTCACCGCCGACGGCGCGCGCACCGTCGTGCGCTACGACTGGCACATCCGTACGCACCTGCGCTGGATGAACTGGCTCGAGCCGCTCGCGCGGCCGCTGTTCCGATGGAATCACGACGTCGTGATGCGCGAAGGGGCGAAGGGGCTCGCGCGGCGGCTGGGCGCGACCGTCGAGACGGACGGCCGGACCTTCCGGCCGCTGTCGGGCGCGGATTGCGCCGACGCGTGAGGATCGGCCCGGCGACGCCGGCGAACGAACGTGCCGCGGCGGATGAAATGGGCGCCCGCACGTTTTTTTCGATGCGATGTCGGCGGCCTCGGGAACTCCGGGCTTACCCGGTGTCCAAACGGGGCTGGATGGGATTCGCGGGCCTCGCGAGCCCGCCCGTCGGGTCGGTTTCGATCGTCATGGCTTTGTTTTGAAAGGGTTTTTCGTTGTTCTCAGCCGTTTTCCCGCCGCGTCGCCGCCTCGAAAATTCCTCCGGTTTCCCTTCTTGAATTTGTCAAAACCCGTCCATATAATTAGCACTCGCTGCACGAGAGTGCTAACAATTCTCTGCCGGGCGATGAGCCGGGCAGTTCCCTAAGCGTTCTTCAATCTCAGTCAAGAGAGGAGTGAATATGAACCTTCGTCCTTTGCACGATCGCGTGATCGTCAAGCGCCTGGATCAGGAAACCAAGACCGCCTCGGGCATCGTGATCCCCGACGCCGCTGCTGAAAAGCCGGATCAGGGCGAAGTCCTGGCCGTCGGCCCGGGCAAGCGCGACGACAAGGGCGCCCCGATCGCGCTCGACGTGAAGGTCGGCGATCGTGTTCTGTTCGGCAAGTACGCAGGCCAGACCGTGAAGGTCGACGGCAACGAACTGCTGGTCATGCGCGAAGAAGACATCATGGCCGTGGTCAACGCCAAGTAAGCGTCCTCCGACGGTACATATTCCCAAGAATTCAAGGAGTTAGAAGATGGCAGCTAAAGACGTCGTATTCGGCGATTCCGCCCGTTCGAAGATGGTCGAAGGCGTGAACATTCTCGCCAACGCAGTCAAGGTCACGCTGGGTCCGAAGGGCCGCAACGTCGTGCTCGAGCGCAGCTTCGGCGGCCCGACGGTCACCAAGGACGGTGTGTCGGTCGCGAAGGAAATCGAGCTGAAGGACAAGCTCCAGAACATGGGCGCGCAGATGGTCAAGGAAGTCGCTTCCAAGACCAGCGACAACGCAGGCGACGGCACGACGACGGCAACCGTCCTCGCGCAATCGATCGTCCGCGAAGGCATGAAGTACGTCGCATCGGGCATGAACCCGATGGACCTGAAGCGCGGCATCGACAAGGCAGTCGCAGCGGCTGTCGAAGAGCTGAAGAAGATCAGCAAGCCGTGCACGACCAACAAGGAAATCGCCCAGGTCGGCTCGATTTCGGCGAACAGCGATTCGTCGATCGGCGATCGCATCGCTGAAGCGATGGACAAGGTCGGCAAGGAAGGCGTCATCACCGTCGAAGACGGCAAGTCGCTCGCCGACGAGCTGGACGTCGTCGAAGGCATGCAGTTCGACCGCGGCTACCTGTCGCCGTACTTCATCAACAACCCGGACAAGCAAGTCGCCGTCCTCGACAACCCGTTCGTGCTGCTGCACGACAAGAAGGTGTCGAACATCCGTGATCTGCTGCCGGTGCTCGAGCAAGTCGCGAAGGCTGGCCGTCCGCTGCTGATCATCGCAGAAGACGTCGAAGGCGAGGCACTGGCCACGCTGGTCGTCAACAACATCCGCGGCATCCTGAAGACCGTTGCGGTCAAGGCGCCGGGCTTCGGCGATCGTCGCAAGGCGATGCTGGAAGACATCGCGATCCTGACCGGCGGTCAAGTCATCGCGGAAGAAACCGGCCTGACGCTCGAGAAGGCAACGCTGGCAGAACTCGGCCAGGCGAAGCGCATCGAAGTGGGCAAGGAAAACACGACGATCATCGACGGCGCAGGCGAAGCTGCAAGCATCGAAGCACGCGTGAAGCAAGTGCGCGCGCAGATCGAAGAAGCGACGTCGGACTACGACCGTGAAAAGCTGCAAGAGCGCGTGGCCAAGCTGGCAGGCGGCGTGGCAGTGATCAAGGTCGGTGCTGCGACCGAAGTCGAAATGAAGGAAAAGAAGGCACGTGTCGAAGACGCACTGCACGCTACCCGCGCAGCTGTGGAAGAAGGCATCGTGGCAGGTGGCGGCGTTGCGCTGATCCGCGCACGCACCGCGATCGCAGGCCTGACCGGCGCGAACGCCGACCAGAACGCCGGCATCAAGATCGTGCTGCGCGCGATGGAAGAGCCGCTGCGCCAGATCGTCACGAACGGCGGCGAAGAAGCCAGCGTCGTGGTGGCGGCGGTTGCTGCAGGCAAGGGCAACTACGGCTACAACGCAGCAACGGGCGAGTACGTCGACATGGTTGAAGCCGGCGTCGTCGACCCGACCAAGGTCACGCGCACCGCGCTGCAGAACGCAGCTTCGGTCGCAGGCCTGCTGCTGACGACGGACGCTGCTGTCGCGGAACTGCCGAAGGAAGACGCACCGATGCCGGGCGGCATGCCGGGCGGCATGGGCGGCATGGGCATGGACATGTAATCGACTTCGGTCGACGGTGTCCGGAGCGCGCAGCGATGCGCGTTCCAGCCAAAAGAAAAGACCCGCAGCGATGCGGGTCTTTTTTTATTTGCACGTGGAATTCGGCGCGCCGTTCGCGGCGGCGGGATCGGCCGCCCGCGTCGCCGCTCAATGCCGATGCGACGTCCTCGGCGCCGAATCGGCCTTCACGGCCGGCGGCGTGTCCGACTCGTCGTTGCTGCGCGCCCAGAAGAACCGGTCGGGCAGGTACGCGCCCATGCCGGGCCGGAACGCGTCGCGCACGGCCTGGTACAGATATTCCTGCGCCTCGCGCACCGCTTCGGGCGGCTCCTGGCCGTTCGCGAGCAACGCCGCGATGGCCGCGCCGAGCGTATCTGTGATGCCCATCAGCCGGTGCGGCGAGCGATCCCACATGTCTTCACGAAGCTGGCCTTCCTCGCCGTACAGCGTGTTGACGAGCCGGTGCGAACCCGTTTCCGACGACAGGATGTATTCGCAGCCCTGCGACAGCAGGTGCGACACGGCCGCGTCGAGATTCGGCGCCTCCGCATCGCCGTCCGGCTGCGCGAGCGCGATCAGCGTCGCGTGGTCGGCGACCAGCAGCGTGGTTTGCGGCGCCAGCAGATCGGCGATCGATTCGCGCAGATCGTCCGCCGCGAGCACGTGTTCGTCGTCGAGCGTGAAATCGGGCGCGAGCACGAGCGGCACGCCGTCGTAGTCGGCGACGACTTCGGCGATCGCACTGACGACTTCCGCGCGCGTGGCCGCGCCGATCTTGAACGCGGCAACCGGCATGTCTTCGAGCAGCATGCGCGCCTGCGCCGCGACGACGTCGGGGTCGAGGCCGGTCACCTCGTCGCAGGCGGCCGAGTCGCGCACGGTATAGCCGGTCAGGACGGACACGCCGTGACAGCCCATGCTCGCCAGGGTCATCAGATCGGCTTGGAGGCCGGAGCCGCCGGTGGGATCGGACAGGCCGAAGGTGAGGACGATCGGAGGGGCGTTGCTGGACATGTAAAAATGGGGCAAGAGAAAAACGGACAAGCGACGGACATGCGGACGGCGAGGCGAATGGGCTTTGTTCGGCCCCGTGTTGCCCGGCAGGCCGCACTTTTCAACCATTATGCGGTGGAATCCGGCCGGTACGACGGATTTTTTAGCGCGGCGCAACGTAGTTGCCGTCCTCCAGCGCGATTGCTAGGCAGTCCGGCCCCGACACGGTACCATCATGGCTCCCGAATTTACCGACTTTTCCCCGACGCGGCTTAAGATGGAATACAAGAGCTGGATGTGCCTGATTTGTGGCTGGATTTACGACGAAGAAGCCGGGCTGCCGGAAGAGGGCATTGCCCCGGGCACGCGCTGGGAAGACGTCCCGATCAACTGGACGTGCCCTGAATGCGGCGCCCGCAAGGAAGACTTCGAGATGGTCCAGATCTGACCGGACCGCTGGCCCACGAGCACTCCGCTCAGGCCTCGCACCGGCCCGGCGCTCGCGCCGCGGCACGCGCGAGCGACTTGACGATGACAGGCGCGCGTGTCCATGACGTCCGATCCGGCGAACGTTCCCCACCCTGACGCATTGCCCAACCCGCGCGGCGGCGCCGTGCGCGCGGCCGACGCGTGGCTGGCGGCGGCCGCCGACGCGTTCGAGCGGCGCGACGACGCCGCGGCGCCGCTTGCCGCTGCCGCGGCCGTACTGGCGGAAGCCGGCTGGCTGCCGGCTGCGCGCTTCGCCGGGCAACTGTCGGCCGCGGTGCCGCTCGTTGCCACCGAGCCGACGTCGGCCGGCTGGCGTGCGGCGCTGCGCGATTTTCGTGCGGCCGTCGGGCGCCACAATCTGCGCGAGCTTGCGTGCTCGCCCGCTCTCTTCGAGCATTTCCGGGCGTTGCGCGCGCAAAGCGCCGCCGACCTGCGCGCAAGCGTGCCGCTCGATGCGCTGGCGCTGGTCGGCCGCGCGGTGCCGCCCGCCACGCTGCGCGCGCTGCCCGATACCGTCGCACCCCGGATTCGCGCCCGCTACGAGCAGGCGCTGCTCGGCGTGCTGCGTGCCGAACACGGCGCGCCGGGCGCGGCGCTCGATGAACTCGACGCGCTGCTCGCCGCGCTCACCGACGACGCACCGTACGATTTCTGGCGGCTCGCGGCCGCGTGCATGCGTGCGCTGCGGGCAAGCGGCGCGCCCGAGCTCAAGCGCTTTCTCGCGCGGACCAACCTGCTGCTCGGCGAACACGCGCAGGGCCGGCGCAGCGCGCCGCCCGACCTGGTGCGCGAGACGGTGGCGCTGCTGTGGCGCGATTTCGCGCTGTTCGGCGCCGCGGCCGAGGATGTCGCGCTCGTCGACGTGCTGCACGACTACGGGTTGACGGTCGACTGGCACGTCGCCGGCACGCCCGCATCGGAGGCGCTGTGGGAGGCCGATGCCGCGCGGGCCGAGCACGATGCGGTCGCCGCCGCCCCCACTCGTGCGCTCGGCGTCGTGACCGTCAACGCGCATGCCTACGAGGATTTCCTGCAGACCGCCGATGCGTCGATGGCCGATCTGGCGGCCAATCCGGCCACGGCCGACGCCGGCGCCGCATGGCACGCGTCCGGCGCCGCCTACCGGGTCGGCACGGCCGCGTGCGCGCTCGGGCTCGGCCACGCGGCGCTGCTGGCCGATACGCTCGGCCTGGCGTGGCGCCGTGCGGCGCACGGCGTGCCGCTCGGCGACGGCGGCCTCGATGCGCACCGCCATGCGTCCGACATGCTGCGCGCGGCGCTCCTGAAGATCGCGGCCGGCGTCGCGCCGCCGGATCTCACGGCGGCGTCCGAAGCGCTCGGCGCGGCGCTCGGCCGGAGCTGACGAACAAGGGGACGGACACGCGACGGCGGGCCTCGCCGGGCGGGCCTGCAACACGCTGCCGACAGCGCCCGCGCGCGTGTTAGAGTGCCGTGTGATCCGCGCGCGCCGTTGCCAGCGCGGCGCGGCGTTGCTTGTTGATCGCGGCCCGGTCAGGTCGCGGCGTCTTTGCTAAAATTCAAACCATGTCAAAGCCTTCCGATCGCATCAATCTCACCAACCAGTTCCTGATCGCCATGCCGAACATGGCCGATCCGACGTTCTCGGGGACGGTGGTCTATCTTTGCGATCACAGCGAGCGCGGTGCGCTCGGCCTCGTCATCAATCGTCCCACCGACATCGACCTCGAGTCGCTGTTCAACCGCATCGACCTGAAGCTCGACATCGAGCCGTTGCTGCACATTCCCGTGTACTTCGGCGGCCCGGTCCAGACCGAGCGCGGCTTCGTGCTGCATGAGCCGGTCGAGGGCGCGAGCTACAACTCGTCGATGTCCGTCGACGGCGGGCTCGAGATGACGACGTCGAAGGACGTGCTCGAGGCGGTCGCAACGGGCACCGGCCCGAAACGCTTCCTGCTGACGCTCGGCCATGCAGGCTGGGGCGCCGGCCAGCTCGAGGAAGAAATTTCCCGCAACGGCTGGCTGACCGTCGCCGCCGATCCGCGCATCGTGTTCGACACGCCGGCCGAGGAGCGCTTCGAAGCCGCGCTCGGCCTGCTCGGCGTGAGCTCGTCGATGCTGTCCGGCGAAGCAGGGCACGCATGAGTGGCGCGGGCGCGCGCGATGCGACGCTCTTGGCGTTCGACTACGGCGAAAAACGGATCGGCGTCGCGATCGGCAACGCGCTGACGCGCTCGGCGCGTGCGCTCGTCGTGATCCAGAACCTGAACCGCGAACACCGCTTCAAGGCGGTCGGCGACCTGCTGGCCGAATGGCGGCCGGACGCGCTCGTCGTGGGCCTGCCGATGCATCCGGACGGCACGCCGCACGACATGACGCAGCAGGCGAAGCGCTTCGGCAACCAGTTGAACGGCCGCTTCGGGCTGCCCGTCACGTGGGTCGACGAGCGCTATTCGTCGGTCGAGGCCGAGGCCGGGCTGCGCGAGCGCAACGTGCGCGGCCGCGCCCGCACCGACATGCTCGATGCCGAGGCCGCGCGCGTCATTCTTCAACAGTATCTCGATCAATTGTCCGACCATGAGCATCATTGACGCCGAGGCGCTTTACCGCGTCCTGCTCGACCAGATCCGCGCCGCGTACGGCACGGCGTTCGCCGAACCGGGCGGCCCGCGGCTCGCCGGCATTCACAGCGGCGGCGCGTGGCTCGCCGAGCGCCTCGCGCGCGATCTCGGCGCACCGGCGTTCGGCGTCGTCAACGTCGCGCTGCACCGCGACGACTACGCGAAGAAGGGGCTGCACAGCCAGGCCAGCCCGACGTCGCTGCCGTTCGAGATCGACGGCGCGCGCATCGTGCTCGTCGACGACGTGCTGTACACCGGGCGCACCGTGCGCGCGGCGCTCAACGAGCTGTTCGACTACGGCCGTCCGGCCGCGGTCGAGCTCGCGGTGCTCGCCGATCGCGGCGGCCGCGAGCTGCCGGTTGCCGCACGCTTCGCGGGCGGCACGCTCGACGTGGCGGCCGGCGCGACGCTCGTGCTCGCGCGCGACGATGCGCGGTTCACGCTGCGCGTCGAGTCGCACGGCGCCTGAACCACACGCGAACCGTATCCCGGGCCGCTGGTTTGCACCGCGGCCCGTTTGCATAGTTGGAATCACGCACACCATGACCACCGACACCACTGGCCGCACCGGCAATCCCGCGGCGGCCGCGAGCCCCGACCGGTTTCGCTACGGTTTCCTGAAGGGCAACCCGCAGCTCACGAAAAACGGCGAGCTGAAGCATCTGCTGTCGATCGAGGGCCTGCCGCGCTCGATCGTCAATCACATCCTCGATACGGCCGAGCAGTTCGTCAGCGTGACGGATCGTGAAGTGAAGAAGGTGCCGCTCTTGCGCGGCAAGTCCGTGTTCAACCTGTTCTTCGAGAACTCGACGCGCACCCGCACGACCTTCGAGATCGCCGCGACGCGCCTGTCGGCCGACGTGCTGAACCTGAACATCAATGCGTCGTCCACGAGCAAGGGCGAATCGCTGCTCGACACGATCAACAACCTGTCGGCGATGCATGCCGACCTGTTCGTCGTACGCCACGCGTCGAGCGGCGCGCCGTACCTGATCGCCGAGCACTGCGCGCCGCACGTGCACGTGATCAACGCCGGCGACGGCCGCCACGCGCATCCGACGCAAGGCCTGCTCGACATGTACACGATCCGCCACTACAAGCGCGACTTCACGAAGCTGCGCGTGGCGATCGTCGGCGACATCCTGCATTCGCGCGTCGCGCGCTCCGACATCCACGCACTCACCACGCTCGGCGTGCCCGAAGTGCGCGCGATTGGCCCGCGCACGCTGCTGCCGGGCGGCCTCGAACAGATGGGCGTGAAGGTGTTCCACAACCTCGACGAAGGGCTGAAGGGCGTCGACGTGATCATCATGCTGCGCCTGCAGAACGAACGGATGAGCGGCGCGCTGCTGCCGTCCGCGCAGGAGTACTTCAAGACGTGGGGCCTGACGCCCGAGCGCCTCGCGCTCGCCGCGCCCGACGCGATCGTGATGCACCCGGGGCCGATGAACCGCGGCGTCGAGATCGATTCGCAGGTCGCCGACGGCCCGCAGTCGGTGATCCTCAACCAGGTCACGTTCGGTATCGCCGTGCGGATGGCGGTGATGGGCATCGTCGCCGGCAACAGCGACTGAGCCCGCTTTCGCGCATCCTCGTTCAGGCATTCAACGCAATCAACGCATTCACAGACAGCGCATGAAGATTCATATCAAAGGCGGCACGCTGATCGACCCGGTCGCCGGCACCGAACGGCAGGCCGACGTATTCGTCGCGGACGGCAAGATCGCCGCGCTTGGCGGCGCGCCGGCCGGTTTCAACGCGGACAAGACGATCGACGCATCGGGCCTGATCGTCGCGCCCGGCCTCGTCGACCTGTGCGCGCGACTGCGCGAGCCCGGCTACGAACACAAGGCGACGCTCGCGTCCGAGATGGCCGCGGCCGTCGCGGGCGGCGTCACGACGCTCGTGTGCCCGCCGGACACCGACCCGGTGCTCGACGAGCCGGGCCTCGTCGAGATGCTCAAGTTCCGCGCGCGCAATCTGCGGCAGGCGAACGTGCATCCGCTCGGCGCGCTGACCGTCGGCCTCAAGGGCGAAGTGATCACCGAGATGGTCGCGCTGACCGAATCCGGCTGCGTCGGCTTCACGCATGCGAACGTGCCGGTGCGCGACACGCAGGTGCTGCTGCGCGCGCTGCAATACGCGAGCACCTATGGCTACACGACGTGGCTGCGTCCGCTCGACGCGTTCATCGGCCGCGGCGGCGTGGCCGCGAGCGGCGCGCTCGCGTCGCGGCTCGGGCTGTCCGGCGTGCCGGTCGCGGCCGAGACGATCGCGCTGCACACCATTTTCGAACTGATGCGCGTGACGGGTGCGCGCGTGCACCTCGCGCGGCTGTCGTCGGCGGCCGGCCTCGCGCTCGTGCGCGCGGCGAAGGCGGAAGGGCTGCCCGTGACCTGCGACGTCAGCGTGAACCACGTCCACCTGATCGACGTCGACATCGGCTACTTCGATTCGCAGTTCCGGCTCGATCCGCCGCTGCGCGGCGAGCGCGACCGCGAAGCGATCCGCGCGGCGCTTGCCGACGGCACGATCGACGCGATCTGCTCCGATCACACGCCGGTCGACGACGACGAGAAGCTGCTGCCGTTCGCCGAAGCGACGCCGGGCGCGACGGGGCTCGAGCTGCTGCTGTCGCTCACGCTGAAATGGGCGGACGAGACGCGCACGCCGCTCGCGCAGGCGCTGCGCCGCATCACGGCCGCGCCGGCCGACGTGCTGCAACTGCCGGCGGGGCGCCTCGCCGAAGGCGGCGCGGCGGACCTGTGCGTGTTCGACCCGCGCGCGCACTGGCGCGTCGAGCCGCGTGCGCTGAAGAGCCAGGGCCACAACTCGCCGTTCCTCGGCTACGAACTGCCGGCCACCGTGCGCGCGACGCTCGTGGGCGGGCAGGTCGCGTTCGAGCGCCACTGAACCACGCCGGACCTTCGCCATGATCGCCTTTCGCAAGCTGCGTCTCGTCTTTCACCTGTTGCGCGGCATGGTGATCGTCGCGCTGCGTTTTTCGCACGTCACGCCCGCGCGCCGCGCCGAGTTGACGCGCCGCTGGTCGGTCAAGATGCTGCGCATCTGCGGGATGCGCCTCGTCGTCCACAACGACGGCGCGCGGCTCGACGCGAGCGCGCTCGTCGTGGGCAACCACGTGTCGTGGCTCGACATCTACGCGGTCAACGCGTGGCGGCCGACGCCGTTCGTGTCGAAGGCCGAGGTGCGGCAGTGGCCGGTCGTCGGCTGGCTCGCCGAGAAGCTCGACACCGTGTTCCTGCAGCGCGAGAAGCGCACCGAGGCGATGCGGATCATGCACGAGATGGCCGAACGCCTGCGCAACGGCGGCGTGATGTGTGTGTTTCCGGAGGGGACGACGTCCGACGGCCAGGATCTGCTGCCGTTCCATGCGAACCTGTTCCAGGCCGCGGTATCGGCCGGCTGCGCGGTGCAGCCGATCTGCCTGATGTACGAGGATGCGCACGGGCGGCAGTCGGTCGCGCCGGCCTACACGGGCGATTTGTCGCTCGGCAAGTCGCTCGACATGGTGCTGCGCGGCGGCCCGCTCGTCGCGCATTTGTACGTGTGCGAACCGATCGCGCCGGGCGGCGATCGCCGCGCGACGTCCGCGGCGGCGCGCGATGCGATCGCGGCCGCGCTGGCGGCGATGCAGGAGAAGGTCGGCAAGCCGACGGCCGAGTCGCTCGCCGAGCTGCAGAAGCATGCGTATCCGGCGACCGAGCTCGGCGCCGGTGCGGCGGGCGAGGGGGCGGCGGACGCGCCCGTGCCGGGGCGCGAGGGCTGACGCGCTGCCCGGCCCGGCCGGGTTGGGCGAATCAGCGTGTGGTCACTCGCCGCCCGGCGAGCGGCACGCTTCGCACTGCACCTGCGTGACCGTGCGCTGCGCTGGATCGGCCGTCAGCCGTACGGCCGACAACTGGTTTCCCCATACGCAGCCCGAATCGAGCGCGACGACGTTGTCGCGCAGCATCAGGCCGAGCGCGGCCCAGTGGCCGAACACGACCGTCACGTCCGCAGTGCGGCGCCCCGGCACGTCGAACCACGGCAGGTAGCCGGGCGGTGCGCTGTCGGGGCCGCCGTTCGCCTTGAATTCCATCGCGCCATCGGGCGTGCAGAAGCGCAGGCGCGTGAACGCGTTGAATGCGACGCGCATGCGGTCACGTTTTTTCAGGTTCGGGTTCCATTGGTTGGGTTCGTTGCCGTACAGGCCTTGCAGCGTGTCGCGCCAGTCGGGGGCGCGGAGTGCGCGCTGGAGCTCGTCGGCGAGTTCGAGTGCGAGCGTGGCGTCCCATTGCGGCAGCACACCCGCATGGACGAGCAGCTTTCCGTCTTCGACATGCACGAACGGGCGGTGGCGGACCCAATCGAGCAGGGCTTCGGCGTCGGGGGCGTCGAGGATCTCGCCGATCGTGTCGCCGGGGCGTTCGGTGCGCAGGCCGGCGGAGACTGCGAGCAGGTGGAGGTCGTGGTTGCCGAGTACCACGGTCGCGCGCGGGCCGAGGTCGACGACCGCGCGCAGCGCGGCGAGGGAGCCCGGGCCGCGGTTGACGACGTCGCCGGCGATCCAGAGCGGGGTGTCGCCGGGGGCTGAGAGCTTGGCGAGCAGCGACTGGAAAGCGGAATGGCAGCCTTGGATGTCGCCGATGGCGATGGGGGGATGGGGCATGGGTTCGTGGGTGTTCGGGAGTCGAGCATACGGTAGCAAAAGTTCGTTCCCGGAGGCTACGCGAAAAATTTCATCCGACACTAATAACTTCACCATGCCCGCGCTTTGGCCACCAAGCACGGTTCGGTGTCGCTGTTTCAAGTTGTTAGCAACGTGGCTTTTGCATCCGGCGGCTTCATATAATTTGCCGTTCCCGCGCGAAAATTACCATCAGATGACTCTGGCGGGCATGGCGACCGGGTAAAATGCCGGGCCTGAGGCGGCTCGGATGGTTGTTCCCCCTTGCGATCTGCGGCATGGCAACGTTCGCGGCGTGCTTGTTTTGTACTCGCAGGGACGCCAAATGATCCGATTCGTGGTCATGCCTGCCCCATTTGACTGCTGTCGTAGTGGGCCAGGCATCGACTCGATAACGTGCCAGGGCGCGCTGACATAGTCGACAATTCTGTCTGACGCCCCTATTCCTTCATTTTTGAAAGCTTGCATGCTGACCCTTTCACTTGCGGACCTAAAGAAAAGCATCACGGCGTGGCGGTTGTGGACCTTGCTCGGCTGGCTCGAAATTCGGCAACGCTATGCGCGTTCGCGCCTGGGGCCGTTCTGGCTCACGATCAGTATGGGTGTGATGATTTCGTCGTTAGGTGTCGTTTACGGCACGTTGTTCGGCCAGAAAATCAACGAATACCTGCCGTTTCTTGCTGCCAGCATCGTGCTGTGGGGTTTATTCTCGACGACGATCGTGGAAGGCAGCGTCGCGTACATCAACAGCGCGCCCTATATCCGGCAAATGGCCACGCCGAAACTGATCTATATCCTGCAGGTCGTGTGGCGAAACTTGATCGTCCTTACCCACAACTTCGTGATCGTCATCGCGCTGCTGGCGATCTACGGCGTGAAAAGTTGGGAGACGTTGCCAGTATTCATTCCGGCGCTGCTGGTGTACGTGCTGAACGCAACATGGATCGCGATGGTGGTGGGCCTGCTGTCGGCGCGCTTTCGCGATCTGCCGCAGATCGTGAGCGCATTGCTTCAGGTCGCGTTCTATGTGACGCCGATCATTTTCCGCCCCGATGCGCTTAATCGCTTCTCTTTCATTGTCGAGTGGAATCCGCTCGCGTATCTGATCGACCTCGTGCGTGGCCCGCTTATCGGACAGATGCCCAGTGAATTGACCTGGGCGATCACGGTCGGAATGGCAGCGATTGGATGGCCTGTCGCCCTGTTGATGACCGGACGTTATCTGAAGCGTATTCCGTACTGGGTCTGAGAGAAACGATATGGCGTTTATCGAATTACAGAGCGTAACGCTCGATTTGCCGATCTTCGACGTGCAAGGGCGTTCGCTCAAGAAGCAGGTGCTCAACATGGGGCGCCGCAACAGGATCGCCGAGGGCAACGACGGTGTGATCGTCGTGCGTGCGCTGGACGAAGTGAGTTTCCGTTTTGAGCGTGGCGACCGCGTTGGGCTGATCGGACACAACGGGGCGGGGAAATCGACATTGCTTCGTGCGATGGCGGGCATCTATCCGCCATCGTCTGGCCAGTTGTTGCGTGAAGGAAGCGTGGTGCCGCTCCTCGATATCGGCCTCGGCATGGACGAGAACTCGACCGGCATGCAGAACATTCGGCTCAGAGGGCTGTTGCTCGGCATGTCAGATGCGGAGATTCGGGAGAAGCAGCGCGAAATCGCTGAGTTCTGCGAACTCGGCGATTATCTGGACCTGCCGATTCGTACGTATTCCAGCGGGATGAAGGTGCGGCTCGCGTTTGCAGTGTCCACTGCAGTCGATGCCGAAATCCTGTTGCTCGACGAAGTGATGGGCGTCGGTGATGCGTCGTTCATGCACAAGGCGGAAGCGCGATTGGCCGATCTTCATAGCCGGGCCGAAATCGTCGTGCTGGCGATGCACTCGAACTCCGAAATCCGCAAGGTATGCAACAAGGTGCTTTGGATGGAGCGTGGTCGTGTACGCGCTTTCGGGCCGACGGAAGAAGTCGTGTCGGAGTATGAGGCGACGACAGGCTGAACGCGTCCGCCGGCCGGGGCTGCGTGATTGCTTGCAGGATTTGCAGCACGGCGAAAAGATGTCCGGTGACAAGCCGGCCCTGTGCCGAGTCGATCTGCCTGCGTCTTATCATGTAAGGTCGGTGACGCTGTCCGGCGTCTGCGCTTAGAGCAGCGAATTACCCGATATCTGAGCGATTCACTTCCGGGGTACGCACAAGATCATAGGTTTCGACGGCGCGCCGCCTGCGCAAACCACCCGCGCGGCGGTTCCGGAGCCGTCACCGACGCGTGATATGCCGAGGGCGACGGCGTATTCATTGCGCGCGCAGCGTGTTTTCAACGCGTGATCGTTGATGGAGTGCGGTGCCAGGTTACCTCGTTCAGCTTTTTCTGCCTCATTTCCCTGAGTTGCTGATAACGACGTCTGCGTCACAGGGCAACCTGATGTCGGCGGCGCACGGCTCGCGTTTCCCGGACAGCTGTCGATCCTGCCGAGAGCATGCGACCGATACGTGCGCAGCCGAATCGCAGAGTGGTGCCGCCATAGTTCGCCCGACGGCACGCGTGGGCCGATTAATTCGGTGCCGTTCATCCATTCGACGTACGTCCTCCGCAATTGTGGCTAAGCCGCACGTTTGCATCGTCTACTCCGACGAAGACGGGATCGACGCGTTTGGTGTTCGTCACGACTGGTATTTCGAATGTGCTTGGGACTCGCATCTCTTCTATTCGGAAAGCATATTTTGCCGTTCGGGCACGCTTCACAAGAGACTCGTGGAGAAGGGGCGGATTCCATGTCGGCTTCAAGTTCCGCAGGATTGGTGCATTGAGTTGTGATTCATCGAGCAGTTCGGCGGCGCCGGCATCCGTCAATATTCCCCGGCGTACTGTATTGGCGACGCGTGCCGGCCGCGAGTGTTTCGCTGGCCGATGCGAGGCCAGGCGTCAAGGAGGGCGGCGCGTGTTAAGCCGCATTTCGTATGGCGTGGCATCTTGGCGCCGTCGAATAGACGGAGTGAAACTGCCGTGTCCGCTTGCCGAAGCAGCCCGTGCCACCTCTCATGAGTCAGACCATCCTGACGCGGTTTGCGGCCGACCGGTGCTGGCATCGACAGCGTTGTAGCGAGGACGCATTTCCCCGGTCATGAAATCGTTACCGTCGGTAACGGAGCGGACGATTCGGTCAAGATTGCGCACGTCAAACCGCTTGTGAGCCAGGCTCGGATCCGTGTGCCTCGCGACGAGCGACCGTTCAATTGTTCAGCGCTGACAATGTGGCCGTCGATGGCGCGCGACCTGGGATCCCGCTGCCGCCGCGTTATGGGCACTCCCGCTGTATCGCCGCGAATGGGTGCTTTGGAGGGGCGTAACCGCGGTCTTTCGGCAGATCCGGAAAGCGACTGACGAGGGATGTGTGCGGGCTCGGCGATCTGAATGCGACAGCCGCTTTCAACGACGTTGAATTGTGCCTTTTCGTGCGCGACAGAGGCTGTTGAAACTTATGGGCGTAATTTATGGAGCTTTATCATTACGCGTCCACGGCAGGCTCGCGAGGACGACCGGGAAAAGGCGCGCGCGGCATACCCGAAATTGTCTACATGCACAAGTGCTGAGTCATGCTCGTGGCCGGCGATCCACTCCCGCAGCTTACCCCCGTCTTTGGAGCGTGACGACTTCGTCTTCTTGGCCCAGGCGCCGCGCGCGAACAGTTGCGTTGAGGACTCCGCGTCCCATCACACTTGCAGTCGCCGCCTTCGTAGGTTCAGGGTAGCAGATAGGGTAGTGTCTGTATAATTGTTGCGGATTGTGACGTTTGCGACACCGTGTGCTCTTCCAATGTTGAACTCGATTGCGGTCGCAAAGTGTTTGACAGGAAAGCAACCGGTAAAAATTTGGAGAGTTTAGGAATGGCGGAATCTGAAGAGCGAGTCTTGATCACGGGCGCCGGTGGAGTGATCGGTCACGCATTAAAGCAGGAATTGGCGGATTCGGGGTACTCGAACGTCGTCGCAATCACGAGCAGCGACGTTGATCTTAGAGATCAAAACGCGACTGAAGCAATGTTCAATGAATTGCGCCCGACTATAGTTTTCCATATGGCGGCCCGGGTGTACGGCATCATGGGGAATATGTCCAATCGGGGTATCGCGTATCTGGACAACGTTCGGATCAACACCAACGTAGTCGAGGCTGCGCGTCAGACAGGCTGCAAGAAGTTTGTCGCCATGGGCTCGACAGCCATTTACTCTGATCAGGTGCGTCTCCCGATGTCGGAGGAAGAAATCTGGGTTGGGGCGCCGCATCATTCCGAGGCTCCGTACGCACACAGCAAGCGCGGTATGCTTGCGCAACTGGAGGCCTACAAAGATCAATATGGAATGGACTACGCATTTTGCGTATCCACCAATCTCTTTGGTCCGCACGACAAATTCGACGAGAAATTCGGGCATGTCATTCCATCTCTTGTGTCGAAGTTCTATCGTGCGTCTGTTCTAGGGCAGCCCATTTCCGTCTGGGGGTCCGGGAAGGCGGAACGGGACTTTCTCTTCAGTGGCGACGCCGCATACGCGCTTCGCCTTATCGCCGAAAAACACACCGGCGCAATCAATTTGGCGACCGGTCAATCGTATACGATTCGGCATACGGTCGACACGCTTTGCCAGATTTCCGGCTTCAGCGGCAACGTGGAATGGGATGCGACAAAGCCAGATGGCCAAAAGCTGCGAGCATACGATATCTCGCGTCTGACGGCGTTGGGATTCAAGCCACGATTCTCGTTCGACGAAGCGTTGGCGATTACTTACGACTGGTATTGCAAGAACGTTGAGTCAGCCAGAAAGTAATTGCATGGTATTGCCCCTGGTGTGCTTGCGCGTAAAGAGGCGGCACACCATCTCTCTAACGTGTGGTCATTCGAGTTGTTTGATCGATGAAATTTGTATCGTACGCGCAGAACTATGAAGATGTGATGCTCCGGCGCGCGCTCGCTAAAGTCGATCGCGGATTCTACATAGATGTCGGCGCTGCCGAACCGTATGCAGATTCGGTAACGGCAGCATTCTACGAACGTGGCTGGCGTGGCATCAACATCGAGCCAATGCCGGGGCCGTTCGAGAGGCTGGCTCGGGCGCGACCTCAAGACGTCAATCTACAAGTCGCCGTGGAGAACCGGCAGACGGTCGCCCGGTATTTCGCAGTGGATGGCGGTAACGGGATTTCGACGGGTATTCCAAAACTCGCGGAAGAGTATAGGGACGCGAACTGGGACATCAGCCAGGTAACGGTGGCGGTCACGACATTGCGCGATATATGCGAGACATATGTCGGCGAGAAGCCAGTCCATTTTCTCAAAATCGATGTGGAGGGTAGCGAAAGAGAGGTGCTGGCCAGTGCCGATTTCAATACCTTTCGTCCCTGGATCATCCTGGTCGAGGCTACGGAGCCGAATTCCCAAATTCCGTCCCATGAAGGTTGGGAAGTTCTTTTGCTGGAAGCAAAATATCACTTCGTCTATTTCGATGGTCTGAATCGCTTCTATGTGTCGGCAGAAAAAATGGACGAATTGAAGCACGCCTTTATGGTTCCGCCAAACTGGTTTGACGGATTTATTCGGGCATCGGAGTCCGACATGATTCGGCGTGCGGCGGATTTGGAGCGGCAACTCGCTGAATTGCAGCGGCAGTTGCAGGAGGCTCATAAGGGATGGCTTTTGGAAAAGAGCGCACGAGAAGAGTTAGAGGTACGGTTGAACGGCGCATATCACAACATGACTAGTCAGGCGCACGGCGAGCGAGCGTCGCAAGTTGTTTTGGAAGACGCGAGCCAAGATTGCGTCATGAAGAATCCCGAAATCTCGCACGACGGGATCGATCAACTCAAGGCGCGGCTTGCGGCAAGCGAGGGAGATCTTGAGAACCATCGGATCCAATTGGCCGAGTTGCGCGTCCGATTGACCGAGAATGAAAAGTCTGGACAAGCGCTCAGCGCCGAGCGCGACGCCGCCTACCAGGAACTATTCGAATCATCCAGACATGCTGCTTGGCTGAGCCAGGAAAGAGTGCGCTTGCAGGAAAGGGTTGACGAGTCAGCCAGACATGTTGCGTGGGTGAACCAGGAAAGCGGACGCTTGCAGGGGAAGGTCGACGAGCTTGAGCACATGGTCGGTACGCTCCGCTTGCAAGAGGAGCGCGTGTCGGCCGCACTGCACGCGGTGCTTCAGAGTACATCGTGGAAATTGACCGGTCCGCTGCGATGTATAAAGCGCATGATGCAACGCCGATCCTAGTATTAATGGAGCAAATTTTGGTATCGAATTCGATTTGCATCATTGGTCGCTGTACTTTCGGCACTGGAATTGGCGCTGTGACTTATGCGGCGTGTGAGATGTTGAGCCGATTTTATGATGTTTCCATTTTTCCGACCGAGCCGCATTTCCGTACAGAGCGCGAAATCGTACTGCCGAACGGGACGGTGATTCCTGTTTGCACCGATCTTTCGCAGGCGAAGGTTGTCTTCTATGCGGACGTGCTATGGAACGGTGCATATGATTTGAATTACACGCTGGTTCCGCCGGATGCATTGCGATTTGCTCATATCGCCTACGACTCCGATGAACTACCGTCTCAATGGGTCAAAGTGCTTAACGAGCACTTCGATTTTGCGCTCTTCATGAGCCATCACTTGGAGGGCGTGGCTCGGAGATCGGGCGTCGAGATAGGGGTGGGTACACTGCCGCTCGCCTTGGACATTGAAGGGCTGTTGAGTCGCCCTTATCGAGCATCGTCGAATGGCAAGATCAAATTCTGTTCGATTGCCGCATTTCACGCGCGTAAAGGTGTGGAGGCTCTTGTTGAGGGGTTCATTCGTGCTTTCGGTGATCGACAGGACGTGGAGCTCACGATACATTCGAATCTAGCTATCGGCTCAAGCTTTGAGCGCGTCAAGAATCTGGTCGACTCTAGAAAAGCCACGAATATTGTCATCAGTTGTGCTCCCCTGACTGATCAAGAGAAAAATGCACTGATCGAGGATTGTGATGTCTTCGTGAATTGCTCTCGCGGCGAAGGATATTCCATTGGGCCGCGAGAAGCTCTGGCATTGGGGAAAGTACTCGCAATAACGGCTGTCGGGGGGCATAACGATCTAGTTTCGACGCCTGGCGTCTTTGCTATACCGGCTACTATCGCGATGCCGGCGCGCTATCCGGAAATCGACAATCTTGTCGTCGGCCGGCAATTTGCCGCGGACATCGACGATATCAGCACGGCGCTCACAGACGCTTTTGAATACGTTTCGTCTGGTATAAGCGCGACGACGGTACGCGCGCGACGCCAACTCGCTGCCGAGTTCAGTTTTACCAATCTGGAGCTGAATTACGGCGAGTTGATCGATACCAAGCTTCGGTCATTTCGGCCCCGGCAATGCGGTTCACGCTTCGCCCGATTGCCGGCCGAATTGCCAGCGACCGTGGAGCGCCTTCTGGGGCATCGTTCTGCATCACTTCCTGGTATTGATCGTACCGTTGTGCAGTCTCATGACGGCGGCTTCTTCTCGGTCTTCAATGCATTCATGAGCCACTTGGTGTGGGACCAGCGTGACAAGCGGTGTCATATGGTCTTGCCGGACTGGAACGTGGATCGCATGATCAAGCGCTTGGGTACGGCTCAATTCATGAGCTTTTGCTATGGGCGCCCGAGCGAGGGAAATGTGTGGTCCAAGCTGTTTGAGCCGCTCTACGGCCTCAGCGACGCAGATATGGACGACGAGAGCTTTTTGTACACCAAGGGGCGTCCGCCTGTTGCGGTGTTCAATCACGAACGTGAGCCGCAGCTTACCTATGTCCATGCGTATAAATTGTATAAGAGCGGCCAATTTTCTCGTATCCGCTCACAATACAACAAGGCGTTCAAGGATCATGTGCATTTGCGCGCTCCATACCAGCGTGAATTGGACGAATTCCGGGCGAACTTTGCCGGGAAATTTATGATCGCGGCGCACGTCAAGCATCCGAGTCACGTGATCGAGCAGCCGGGCGGAAAAATTGCACACATTCAATCATATATAGATGGGATCAGGCGCCAGCTCGATGCTCGCGGATTCGAAGAGGATTCTCCAGACTGGGCGGTATTCCTCGCGACGGATCAGGACCGAGTAATTAATGTCTTCAAGAGAGAATTTGGCGACAAGGTCTTTTGCTATGAGGATGTCCGTCGAACGACCGAGGCTGAAGACGCACGCTACGACCAGTTGGGGGCAGAGGAGCGTCGCGCAGAAGGTTTTCAGGTACAGCACTTGGTCGCTGCAAATCCCGATAACTGGAACATCAGGATGGCTTGGGAGGTTATTCGCGACGCGATGACCATGGCACATTGCAATGTGCTTCTCCACATTGTGAGCAACGTTTCGACAGCAGTGTCGTATATGAATCCGGACATTGAACTCGTTTTTTGTTCCGCCGAAGAGGCAGAGGCCGCACGTCACTGAATGCCTGCTTCACGTTTTGAACCGCAAGGCATACGGGGCGTGAAGCGCGCTGGAGCTGACGGAAAACCGTAAGATGTGTCGCCGGTCGGTCGAATCGGTACGGCCGATCGGCGGATTGTCGGATGTTGTCAGACGTGTGATTCCAGCACGGGCCAGCGATACAAGCGTTGGGATCGGCGCGACGCAACTTTCGGGGCTGGAGCCATGACTTCCGCTGTCATTGCTCCGCCGTGCGGCAGAGTGGGTGAGGAAGGGACATCGCCGATTGAGGCGGCTGCGTGAGACCTTTCGTTATCTGGATTGTATATGCGAGTTACAGGAGATAGTTTGTCCACCAACGCTCAGGATTGCCCGTCTAGCGAAATTTTGCGTATCGCGGTGGTGAGTTCCCCGCGAAGCGGTAATTCATGGATCAGATCAACGCTCGCAGGCGCACTGTCCATGCAGGAGATCGCAGTTCACAATTATCTGGATGCTCCGGCTGTTTTACCGCCGAGGTGCTTCCTTCAGATCCATTGGTATCGCGAGCCGAACTTTCAAGCTTGGCTTCGCGCGAATCAATTTCGGATATTGACCGTAGCAAGACATCCACTCGACGTTCTTGTATCGGCGCTGCACTACATTCGATACGAACCGGGAACGAGCCGATGGCTTGAAGGGAATGTGAAATTGCCTGCGGAGCTGGCGAGCGCCAGCCCGTCCTCGGCCGAGTTTCTCGAGTACGCTCTCAGCATGGGTGCCGAAGATCTGCTTTCGATCACCTATCAATGGTGGAACGATCCCGATGTGCTTCGTCTTCGATACGAAGATGCCGTTGCGAACCCTGAAGTGGTGCTTGGCAATCAGATCGCTGCATTAGGGGGTAGTGCACAGGACGTCGTTCCCTGGCTGGCGCACCTCAGTCTCGAGAAGATGCGTGCGACGCCGAACCGGCACGGATGGCAGGGAAGCCCAGGGCTCTGGCGGCGTTTGATTGTCCCGCAAGATGCCATTCGTATCTACCGAAGGCATCGAAGAGTTTTCGATACCTTGGGCTATGCGATTCGGCCATACTTTCTGACGCGTGCATCGGCCTATCGAAACTGGATGGAGCGACTTTAGCAGGTGGCACTTGCCGGACAGTCGTGTTCCATAACGAGAGTGCGATGAGCGCTTGATTGTGATGGTTGCCCTGTTGGATCTTGTGGGCGTGGTCAGCCCGCGAGGCGCCGTCTCGCAATGCCGAGAAGGCGGCTGGGGCAAGGTGCGCTTGAGCACCTTGTTGCCGCGCCCGGAGGATGCTCGCCGCGGCTCGACGGGCCTAAGTGTCGGGCAACGGGGAGCACGGGTCGGCTTAGGTCGATGGGCGGCTGAAGACTTTGTGGGCAACCGAGGTCAGGAGCGTGGCAGCAGTCCTGACGCCGCCCCCCCCTCGCATACTGATCAGAGCCGGCCAAAGACAGTGAGCAAGCAACAGTCGTTCGACAGCGACCTGGGCCCATTTCCTACTCACAGCGGCGAGTGCTGCGGCCGATATGGGGCGCGACAATGATAGGGGGAGTGCGGGCCGGACACGATCGCGGCTTGTTCGCCCCGTGCCGGAATGCTCTGAGTCGCCAGATTTTCCTGCATCGCAGTTCGTTCCGAGTGAGTGGGTAAGAGACACGTTGGTGGCTCGGTAGAACAGACAACGCTCCATCGGGCGCGATCTTGGCGTCGCTTCAGCCGGTTGATTTTTTTACAATTGTTGTATCAATTTGTTGCAGGCATGAATTTTGCTTGATGCGATTTCCTATAATTGCATTTTCTCGCAAAAATTAGCACTTCGTGACATTGACGCTCATGGTGACCGGTTAAAATCCGGGCCTGACGAGGCTCGGGCGTTGCCACCCGTGATATGTCATGCGACGAGCGCCCCGACCGGGCGTGCCGCACATTTCTAGAGGGAGTCCCATGATTCTGGTGACGGGCGGTGCGGGTTTTATCGGTGCCAACTTCGTTCTCGACTGGCTACACCACCACGACGAACCCGTGCTCAATGTCGACAAGCTGACCTATGCGGGCAATCTGCGCACGCTGCAGTCGCTGATTGATAATCCGAAGCACGTATTTGCGCGTGTCGATATTTGCGATCGCGCCGCGCTCGACGCACTGTTTGCCGAACACAAGCCGCGTGCAGTCGTGCACTTCGCCGCCGAAAGCCACGTCGATCGTTCGATCCATGGCCCCGCCGATTTCGTGCAGACCAATGTCGTCGGCACGTTTACGTTGCTCGATGCGGCGCGCGCGCACTGGAGCGGGCTGAGTGATGCCGACAAGGCCGGATTTCGCTTCCTGCACGTGTCGACCGACGAGGTATTCGGCTCGCTATCCCCGACCGATCCGCAATTCTCCGAAACGACACCATACGCGCCGAACAGCCCGTACTCGGCGACAAAGGCCGGCTCCGATCATCTGGTGCGTGCCTATCACCATACGTACGGCCTCCCGACGCTGACGACGAACTGCTCGAACAACTATGGCCCATATCAGTTTCCCGAGAAGCTGATTCCGCTGATGATTGCGAACGCGCTTGCGGGCAAGCCGCTGCCGATCTACGGCGACGGCCAGAACGTGCGCGACTGGCTGTACGTCGGCGATCATTGCAGTGCCATCCGCGAGATACTTGCGCGTGGCGTCCCGGGCGAGACGTACAACGTCGGGGGCTGGAACGAGAAGAAGAATCTCGACGTCGTGCATACGCTGTGCGACCTGCTCGACAGCGCGCGTCCGAAGGCGACGGGTTCCTATCGTGACCAGATCACCTACGTGACGGATCGTCCAGGCCACGATCGCCGCTATGCGATCGACGCGCACAAGCTCGAACGCGAACTGGGGTGGAAGCCGGTGGAGACGTTCGAGACGGGGCTGGCGAAGACGGTACGCTGGTATCTCGACAATCAGGCTTGGGTTGACGATGTCGTATCGGGCGAATATCGCAAGTGGGTCGAGACGAATTACGCGCAACGCACTTGAGGGCATGGCCGATGGCACGTAAAGGCATCATTCTCGCGGGCGGTTCCGGCACGCGACTGTATCCGATCACGCATGTCGTATCGAAGCAGCTCCTGCCGGTCTACGACAAACCGATGATCTACTATCCGCTGTCCACGCTGATGGTGGCCGGGATCCGCGACGTACTCATCATTTCGACGCCGCAGGATACGCCGCGCTTCGAGGCGATGCTTGGCGATGGCAGTCAATGGGGGATGAATATCCGCTACGCGGTGCAGCCGTCACCGGACGGGCTCGCCCAGGCATTCATCATTGGCAGGGAATTCATCGGCAACGATCCGTCGGCGCTGATTCTCGGTGACAACATTTTCTACGGGCACGATCTGGCGAAAAAACTGGAGCGGGCGGACGCGAAGGAGTCGGGTGCGACTGTGTTCGCATATCACGTGCAGGATCCGGAGCGTTACGGCGTCGTCGAATTCGACACGCAATTTCGCGCGCTGTCCATCGAGGAAAAGCCAGCCGTGCCGCGCTCGAATTATGCGGTGACAGGCTTGTACTTCTACGACAATCAGGTGTGCGACATCGCCGCCGATATCAAGCCATCCGCGCGTGGCGAACTCGAGATCACCGACGTGAATTCACGCTATCTCGCCGATGGCAAGCTCGACGTCGAGATCATGGGGCGCGGCTATGCCTGGCTCGATACCGGCACGCACGATTCGTTGATCGATGCGGCAACGTTCATCGCGACGTTGCAGAAGCGTCAGGGGCTCGTTGTTGCCTGTCCCGAAGAGATCGCCTATCGCAGACAGTGGATCGACGCGGATCAGTTGCGCAAGCTTGCCGTGCCGCTGGCGAAGAACGGCTACGGGCGCTATCTCGAACACGTTCTTTTGGATCAGGTCGCATGGCAATTCAAGTAACGGCAACGGCGCTGCCGGAAGTCAAGATCATCGAACCGAAGGTCTTCGGCGATGCGCGTGGCCATTTCTATGAAAGCTTCAACGCGCGCGACTTCGCGGAACACGTGGCGGCGGGCGTCGAATTCCTTCAGGACAATCATTCGCGCTCGACAAAGGGGGTGCTGCGCGGCCTCCACTACCAGATTCGGCACGCGCAGGGAAAACTTGTGCGCGTCGTGGAAGGCGAGGTATTCGACGTCGCGGTCGATATCCGCAAGCACTCGCCGAATTTCGGCAAGTGGGTCGGCGTCGTGCTGTCGGCCGAGAACCATCGGCAGGTATGGATTCCGCCCGGTTTTGCGCACGGCTTCGTCGTGCTGTCCGACGTTGCGCAGTTCCTGTACAAGACGACCGATTACTGGTACCCGGAGCACGAGCGCTGTATCGTGTGGAACGATCCTGAGATCGGGATCGAATGGCCACTCGATGTGGCGCCATTGCTGGCGCCCAAGGATGCCGCGGGCGCACGACTCAGCGAAGCCGAGGTGTACGTTTGAGGCCTGATATGAGGCAGCAGTCGACGATTCTCGTGACCGGGGTAAACGGCCAGGTTGGTTTCGAATTGTTGCGATCGCTCCAGGGGCTCGGCCGAGTGGTGCCGTGTGACCGGTCGACGCTCGATCTTTCCGATCTCGATCGTGTGCGCGCTTTCGTCAGGGATCTGAAGCCGTCCCTGATCGTGAATCCGGCCGCTTATACGGCGGTGGACAAGGCAGAGAACGACATCGAGCTTGCGCGACGCCTGAATGTCGACGTGCCGCGCGTATTTGCCGAGGAGGCGGCGCGTAGCGGCGGCGCGCTGATTCACTACTCGACCGATTATGTGTTCGACGGTGCGAAAGCGGGCGCGTATGTGGAAACCGACGCGACGAATCCCCTGAATGCATACGGAGCGACGAAGCTCGAGGGCGAACACGCGATCGCGGCGACCGGATGTGCGCATTTGATCTTGCGCACGAGCTGGGTATATGGCCGGCGTGGCAGCAACTTCCTGCTGACGATGCTGAGGCTGGGCGCCGAGCGCTCTGAGTTGCGGGTCGTGGCGGATCAAGTCGGCGCGCCGACCTGGGCCAGGACAATCGCTGCCGCGACGTCGCACATCGTCGCCCAGGGCGTTGCATCGGTTGACGCCGACTGGTGGGCACGCCAGTCGGGTATCTACCACTTTACGTCTGCCGGCGCGACCTCCTGGTGCGGCTTTGCCGAAGCGATATTCGCTATCGCGATGGCTTCGCGCGCGCCGAGGGTGGTGCCGATTTCCTCGGATGACTATCCGACGGCCGCAACGCGGCCGGCCAATTCGCGAATGGCACTGGGGAAGCTGACGGCGGCATTCGGCTTGCAGATGCCGGATTGGCGCGATGCATTGCAACTGTGCTTGAGCGAATGACGCGCCGCGGCGCCGTTCGCGCCGGGCGAGACGGGTTGCGGGCGCCCGGGAATGCCCCGGCCCTCCCCGGCGGTTGTTCCGGGCGCCCCGGCCGTTTCCGGGGAAGGTGGTTCGCCGGCTATAATTCTCCTTTCGGCCCGGTCCGATGCGACCCGGCTGACACCGATGCCGGCGGTGTACTGATGCAAATGGCGAAGGCCTCGACCTTGCCAACGGATACTAAATTTCTGGAGTGAATGCGATGTTAATCCCCGTCATCCTGTCCGGTGGTGCTGGCACCCGACTGTGGCCAGTTTCCCGCGAAGGGCATCCCAAACCGTTCATGAAGCTTGCGGATGGTGAAAGCTTGCTCCTGAAAACCTACCGCCGGGCGGCAGCGGCGATCGGCAATGATGGGGAATCCGAGCGTGGAGAACTGTTGACGGTCACGAACCGCGACTACTACTTCATGAGCAAGGACGAGTTCGGCTATGCCGCGCTCGGCAATCAGCAGTCCGGTGTATTCATGCTCGAGCCGACCGGTCGCAACACTGCGCCTGCGGTGGCGATGGCGGCGCATCATGTTGCGGACAAGTACGGGCGCGACGCGCTGATGTTGGTGCTCGCAGCCGATCATCTGGTGCAGGATCAGCAGGGTTTCTCGGCTGCGGTCGCGAGCGCGATCGAACTTGCGAAGCAGGACAAACTGGTCACGTTCGGCATCGTGCCGACGGGGCCGGACACGGGCTTTGGCTATATCGAGGCGGGGGATCGTGTCGGGGACGGCCGCGTGGCGCTGCGCTTCGTCGAGAAACCCGACGCAGTGAAGGCTGCCGAATATGTCGCAGCCGGCAACTACCTGTGGAACTCGGGCATGTTCTGTTTCAAGGCCGGTGTGATTCTCGACGAGATGGCTCGTCACGCCCCGGACGTCGCGACGGCCGCCGATGAATGTTGGGCGTCGCTGCAGTCGGACAAGGGTTCGGCGCAGATGCTCGAGATTCCCGCCGAATCGTTCCAGAAAATGCCCGACATCTCGATCGATTATGCGGTGATGGAGCGTTCGTCGAAGGTTGTGGTCGTGCCGTCCAGTTTCGGCTGGAGCGATATCGGCTCGTGGGGCGCTGTGCGCGACCTGACCGTGCCGGACCAGGACAGCAACCGGGCCGTCGGCGAAGCGATCTTCGTCGATAGCCGGAACACCTATGTGCAGAGCCAGGATCGTGTCGTCGCGGCGGTTGGCGTCACCGATCTGATGATCATCGATACGCCGGACGCATTGCTGGTCGCGAGTCCGGATCGCGCGCAGGACGTGAAGCAGGTGGTAGCCCGCCTGAAGAAGCAGAATCACGATGCCTACAAACTGCATCGCACGGTGAGTCGCCCGTGGGGCACGTACACGGTGCTGGAGGAAGGCCCGCGCTTCAAGATCAAGCGCATTGAAGTCAAGCCGGGCGCGAGCCTCAGTTTGCAGATGCATCATCATCGCAGCGAGCACTGGATCGTCGTGTGCGGGATGGCCAAGGTCGTCAACGGCGATCAGGAAATTTTCGTTCGGACCAACGAATCCACCTACATTCCCGCCGGTCACAAGCACCGCCTCGAGAATCCCGGTGTGCTGGACCTCGTGATGATCGAAGTGCAGAGCGGCGAGTATCTCGGCGAAGACGACATCGTTCGCTTCGAAGACGTATACGGCCGGGCTTGATGCCGGGAATGACGCCAGTCCTTCGGATCTAGCGGGGCTCATGGCGTGAAGCGCCAAGCGGGAATTCCAGTCCGGGTTCGGAATTCCGGCTTGGCGCGGCTGTGCCGTTCTTGACCAGCGATGGCCTGCTCGCGGCGCAGGCGTGCCGCGGGTCTGATGTCGACATATCGCCGCACTGTTGTGCGGGCAAGTTGCCGTGGAGCACATGCGTGAAAGCGCTGGGCTGCGCCCGGAACGCGTTCACCCGTGACGTCAACCTGATCCAGGAGCCGCGCTTCTCGCGGTGCTACTTGCCGGTGGTGGATAATTTCGTCGATGTGGCCTGGCTGCTGGACGATGGTGAGGAGTTTGTCTTAGTGGATAGCTTTTATCGCGCGTTTGAAGATCAGCATCGAGGCTCAAGGGAACTGATCAAAAGTCGGCTGGCGAAATACCGGCCGTTTATTGCGCCCCTTGCGAGGCTCTATCCGGGCGGAAAAGCGTTCGATCTGGGTTGCGGTCGCGGTGAATGGCTGGAGTTGATGGGCGAGTCGGGGTTCGCCGCGATCGGCGTGGACCTCGATGGCGACATGCTGGAAGCATGTCGGGAGCGCGGTCTGTCGGTATTTCAGGGCGATGCCATCGAGTATCTTGCTGCGCTCGACGCCAATAGTCACGCGCTCGTTTCAGCGTTTCACGTTGTCGAGCATGTGTCGTTTGAGCAAGTTCGACGAATCGTCAGCGAAGCGTTGCGCGTACTGAAGCCGGGCGGTCTCTTGATCCTCGAGACGCCGAACCCCGAAAATATCGTCGTCGCGGGCTGCAATTTCTATCTGGATCCGAGTCACGTTCGTCCGATTCCTTCGGAACTCCTGAGTTTCGTGGGCGAGTATGCCGGATTTGCCAGGGTCAAGCGAATTCGGCTGCAGGAGTCCCCAGCGTTGCAGGAAGAGGGGGCGCGGGCCCATCTTATGGATGTGCTCGGCGGTGTCAGTCCGGATTACGCCATTGTTGCCCAGAAATCCTGCGGTGAAGCCGACGCGGCATTTTTCGACGCAGCGTTCGATGCCGATTACGGGCTGTCGCTGGCCGAGCTTGCTGCGCGTTTCGAGGCAGGGGCCACCAGGGCGCATGAGCATGCCGCTGAACAGATCGAGCAGACGCGGAGCGAAATCGGGCGCCTTCATCAACAGACCCAGAGCGAAATCGAGCGCCTTCATGGCGAACTGGGCTTGACTCGCGAAGAAGTGGACGGCACCCGCCGTGAACTGATGCGGGCCGTTGATGAGCTTGCGCAGATCCGCAGCGACCTGGGCCGTGTCCGGGGCGACCTGGCGCAAGTGACCGGCGAATTGAGGCGGGTCCAGGACGACGCGCAGCACGCCGCGGAGCGATTGCAGGCGGTCTATGGCAGCACGTCTTGGCGTGTTACTGCGCCCATGCGAAGCGCCGTCACGTTCGCTCGCGGAGCGAAAGCGACGTGCAAATCCGGCGTGAGGCGTGTGCTGTTCCGAAGCGTCGCGTACGTCAATCGCAACCCTCGTCTGCGACGATTGGCGGTGCGAGCACTGGGCGCGATGCCTGGTGTGAAGCAGAGGCTCGTTCGGATCATCGTGGGGGCGCCTGCGCAATCGATGCAGAGAAAGCCGATCGATGATGACGGTTTGACACCCCGCGCGCGCGAAGCGTACATGGCGATCAAGTCAGCGTTCGCGCCGGACCATGGGGATACTGAATAATGCGTATCGTTGTTGACATGCAAGGGGCGCAAAGCCTCAATTCGCGCAATCGCGGCGTGGGTCGTTACACCGAGTCCATCGTCAAGGCGATGATCCGGAATCGCGGCGACCACGAAATCGTACTTGCACTGAATGGCGCGTTCGAGGAGTCCGCGCGGGTCCTGCGCGAGCAGTTCGAGGCATTGCTCCCGGCGGAGAACATTCATGTCTGGTATGCAGCAGCGCCCGTCGCGCATGCGGATAAAGCCAATGGCTGGCGTCGCCACGCCAGCGAATTGACCTATGAAGCCTTTCTGACGAGCCTGAAGCCCGACTTCATTTATATCGCCAGCTTTTTCGAAGGCTTCGGCGATGATTCGATCACCAGCATTCACGCGCTTCAGACGAACGTCCCGGTCGCCGTCACGCTGTACGACCTGATTCCATACCTCTATGCCAAGCCTTATCTGGAGAATCCTCTTTTCAAGGATTGGTACCTCGAGAAAATCGAACATCTTCGACGCGCGGATCTGTGGTTGGCCATTTCCGAATCGTCTCGCTCGGAAGGGATCGAACATCTGAATTTCTCGCCCGAGTGGTCGGTCAACATGTCCGCCGATGTCGACGCATGGTTCCGTCCCGAGCAGATTTCTGCCGAGCGCGAAACTGCGTTGCGAAGCAAATACGGGCTGACGAAGCCGTTCGTGCTCTATACGGGGGGTATCGATCACCGCAAGAACGTCGAAGGCATGATCCGCGCGTTCGCATTGCTGCCGTCCGAGTTGAGGAAGTCGCACCAGTTGGCGATCGTTTGTTCGATTCAACCGGCTAGCCGTGATGCATTGACGCGCCTGGCCCGGCAAGTCGGCCTGGACGCGGCTGATGTCGTATGCACGGGCTTTGTGCCGGACGAGGATTTGCTGTCGCTCTACAATCTGTGCCGCTTGTTCGTCTTTCCTTCGTGGCATGAAGGTTTCGGTTTGCCGGTGCTGGAGGCGATGCGTTGCGGCGCGCCCGTCATCGGCGCGAATACGTCGAGCGTTCCCGAGGTGATTGGCTGGGAGGAGGCGCTGTTCGATCCCAAATCCGACGACGCGATTGCGCAGCACATGCAGCGTGGCCTGACGGACGAGGGTTATCGTCAGGCACTGATCGAACACGGGATGCGTCAGGCGGGCAAGTTCTCGTGGGATCGCAGCGGGCGGTGCGCGCTCGATGCAATCGAGCGGCGGCGGCGGGCTTGGCTCGTCGAAACGCGCGAGCCCGAAGTCCAGTCGAAACGGCCCAAACTGGCCTACGTGTCGCCGATGCCGCCGGCCCGCACCGGGATCGCCGACTACAGCGCCGAATTGCTGCCGGAACTGGCGCGCTTTTACGATATCGACGTCATCGTCGATGCGCAGGCAGCGCGGGAAATACGGCTCGACCAGTTCGCGCCCGTCTCGGTCAAAACGCCGGCGTGGCTGCGCAAACATGCGGCTTCGTACGATCGGGTGCTCTATCATTTCGGCAACTCGTCATTCCACGAGTACATGTTTTCGCTGCTGGAAGCCGTGCCGGGAGTCGTTGTTCTGCACGATTTCTTTCTCTCGGGCGTGCTTGCGCACATGGCCATTCACGGGAACCGTTCCGACGCTTGGTCCAAGGCACTGTATGACGCGCACGGGTACGTCGGCCTGCGGGCACGACATCTGAGCGCGGATATTGCGGACGCTGTCTGGGAGTACCCGTGCAGCCTGGGCGTGGTCCAGAAGAGCCTCGGCGTGATCGTCCATTCTCCCAATTCACTCCGGCTCGCCCGTCGCTGGTACGGCGGGGACGTGGCAGACTGGACCGTCATTCCTCACATGCGCGATGCGCGTATCGCGTCGCATGGCGAGGATGCCCGCGACGCGCTGGGGATCGGCAAGGACGATTTCGTGGTGTGCGCGTTCGGTGGCCTCGGGCCGTCCAAGTTGAATCACCGGCTGCTTGATGCGTGGGGCCGATCGACCCTCGCGCGCGATCGGGCGTGTCATCTGATATTCGTCGGGGAAAATCAGCCGACCGAGTATGGCGAGAAACTCGCGCGCACCATTCGGCAAATGGGCGATCGGGTCCGCGTCACCGGTTGGGCCGATGCGCAGATGTTCCGGCGGTATCTGGCGGCAGTCGATGTCGGCGTGCAGTTGCGTACGCTGTCTCGCGGCGAGACGTCCGGGACGGTGCTGGACTGCATGAATTACGGCAAGGCGACGATCGTCAATGCCAACGGAAGCATGGCAGACCTGGATCGCGAGGCGGTATGGATGTTGCCGGACGAGTTTTCCGACGAGCAACTGGTCGAGGCGCTGGAAACGCTGCGCTCGGATCCGGCACGCCGGCAACGGATAGGCGCGCGCGCGCGGGACATCATCGTCAACGCCCATGCGCCCGACGTTTGTGCACAACAGTATCGCTATGCTATCGAGCGGTTCTATCTCCAAGCGAATGCGAATCCGGTCGTATTGTCACGCGCAATCGCGCTTCGCGCCGGTCAAGCCAGCGATGACCAGTTGCGCACGTGGGCGCTGAGCGCGGCGAGGAGCTTTGTTCCGCGCAACAACAAGCGGCAATTGTTGGTCGACATCTCCGAGCTCGTGCAGGTGGACGCCAGAAGCGGGATCCAGCGTGTGGTGCGCAATCTGCTGAAGGAATGGCTGGATTCTCCGCCCGACGGCTTCCGGGTGGAACCGGTGTACGCCACGACCAAGGACTCCTATCGCTATGCGCGTGAGTTCACGATGAGGTTGATGGGGTTCGACGACGGCTGGCTGCAGGACGAGCCGATCGACTATGCGGCAGGAGACGTATTCGTCGGTCTGGATCTGCAACCGCGGGTCGTGCCAGCGCAGCGGGCGTTTTATCAAACCATGCGATTGCAGGGTGTGCAGGTCAAGTTTGTCGTCTACGATCTGCTCTGCGTGCTGCTCCCTCAGTACTTCGTTCCTGGCGCGGCCGATGGGTTTACGGGATGGCTCGATGTCGTGGCGGAGAACGATGGCGCGTTGTGCATTTCGCAGGCTGTGGCGGCGGATTTGTCGTCATGGCTCGCAACGCACGCTCCGGACCGCGCACGCTCGTTCGAGATCGACTGGTTCCATCTCGGGGCGGATATCGAAAATTTCGCGACGTCTTCGGAAATCCCGCGGGACGGAAGCAAGATGCTTCAACACCTGCGTAATGCCCCGACGTTCCTGATGGTGGGGACGCTGGAACCCCGCAAGGGGCATGCTCAGGTACTTGATGCGTTCGAGCAGCTGTGGCGCGACAATCAGAACGTCAATCTGGTCGTCGTGGGGCGACAGGGCTGGATGGTGGAGGACCTGGTCGCCCGCCTGCGGGCGCACACGGAGCAGGGGCGCCACTTGTTCTGGCTGGAAAATGCCTCGGACGTCTATTTGGAGAAAATCTATGGGGCAAGTTCGTGTCTGATTGCGGCGTCCTATGGTGAAGGCTTTGGTTTGCCGCTGATCGAAGCCGCGCAACATGGATTGGCGATCATCGCGCGCGATCTGCCGGTGTTTCGCGAAGTGGCTGGCGAGCATGCATTCTATTTTTCCGCGCAAGATGGGCGCGAGCTGGCGACCGAGATCGAGGCATGGCTGGTGCTCCGAGCGCAGCAGCAGGAGCCTTCATCTCGCGGTATGCCGTTCCTGACCTGGGCGCAGAGTGCCCGCCAATTGGCAAAAATTCTCATGCGCGATGAAGCGTATTCTTAAAGTAGGATCATTATGTCTAAGAAAACTTCCATCATCACTGGCATCACGGGACAAGACGGTGCTTATCTGGCCGAGTTGCTGCTTGATAAGGGCTACACGGTCTACGGCACCTACCGCCGCACCAGCTCGGTGAACTTCTGGCGCATCGAGGAGCTCGGCATTGCCAAGCATCCGAACCTGCATCTGGTCGAATACGACCTGACCGATCTGTCGGCGAGCATTCGCCTGCTTCAGACGACCGGGGCAACGGAGGTGTACAACCTCGCCGCGCAGAGCTTCGTCGGCGTGTCCTTCGACCAGCCGGTCACGACTGCCGAGATTACCGGCATCGGGCCGCTGAACCTGCTCGAGGCGATTCGCATCGTCAATCCGAAGATCCGCTTCTACCAAGCGAGCACGTCCGAGATGTTCGGCAAGGTGCAGGCGATTCCGCAGATCGAATCGACGCCGTTCTATCCGCGCAGCCCGTATGGCGTGGCGAAGCTGTACGCGCACTGGATCACGGTGAACTATCGCGAGAGCTACGACATCTTCGGTTGCAGCGGGATCCTGTTCAACCACGAGTCGCCGCTGCGCGGCCGCGAATTCGTCACGCGCAAGATCACCGACTCCGTCGCGAAGATCAAGCTCGGCCAGCTCGACGTACTCGAACTGGGCAACATGGATGCGAAGCGCGACTGGGGCTTCGCGAAGGAGTATGTCGAGGGTATGTGGCGCATGCTGCAGGCCGACGAACCGGACACGTACGTGCTGGCCACGAACCGTACCGAGACCGTGCGCGATTTCGTGAGCATGGCGTTCAAGGCGACGGGTGTCGACCTCGAATTCAAGGGCAGTGACGAGCAGGAAGTCGGTATTGATGTCGCCACCGGCAAGACGCTGGTTCGCGTGAATCCGAAGTTCCATCGGCCGGCCGAAGTCGATCTGTTGATCGGGAATCCCGAGAAGGCGAAGCAGAACTTGGGCTGGGAGCCGAAGACGACGCTCGAGGAGCTGTGTGCGATGATGGTTCAAGCAGATTTGCGCCGAAATGAACGCGGCTTCTCGTTCTGATACGCCGCGCGCCCTGGTGACGGGGCTCGGCGGCTTCACCGGCGACTATCTCGCGAAGTCGTTGCAGGCGGCCGGCTATCGCGTGTTCGGCACGACGCACGGCTCCGAGGCGACCGGAGCCGGCATGTACCGGGTCGATCTGTGCGACCGGGCGGCGCTGGCAAAGGTCGTCGCGGACGTGCAGCCGGACGTGGTCGCGCATCTCGCCGCGGTGTCATTCGTCGCGCACGGTGATGCGGACGCGATCTATCGCACCAATGTGGTCGGCTCGCGGAATTTGCTGGAGGCGCTCGCGAGTCTGGCAAATCGTCCGCGAGCAATTCTGCTGGCGAGCAGCGCCAATATCTATGGCAACGCGGCGGTCGAGGTCATTGACGAATCCGTCGAGCCGAATCCCGCGAACGATTACGCGGTCAGCAAACTGGCGATGGAATACCTGGCGCGCCTGTGGCAGGACAAGCTGCCGATCGTCGTTGCGCGTCCGTTCAACTACACGGGCGTCGGGCAGTCGCCGCAGTTTCTGCTGCCGAAGGTAGTCGGCCATTTCCAGCGCGGCGAGCGTGTGATCGAACTCGGCAATATCGATGTCGAGCGAGATTTTTCCGACGTGCGGCGCGTGGTGGATGCCTATCGGCGTCTTCTGGAACAAGCGCCGGCTGGCGGCGTGTTCAACGTTTGTTCGGGCCGGGCGGTGTCGCTGAAGGCGGTGATCGCGATGATGGAGCAGATCGCCGGCTACACGATCGACGTCCAGGTCAACCCCGCGTTCGTACGTGCGAACGAAGTGCGCCGATTGCAGGGCAATGGTGCGCGGTTGCAGGCCGCTATCGGGCAGCTCGACGACATTCCGCTGGAGAGTACGTTGCGCTGGATGTTCGAAGCGGGGCGTGGGTGAGCGTCGGTTTCGGTACGGTCGCGTCGGTTTCGCGTGGTGCGTACGCCGTCTCGGCAGGTGCACGTCGGCAGTTTGTCGAACGGGCGGGGTGCAACGAGGTATCGATGTCGGTCGGCCGGATTGTACGATTCCCCGCGTTCGGCGGCCGCGTTCGCGTCGCTTGCGAGTCGGCCCGGATGAGGAGCAGCACGTGAAGTTGGGGGTGGATATCACCTGGATGGTGGGCAACTACCGCGGCATGGGGCGATTCGCCCGGCAACTGGTGGAACCGGTCAGCGCGTCGGTGCTGGGTCTGGCGCCGAGCGGCGTGAGTGCCGACGAGTGGCCGTTCGTCAGTGACGGTCACGGTTTCTTCCCGTGGTGGGAGCAGGTCGAGTTGCCGCGCTTGTGCCGTGAGCAGAAGCTCGACTATCTGCTATGCCCGTATAACACGGGGCCGCTGCGGTCCACGGGCAGCACGCGGGTGATCGCGGTCGTCCATGACCTGATCTACATGAAGCCGTGGCATGTGCTGCCGCCGGCGCGATCGTTGTATCAGACCGTTGGGCGGGTTTACCGTCGTCAAGTGGTGCCTCGGCTCGTTCGCCGGGCCGACGCCGTGCTCACCATCTCACGCTTCACACAGCGAGAGTTGATGGAGCGGTTCGGGTTGCGCGAGGCGGACGTCCCTGTCATTCCGTGCACGATTTCGGACGACTGGTTCGCGCCGCCGGTCAGTCGGCCTGCCCGCCAGCCGTATCTGTTCACGGTAGCGGGAGAAGTGCCCAGCAAGAACGTTGACCGTCTGCTGCAGGCTTTCGCGATGGCGAGGCCCGCACTGGGCGATGACGCACGGCTCAGGATCGCGGGAATCAAATCCGACCATCACGCGCACTTTCTCGGGCGAGCGAATGCGCTTGGGCTGGGGGGCGTCGTCGAACTGCTGGGCTACGTGTCGCGAGAGGATCTGCGGCAGCAGTACCGCCACGCCCGCGCGTTCGTCTTTGCGTCGTTGTTCGAAGGGTTCGGGATTCCATTGCTGGAAGCGATGGCGTCCGGTACACCGGTCGCATGCAGCAACACGACGTCGATGCCCGAGATCGTCGGCGAGTGCGGCCTGCAGTTCGATCCTTATTCGGTCGAGGACATGGCCGAACAGATCCGCCACGTATGGGGCGACAGTACGCGATTCGACGTGGCGGTCGGTGCCGGCATGGACCGCGCGCGCACCTATTCGGCGTCTGCCGTTCGTCCATCGATTCAGGATTTCTGGGCCCGCCTGTCATGAGCCAGAACAAGAAGAAACTGCTGGTGCTGACGCCGCGGTTTCCGTATCCGGTGATCGGCGGCGACAAGCTGCGGATCTACCATCTCTGTCGCGTGCTGTCCCGCCATTACTCGCTGACGCTGCTGAGCATGTGCGAGACCGACGAAGAAATGCATGCCGTGTTGCCGGACGACGGCGTGTTCGACCGCGTCGAACGGGTCTTCCTGCCTCGCCGGCTGTCGTACCTCAATACGCTGCTCGCGTTGCCGACCCGCACGCCGTTGCAGGTCGCGTACTACCGGAGCCGCGCATTTGCGGCGGCGGTGGCGAGATTGCTGCCGTCGCATGATGGCGTATTCGTGCATCTCGTGCGCTGTGCCGAATATGTACGCAAGTCGGACAAGCCGCGCATCCTCGAAATGACCGACGCGATCTCGCTCAACTACAGTCGTGTGAAGCAGTTGAAGAACGCACGAGGACTGAAGTCGCGCGTGTTCGGTATCGAGGCAAAGCGCCTGCTCGACTACGAGCGAACGATCGTCGACGACTTCGATCTCTCGGTGCTGGTTTCCAGAACGGATCGCGACTACCTGTTTCCCGGCGCGTCGGGCAAGAACGTGATGGTGTGCTCGAACGGTGTTGACCTGTCGGGCCTGCCGTACACGCCGCGCAGCATGGCGAGCCGCGTCGTGATTTTCATCGGCGACATGCGCACGGTCCAGAACCAGGATATGTGTCACTTTTTCGCCGGGGCCGTATTGCCGTTGCTGCGCAAGCGTGCCGACTATCGTTTCCGGATCGTGGGGTCGATCGTACCTGCACTCGCCGAACGATTTCGCGCGTACGACGGCGTCGAAGTGACCGGCCGGGTCGAGTCGGTTGCGCAAGCTGCGTCAGACGGCGCAATCGGCGTATGTCCGATGCGCATCGGCGCGGGAGTGCAGAACAAGATTCTCGAGTACATGGCGCTCGGGCTACCCGTCGTTACCACGTCGCTGGGCCATGAGGGCTTGGGTGCTGAAGGGGGGCGGGAACTGTTGATCGCCGATACGCCGGAGGAATTTGTCGATTGCATCGAACAACTCGTCGCCGACGAGGCCGCGTCGGTAGAGATGGCGGCGCGAGCGCGCACCTTCGTCGAACGTGAGCATGGGTGGGAGCGAATGATTGCGCCGCTCGTCGAAAAGGTGAATGCGTTGCTGGCTTGATCGCTGTCGTGCCCGTCGCGGCCCATACGCGTACGGCTCGGTTGCAAGTAGCGGTTCGAGCGCCGTCGGCCCGGCTATTCGAGGCGCCCGGCTTGGAGGCCGCGAGCCGGCACGGTTACAATTTGGCACGCGTCCGTTTGAACCCCCGATGCCGGCGACGGCGGTCTTCTTTCATGAGGCCGTGTCCGGGGCGGGGCGACCCCGGTCACATCAGCGGTGCAGCATTTATGTCCGATTCAGAGGCCGCGCATCGATTCGTATCGGCCCTACCGCGGGCGGGTGCGCGGTGGTGCGAATCGATGACGGTGTCCACGATCGATATCCTCCTCGTTTTCGAGAGCCATCCGTGTTCTTCTTTGGCCCCCTTCCCGTATGCGTGCGCCCGCTGGGCACAAGCGGCCCCACCTGCGATGTAGCGCGTGGCGTAGTGACGCGCGCGCTTGACGCTCCGATTTCGTGCGTGGTCATCGGCAGTGGCATCAGGCGGTTATGTAGCGATGTCCGCCGGCTGAGTCGGAGGCGATCATGACGCATCTCGTTGTCACCGGCGCGAACGGCTTCGTCGGCCGCGCAGTTTGCCGTCTCGCGCTGGACGCCGGGCACGCTGTCACGGCACTCGTGCGGCGGCCGGGCGGATGCGTCGACGGCGTACGCGAGTGGGTGCATGGCGGCGCCGATTTCGATGGCCTCGCCGAAGAATGGCCGGCCGACCTGACCGCCGATTGCGTGATCCACCTCGCCGCGCGCGTGCACGTCATGCGCGACGAGTCGCCCGATCCCGACGCCGCATTCGACGCGACCAACGTCACGGGCACGCTGCGTCTCGCCGAGGCCGCGCGCAAGCATGGCGTGCGTCGGATCGTGTACGCGAGCAGCATCAAGGCGGTGGGCGAAAGCGACGGCGGCGCACCGCTGTCTGAAAGCGTGCGCCCCAACCCACAGGACGCATACGGCCGCTCGAAGCTGCGTGCGGAACAGCAACTCGCGCGGTTCGGCGCATCGGCCGGGCTCGATGTCGTCGTCGTGCGGCCGCCGCTCGTCTACGGCCCGTCCGTCCGTGCCAATTTTCTGCGAATGATGGATGCGGTGGCGCGCGGGATGCCGCTGCCGCTCGGTTCCGTCTCCTCGCGCCGCAGCATCGTCTACGTCGACAATCTCGCCGATGCAATGCTGCAATGCGCGACGAACCCGCACGCGGCCGGTGAATGCTTCCACGTTGCCGATGACGACGTACCGTCCGTCACGGGCCTGCTGCGTCTGGTCGGCGACGCCCTAGGCAAGCCGGCGCGGCTTCTGCCGGTTCCGGCCGCGTTGCTCCGTGCGCTCGGCAAGGTGACCGGCCGTAGCGCGGCGATCGACCGCCTGACCGGCAGCCTGCAACTCGATACGGGCCGGATCAAGCGCGTGCTCGGTTGGCAACCGCCTTATACGACCCGGCAGGGCCTCGAAGCGACCGCCGCATGGTATCGTTCGCGCGATACACAACGATAGTCGACATGCCTTTCCCGATATTCACGTGGCCCGTTGCGGTGGCGCTGGCCGCCGCCATCGCATCGACGGCCATCTTGCGCGTGCTGCTCGCGACCGGCCTCGCGTGGCGTCTTGCCACCGACATCCCGAACGATCGTTCACTCCATACGCTGCCGACTCCGCGCGTCGGCGGGTGGGGCATCGTGCCGGTTTGCATCGTCGCGCTGCTGGCGCTGGCGCCGCACCTGTGGCTGATCGCGGTCGCCGCCGCCGCGCTTGCCGCGATGTCGCAGATCGACGATCGGCGCGGGCTACCGGCCCGCGTGCGGTTCTCGGTGCACCTGGCGTCCGTCGTCGCGCTGATCGCTGTCTACCCGGCCGATGCGCCGTGGTGGCTGCTCGTCGGCGTCGGCTTCGTGATGGTTTGGCTCACGAACCTGTACAACTTCATGGACGGCGCAGATGGCCTCGCGGGAGGGATGGCGCTGTTCGGCTTTGGCGCGTACGCGGTCGCGGCGTTGACGGGCGCGCATCCGTCCCCCGATCTCGCCTTGACCGGGGCGGCGGTGGCCGGCGCGGCGTTCGGCTTCCTGCTACTCAACTTCCATCCGGCCAGGCTGTTTCTCGGCGATGCAGGTTCAATTCCGCTCGGTTTCCTGGCCGGGGCGCTCGGCTATTGGGGCTGGCGTACGGACGTCTGGCCGATCTGGTTTCCGGCCCTGGTGTTCGCGCCCTTTATTGCGGACGCGTCTGTAACACTTTTGAGACGTCTGTTACGCGGCGAAAAGTTCTGGCAAGCGCACCGGGAGCACTATTATCAAAGGATGGTCCGATCGGGCGTAGGTCACGGACGGACCGCTCTTTATTGGTACCTCATCATGCTCGCAGGCATAATCGTCGCCGTGTGGGCAAAGGGCCGCCCGGAATGGCAGCAATGGCTGTCATTCTTCGCGTGGTACGCCATCCTGGCATGCATGGGATGGTCGATCGACATGCGCTGGCGCCGGTTTCAGGCGGCCGCCGAAAACAATTCGTGAGGTTTCCCGCCGATGTTGCGATCCAAAGCATCGTGGCTGTCACTGAGTGCTTTCCTGTTCGACCTGACGGCCGTTGTCGCGTCGTGGTTGTTCGCTTATCTCATCCGTTTCAACGGCAGCGTTCCGTCTGATTTCCTGAGCGGCGCGCTGATGGCCCTCGTCTGGGTGCTGCCGGTCTACGCGCTGATGTTCCACCTGTTCGGCCTGTACCGCGGGCTGTGGGTATTTGCGAGCCTGCCCGACCTGATGCGCATTTCGAAGGCAGTCGTCGGCGGTGGCGTGATCGTGATGATCGGCGCCGTGATGTTCCAGCCATCGCCGATCATCCCGCGCTCGGTGCTGCTCGTGTCGCCGCTGATGCTGTTTCTTGCGATGGGCGGGGCGCGCGCGCTGTATCGCGCGACGAAGGAGTTCTACCTGTACGGCGGGCTGGTCGGGCAGGGCAAGCCCGTGTTGGTGCTCGGCGCCGGCACGGCCGGCGCGAGCCTCGCGCGCGAGCTGTCGCGTTCGGGCGAATGGCGTCTGGTCGGCTTGCTCGACGACGACGTCACCAAGCAGGGGCGCGAGATCTACGGCTACAAGGTGCTCGGCTCGTTCAACGACCTGAAGCACTGGACAGACGCGCTGAAGGTCGAATACGCGATCATCGCGATTCCGTCGGCATCGGTCGAAACGCAGCGCAGGGTGGCGACGCTGTGCGTGCGCGCCGGTGTGAAAGCGATGGTGCTGCCGTCGCTGACCGCATTGATGCCGGGGCAGGGGTTCCTGTCGCAGGTCCGCAATATCGACCTCGAGGATCTGCTCGGTCGTGACGCAGTGACAATCGATACGCCGCACGTCGAGGCGCTGCTGCGCGGTCGCGTCGTGATGGTGACGGGCGCGGGCGGCTCGATCGGATCGGAACTATGCCGGCAGATTCTTCGTTTTGCGCCGGCGCAACTCGTCGCGTTCGACCTGTCCGAATACGCGATGTACAGGCTTGCTGAAGAGTTGCGCGAGCGTTTCCCCGACCAGCCGGTGGTGCCGATCATCGGCGACGCGAAGGATTCGCTGTTGCTCGACCAGGTGATGTCGCGCCATGCTCCGCACATCGTGTTCCATGCGGCAGCGTACAAGCATGTGCCGCTGATGGAGGAGCACAACGCGTGGCAGGCGCTGCGCAATAACGTGCTCGGTACGTATCGCGTCGGGCGCGCGGCGATTCGTCACGGGGTGCGTCATTTCGTGCTGATCTCGACCGACAAGGCAGTCAATCCGACCAATGTGATGGGCGCGAGCAAACGTCTTGCCGAGATGGCCTGTCAAGCGCTGCAGCAAACGAGCGGCGGCACGCAGTTCGAGACCGTGCGCTTCGGCAACGTGCTCGGCAGCGCAGGCAGCGTGATTCCGAAGTTCCAGCAACAGATCGCGAAGGGGGGGCCGGTGACGGTCACGCATCCCGAGATCACGCGATTTTTCATGACGATCCCGGAAGCATCGCAACTCGTGCTGCAGGCATCGAGTATGGGACACGGCGGCGAAATCTTCATTCTCGACATGGGCGAGCCGGTCAAGATCGTCGATCTCGCACGTGATCTGATCCGCCTGTACGGGTTTTCGGAAGGCCAGATCCGGATCGAATTCACGGGTCTGCGGCCGGGCGAGAAGCTTTACGAGGAGCTGCTCGCGGATGACGAAACGACGACGCGCACGCCGCATCCGAAGCTGCGGATAGCGCGCGCACGGGAAGTGCCGGATCATCTGCTCGATGAATTGCTGCCGTGGCTGATGCAGAACCGCGTGCTGAGCGACGACGAGGTGCGGCGCGATCTGCGGCGCTGGGTGCCGGAATATCAGACCGCCGCAAGTCCTGCCCTTCAAGCCGTATCGGCGTTGTTCCCGCCGAAGTCCGCGACGCGAGGATAGCGGACGCGGGTATTACCAAGCGTGCCCCGCCGACCGTAGCCATTTTTGAAACTATTCTTGGATAAAAGGGCGCAATGCATCGAACATACGATGCAATCCGCCGTTACGGTGCGAGTAGTGCCCCGTAACGGGCAATTGCCCTCATGGTGATTTGTCGCTGGAGCGACGGTATCTTCGCGCCCTTGGGAAATCGCCGTATCGCCAGCAGGGACCAGAGCTTCACATCGAGCCTGCATCGGTCATCCAGCAATGACAACGTCTCCTGATCGAGTTCCTTGTCGAGCCGGATGCGCAGATTTTCCGGCACACGTGCAGTCGAATTAAGATGCATCATTGGCAGATCGGTCCTGAACCAACGATTCAAATTTTGATGAAAATGTGGGTTCTCGATAATATCGCTGTAAGCAATTGAATCGAGTCGACTCAGTGCGTCTCTCAGTAATCTGGAGTCCTGATCCGGGGAGATGAACGAATCATTCCCGATACGTTCGTCCGGCCACAATAGCATGCGAGTGGCCAGATTATCCGTTTGACACGCAATGCGTGGATCCGTCAGGAATTCTTTCAGGGTGCCGCGCGAGAGTTTGATGCAATCTTGCCAACTTCCCCAACGCACAAGATATTCGTCCGACATACATCGCCAGTACACCCAATGAGACAAGAGGCGGGATAACGGCTCGCGAAGGAAAGTCAGTAGTTGGGCGTGCGGGTATCGATGCGTCAAAGTGCTGTAAGAGAAATGGCCCATGATCAGCTTCGATTCGGGCATCTTGCTTTCGTCAAGATGGATTGTCTGCGCAACCTCATAATCGAACTCCGAGAGTCGATCAAATGTGCCGAGCAGTAGTCGATCGATTCCTCGAACTTCGTCGTTGATTTTCAAGGATTGCGATATGCCGGTGATGACTGATGTGCCCGCCGTTTTCGGGACGTGCATGATCGCAAGCGGCTTTTCGTGGTTACGCGGTTCGTTTTTAAATCTGGGAGTAGTGAAATAGTCGAACACGATCTAATTGGAGATGATCTATCAAAATCGCCTTGGGCAGACGATTTCTTCACGATGACTTGCGACAAGTAGAAGGCCGGCGGGGAATGCGTGCGGCTATGTCGGGATGTCAGTTTATCGGTAAAAAAAGGCGGCTGCCACAATACCGGCGTCGAAGGCGGCCCATCGTCGGGATGTCCGGCGGCCTCAAGCAGCTCAATTTCTACGTTGCACGGTCGTTTGCCTGTTCCGCCGCTCAAGGGACGGGCTTTTCGGGGCATGCCGGACGTCGCGTTCGACTCCGATCCGAACAGCGGCGAAGCAGTCGCCGTGGGCGGACAACTCGAGATAGTGGGCGGGACGAGTCTGTCCGCACCGCTATTTGCTGCGACCTGGGCGCGCGTGTTGTCCAGTGCCTGCGCGACGAATCTCGATTTTGCGGCGCCCACGCTCAGGTCACGACGCCATCGGTCTTTCGCGATATCACGTACGGGGCGAACGGCGCGTACAGGGCAGATTCGGGATGGGACTTCGTGACCGGCTGGGGCACACCGAACGTCAGCATGCTGTATTCGTCGGTATGCAATTCGGCCCGTGCCGTCTATAGCGCAGGAATCAACGAAGGGACGACGCTAAAGCCACTAGTGATACGGTCCGTCGGCATCGACGCGCCATGCGAGCCGACAACGCGCCGGCTACCCGCACCCCTCAATACCCCCCCTTCCCCTTCCTCACCACCATCCACCGCGGCGCCCTGAACCTGACGATGCTGAGATAAAGCCACACATAAGTCAGCGCGAACACCACGACAAAAACGAACAGATGCACGGTATGCCGCCAGAACAGCGTCGCCGGAATCACCGCAACGAGGCACAGCAGCCACAGATAAGGTGAGGTAAGCGAATTCCGCCGCGTCAGATCGTGCGCATGCTTCGTCCCCACGGCCCACCGCATCAGCCGCTTGTACACGAGCATATGCAGATGCACGCCGTCCGGAATCCCTGGCGACATCCCGCGGATGAACTTCTTCCGGTAGATCGAGAAGCAGGTCTCGAAGATCGGATACATGAACAGCAGCACCGGATACCACGCGGACACCTCGCGGTTGCGCATCACCAGCATGATCGCGAGCTCCGCGAGCATGAAGCCGATGAAATACGCGCCGCCGTCGCCGAGAAAGATCAGCCCGGCCGGGAAATTCCACAGGAAGAAGCCGAGCACGGCGCCCATCATGATGATCGACGCGGACATCACGACCGGGTCGTTGACGTGGAACGCGACATACGCGAGCGACGCGAACATCATGAAGCTGACCATCGACGCGAGCCCGTTGAAGCCGTCGATGATGTTGATCGCGTTCGCGAGCGCCGCGACCGCCAGCACGGTGATGAACGCCGAGATGGCCACGTAGCCGAGCAGAAAATCGAGCGGCGGCACGCTGATGCGCTTGACCGCGATACCGAGCAGCCAGAACGCCAGCGCGGCCGCGCCCATCGTGCACAGCAGCCGCGCGCGGGGCGACACGCGCTTGGTCAGGTCCTCGACGAGGCCGGACAGGAACGCCGGCAGCCCGCAGGCGACGATCCCGAGAATGCTGCCGGCGATCGTCGGGTAGCGTCGCGACACGAGCAGCGCGGCCACGACGACCCCGGCGAGGATCCCGATGCCCCCGACGCGCGGCACGGGCCGCACGTGGAATTTCTGCACGCCGGCCAGGTCGCTGTCGATCGAGAATTTCTCGTGAAGGTGCGCGTAGCGCACGATGAACAGCGTGACGAGCAAGGAGACGATGAAGCCGGACGCGAAGCTGAGCATGGGATCGCTCGAAAAATGGACAGCGGATTATACAAAACCGCGCGGGTTCCCCTCCTGCCATCGCCAGTGGTCGGCACACATTTCCTCGATGCCGAGCGTCGCACGCCAGCCGATGATGTCGGCCGCGGCCTGCGGGTTCGCATAGCACTCGGCGATGTCGCCCGGGCGGCGCGCGACGAGTTCGTACGGCACCGGGCGGCCCGACGCCTTCTCGAACGCACGTACGACTTCCAGCACGCTGTAGCCCTGGCCGGTGCCGAGGTTCACGACGAAGCTCGCGTCGCGGGTGGCCAGCGCATCGAGCGCGGCGATGTGCCCCTTCGCGAGATCGACGACGTGGATGTAGTCGCGCACACCGGTGCCGTCCGGCGTCGGGTAGTCGGAGCCGAACACGCGCAGCTTTTCCAGCTTGCCGACCGCGACCTGCGCGACGTACGGCATCAGGTTGTTCGGGATGCCGGCCGGATCCTCACCGATCAGCCCGCTCGCGTGCGCGCCGACCGGGTTGAAGTAGCGCAGCGTGGCGATCCGCCACGACGGGTCCGAGACTTCGAGATCGCGCAGGATCTGCTCGGCGATCAGCTTCGACTGGCCGTACGGGTTCGTCGCGGACAGCGGGAACGATTCGTCGATCGGCGAGCGCTCGGGCACGCCGTACACGGTCGCCGACGAGCTGAACACGAACTGCCGGACGTTGCGCTCGCGCATGACCTTGAGCACGGCGAGCAGGCCGCCGATGTTGTTCTGGTAGTACTCGAGCGGCTTCGCGACCGATTCGCCGACGGCCTTGAGCGCCGCGAAATGAATCGTGCCGGTGATCGGGTGCGCGTCGAACACCTTCGCGAGCGCGGCTTCGTCGCACACGTCGACCTGGTGGAACGCGGGCGTCTTGCCCGTGATCTGCTCGATGCGCCGCACCGATTCAGCCTTGCTGTTCACGAGGTTGTCGACGATCACGACGTCGTAGCCGTTGTCGAGCAGCTCGACGGCCGTATGCGAGCCGATATAGCCCGCGCCGCCGGTAACGAGGATGGTGCCTTTAGCGGTCATTGCTGATGCGCTCCTTCAGAGTGTGAATCCCGTCAACGAATGGATGGTCTCCCTGTAGCGTTCGACGACCTGCTGTTCGTCGAATTCCGCCGCGACCTTGTGTCGGCCGCGTGCGCCCATCGCCGCGCGGCCTTGCGGCCCGAGCGCGATCATGCGAATCAATTGTTCCGCGAGGCTTCCGCTGTCGCGCACGCGGCACAGGAACCCCGTTTCGCCGTCGGCGACGACGTCGCGGCAGCCCGGCACGTCGGTCGCGACGATCGGGCGGCCCATCGCCGATGCTTCCATCAAGGTGCGCGGCACGCCTTCGCGGTACGACGGCAGCACGACGCAGTCGGCCGCCGCGATGTGCGGGCGCACGTCGTGCGCTTCGCCGAGATACTCGACGATGCCTTCGCCGACCCACGCGTCGACGTCCGCGCGACCGATCGCGCTTGGATTGTCGACGCCGAGCGGCCCGAGCAACTGGAAACGCGCGTTCGGAAAGCGCTCGCGCACGACACGCGCGGCTTCCACGTATTCACGCACGCCCTTGTCCCACAGCAGCCGGCCGATCAGGATGAAGACGGGCGCGTCGCCGCCCGGCAGCGGCACGGGCGAGAACTGGTCGAGATCGACGCCTTCGCCGTGCAGCAGCCGCGCGCGCTCGGGATGCGCGAGCAAGCGCTCGTCGGTGAAGGTCGCGAGATCGTCGCGGTTCAGGAACCACACCTCGCGCGGGAAGCGGAACGCGAACCGGTACAGGCGCTTCGCGATGCTCGCCGCGCGGCTCTTCTGGATGAACACGTAGCCGAGGCCCGTCGTCACCGCGATCGACGGCACGCGCGCGAGCCATGCGGCCACCGAGCCGTAGATGTTCGGCTTGATCGTGTAATGGAACACGAGGTCGGGCCGCAGCGCGCGGTAGTGGCGCGCGAGCGCGGCGAGCGTGCCGAGATCCTCGCGCGGGCTCGTGCCTTTCGACGCGACCGCGAGCGCGACGTAGCGGCAGCCCATCTGTTCGAGCAACGGCACCGTGCGGTCGTGCGGCGCGATCACGATGACCTCGGCGCCGCGCGCGACGAGCGCACGGATCAGCCCGTGGCGATACGTATGGATCGCCCAGGCCGTGTTGCAGACGAGCGCGATGCGCAGCGGAGAGGTGGCGGACATGAAAAAAAGAAAAAATAAAGCGTCGAAATTGCCGAACGGGCCGGATGCGCGTCAGGCGGACGGCCGCGCGGCGAACAGCGTCTGCTTGATGCGCTGCAGCGTACGGTACGGCGTCACGAAGTGCAGCAGGTTCTTGGCGAGGCCGGCCCAGTCGTACGGGTTCAGCACGTTGAAGTGGCGCAGCAGCAGCGTGAGCGTCGACACCAGTTGGCGCCGGCGCTTGGTCGCACTGATCCCGCCCTCGTTAAGCTCGTAATACAGGCCGAGTTCCGGCAGGTTCGCGCAATCGTAGCGTTGCATTAACCGTAAAAAAAGATCGAGATCCTCGGCCGCGCGGTACTTGGCCCGATAGTTGCCCACTTCGCGCACGGCGTCGATGCGCAACATGACCGACGGATGCACGAGCGGCGAGCGCAGGAAGCGCGTGCGGCGCAGCGTGCGCGGATCGGCGGGCGGCGTGAGCATGAAGCGCGGCTCGCCGGCGCGCGACACGACCTGCGTCCACATGCCGACGCAGGCGACGCGCGGGTGGGCGCCGAGATACGCGCGCTCTTTCGCGAGGCGCCGCGGCGCGGCGAGATCGCCCGCGTCGATGCGGGCCGCGTAGCGGAAGCCGCGCGCGGCGAGCGCGTCGATGCCGGCCGCCAGCGCGCGTTCGATGCCGCCGTTTTGCGGCATGCGCAGCACGTCGATCGCCAGGCCCGGCAGGTCGGGCGCGACGATCGGCGGCGTGCTGCCGTCGTCGACGATCAGCACGTGCACGCGCGCATCCTCGCGAAACGACGCGAGGGTCCGGACGACGTCGTCGTGCCCGTTGTAGGCCGGCATCAGCACGGCCACGTCGTCGAGCGGGGGCGGGCTATCGGAGGGCGTCATGTTCGCAGCTTGAAACGGATGTAATAAAAGTTGACGGCGGCAGCAGCCAGGTAGCCGGCCGCCAGCCCGACGAGCGCGCCGTACAGGCCGAGCCGCGGGATCGCGAACAGGTTCACGAGCGCGGCGATCGCCAGCGCGAGCAGCCATTTCGTGAGCAACACGAATTTTGCTTGATATTTGAGAACGATAAGATTGCCTATCGCCTCGATGCCGGCCGGCACGGACAGCCACACGGCCCAGCGGAAGATGTCGACCGACGCCTCGTAGCCGCGGCCGAACACCTTGCCGACGATCAGCGGGGCGGCGGCGTCGAGCACGAGCGCGCCGGCCGTCATCAGGCCGGCCGTCATCGCGATCAGCCGGACGATGTTGCGGCGCAGCCGCGCGACGTCCTGCACGCGGTAGACGAAGGCGGGCGCGATGGTCTGCGCGAGCATCAGCGCGAGCGTGATCCAGTTCTCGTTGAGCTGCTGCGCGGCCGAGTAGCGGCCGAGATCGGCGAACGACACGTGGCGCTCGAGCATCAGGCGGTCGAGCTTCAGGAACAGATACATGCAGATGAGGCCGAGCCAGAACACGGTGCCGGCCGTCGCAAAGTGCCGGAACAGCGGCCTGTCGAACGTCCAGCCGAGCGCGCCGCCGTTACGATGCCGGTAGTACAGCAGCAGCGCGAAGCCGATCGCGGCGGCTTCCAGCGCCCACAGCCACGCGAAGCGGGCAGGGCCGGCGGCCGCGCGCACCAGCAGCCATACGAGCAGCGCCTTGGCGAGCGCGGTGACCATGCTGGCGACGAGCTGCGGCTTGCTGTAGGTCATGCTCTGCAGCCACGCGTTGATCACGCCGACGAACGGCTCGCGGAACACCATCGTGACCGCGAGGCCCGCGAGCATCGCGCCGACCAGCGGGTCGAAGGCGCCCGCGGCGATCGCGATCCAGGTCGCGGCGAGCGCGGCGACCGACACGGCGATGCGCAGCACGAACGCGCTGCCGAGCACCGCGCCGAGCTGGGCGGGCGGGCGCTGGACGATGGTCGGGACGAGGATTTCCGCGCCGCACACCCAGGTGAGCGGCGCCAGTACCAGGAGCAGCGTATTCGCATACTGCCATTTGCCGAACACATCTGGCCCGAAATAACGGGCCAGCAGGCCGCTGATCGCGATCGCGACGCCGATCTGCGTGAGCCGTTCGAGCCCCAGCCAGACGAGGTTCGCGACGGCTTTCGCGACGTCCGGGTTGCCGAAGCGCTTCAGCATGCGCGGCAGCGGCGGCGCGCGGGCAGGGCGGCCGGAAGCGGCGGGTGGGCGGCGGCGGGACGGCCAGGCATTAAAATGGGCGATATGCGCGTCATCGAAACCCGCGATTATAAGTGGGATCGCGACCGCGCCAGCCGTTCCATTCCTTGTTTTGCGGGGCCGCATGTATCATGCGCGGCACCGGCGAGAGGCGGCCAGCCAAGCCAGACAATTTTCCATGCACGCAACTGAGAGAGAAGAGAATCGATGATCTCCCAATCCATCTTCAAGGCATATGACATCCGTGGCGTGGTCGGCAAGACGCTCGACGTCGACACGGCGCGCGGGATCGGCCGCGCATTCGGCAGCGAAGTGCGTGCGCAGGGCGGCGATGCGGTCGTCGTCGCGCGCGACGGCCGCCTGTCCGGGCCGGAACTCGTCGGCGCGCTGGCCGACGGCCTGCGTGCTGCGGGTGTCGACGTCGTCGACGTCGGCATGGTGCCGACGCCGGTCGGCTATTTCGCGGCGAACGTGCCGCTCGCGCTGAAGGGCGGCGAGCGCCGCGTCGATTCGTGCATCGTCGTCACGGGCAGCCACAACCCGCCCGACTATAACGGCTTCAAGATGGTGCTGCGCGGCGCCGCGATCTATGGCGAGCAGATCCAGGCGCTGTACCGCCGCATCGTCGACGAGCGGTTCGAGACGGGCAGCGGCACGTATGAGGAAATCGACGTCGCCGATCAATACATCGCGCGTATCGTCGGCGACGTGAAGCTCGCGCGGCCGCTGAAGCTGGTCGTCGACGCCGGCAACGGCGTCGCGGGCCCGCTCGCGACGCGCCTGTTCAAGGCGCTCGGCTGCGAACTCGTCGAGCGCTTTACCGACATCGACGGCACGTTCCCGAACCACCATCCCGATCCCGCCCATCCGGAAAACCTGCAGGACGTGATCCAGGCGCTGAAGGACACCGACGCCGAGCTCGGCTTCGCGTTCGACGGCGACGGCGACCGCCTGGGCGTCGTCACGAAGGACGGCCAGATCATCTATCCGGACCGCCAGCTGATGCTGTTCGCGGAAGAAGTGCTGTCGCGCAACCCGGGCGCCCAGATCATCTACGACGTGAAGTGCACGCGCCACCTCGCGCAGTGGGTGAAGTCGAAGGGCGGCGAGCCGCTGATGTGGAAGACGGGCCACTCGCTGGTCAAGGCGAAGCTGCGCGAGACGGGTGCGCCGCTCGCCGGCGAAATGAGCGGCCACGTGTTCTTCAAGGATCGCTGGTACGGCTTCGACGACGGCCTGTACACCGGCGCGCGCCTGCTCGAGATCCTCGCGAAGACGGCCGATCCGAGCGCGCTGCTCAACAGCCTGCCGGACGCGATGAGCACGCCCGAACTGCAGCTCTGGCTCGACGAAGGCGAGAATTTCCGCCTGATCGACAAGCTGCAGAAAGAGGCGAAGTTCGAGGGCGCCGAGGAAGTCGTGACGATCGACGGCCTGCGTGTCGAGTACCCGGACGGCTTCGGCCTCGCGCGTTCGTCGAACACGACGCCGGTCGTCGTGATGCGTTTCGAAGCCGAGACGCAGGAAGGGCTCAAGCGTATCCAGGAAGACTTCCGCCGCGTGCTGACGGCCGCGAAGCCGGACGTCAAGCTGCCGTTCTGAGCGCCGGCCGGCGGGCCGCCCGTACGACGGCCGTTCATCGGCCGTGTTCATCCCGAAAAGCGGCGCGCGCCCCGGGCGCGCGGCCGCTTTTTGTCTGTCCGGTCGTCCGGCCGCGATAAAATCCCCCCTTTATGTCCGTCGCCGGCTGCCAGCCGGCGTTTTTTCAGCGTGCAAAAGATCCTGATCGTGCGCGTGTCGTCGCTGGGCGACGTCGTGCACAACATGCCGGTGATCGCCGATATCCGGCGCCGCCACCCCGATGCGCAGATCGACTGGCTCGTCGAGGAAAGCTTCGTCGACCTCGTGCGGCTCGTCGACGGCGTGCGCAACGTGCTGCCGTTCTCGCTGCGCCGCTGGCGCAAGAGGCCGTTTTCGGGCGCGACGTGGCGCGAGATCCGTGCGTTCCGCCGGCGCCTCGCGGCCGAGCAGTACGACCTCGTGATCGACTGCCAGGGCCTCATCAAGACGGCATGGGTCGCGAGCTGGGCGCGCGGCCCGCTCGTCGGGCTCGGCAACCGCACCGACGGCGCCGGCTACGAATGGCCGGTGCGCTTCTTTTACCGCAAGCGCGTGCCGATCGCGCCGCGCACGCACGTGGTCGAGCGCTCGCGGCAGCTCGTCGCGGCCGCGCTGGACGATCCGGCGCCGACGCCGGCCGATCCGGTCGAATTCGGCCTCGACACGCGCGCGGCGGCGCTCGCGGTGGCCGCGCTCGGCCTGAACCTGCCGGTGCCGTACGTCGTGTTCGTTCACGCGACGTCGCGCGCCGACAAGCAGTGGCCGGACGCCGCGTGGATCGAGCTCGGCCAGGCGCTCGTGCGGCGCGGCGCGTCGCTCGTGCTACCGTGGGGCAACGACGCGGAACGCGCGACCAGCGAGCGGCTCGCGAAGGAATTCGGCGCGGCGGCGATCGTGCCGCCGAAGCTGTCGCTGCCGGCCGTGGTCGGGCTGATCGACGGCGCGGCCGCGACGGTCGGGGTTGATACAGGTCTGGTTCACATCGCGGCCGCGCTGAAGCGTCCGACGGTCGAACTGTACAATTTCGCGACGGCCTGGCGGACCGGCGGCTACTGGTCGCCGAACGTCGTCAATCTCGGCACGGCGGGGCAGCCCCCGTCGATCGCGCAGGTGAAGTCGGCGCTCGCGGGCTTCGGTCTCCTGTAATGCTGTCCACACGCGAACCGATCATGAGCGAATCCCAGATCATCGAAGTCCCGTCCGCCGACTGGAGCGGACACAACCTGTCGACGCCGCGCGAGCAGTTGCTGGCGGCGGTCGAGGAAGGCAAGGTGCTGTATTTCCCGCACCTGCGCTTCGCGATCGAAGGCGGCGAGGAAGCGTTGCTCGATCCGGCGCTCGCCGATCCGAAACGCAAGAACATCAGCCTCGCGCCGAACGGCGGCGCGCTTGCCGGCGTGCTGGGCGACAGCGTCACGCAGTCGGCCGTGCGCGCGCTCGTCGCGCGCTTCCAGCAGCAGGCCGGCACGCTCGTCGACGGCCTTTTCCCCGAATATCGCGGCAAGCTGCGCGTCGCGCCGACGAGCCTGCGGCTGATGCAGGTCGAAACGCGCCAGACGTCGTGGCGCAAGGACGACAGCCGGCTGCACGTCGACGCGTTTCCGTCGCGGCCGAACTACGGCGAGCGCATCCTGCGCGTGTTCACGAACGTGAACCCGGCCGGCGCGCCGCGCGTGTGGCGCGTCGGCGAGCCGTTCGAGGACGTCGCGAAGCGTTTCCTGCCGAAGATCCGGCCGCAGTTGCCGGGCTCGGCGTGGCTGCTGAACCTGCTGCACGTGACGAAATCGCCGCGCAGCGCATACGACCACCTGATGCTGAACCTGCACGACGGGATGAAGGCCGATCTCGACTACCAGAAGACGTGTCCACAACAGACGATGCCGTTTCCGCCGGGCAGCGTGTGGATATGTTTCTCCGATCAGACTTCGCACGCTGTGATGTCCGGCCAGTTCATGCTCGAGCAGACCTTCTTCCTCCCGGTCGATGCGATGGTGCGCCGCGAGTGCGCGCCGCTCGGCATTCTCGAACGCCTGACGGGCAGGGCGCTGGTTTGAGCGCGCCCCTGTTTCGACGCAACGCCCGGGCGGCCGCATGCTGAGGGCGATCTATCGTGCGCTGTGGTGGCTCGTCGCGCCGGCCGCGGTCATCCGGCTTTATGTGCGTTCGCGCAAGGAGCGCGGTTATCGCGAGCATATCGGCGAGCGCTTCGGCCAGGTCGCGGGCCGCTCGCCGGACGACCGCGCGCCGCTGATCTGGGTGCATGCGGTCTCCGTCGGCGAGACGCGCGCCGCGCAGCCGCTGATCGATGCGCTGATGCGCGCGCGCCCCGATGCGCGCATCCTGCTCACGCACATGACGCCGAGCGGCCGCGCGACGGGCGAACAGATCTTCGGCGATCGCGTGCTGCGCTGCTACCTGCCGTACGACATGCCGGGCGCGGTGCGGCGCTTCCTGCGCGCATGGCGGCCGACGCTCGGCCTCGTGATGGAAACCGAGGTGTGGCCGACGCTGATCGACGAGTGCCGCCGCGCGGACGTGCCGCTCGTGCTGACCAATGCGCGGATGTCCGCGCGTTCGTTCCGGCGCGCGGCGAAGTTCGGCGCGGCGACGCGCGACGTGTTCGGCGGCTTCTCGCGCGTGCTCGCGCAGAGCCCGGCCGATGCGGAGCGGCTCACGTCGCTCGGCGCCCGCAACGTGACCGTGCTCGGCAACCTGAAGTTCGACATGACGACGCCGCCGGAGCTCGCGGCACGCGGCCATGCGTGGCGCGACGCGATCGGCGCGCGGCCGGTGTGGGTCGCGGCCAGCACGCGCGAGAACGAGGAAGCGCTGGTGCTGCAGGCGTTCGTGGAAATGCGCACGCCCGGCGCGTTGCTGGTGCTCGTGCCGCGTCATCCGCAGCGCTTCGCCGAAGTCGAGGCGCTCGTCGTGCGCAGCGGGCTCAAGTGCGTGCGGCGCTCCGCCTGGGCGGCCGATGCGGCCGCGCTCGCGGCCGGCCGGCCGGCCGCCGAACCGTTGGCCGGCGACGTGACGGTGCTGCTCGGCGATTCGATGGGCGAGCTCGGCGCGTACTACGCGGCGGCCGACATCGCGTTCATCGGCGGCAGCCTGCTGCCGCTCGGCGGGCAGAACCTGATCGAGGCGTGCGCGGTCGGCGTGCCGGTGCTGATCGGGCCGCACGTGTTCAACTTCACGCAGGCGACCGCCGATGCGGTCGCGGCCGGTGCGGCGATGCAGGTCGCGGATCCGCTCGATCTCGCGCACGTGCTCGACGCGCTGTTCGCCGACAAGGCACGGCGCATCGCGATGGGCGCGGCCGGCGCGGCGTTCGCGGCGCGTCACCGCGGTGCGACCGCGCGCACGGTCGACGTGCTCGCCGCGCTGCTGCCGCCCGTCGAAGCCGAGACGCGTGCGCTGCCGGGCGCCGCTTCCGAAGACGAATAGACGAAGGGCGGCGCAAGGCCGCCCGCGCACGCATGGCGGCGACGCGAGCCGCCGCCATGCCGCTCACACCGTCAGCAAGCCCTTCTTCTCGATGAACGCGATCACGTCCGCGACACCGTCGAGCGCCTTCAGGTTCGTCATCACGTAAGGCCGCTCGCCGCGCATTTTCTTCGTGTCGGACGCCATCACGTCGAGGTTCGCGCCGACCAGCGGCGCGAGGTCGGTCTTGTTGATCACGAGCAGGTCGGACTTCGTGATGCCGGGGCCACCCTTGCGCGGAATCTTCTCGCCGCCGGCCACGTCGATCACGTAGATCGTCAGGTCCGACAGCTCGGGGCTGAAGGTCGCCGCGAGATTGTCGCCGCCGGACTCGATGAACACGATGTCGGCATCGGGAAAGCGCGCGAGCATCCGGTCGACCGCCTCGAGGTTGATCGACGCATCCTCGCGGATCGCCGTGTGCGGGCAGCCGCCCGTCTCGACACCCATGATGCGTTCCTCGGGCAGCGCGCCGGCGACCGTCAGCAGCCGCTGGTCTTCCTTCGTATAGATGTCGTTCGTGATCGCGACGAGGTCGTACTTGTCGCGCATCGCCTTGCACAGCATTTCGAGCAGCGTGGTCTTGCCGGAGCCGACGGGGCCGCCTATGCCGACGCGCAGCGGCGGCAGTTTCTTCGTGCGGCGGGCGGAGGAGGGAGCAGGTGCGTTCATGGTCGGGCGAAGAGGTTCAGGAGCGGAACAACCGCGAGTACTGGGTTTCGTGCCGCGCGGACAGGATGCCGAGCTGCGGCGCGAACGTGTTGACGGCGTCGGGCGGCGTCGCGAGCGCGCGGCGCACGGCCGCGTCGATCGCGCCGCGCAGCGCGACGATGATGCGTTGCCCGGCGAGCTGGCCGAGCGGCACGGCCTTCAGCGCGGCGGACGTCTGGTTCTCGACCCAGCCGAATGCATACGCGGCGAGCGTCGCGTCGGCGCTCGCGTCGTGTGCGGCGGCCGCGTACGCGAACGCGGTCGGCAGCGCGATCGGCGCGATCGATGCGAGCGCCGCGCGGCGTGCGGCGTCGCCCCATTCGAGCGATGCGCACAGCTGCGCGAGCGACCAGCCCATCTGTTCGGTTTCGCGGCGCAGTTCGGCCGATTCCCGGCTCGCGACGAACCATGCGTTTTCGGCGGCGAGCGCGTGCGTGTCGTGCGCCTGCCAGCGGGCGAGCTGGTGCGCGAGGAACGGCAATTCGCCGTGCGCGAGCACGTCGGTCAGGCCGCTCGCGATCCAGTCGCGCGCGGAATCGGCGTCGCGGATCAGGTTCGCGTCGAGCGCGGCTTCGAGGCCCTGCGAATAGCTGTACGCGCCGATCGGTAGTGCGGGCGACGCGAGGTGCAGCAGCGCGACGAGTTCAGTGGTGGTCATGACCGTGGTGGCCGTGCGTGCAGCCGGGACCATGCTGATGGCCGTGATCGTGATCGTGATCGTGATCGTGCGAATGCGAATGCCCGTGGTGTTCGCCGAACACCTGCTGCGCGAGCGCGTAATCCTCGGCGAACGTCGCGTCGTGTCCGTGCTTGTGGCCGCCGCCGTACGCGCCGGCTTCCGGCTGGAATGGTGCGTGCGTTTCCTCGACCTGCGTGCCGAGCCGGCGCAGCATGTCCGCGAGCACCGGATCGGCCTCGAGCTTCAGGTAGCCGTCGCCGATCTCGACCGGTGTGTGACGGTTGCCGAGATGGTAGGCGGCGCGCATCAGCGTGAGCGGGTCGGCCGCGCGTACGAGCAGCACGGTTTCGGCGGCAGCGGCGATGCGCACGAGCGCGCCGTCGTCGGCGACGAGCACGTCGCTGTCGCGCAGCACGGTGCCGCGCGGCAGCAGGACCGCGACGTCCTCGCCGGTGTCGAGCGTCGCCGCGAGGCGGCTCTTGCAGCGGGCGTCATAGGCGAGCGTGAGCGTCGGCGCGCGCGCGACGAGCGACGCGGCGAGTTTCACGTTCGGGGCAATGCGTTTGTCGAGGGTGCGCATGAAACTGGGGATTCCGAATCAGAACAGGAAATAGCGCTGCGCCATCGGCAGCACCGTCGCCGGTTCGCAGGTGAGCAACTGGCCGTCGGCGATCACGTCGTAGGTTTCCGGATCGACGCTGATCGACGGGCGCCATGCGTTGTGGATCATGTCGGCCTTCGTCACGTTGCGGCAGTTGCGCACCGGCACGATCCGCTTCGCGAGGCCGTAGCGTTCCGCGATGCCGGCGTCGGCCGCCATCTGCGACGCGAAGGTCAGCGACGTGCGCGCGAGCGCGCCGCCGCGCGTCGCGAACATCTCGCGATAGTGGACCGGCTGCGGCGTCGGGATCGACGCGTTCGGGTCGCCCATCTGCGCGAGCGCGATCATCCCGCCCTTCAGGATCATCGATGGCTTGATCCCGAAGAACGCCGGTTCCCACAGCACGAGGTCGGCCCACTTGCCGGGCTCGATCGAGCCGACTTCATGCGCGATCCCGTGCGTGAGCGCGGGGTTGATCGTGTACTTCGCGACGTAGCGCTTCGCGCGGAAGTTGTCGTTGCGCGCGGTGTCCTCCGGCAGCGCGCCGCGCTGCACCTTCATCTTGTGCGCGGTCTGCCAGGTGCGGATGATCACTTCGCCGACGCGGCCCATCGCCTGCGAATCGGACGATAGCATCGACAGCGCGCCGAGATCGTGCAGGATGTCCTCGGCCGCGATCGTCTCGCGGCGAATGCGCGATTCGGCGAACGCGAGATCCTCGGCGATCGACGGATCGAGGTGATGGCACACCATCAGCATGTCGAGATGCTCGTCGAGCGTGTTGATCGTGTACGGGCGCGTCGGATTGGTCGACGACGGCAGCACGTTCATCTCGCCGCACACCTTCAGGATGTCGGGCGCATGGCCGCCGCCCGCGCCTTCGGTGTGGTACGTGTGGATCGTGCGGCCCTTGAACGCGGCGACCGTCGATTCGACGAAGCCGGCTTCGTTCAGCGTGTCGGTGTGGATCGCGACCTGCGTGTCGGTGTCGTCGGCCACCGACAGGCAGTTGTCGATCGCGGCGGGCGTCGTGCCCCAGTCCTCGTGCAGCTTCAGGCCGATCGCGCCGGCCGCGATCTGCTCGACGAGCGGCTGCGGCAGGCTTGCGTTGCCCTTGCCGAGAAAGCCGAGGTTGATCGGCCAGCCGTCGGCCGCCTGCAGCATCCGCTCCATGTGCCACGGGCCCGGCGTGCAGGTCGTCGCGTTGGTGCCGGTGGCCGGCCCCGTGCCGCCGCCGAGCATCGTCGTGACGCCCGACGCGAGCGCTTCGTCGATCTGCTGCGGGCTGATGAAGTGGATGTGCGTGTCGATGCCGCCTGCCGTCACGATCAGCCCTTCGCCGGCGATCACTTCGGTGGCCGCGCCGATCGCGATCGTCACGCCCGGCTGGATGTCGGGGTTGCCGGCCTTGCCGATCGCGGCGATGCGGCCGTGCTTGATCGCGATGTCGGCCTTCACGATGCCCCAGTGATCGAGTATCACGGCGTTCGTGATGACGGTATCGGGCACGTCGGCGGCCACGCGCTGCGACTGGCCCATCCCGTCGCGGATCACCTTCCCGCCGCCGAATTTCACTTCCTCGCCGTAGGTCGTGAAGTCGCGTTCGATCTCGATCAGCAGTTCGGTATCGGCGAGCCGGACGCGGTCGCCCGTCGTCGGCCCGAACATTTCCGCGTACGCGCGGCGGCTCAAGCGTAGTGTCATGTTGCTGTTCCTGAAGAGCGGGGCGCGGCTTACAGCGGCCCCATCACCTTGCCCTGAAAACCGTAGACGGCGCGCTCGCCCGCGAGGGCGACGAGCTCGACGGTGCGCGTCTGGCCCGGCTCGAAGCGCACGGCCGTGCCGGCCGCGATGTTGAGCCGGAAGCCGCGCGCGGCCGCGCGGTCGAACGACAGTGCATCGTTGACTTCGAAGAAGTGGTAGTGCGAGCCGACCTGCACCGGGCGGTCGCCGGTGTTCGCGACAGCGAGCGTCAGCGTCGCACGGCCCGCGTTCAGTTCGTGTTCGCCGTCGTCGGTGAGGATTTCGCCGGGGATCATGCGCGGTACCACCTTGGTCACGGAATCGGATGATGGACGGTCACGAGCTTCGTGCCGTCGGGGAAGGTCGCTTCGACCTGGATGTCGGGAATCATTTCCGGCACGCCGTCCATCACGTCGTCGCGCGTGAGCAGCGTCGTGCCGTAATGCATGACTTCGGCGACCGTCTTGCCGTCGCGCGCGGCTTCCATCAGCGCCGCGGTGATGAAGGCCACCGCCTCCGGATAGTTGAGCTTCAGGCCGCGCGCACGGCGGCGTTCGGCGAGCAACGCCGCCGTGAAGATCAGCAGCTTGTCCTTTTCGCGGGGAGTCAGTTTCATGAAGGCAGGCGTTCAGGAAAACGTAATTTTTATCGGTGCGCACGCGACCGGGCAGGCGCGCGGATCATCGTAGCACCGCGCTGTTTGGCGTGCGTCGTGTATCGCTTATGTAAGCAGCAAGGGGCGTGCCATGTGCATCCGGCGCGCCGTCATGCTCTTTCGTGGTGCGCGATGCGTGAAGAGTGTGCGCCGTGTGTCGCGGCATTGCGCCGAAACGGTGCGCGATGCGCGCGCGTTCAGGTTTGCCAGAGACGCAGCGGCCGCGCGTCGATGCCGTGCACGATCGGCCGCAACTGCAGCCAGCAGTCGGTGAAGTGGCGCTGCAGCGCTTCCATCGACGTCGCCAGCGCGCGCACCAGCACGACGCCGGGCGTTACGCAAGTGGCGCCCGCGCGCAGCGTATCGTCGAACGGCATCCTGGCGGCGAGCGTTTCGGCGAGCGCGGCGTCGCACGCGGCGCCGGCCGCCCACAGCGTGCCGTAGGCGGGAAAGCCGGCGAGGCCCTGCGGCGCGCCGCGCAGCGGGTCGCGTGCATCGAGCAGCGCGCGCTCGGTCCACAGCGGCCGGCCGTCGGCATCGACGAGCGCCGAGGTCGACGCGATGCGTCCTGCCGACCAGGTTTCGCCGGCCGCCTGCCGGCCGAGCTGCGTCGCGTCCCAGCCGATCGCGCTCGCGCCTGCGCCGAGCGTCACCGTGAAGTCGAGCGCGGCGTGCGCCGCGTCAAAGAACAGGTTGTTCTGCGGTAGCCAGTCGAGCTTCGCGTGCGCGCCGACCGCGATGCCGATGCGCTGCGTCGCATCGAGGCCGTTGGACTTGTACCACTTGGTCGCGCCGGGCGTCGTCAGCACCGCGTGCGTGCCGTCGCCGAGCGCGATGTCGATGTCGAGCCGGTCGCCGCCCGCGACGCCGCCCGGTGGGTGCACGATCACCGCATGGCAGATCGCGTCGCCTTCCGGGTACAGCGGCCGCTGCACGCGCAGCGGGCCGTCGTGCAGCCGGTGCGCGAGCGTCGTGCGCGCACCGTGCCGCTCGAAGCCGAGTTCGAGACGGCCGCGCCACGACTTGGCGACGGCGGGGCGGGACAGCGGGGCGTGGGAGTCGGGGGCGGACATCGGCGGCGAACGGGAAACGAAGAAAACGGGCGCGAAGAGCGTGGATGCTACCGGAACAATAATGCAGATGCCGCGTTCGGTGGAAGCGCCGCGTGTGCGCGTTCCGCGAGCCGGCCGCCTGTGTTCGTTGCCACGCCTACCGCGTTACCTACTGCCGTGCCTACCGCAGTGCCGCCTGTCACACCGCGATCAGTTCGCGCACGCCGTTCGTCTCCATGTCCCGCGCATCGCCGCCCGCTATGACCTCGCCGCGGCTCATCACCCAATAATGGTCCGCGATCGAGCGCGCGAAATCGTAATACTGTTCGACGAGCAGCACGGTCATCTTCGATTCGTCGACGAGCTGGCGCAGCGTGCGCCCGATGTCCTGGATGATCGACGGCTGGATGCCTTCGGTGGGCTCGTCGAGGATCAGCAACTGCGGCTCGCTCATCAGCGCGCGGCCGATCGCGAGCTGCTGCTGCTGGCCGCCCGACAGGTCGCCGCCGCGCCGTGCGCGCATGTCCTTCAGCACCGGAAACAGTTCGTAGATACGATCGGGCACTTTCGACGGCGCCTTGCGGCTCGCCGCGCCGACGAGCAGGTTTTCCTCGACGGTGAGCCGCGGAAAGATGTCGCGGCCCTGCGGCACGTAAGCGAGCCCGGCCGCCACACGCGCATACGGCGGCAACGCGCCGAGCGCGGTGCCGCGCCACGACACGCTGCCGCTTTTCGCGGCGACGACGCCCATCAGGCAGCGCAGCAGCGTGCTCTTGCCGACGCCGTTGCGGCCGAGCAGCACGGTGAGCTTGCCGTCGTCGGCGACGAGGTTCACGTTGCGCAGGATATGGCTGCCGCCGTAGTACTGGTTCAGCGCTTCGATTTTCAGCATCGCATCATCGTCCGAGGTAAGACTCGATCACCGCTTCGTCGCGCTTGACCTGGTCGAGCGTGCCGTGCGCGAGCACCGCGCCTTCGGCCATCACCGTCACGCGCCCCGTGTCGCCCGCGAGCGCCGCGACGAATTCCATGTCGTGCTCGACGACCATCATCGAGCAGGTGCCGCGCAGCGTGTTCAGCAGCTCGGCGAGCTCCATCGTCTCGTGGTCGGTCATCCCGGCCGCCGGCTCGTCGAGCAGCAGCAGCGCGGGACGCTGCATCAGCAGCATGCCAATTTCGAGCCGCTGCTTCTGCCCGTGCGACAGTTCGCCGGCCGCGCGATACGCATCGCTTTCGAGGCCGATCAGCGCGAGCGTCTCCTCGATCTTCGCCTGCGCGGTGCGGTCGAGCCGCGCGCGCAGCGACGCGAGCCAGCCCTTGTCGGTCTGCATCGCGAGTTCGAGGTTTTCCCACACCGGGTGCTGTTCGAACACGGTCGGCTTCTGGAACTTGCGGCCGATCCCCGCGCGCGCGATCTCGGGTTCGTTCATCCGCGCGAGGTCGATCGTCTGGCCGAGAAACACCTTGCCGGCGTCGGGCCGCGTCTTGCCGGTGATCACGTCCATCATCGTCGTCTTGCCCGCGCCATTCGGGCCGATCACGCAGCGCAGCTCGCCCGCGTCGATCGCGAGCGACAGCTTCTTCAGCGCGCGAAAACCGTCGAAGCTCACCTCGATATCCTCGAGATAGAGGATCGTGCCGTGCGACGTGTCGATGCCGGGCGGCACGACGCGCCCCATCGACGCGCTGCCGCTGACGGCGAGCAGCTCGTCTTCGGGCGGCGGCGTGAACTGATAGAGAGCCGTGCCGTTCATGCGCGTTTCCCCTTCGCGAGCAGCGTGTCGACGAGGCCCATGATCCCGCGCGGCAGCAAGAGCGGCACGAGCACGAAGATCAGGCCGAGAAAGAACAGCCAGTATTCGGCGAAGTACGCGGTGAAGAAACTCTTCGCGCCGTTCACCGCGAACGCGCCGACGATCGGCCCGATCAGCGTGCCGCGCCCGCCCACCGCGACCCAGATCGCCATTTCGATCGAGTTGCCGGGCGACATCTCGCCGGGATTGATGATGCCGACCTGCGGCACGTACAAGGCGCCTGCGATGCCGCACAGCACGGCCGACAGCGTCCACACGAACAGCTTGTACGCGAGCGGGCTGTAGCCGAGGAACATCAGCCGCGTCTCGCCGTCGCGCACCGCGGTCACCACGCGCCCGAGCTTGCTCGTGACGACCGCACGCGCGACGATGAACGCGAGCACGAGCGTCGCGAAGGTCAGCAGCAACAGCACGGTGCGCGTGCCCGGCGACGTGATCGCGAAGCCGGCGATGCGCTTGAAGTCGGTGAAGCCGTTGTTGCCGCCGAAGCCCGTCTCGTTGCGAAAGAACAGCAGCATCGCGGCGAACGTCAGCGCCTGCGTGATGATCGACAGGTACACGCCTTTCACGCGCGAGCGGAACGTGAAGAAGCCGAACACCCATGCGAGCACGGCCGGCACGAGCACGACCAGCGCGAGCGCCCACGCCAGATGCTGCGTGCCGCTCCAGTACCACGGCAACTGATGCCAGTCGAGAAACACCATGAAGTCGGGCAGGTCGCTGCCGTACTTGCCGTCGCGGCCGATCTCGCGCATCAGGTACATGCCGATCGCATAGCCGCCCAGCGCGAAGAACAATCCATGGCCGAGGCTCAGGATCCCGCAGTAGCCCCATACGAGATCGAGCGCGAGCGCGGCGATCGCGTAGCACATCAGCTTGCCGGCGAGCGTCATCGCGTACGCGGACAGATGGAACGCGCTGGCTTCCGGCGCGACGAGCGCGGCGAGCGGCACGCCGATGCCGATCGCCACGCACAGCGCGACGAGCGCGAGCCATGCGCGGCGCGACAGCAGCGCGGGGCGGGGCGGCAGGCCGAGCGCGAAGCCGTCCGCGCGCGTGCCGGCGGCGGGCTTCGGCGTATCGGCGACCGGGTTCGATATCGAATCGGTGAATGAAGTCACGTCAAGCCTCCGCGCTGCGGCCCTTCGGGGCGAACATGCCCTGCGGGCGTTTCTGGATGAACAGCACGATCATCACGAGCACCGCGATCTTCGCGAGCACGGCGCCCCAGAACGGCTCGATGGCCTTGCTGACGAGGCCGAGCCCGAAGCCGCCGAGCACGGTGCCGGCGATCTGGCCGACGCCGCCGAGCACGACCGCCATGAACGAATCGATGATGTAGTTCTGGCCGAGATCGGGGCCCACGTTGCCGATCTGCGACAGCGCGCAGCCGCCGAGGCCCGCGATGCCCGCGCCGAACGCGAACGCATACGCGTCGACACGCGCGGTCTTCACGCCGACGCAGGCGGCCATCCGCCGGTTCTGCGTGACCGCGCGCACGAACAGGCCGAGCCGCGTCTTCGTCAGCACGGCCCACGCGACGAACACCACCGCGAGCGCGAACGCGAGGATCGCGAGCCGGTTGAACGGCAGGATCAGGTTCTGCATCACGGTCACGCCGCCGCTCATCCACGACGGGTTCACGACCTGGACGTTCTGCGCGCCGAACAGCATGCGTGTCGCCTGGATCAGGATCAGGCTCACGCCGAACGTCGCGAGCAGCGTCTCGAGCGGGCGGCCGTACAGGTGCCGCAGCACCAGCCGTTCGAGCACGATGCCGACGAGCGCGGCCGCCGCGAACGATACCGGCACCGCGACGAGCGGATACCAGTCGAATGCGCCGGGCGCGTAGCGCTGGATCAGCGTCTGCACGACATAGGTTGCGTACGCACCGATCATCAGGAATTCGCCGTGCGCCATGTTGATCACGCCAATCAGCCCGTACGTGATCGCGAGGCCGAGCGCGGCGAGCAGCAGCACGCTGCCGAGCGACAGGCCGGCGAACAGCGTGCCGACAATTTCGCCGCGGCGCTGCAGCGCGTGCAACGTATCGAGCCCTTGCTGCGCGGCCTCGCGCACGCGCGCGTCGGGTTCCGCGTAGCTGCCGTCCGCGTTCTTCGCGACGAGCGGGCGCAGTTGTTCGATCATGTCGAGATCCTGGCGCGCGGCCACCACCTGCACGGCTTCGAGGCGCTTCGCCGGATCGGCGTCGTGCAGCGCGGCGATCGCCCACAGTGCATCGAGGCGACGTTTCAATGCCGGATCGGTTTCCTTTGCGCGGGCGCGGTCGATCATCGGCTTGAGCGCCGGGTCGGGCGACTTCAGCAGCGCGTCGATCGCATCACGCCGCGCGGCGACGTCGGGCGACGCGAGCGCGAGGCCCGACAGCGCGCCGGCGATCTTCGTGCGCAGCAGGTTGTTCAGCATCACCGGCTGCGCGTCGCCGGCCGGCGTCGCGGCCTGCGTGAGCGCGTCGTGCGCGGTGTCGCCGGACTGGATCAGCAGCCGGCCGTCGCCGGTCGCGAGCGCATCGCCGCTCGACAGCGCGTTGAGGATCGCCACCGCGCGCGGATCGGTATCGGTGGCGAGCCGCTCGATCGCGGCCGTCTTCGCGTCGAAGTCGTCGCCGGCGAGCGCGGCGGTGTCGGCCGCCGTCAGCGCGAACGCGGCGTGCGGCAGCAGGCTCGCGAGGGCGGCGCATGCCGCGATCGCGCGGGCGGCTCGGCGAAAGCGTGTAGGCATCGGGAAGTCCTGTCGGGCGAGGGGAATCGGAGCGGCGCTGCGCCGGCGCGCGCGGTTCGTCACGGCAAGCGCGGCCGGCGCATCGACGGCGGGCGGGCGAGCGGCACGTCGCGCGCAAGGCCCGACGCGCCGCCCGGCGTCACGCCAGCGCCGCGCGCTGCCGGCGCAGGAACGCCGGAATCGAGCTGACGACGTCCGGCTTGTTCTGGTTACCCGCGATGAACGGGCTCCACGGCTGCGCGCGCACGGCCGTCTTCGTCTTCCACACGACGTTGAACTGCCCGTCGCCGCGGATCTCGCCGATCATCACCGGCTTGTGCAGGTGGTGGTTGCCGTCCATCGCGAGCGTGAAGCCCGACGGCGCGGCGACCGTCTGGCCGATCATCGCGACGCGCACCTTGTCGACGTCGGTGCTCTTCGCCTTCTCGACGGCCTGCTTCCACATGTGGATGCCGACGTAGGTCGCTTCCATCGGATCGTTGGTCACGCGCTTCGCGCCGCCCGGCAGGTTGTTCGCCTTCACCCACGCGGCGAACTGGTCCTTGAACTTCGTGTTGGTCGGGTTCTTCACCGACATGAAGTAGTTCCACGCGGCGAGGTGGCCGACGAGCGGCTTCGTGTCGATCCCGCGCAGCTCCTCCTCGCCGACCGAGAACGCGACGACCGGCACGTCGGTCGCCTTGATCCCCTGGTTGCCCAGTTCCTTGTAGAACGGCACGTTGGAATCGCCGTTGATCGTCGAGACCACGGTCGTCTTGCCGCCCTGCGCGAAGGTCTTGATGTTCGCGACGATGGTCTGGTAATCGCTGTGGCCGAACGGCGTGTAGACCTCCTGAATGTCGGCGTCCTTCACGCCCTTCGATTTCAGGAACGCGCGCAGGATCTTGTTGGTCGTGCGCGGATACACGTAGTCGGTGCCGAGCAGGAAGAAGCGCTTCGCGCCGCCGCCTTCTGCGCTCATCAGGTACTCGACGGCCGGAATGGCCTGCTGGTTCGGCGCGGCGCCCGTGTAGAACACGTTGCGCGACATTTCCTCGCCTTCATACTGCACCGGGTAGTAGAGCAGCCCGTTCAACTCTTCGAATACCGGCAGCACGGATTTGCGGGACACCGACGTCCAGCAGCCGAACACGCACGCGACCTTGTCCTGCGTCAGCAGCTGGCGCGCCTTCTCCGCGAACAGCGGCCAGTTCGACGCGGGATCGACCACCACCGGTTCGAGCTTGCGGCCCAGCACGCCGCCGCTCTTGTTGATGTCGGCGATCGTCATCAGCGCGGTGTCCTTCAGCGACGTCTCCGAGATCGCCATCGTGCCCGACAGCGAATGCAGGATGCCGACCTTGATCGGGCCGGTGCCCGCGTCGGCTGCGTGCGCGAACGGGCTCTTGCCCGCCAGCGCGAGCGCGCCGGCCATCGAACCGAACTTCAACAGACTGCGACGTTTCATCGAGATCCCCTTTGTCGTGTTGGATGCGCGTGCGCCGTGGCGGCGCCGGCCATCGTGTAACGCAAGGCATGTGCCAGTCGCGCCGATGCACGCCCGGCGTGCCTGTGCGGGCCATCGGCGGGCATCGACGCGGTGCGGATGACGCGTCGTGCAGCATGCGCGGTCCGTTGCGGTGCAGGCGCGCGGGCGCAAATGGTGCACGAAGGTGTCGCGGCGTCGCGGCGCGGGGAAATGTCGGAACGGAAGGGGAATGAGAAACGGGCGCGCGGTGCGCGCCCGTTCGGCGGATCGGTGCGGCCGGCGGCAGGGTGCCGGGCGGCGCGGCGGCGCGCGATGCGCGGCCGGAAGGATCGGTCAGTAGCGCGGCACGGACGGGTCGACGTCGCGCGACCACGCGTCGATTCCGCCTTGCAGGTTGTACAGCTTCGTGAAGCCGCGCGATTCGAGGAACATCGCGACCTGCGCGCTGCGCATCCCGTGATGGCACACGCAGACGATTTCCGCTTCGTCGTCGAGCTCCTCGCTGCGCGCGGGAATCTGCTGCATCGGAATCGACACGCTGCCGGCGATCTGCGCGGTCGCGATTTCCCACGGCTCGCGCACGTCGAGCACGACCGGCGCGGGGCGCGCCGTGTCGCCGAGCCATTCCGCGAGCATCGCGGGCGTCAGGATCTGCATGGAGGCTCCGCCGCTCAGAACTTGAAGCGCGACGGCTCGATCGCGTTGACGAGGTGGTCGATGTAGGTTTCGAACACGTCGGCGACGCGGTACTGCTTGTCGTCGATGCGCGTGATGATCTGCGCCTTCATCACCGGACGGCCGCCGACGAACGCCGACAGGCGGCCGCCGATCTTCAGCTGTTCGAGCATGTCCTGCGGCACGACCGGCAGGCCGCCCGCGACGCAGATCACGTCGTACGGCGCCTTCGCGGCCCAGCCGCGCGAACCGTCGCCGAGCACGACTTCGGCGTTGGTCACGCCGTCGTTGCGCAGGTTGTCCGCCGCGAACTTCGCGATCGCCGGATCGATCTCGACGGCCGTCACGTGCTGCGCGCGATGCGCGAACAGCGCGGCCAGGTAACCCGAGCCCGCGCCGATCACGAGCACGTTCTCGTGCTTCTTGACCGCCAGCTCCTGCAGCACGCGCGCTTCGACGCGCGGGAACAGCATCTTGCTGGCGCCGCCCGGCAGCGGCAGTTCGAGATCGGCGAACGCGAGATCGCGGTATTGGGCCGGAACGTAGTTCTCACGCTTGACGATCGACAGCAGGCCCAGGACATCCAGATCCAGCACGTCCCACGGACGGATCTGCTGTTCGATCATGTTGAAACGCGCGTTTTCGATATTCATGGTGTGGTCACGCAGCCTGGTCGGCCATCAGCGGGGATAGAGAAACTTCGTGATTGTACCAAACGGCGCGGCCGCGAAGCCTTCAGGCTGCCTGCAACAGACCTTTACCCCTTGCTCTTCTTGATCTGCGCCTCGAACGCGAGGTCGAGCTTGCTCGCCTTGCGCGGCTTTTGGGGGCCAAATGCGTCGACGAACTTGACGAATTCGTCGAGCGGCAGCGGCTCGCAGCGCTTTTCGGCGGTGCCGCCCGAGCGGTCGACGAGATAGAACAGGCCGCCCGCCATCGCGACGGCCGCGAATTGCGGGTTGCCGGAGCGGGTTTTCAGGCGTTCGACCGCGTGGGTTGCTTTGGTGGTGCGCATCTTGGGGGCTGGCGAAGCGGGTGTAAGCCTCACACTCTATCAAACCGGCCGCCCGCGTGCGGCCGGCGCCCGCCCCATGGCCCGCGCGAACGGCCCTAGACCGTGCGCGAGTAGCGCTGCCGCGGCGTCTGGCCGAGATACGCGTCGAACGCCATCGCGATGTTGCGCACGACCATCCGGCCGGCCGGATGGATCGTCAGCCGGTCGCGCGCGATCGTCAGCAGCCCGTCGCGCTCGAACGGGCGCAGCGCGTCGAGCTCGCGCGCGAAATGATCGGCGAAGCGGATGCCGTGCGCGGCCTCGACATGCCAGAACGGCAGTTCGAGATTGCACATCAGCTGCGTGATCACGTCCCGGCGCAGCCGGTCGTCGGGCGTGAGCCGTACGCCGCGCGCGATCGGCAGCCGGCCCGCGTCGAGCGCGGCGCCGTACGCGGGCAAGTCCTTCGCGTTCTGCGCGTAGACGTCGCCGACCTTGCCGATCGACGACACGCCGAAGCCGATCAGGTCGGTATCCGCGCGCGTGCTGTAGCCCTGGAAATTGCGCTGCAGCGTGCCGTTGCGCTGCGCGCGCACCAGTTCGTCGGACGGCCGCGCGAAGTGGTCCATCCCGATGTACACGTAGCCGGCCGACGTCAGCATGTCGATCGCGAGGCCGAGCAGCGCGATGCGCGTTTCCGGCGGCGGCAGCGTCGCATCGTCGATCTGCCGCTGCATCTTGAACAGGTGCGGCATGTGCGCGTAGCCGAACACCGACAGGCGATCGGGCGCGAGCTCGATGATCGTCTCCAGCGTGCGTGCGAACACGGCGACCGTCTGGTGCGGCAGCCCGTAGATCAGGTCCACGCTCACCGAATGGAAGCCCGTCGCCCGCGCGGCGGCGAGCAGGTCGGCCGTCATCGCGCGCGGCTGGACGCGGTTGATCGCCTGCTGCACGGCCGGGTCGAAATCCTGCACGCCGAGGCTCAGCCGATTGAAGCCGATCGTGCGCAGGTGGACGAGCGTCGCCGGCGTGACCGTGCGCGGATCGATCTCGATCGAGAACTCGGCATCGGCGTCCGCCGCGAGCGCGAAATGCTCGCGCGTGGCCGCCATCAGCTCGGCCGTTTCGTCGTCGGACAGAAAGGTCGGCGTACCGCCGCCCCAATGCAGCTGCGTGACGGGACGGGACGGATCGAACAGCGCGGCCTGCAGCGCCATTTCGCGCTTGAGCTGGTCGAGATACGGGCGCGCGCGGCGGCGGTTGTTGGTCGCGATCTTGTTGCAGCCGCAGTAGAAGCACGCGGTGTTGCAGAACGGGATGTGGAAGTACAGCGACAGGTCGCTCGACGACGCGCCGGGGTCGCCGGCCGCGCGCACGTAGTCGGCCGGATCGAAGTCGTCGCGGAATTGCAGCGCGGTGGGGTACGACGTATAGCGCGGCCCGTTCGCGCCGTATTTCGTGAGCAAATGGGGACGGAACATCGTGTCGTCAGAACCAGAATGCATGACGGTCTCGCGCTTTTTAGATGCTTTCGAGTATATGAACGCGCGCGCGGCCTGCATTGTGTAATAACGTCGCAGCCGGCGATGGCACAATGCGGGGTAGGGCTGCCGGATACCGCGTCCGGTTGCCGCACCGTTTTTCGTTGTTCGTCGAGAGAACCGAGTGTCCGTCGAAATGCCTGTCCGCCCGGCGCCCGCCGAAGTCCCGCCGCCGCACGCGTGCCGCGAGGGCTGCGGCGCGTGCTGCATCGCGCCGTCGATTTCCAGCCCGATTCCGGGCATGCCCGACGGCAAGCCGGCCGGCGTGCGCTGCGTGCAGCTCGGCGACGACCTGCGCTGCATGATCTTCGGCCGGCCCGAGCGCCCCGCGTGCTGCTCCGGGCTGCAGCCGTCCGCCGACATGTGCGGCGCGTCGCGCGTCGACGCGCTCGCGTGGCTTACGCGCCTCGAGGCCGCGACGCGGCCGGCGCATCCAGGAGAGAGTTCAGCATGACCGTCCCTCGCGCGCCCGGCCGGCGCCGTTTTCTCGCTGCCGCCATCGGCGCCGTCGGCGTGTGCGTATCGCTTGCCGCGTGCGCGTCGACGTTCCCGTTCATCCCCGATCACTACACGTTTTCGCGCGGCGACGTGCAGAAGGCCGTCGCGCGCAAGTTTCCTTACCAGAAGACGGTCGCGCAGGTCGTCGACGTGTCGCTCGCGAACCCGGCCGTCAACCTGCTGCCCGACCAGAACCGCGTCGCCGTGCAGCTCGACGCGAATTTCGCGAGCCCGTTCCTGCGCGCGCCCGTCAGCGGCAAGTTCACCGTGTCGGGCCAGCTCGCGTACGACGCGCCGAGCCGCTCGGTGGTGCTGAGGGCGCCGGCCGTCGACAGCCTCGTGCTCGACGGCGACGCGCAGATGTACGCGCAGCAGGTGGGCGCGGCCGCCGGGCTGCTCGCGACGCAGTTGCTGACCAACTACCCGATCTACACGTTCAAGCCGGAACAACTGCAATTTGCCGGGGTGAACTACGAACCCGGTACAATTACGATCCTTACAAACGGCATACGCGTGGCGATCGTCGAAAAGTGACGACGGGGCGCGCACGGCCGGGCGGGCCGCGCGCGCAAGAGTGGCCTTTTCTTTCGACCATTTCGGAGTTGGGCCACGGATGGACTGGATCCTGATCTGCAAGGCATTGATCCTCGGCGTCGTCGAGGGGCTGACGGAATTCCTGCCGGTGTCGAGCACCGGTCACCTGATCGTCGCGGGCAGCTTCCTGAATTTCAACGATTCGCACGCGAAGACATTCGACGTCGTGATCCAGTTCGGCGCGATCCTCGCGGTCTGCTGGGAATACCGGCAGCGGATCGTGTCCGTCGTGTCCGGACTGCCGAGCCGGCCCGACGCGCGGCGCTTCACGCTGAACGTCGTGATCGCGACGATTCCCGCGATCGCGCTCGGCCTCCTGCTCGAGAAGAAGATCAAGGCCGTGCTGTTCGCGCCGGTGCCCGTCGCGTTCGCGCTCGTCGTCGGCGGCGCGATCATCCTGTGGGCCGAGGCGCGGCAGCGCGAACGCGGCCAGCCGCCGCGCGTGATGTCGGTCGATGCGCTGACGCCGCTCGACGCATTCAAGGTCGGACTCGCGCAGTGCTTCGCGCTGGTGCCCGGCATGTCACGCTCGGGCTCGACGATCATCGGCGGGATGCTGTTCGGCCTCGACCGCCGCGTGGCCACCGAATTCTCGTTTTTCCTCGCGATTCCGATCATCTTCGGCGCGACGCTCTATGAAACCGTGAAGGACTGGCAGGCGTTCACCGTCGATTCGCTCGGGCTGTTCGCGCTCGGGCTCGTGTCGGCATTCGTCAGTGCGTTCGTGTGCGTGCGCTGGCTGCTGCGCTACGTCGCGACGCACGATTTCACGGTGTTCGCGTGGTACCGGATCGCATTCGGGCTGTTCGTGCTGCTGGTCGGTTACAGCGGCTGGCTGAACTGGTCGTGAGGCGAATGCGAAGGCCGGTGCGCCTTCGATAAAAAAGCCCGACCGGCGCGAGACGCCGGTCGGGCTTTTTCTATTTTGCGCGGGGCGGGGCGCTCAGCCTGCGCGCTTGCGGAACACCAGGTCCCACACGCCGTGGCCGAGCCGCAGCCCGCGCCGTTCGAACTTCGTCACCGGGCGGTAGTCAGGGCGCGGCGCGTAGTCGGCGGCCGTGTTCTCGAGCGTCGGTTCCGCGCCGAGCACTTCCAGCATCTGCTCCGCGTAGTTCTGCCAGTCAGTCGCGCAGTGCAGGTACGCGCCGGGCTTCAGGCGCGACGCGAGATGCGCGACGAGCGGCGGCTGGATCAGCCGGCGCTTGTGGTGACGCGCCTTGTGCCACGGATCGGGGAAGAAGATGTGCACGCCGTCGAGGCTTTCCGGCGCGATCATGTGCTCGAGCACCTCGACCGCGTCGTGCTGGATGATGCGGATGTTCGTCAGATCCTGCTCGCCGATCAGCTTCAGCAGCGCACCGACGCCCGGCTCGTGCACCTCGACGCCGAGGAAATCGTCGCCCGGGCGATGCGCGGCGATTTCCGCGGTCGATGCGCCCATCCCGAAACCGATCTCGAGGATGCGCGGTGCAGTGCGGCCGAAGATCGCGTTCCAGTCGGGCAGCGCCGGCGCATACGGGACGACGAAGCGCGGGCCGAACTCGTCGATCGCGCGGCGCTGGCCGGTCGATACGCGGCCGGCGCGCGTGACGAAGCTGCGGATGCGGCGGCGATGCAGCGGGTTGGCTTCGTCGGCGCCTTCGGTGGCTTGGTCGGCCTCGTCGGGAATGGCGTCGTCGTGCGGCGGCAGGCCGGCTTCGTTCGGATCGTCGTGCATCATCGGTACAGAGAAAGGCTCGGTTCGGGCGAGGGCCCGTTGCGCAGCAGTGCTGCCGGGCGATTCAGCGCATGGTACAAAAAAGCCGCCTTCGACGAGGGAAGAGGCGGCTCATGCGCAGGCTGCAGGGCAGCCGGAAAGTGGAGCGGGCGATGGGAATCGAACCCACGTCATCAGCTTGGGAAGCTGAGGTAATGGCCATTATACGACGCCCGCAGAACTAGCGATTCTACAGGGGTTTCGGCGGGGATGGCAAGCGGGAGGTTTCGGGCGGTGGCAGCGAAACTGGCATGGCTCGATGCTGGGGCGCTGGCATCGCTGGCCGCTCAAGATCGACGTAAGGCAGTCGTTTCGCATTTAGGATTGGGGAATCCATCAGCGATAAGCACCGGCACCCCGTGAACGCCTGATAACCACGCCGTCTAATCCGTTTTCAACGAGCTTATTCCGAACCTCCATCTCTGTCAGTGTGCACAGCGGGCCCAGAACCACCTCCTCAATCGCCCGCACATTTTGGAAGTTGGTGTTGAGGCGGTGGTACGTCGCTTCACCGAACTCGGATTGGCGGACTTGCAGTTTGTATGGATCGACTTCAGCATTGATCTCAATGAAGCCGCGGATTTCACGTTCGTCTGCGAAAAAGTGATCTTTGTATAAAGTACAAAGTCGCATCAATGCAATTTTTAGCGTTCTAGTATGGACTGCGGCATGTACATTGGCGTCCTCCCCTGATAGATTTTTCAATTGATTCGACGCGCTTTGAATATATTGACGTAGCATTGACCTGTAAGCTTGGTCATCGTAAATCACCGGAAGAAATAAAACTTTCCCTGATATCGGATTTCTCTTTGTAAGGTATCGGCCAAACATGCAGTGATCTTGTATTTTTTTGGGATCGTATCCAATAGCTGCACCGTAGCAATTGTCTCCGTACCCACGCCACATGCTCAAGCAATCACCAAGACTTCCAAACGAGCATATTAGGATCATGAAATACGGATCCATTTTATCCGGTGAAATAGCCTCAATAGCGGCCGTCAGTTCAGGAAAATCACAGGCGATGATTTCGCTGGCGATTCGAAAGCCAGCCTCGTATTCGTTCCAGTCGTTCATTTGGCGCAAGTCGGTAAACCACAGTTCTTGACTGTGCAGCATTGACAAAAAGGTGGAGGCGTTCGCGTAACGATAGACGAGGTTGGTCATATGCTTCAGATCAAAAGGACTAACACATCAGATGATGAAGCGACTGCGCTGCGGTTTAGTGGCACGTTGCTGCGCGCGCGCTTGTAATGGTGATGCTGTCGGAGACTCTTTGCGCGCACGTTAAAGGGAGACTGACTCCGGGCCATTCGGATGTTCCTCAAAAAAAACATCGGCGTCTCGCACAAAACGAAAAAACAAGCGCCAATACGCCTCGGTCATTGCTATGCCTGTTTGAAAATTTGCTCCGTACATTGCGCATCTAGCGTAATGACCGAACATGTAGAGGGCGACTTGCTTGTCCAGTTGGCCGCTGTCAATGAGAATTTGAATTTCTTCGAAGAAGGTAATAAACTTTCTCTTTCGATCCCACATGTCAGGATTGGCTAGGGCTTCATTATCAGAGTCAACCAGGCACAGGACGGCGTAAAGTTCCGGGTTGTCAAAAAGCCGACGATGCTGGTTTAAGAAAAACTCCGTTCGTTTTAATTTTGCGGCAGCATCTCTGTCAATAATTTCCTTTTCACGCTGTTCGTTCAGGCGTTTGAGCTCTGCACGAACCTTATAGAGACCGAATACCCCGAAGATCACGGCGGCCAATGTTCCGAGAGCCTGCCAATAGACCCCCCACTCGGACATTAGCATGCAGGCAGACGTATGCAGTGCACAAAACAAGCTTGGATTGTTAATCATCGGTTTGGATTGGGGTCGCGTCGTGAATTACGTATCGCTTTACAAATCCTTGTGCGCTTTCAATCGATGACACTTTAAGTTGCAGCTTCCCAGTTCTGCCGTCTATGCGCTTCGCCATGGAGTCAACTACAAGCTTCTTGACTCTATTTCCCGAGCTTCCTGCGATTTCAAATGAAATTACTTTTCCGTCTTCGTCGGAATAGAGGCGACCAAAATCACTCAGGACGTTATATCTTGTGATATTTCCTTGAATGATTCGTTTGTCGGTTTTTATTTCGCGAACGGTTACGAAGTCGCGTGTGTGCCGGTCCATTGTGAGTAGGTCACCTTTGCGGAGGCGAGCCAATGTGATGCTTACGCTATCGTCTGATTCAATAGGGCGTTGCAACTCTCTCATGGCTGACTCTAGTGCATCAGCGATTTCATATATAAAATCAGGGTCCCTGTTAAGAGTGGACTGGACATATGCCGTTTCCGGCGTGTACGGTAATCCCAGTGCAGCAGACCAACAGCATGTCAGATAGTCCCAAAAGCTATTGACTAACTTGCTGGGGCCAATTCGCTTGATTGTTGTCGCATTGAATCTAATATCGATGCGCTCTTCAAAGCAACCTTTGAGGGACGAGTGGACGAACGCTTGAACGCCATGAGCTCTGTCGGCGCGGGTGCGAATCTGATCGTTGTTGGCAAACGCGTGGCTAGCAATGTTAACTGCTCGAGCGATCCCGAGCATAGTCCTAGCTCCGTCGTGCAAATCTAAGATGCCTTCGTCTGCGGTGCCGCCTTCAACACGGATGAGGGCGCTTACTTCTTTTTCTTCGCTAGGCTGATTCATACATTGCTATTTTAATCCCCGTTTTTTGCACGTTACCACAGAAGTACAAGCCGCGTAAGTGACCGAGGCGTGATGTGGAAATGAGAATTATTACTGGTTGTGTGTCGGCCCAAAGGTGCGAGCCGACACAGATGATTTTGTGTTCGGATCGAGAGCGAATGATCTGACCGCTATTTCTTTTATGAAGCTTAGAGATAGTCGTCGCATGGACGACATTAGACACTACGACGATTTTTCCCCGCTATGCCTCGTAAAGACGTCCGGGAATTCATCTCCACATAGCGCAAAAAGTGTGCCATAAATTTCACGATCTTGCTCCGGGCTGTTGGAATGGGTGCAGATCGAAAGGTAGATGTTTTTCTGTTTGTGTACGCCGAAGATTAGCCACTCCCCGGTAAGTTTTTGCTTTGCTGCGCGTTGCCTGTAGCCCTCCATCACGAACTCGTGAGCCAGCCGACCTTGCCAGCCAACGCGCGAAGGAGCCTCCTCTTCCTCAGCCACAACCCGAGCACACAATTTTTCGAACTTGTCGCTCTTGGAACTGAACATGCTCCATTCGTTGTAGATGTTCCGAATCAGGAATCGTGCATCAAAAAAATGGACCTTCCACAGCCCGTGCAAGGCGTCACCTTTGAACTGCCGAGGTTTCGCGGTCATAGAAGGAAACGGACTGCGACCTTCAAGGCGCTGTATGACGTCCGTGACGGCAAATGTATTGAGTGCTTTATGCTTCCACGCGCTGGTCAACTGAGCAAGCAAAAACCGACTCAGTCGTGATGTGTCGATGCCGTAGAGTCCCGCGTTCGATGAGGTGAACGCCTGGATGTCGTCGTCGGATATTCCAAAGCCGGTCATGATGCTTGGATCGAGACGCACGGATTTTCCTTGCTCTTGCCGGACGAGTCGAACAACGTGCTGTTGTTCCGATCAGTAGGCGTCGGGATAGTCGTCTATTGGTAGGTGGGAAGCGCCATCAGGGCATCTGTCGCAGCTCCGTTGTCCCCAAAGCTCTCCAGGTACTCGTGCTGTCCCGGCTTCACTCGGACCTTATCGGTGTGGCGATAGGAGCCGGGACCGTCAGGCACGATGACGAACACGGCGTCACCGCCTACGATCAAATTTGCAATCTCGTGATAATCCAGAGCTCGGCCTGTATCTAAACCGATGCTCCCATCGTCGTTCTTGCTGAACCCGTGAATCTTCGCTTCGACTATTTCGCCGGTCGCTGTGTCCAGCTTAATCATCGAAATACCATAGGTGCTCATCGTTTGTCCCCGAGCGGCGAAACGATGGGCCCGCCGTCAGGGAAGTATAGCGAAGGCAGTGCGGAGACGGGCGTGCTTCGTTGCCAGGATCACGGTATAGCCGGGATAGTCGTCGCATGGACGACATCAAACACCCCAACGATTTCCCACCGCTGACCATCGAGCAGATTTGCGAGCTGGCGGCGGCGGTGTGTGACGATTTCGGCGGCGACCTCCCGCGAGCAGCTTTCACGGAGAAACTGCTACTCCTCCTCCAAGACGTTCCAGGATTCGAGGTAGGCAAGGTGGACGAGAGGTTCATTGAATTGGCGTGGACGACATACAGCGGTCGCCGACCAATTCCTGAGATTCTACTCGCGCACCAGCTCAGCGACCTTTTCATAGAGCGTTTCTCGGTATGCACGAGCATTTTCCGAGAAGTGGAGCCGTCGATGGCAGTTCGGGCAAACGGCGATCGCATTCGTTGGCGTATCCGATCCGTCGTCCGCAAGTCTGCGGAGATGATGAACCTCCAGAAATGGGAAGCCGTCTGCGCCGATAAACGGAGCCGGTTGGTCGCAAGCTTCGCACGTCCCATTTGCTCGCTCCAGCACCCATGCTTTGACCTGCGGATCCCGTACGATACTGGTCGTGGTTGATGTAGTTTTTTGGGGCGTTTTGCTTCCTGCGGGGCGTTGCTGCAGCGTCTTGCGGAGCTTGGCGACCGTAGCTGCTTCGGTAGCCACCGGCGGTTCATGGCGGCCTTCCAGTTCGCAGATGAGCGTTTCTATCTGCGCAGTGACCCTCACCCCAACGTTCTTTGCCGGTGGGAGGCCGGGTATCCAGCCCCGTCCCATGAGAGCTAAGACATGGGAGATGTTCTGCATCCGGTATTCGCACGACTTCTCGGATCGGCCAATTCTCGCGGAGAGGTCTCGATAGACCTGCTTCTTTACAACGGATTGCCCGTTCCGGAGCCGACGTGCCATGTCGAGATACGCGACGACGGAGGCTCTCAATTCTGGTTCGGACCAGTCCGACTCAAGTCGATTTTCTTCGTCGATCCTTCTCGCCCAGTCTTGCATCAGAAGCAGGCATGTCGCTTCGTCCTGTACCCAAAGATACGAACCGCTGTAGTCACTATTGACCCCCAATAGATTCGGGTCACACCCATGTTGCAGGGCGAACTCGGCCTTATCGAAGTTCGGGGGAGCCTTGGCGCGATTCTTCTCGAACCGGTACAAGCAAGCATAAGGGGGATTATGCCCCCAGAGATCCTCGTGCATATTCCCGACGTGCACGCCGCGCCAAGTGATACGTAGAGTCTTTCTCTGGTCATTCGGACCCTGCGTCGTGGGAGCGATAGTAAAGCCGGCAGCTTCCAGCGCATGGATGACGCTCAGTGCGAACGCATTCGGCGGGTTGCCCGTATAGTTTGACAGATCAGGCATGGGAACAATATGGTCCGAGTGAATGCAACGTTTGTCGCTGCAAGACTTGATTGTTACTTGCGCCGCTTGCTCTTGGGCGGATGCTTGGCCCTTAGCATGTCGGCGAACTGCTGAACGAAATTCACGACGAGTTCCCGCTCGTCGCTATCCAGTCCATCGAGCGCGTCCGCAATTATCGCCAGTTGGTCATCCGGTCGCTTCGATCCGCGCTGCAACAACTGGTCTACCGAGCAGTTGAGTGCGTCACTAAGCTGCTGGAGCCGATACAAAGTCGGCACACGAGTGCCACGCTCCCATCGGCTGACCGCTTCCTGTTCCAGGTCGATCATCTCCGCGAGCTTCGCCTGTGTCAGACCGCGTGCGCGTCGTTGTTCGGCAATGGCAGTTCCGACACGAGCGGCAAGCAATGCGTTTTGAGCGTCTTCGGTCGGGGAGGCGGGGCGGGTAGTCATAGGACGATATGGTCGTCTTCATTCCGGTTGCGATGAACAACCATATTGGAATGTTATATTCCATAATGGTTGAATTTGTCGAGGGCTGACGTATCGTGCGGAGATGCCTGAGCGGTCGGATAACAACGAACGCTCTCGGGCAAGGGCCAATCCAGAAAAATCAACGAGCTATGACAACGAACGATCCTCTTTCCCGGTTTCACGCCTTCATTACCGCCTATGAGGGATGTCAGCGTCGGTTCTCGCGAGCGCGTTGCAGATGACGCCGATGGCCGCCAGAGCACTCGGACTGATCAATGCATTTCTGGGCTGACCCTGCACGAACTGAGTTGTGTTCTCGGCGGCAGCCAAGGGCAAGTAATCGGCGCGGCATTCGACCTAAAGCACTTCGGCTACATCGACATCACCGAGGAGCAGAATGACAATCGGCGGTGTGTACTTCGACCGATCCGGGATCGGATGTTCGGCTTCGATGGGTACCTGCGGCTCGTGAATAAACTTGCGAGCGACGCAGGAATCGCCGAACGCTTGGAGGCGTTGCTACCGCTGTATTAGGACGTTTTGATGAAAGCTTTGGAAGAGTTGCAGGGTGATGCGCAGAGCGTCCAATATCAGGCGCAACGGCGGATACCGGCGCGGGTCGCGTAATCGCGTGCTGAGATTTCGAACATGGAATTCGAGAGATTGTTCGAAGGGAAACTGCCGGATCAAGCAGAAGCTCGGGCACTCTTTCTGGCAGAGCGTGAGCGATCGGACAAGATCAGACAGGAAGGCTATGCGTGGCGAGCCATCGCCAATGGCGGAAAACAATCGACGGAAGAACAGAACCAATGATGCTGAATACTTTGACCATGACGCCTGAGCAGGAACTGGATGCGCGCGCCAAAGCATTTTACCTGCTCAAGAAATGGACAAGCGTTACGTTCCTGGACCATGCAGTTAGTCTGTACAGGGACTTTCTTCACGCGTACGCCAAGCAATTGGACACGCCGAGCCCAAATCAGGAGGAATTGGAGGCAGCGTATGTCAGCGATTTCCTGAATGCGTTGGTGAGGATGGATCAAGGCATTGAGACATTGCGGCAAGGTGCCGACAAGCGCTCGGCTTACGATGCGCTCATAACGGGTAGCGAGAAGGGCGGGGAGCTTTTGTTCGGGCGGAGTGCGCACGAGGTCGGTCGAACATATGATCCGTTTTTCCACGCGCTTGGCGTGAGGGATACGAGGTTTTCGGATTTCGAATATGCAACGGGGTATGCGGAAGGGGCGTGGATTGAAGAGTTGAGCTGTCAGGCGCTCAAGTGTACTGTCGGGCTCGATTTTTCCGAATACCTTACCTATGGCAAGCGTGCCGACGGCGGTACTCGTGTGTTCAAGCATTGGACGTATGAATCGTTGTTCCAGGATCCGTTATTTCCTGCTTGGCGATATTGGCCACCCGGTCGTACCTATCCCGCATCGCTTCCTCCCTGTCCGCCCAAGAACGAATCCGCAAGCGGCGAGGTTTGCAGCGATCAGGAGATTCCTGTCGAGGGTATCTGGGAACCATGGTTTCCGGCTGGCAAGGTTGGATGTCCGAGTTACTTCCTCAAGGGCAGTATCGCCCACAAGTACCTGTTGGAAGGTACCAACGACGAACATGTGGTGCGCTGGCGGCTATTGTGGGAAGACAAGCGTTATCGGGACGGCAGCATCCCGGCAGAGGAGGAGGCCTACCTCCCCAAGCCTGCTGCGCAACCAAGGCTACGTGTCCTGCCCGGGGAGCCTTGTCCGCGCGCCGGTTATTGGCAAAGTCCTGCCGTGAAAGATTCGGTTTATGTCGAGGCCGGAACGCCTATGCCAGGACCTCAACGCACGGCATGGGGAATGGTCATTTGGCATTACTCGGACCCTCAGCCGAACAATTGAATCGCGATTGGACCAAGAGCACGTCGATCGGCCCCGACGAAGGGGTGTTGCGTCGTTGGCCGCAGCAACTCTAACTCGGGCGTCAAGCCACGCAGCAGGGCAGATGGTTTGTGTGGTTTTCGATGTGCCGTGCTTCTGTTCATACGCGTAGAGGGTACGAGCCCAGCATCTCGACAGTGAACGAATGGCGCTATGCGAGCACGTCGACTGCAACGTGAGGCGGCCCGCCAGCCAATGTCGAAAATAGACGAGTCGGCGTCGGAAGCATACAAGCCCGGGTAAAGCTTTCGAACTAACGTGACAGGTCTTTCATACGATCGTCAGTCTGGAGCCGACATGTCCGATTTCATCACCGTTCTGCGCAAAACCTGCCCGACGCCTGTCGTTGACGCGACCAAGTGGAAGCGCATTGGCGGCGATCCGCACACCGTGAACCTCAACGCGTACGTCTCGAAGGACGGCAGCAAGATCATGGGTACCTGGATCTGCACGCCGGGCAAGTTCGAGGTGAATTACGAAAAATGGGAGTACTGCCACTTCCTCGATGGCTACTGCATCATCACGCCGGAAGGCGAGGAGCCGGTGCACCTGAAAGCCGGCGACGTGTTCGTGATCGAACCCGGCATGAAGGGGACGTGGGAAGTGGTCGAGACGGTGCGCAAGTACTTCGTATTCGCCTGAGTTTGTCTGAGCGGGCCGGTCGATTCTCCCGGCGCGGGCTATTCTCGTCGCCTTATCTTGTCCCGGTGCACGAAGGCAGGAGTGGCGAACGGGAATTCCGCCTCGATCAAAGTCGCCCAGGTTCGGAAACAGTGCGCCGAGCGTGGTTATACGCTCGGCGTTCTGCTTTCCGGCTGTAACACGTGATGAAGGCGACGCGCGGTTGTCTGATGACGGCGCGATGACGCTCGCCGCCAGTCCTGCACGCTGCCACGCAAACCCCTAAGATGCAGCGATCCGTCCATCATTTCCGCTGCTGCGCGCGAAGCTTGCGCCCGCGCCGGACGTCCCTCCGGAGCCCCGACCATGCGCATCACCGCGGTCCACGAACGCGCGATTCCCGTATCCCGCTATGCCGATCCGGCGATTCCTTCGGGCGGCCTGACCACGAGCATCGTCGCGGTCGTCACCGACGTCGTGCGCGACGGCCGGCCGGTGACGGGCTACGGCTACGCGTCGATCGGCCGTTTTGCGCAGAGCGGCCTGATCCGCGAACGGTTCGCGCCGCGTCTGCTGGCCGCCGCCGATACGCTCGCCGACGAAGCTGGCACGAACCTCGACCCGTTCCGCGCATGGCGCGCGATGATGGCCGGCGAGAAGCCGGGCGGGCACGGTGAACGCTGCGTCGCGGTCGGCACGCTCGACATGGCGATCTGGGACGCCGCCGCGAAGATCGCCGATCTGCCGCTGCATCGATTTCTCGCCGATCGTCTCCAACGCACGGCAGCACCACGCGTGCGCGTGTACGCGGGCGGCGGCTATCGTTATCCGCACGACGACCTCGCGCGCCTGTCGGACGAGATGCGCCGGATCGTCGATCTCGGCTACACGCACGCGAAGATCAAGATCGGCGGGGTGGATTTCGATCAGGACCGGCGCCGCATCGACGCCGCTGCCGCGCAGCTTGCCGGCCCTTCGCATCTCGCGGTCGACGCGATGAACACGTACGACGCGACGACCGCCCACGACGCGGCCGAGATGCTCGCGCCGTTCGACCTTTGGTGGTTCGAGGATATCTGCGACCCGCTCGATCTGCCGCTTCAAGCAGACGTTGCCACGCGATACGCACCGCCGATTGCGGCCGGCGAAGCGCTGTTCTCGCTCGCGGAAGCGAAGCTGCTCGACCGCTACGGCGGCTTGCGCAACGACCGCGACGTGCTGGTGTTCGATCCCGTGCACAGCTACGGGCTGCCGGGCTATCTGCAGATCGTCGATCACTTCGTGTCGCGCGGCTGGCGGCGCGATGCGTTCTGGCCGCACGGCGGCCATCTGTTCTCGCTGCACGTCGTCGCGGCGCTCGGGCTCGGTGGCGCGGAAGTCAGCCTGTTCGCGTTCCATCCGTTCAGCGGACTCGCCGATGGCGAAATCGTCGATGCGGGATACGCACGCGTGCCGCAGGCGCCGGGTATCGGGTTCGAGTTGCATGCCCACGCGCACGACGTACTGCGCGCGGTAGCGGAATCGGTGCCGATAGCGGGCCGCTGACGCGTACAGTGCGCCGATCGCGCACCGCGGGCATCCCCCGTCCACTGCGGCTGCTGTCCGAGCGGGCCGGTGCTTCGCGCCGTTCAGGCGTCAGGACGGATTGGCGCCCGGGTGATGTCGCGATGTAAAGGCGATAGCGCCGCGTCACACGCCCCCGAGCGCATGCACGCCGACGAGCAGCAGCGCGCCGATCGCGATCAGCAGCAGCGCATGAACACGCGTGTAGATCACGCACAGCGTCGACGCCACCGTGATCGCGCGGGCGGCCCAGCCGCCGTCGAGCGCACGCAGCAGCACCCATACCGACGCGAGGATCATGCCGGCCGCGACCGGGCGCAGGCCGGTTTCGAGCGCGATTTGCCAGCGCGCGCCCCGATGTCGCCGCCATAGATGCGCGACGCCGTAGATCAGGAATGCGGTCGGGCCGAACAGCGCGAGCGTCGCGATCACCGCGCCCCAGAAGCCGGCCACCTGCCAGCCGATCAGCGTCGCCAGCAGCGAGCCGGGGCCCGGCGCCATCCGTGCGATCGCGAAGTCGTTCACGAATTGCGCGGCGCTCATCCAGTGATGCACATCGACGACTTGCCGCTGGATATCGGCGATGACCGCCTGCCCACCGCCGATCGTCGCGATCGACAGCGGCGCGAACACGCCGAACAGTGCTGCGTAACGTGCGGACGCGTTCATCGTGCGTCACTTCCGACCGGCGCAGCGGCCGCGCGACGGTATTCGAGCGCGACGCTCAGCGTGCCGCCGATCAGCACGGTCCACACGAGCGGCCAGTGCAGCACGGCGACCGACACGAACGTGAGCGTCGTCACCGCGAACGGCAGCACGCGGCGCGGCAGCCGGCGCACCGCGGTGATCGCCATCGAGATCGACAGCCCGATCGCCGCGGCCGCCGCGCCGGCGAGCGCGACATGCGTGAGCGGGAAGCGCGTGAGGGTCGAGAACGCGACGCCGAACAGCACGATCAGCACGGCCGGCGGCGCGATGATGCCGGTGAAGCCGGCCACCGCGCCGCGCCATCCGGCGAGCCGGTAGCCGATCCAGATCGCGAGGTTCTTCACGTTGACGCCCGGCAACGCTTGCGACAGCGCGAGACCATTGAGGAACGCCTCTTCGTCGAGCCAGCGCCGCTCGTGCACGAAATCGCGCATCATCCGCCCGCTGAGCCCGCCGCCGAAGCTGGTCAGGCCGATCTGCGCGAATGCGATGAACAGCGCGAGGGCGCCCGGCGGCGGTGTGTCGCCCGCGGGCGGTGCAGTGGGAGTCATGGCGGAGGGCGAGGGCATCGGGCGGGTGGCGCGTGGCGATCAGGCGATCGCCCATGTTATCAAGCGCTGCCTGTCAGCACGCTGACACGGGGTTCGGCGCAGGGCGGTGCAACCCGCGCCCGATTTGACGCGTACGAACGCGCCGCGCAATACGCCACGCAGTTGTGTTGCCGATGCGGCGCGACGCCCGAACCGGCGTATGATCGCGACGCCACTCGCGCAACGTTCGACGCCACCGCTTCTCCATCATGCCGCCTTCCGATCCCGCTGATCCCGCCGATTCCATCGCGCCGCTTCCCGCCGATCTCGTCGCGTCCGCCGTCGACGCGCTCGCGCGTGCCGACGCCTTGCTCGTCACGGCCGGCGCCGGCATCGGCGTCGATTCCGGGCTGCCCGATTTTCGCGGCACGGACGGCTTCTGGCGCGCGTATCCGGCGCTGCGCCACGAGCGTTTCGAATTCCACGAGATCGCGTCGCCGCACGCATTTCGTGCGCGTGCGCCGCTCGCATGGGGATTCTACGGGCATCGTCTCGCGCTCTATCGCGCGACGACGCCGCACGCGGGCTTCGCGATCCTGCGCCGCTGGATCGACGCGATGCCGAACGGCGGCTTCGTGCTGACGAGCAACGTCGACGGCCAGTTCCAGAAAGCCGGCTTCGAGCCGGCACGCATCGTCGAGATCCACGGCTCGATTCATGCGATGCAATGCCTGCGCCCGTGCACGGACGCGACGTGGGACGCGGCCCCGTTCGTGCCGGAAGTCGACGAAGCGACGTGCCGCCTGGTCGGCGACATGCCGCGCTGCCCGCACTGCGGCGGTCTCGCGCGGCCGAACATCCTGATGTTCGGCGACACCGGCTGGCTCGGCGCGCGCTACGACGCGCAGGAGCGCGCACTGGAAGACTGGATCGCGCAGGCCGGGCGCGTGGTGGTAGTCGAGATCGGCGCGGGCACCGCGATCCCGACCGTGCGTCTGCTGAGCGAACGGCTCGGCGCCGACGTGATCCGCATCAACGCGCGCGAGGCGCATGCGCGCCGGGCGGACGTGATCGGGCTGAAGGGCGGTGCGCTGGCGACGCTGAACGTGCTCGACCGCGCATGGCGCGGCGGCTGAGCCCCGCGCTTCGCGCCGACCGGCGCCGAAGCCGCGTGATGGCGGCCGCGCGACTACGGCCGCGCGACGAGCGCCTGCACGAGCGCCGGCGCGATCGGTGAACCGAGGCCCGTCACGTAGTCGTAGCCGCCCGCCGCGTTGCAGATGCTGCCGCAATTGCCGTTGGACCCGGTCGTCACGTCGTGAAAGTCGCTGCCGTACGCGGTTTTGCCGACCGTATAGAGCGTGTCGTAGGTGCCGCTCAACGCTTTCTTGCCGGCCGCCGCGCGCAGCGAATTCGCGATCGCGACGAGCGCCGCCCATTGCGGCGCACCGGCGCTCGTGCCGCCGACCTGGAACCAGCCGGCCTGCCCCTGATAGGCGACCGAGTCGTACACCGCGAAACCGCTGGACGGATTCGCGTCGTAGCTGACGTCGGGCACGCCGCGCTTGCCGGCCACCGGAACCGGCCATGCGGTCTGGCCGGCCGGCTCGGCTTCGATGCCGCTCACGCCGCCGCCGCTGCCGCTCCATGCCGCCTCGCCGATGTAGTTGCCGGCCGTATCGGACGACAGCGTCGTGCCGCCGACGGACACCACATAAGGCGACGCGGCCGGGTATTCGGTGCCGGTGCCGCTGTCGCCGGACGACGCGACGAACGTGACGCCCGGTACGTTGAAGTGAGCGTCGAAGCCGGTCTCGCTGCTGAATTCGTTGCCGCCGAAACTCATCGACACGACCGACGCGCCGCGCTTGACCGCGACGTCGACCGCGGCCAGCAGGTCGTTGAAGCTGGCCGACGCGGCTTCGACGAGCAGGATCTTCGCCTTCGGCGCGATCGCGTGGACCCATTCGACGTCGAGCGAGATCTCGAGCGCCCAGCCTGAATCGGTCCTGGGCCGCCCACCGCGTGCGTACACCTTGGTGAAACAGCCGTTCGACGACGTGCAGGCCGGCAGCGAGAACGCATTGCTGAACACGCCGAGATCGGATTCGATCTTCGGGTGGTCGTACGCGTCGACGATCGCGACGACCATCCCGTCGCCGTGGTTCGCGATCGTGTCGAATCCGTATGCATGCCGCGTGAGTGCCGGCGTGAGGCCGGCGATCGCGGCCGTGCTCGCGCGCGACTTCGTGTGGAACGGCGGGCGGGCAAATCCGTTCGGTGCGCGGTGGCCTTCGACGTAGGATGGCGGCCCGTTGCCGTCGGCGAGCGCACCGCCGGACGCGAGCAGCGACGCGCACAGCACCGGAATCAACATGGACGACAGGCGGATATCGTTCATTTTTCGAGTCTCCATGTCGATGGAGTGGGGTGGCGAAACGATTTTACGAAATCGACGGCGGTAATTGCATCGAATATCGGCCGGATACGGGAATGTCTGATAAGGGAAAGTACGTGGAGCCCACGTAGGACGGGCATTTCACGGGGTTGGTCCGAGCCGGATCGAACGGTTTTATCGGTTTTTAAAAATCTGATAAATAATCGGTCGATTCAGAATCGATTTGTCATGTCGGATGAAATTGCCTGGTAAATGTTCGCCGCGGCGCGCGGGTGGAAATCGTGAAAGGCATCATGCGCTCGCGACGCGATCCGATGCCTGCCGGCCCGGTTCGTCGGCATTGCCGGTGCGGCGCGATTGCGCATACAGTTCAGCGTAGGCCGCGTGCGCCGCGCGGCGCCGTCACTGAGGGGTGCCCTTGTTCTATTCGATCGTCGCGATCTTCGTCGGCGCCGGCCTCGGCGCGTTGCTGCGCTGGTTCCTGAGCCTCGCGCTCAACGCCTGCTTTCCCGCGGTGCCGCTCGGCACGCTCGCGTCGAACCTGATCGGCGGCTACGTGATCGGCGTGGCCGCCGTCGTGTTCACGGTCCGCGTCGGGTTGCCGCCCGAGTGGCGGCTGTTCGTGATCACCGGTTTTCTCGGCGGCCTCACGACGTTCTCGACCTATTCGGTCGAAGTGATGACGCACGCGCTCGAGGGCGAATTCGGATGGGCATTGGCGGTGGCTGCCCTACACTTGACTGGATCGTTCGCGCTGACGGCGCTCGGCATGTGGACCGCGCGCGCGTGGCTCGCGGCGGCCTGAGCGGGCCGCCATCGGAGGGAGCGATGGACAGGGTCTTGTTGCGCTTCTACGTGCACGAGCAGCATCGGCTGCACTGGAAGCCGCTGTGGGAGTGGCTATTGGAAGAGGCGAACCGGATGGGTGTCGCGGGCGGGTCCGCGTTTCGCGCGATGGCCGGTTTCGGCCAGCATCGCGTGCTGCACGAGGATCGCTTCTTCGAACTGCAGGGTTCGCTTGCGATCGAGGTCGAATTCGTCGTCACCGAGGAGGAAGCGCAGCGGCTGCTCGAGCGGCTGTCGCGCGAGAAAGTGCGCGTGTGCTACGCGATGATGCCCGCGCGGTTCGGCGTGATCGACACGCTCGGCGTACCGCCGGCGCGGGGGCCGGCGGCGTAGGTGTCGCGCCTGATCAGATGCCGAACATCGTCAGCGACACGGCGGCGCGCGTGACGATCATCAGCAGCACCTGCACGATCACGAACAGCAGGATCGGCGACAGGTCGATGCCGCCGAGGTTCGGGATCACGCGGCGCAGCGGGTTCAGGAACGGCGCCGTGAGCTGGTAGAGGATCGGCATCGCCGGCGAGCGCGGGTTGAGCCACGACAGCAGCGCCATCAGGATCGTCATCCAGATCACGAGGTTGAGCGCCCACTTCACGACGGTGAGCAGCGCGACCACGACGAGCGTCGCGATCACGGCGGCCGGATCGAAGCCGGCCATGACGACCATCAGCACGACGTAGACGAGCGCGGTGAGCAGCGCGGCGACGACGCTGGCCCAGTCGATGCCGCGTACGCCCGCGATCACGCGGCGCAGCGGCAGCACGAGCCAGTTGGTCGCCTGCAGCACGGCTTGCGTGACGGGGTTGTACGGCGGCACGCGGACGGCCTGCATCCAGACGCGCAGAATCAGCGCGGCGCCGAATAGCGTGAAGACGGTATTGAGCAGAAAACGGGCGATCTCGCCGAACATCGTTGGCATCCTTTTTATTACAGTCAGTAGCGTGCGGCCGCCAACGCCGGTTGGCGGCGCATCGGCCGACACCTTATCACGCCTCGTCTCGCGGCGGGGAGGGGTGCGCGGCCACGCGCGCGAGCGACGTTTCGACGGCTTCGGCCAGCGCCGGCAGCGACGCCGGCGGCGTCGCGCGCTTCGCCGCGAGTGCGACCGCGCGGCGCGTGAGCAGCGCATACAGCGCCGCGTGATCGCCGCCGCGCGCTTCGAGCAGCGCGAGCTGGCGCTCGACGATGCCCGTGTCGCCGCGCGATACCGGGCCGGCCAGCGCATTCGCGAGCCCCTTGTCGCGCGCGGTCTCGATCGTGCCGGCGAGCATCGGCAACAGCGCGCGCAGCGCGGCGTCCTCGTCGAAACCGAGGCCGCGCCACAGCTCGACCGCTTCCGACAGCCCGCACAGCGCGAAGCTCGCCGCGTAGTGGGCGGCCGCGTGATACAGCATCCGGCCGCCGGCCGGAATCGACAGCGGATGGCAGCCGAGTGCGGCGGCAAGTCGCAGCAGCGTCGCGTGCAGCGCACCGTCCGCTTCGATCGTGACCGAGCAGCCGTCGATGCGCGCGAGGTCGGCGTCGGTGCCGCCGAACAGATAGAGCGGATGAAAGCCGCCGGCGGCGGCGCCTTGCAGCTTCGCCGGATCGAGCAGCGCGACCGCCGACGCGCCGCTGCAATGGACGACCGCCTGGCCGGCGGCGCGCGATGCGTCGAAGCGCAGCGCCGCGGCGCTCGACGCGAGATGATCGTCGGGCGTCGTCACGAAGATCAGGTCGGCGGCGTCGGCCACCTGCTGCGGCGTGTCGACCGCGCGGCAGCCGTCGATGCGCGCGGCGAGGCCGGCGGCCGACGCAGGCGTGCGGCTCGCGATCGCGACGACCGGGAAGCCAGCCTGCGCGAAGCGCTGCGCGATACAGCGCGCGAGGCGGCCGGCGCCGATGAAGCCGAGGCGGGGTGTGTCGGGAAGCGGCATGGCAGCGGCGGTAAGCAAAAACGAGGCAGCCGCCAGTATCGCAGGAATGATGCCGGTGCCGTGGAAGGCCGGTTGCGGAGCCGCCGCACGTATGAATGACCGACAGGCGGCGCGATTCGGGCCGGCCGACGCTCGGCATGACGACCGCATCAGGATCGTGGAATCCGACCCCGAAACACCGCGTGCCCGTATCCCGCTTGAAATGTCGGCATCTCGTCTTTAATTTGTAATCGTTCATTACGTACGCGCGCCCCGTGCCCGCGACGGATCCGGTAAGACTGACCGGTCGTTGTGTGGCGACCCGTCTCCTCGGACGGAATCGCGCGACCCGCAAGGGGCGCCGCCCGCGCCGGGTATCGCGCCGCACGGCGGCTCCGGCCGCGTGCGATTGCAATTTGCAACAAATGCCCGATACGCGCGGGGCGGGTTTTCGCTACATTGCTTCCATGCGACGTGCATGCCCGCCGTTGCCGACAGGGAGCGCCTAAAATACCGCTCCAGCAGGAGAATCGAAGTGAAAAAGCTCATTCCGTTCATCGCCGCCGCCGCGCTGGGCCTGGGTGCCGCAAGCGCCGCGCAGGCTCACGTGTCGATCGGGGTCGGCATCGGTGTCCCGGTCGCGCCCGCTTATCCCGTCTATGCACCGCCGCCGCCCGTGTATTACGCGCCGCCGCCTCCGCCCGTCTACTACGCGCCGGCGCCGGCCTACTATGCGCCGCCGCCCGCCGTGGTCGTCGGCGGCTACTACGGTCGCCCGTACTGGCGCCACGGTTATGGCGGCTGGGGTCATCACGGCTACTGGCGTCGCTGATTCGCCCCGCGCGGCCTGACCGCGCATGGCAAAACGGCGCAACGTCCCGCGAGGGGCGCTGCGCCGTTTTTCATTGGGGCCGCCGTTACTGCGTGGCTGCGCGCGGGGCGGCCGCGATTACGCCGCGTGCACGATCAGGTCGCGGTAGCCGCCGACGATCACGCTGTACGAAAAGTACGCGAACAGTAGCGCCGACGCGACATGGCAGGCCCGCATCAGCCCGGCGCCCGCGCGCTTGCGGCCCTGGCTCGCGAGCGTGCACATGAAGAGCGTCCACGCGAGGCCACCGAGGAAAAAGCCCGTCAGGAACACCGACGCGGTGGCGGGAGTGGTCGCACCGGCTTTCGCGATCAGCGCGCCGCCGACCGCCGCGAACCACAGGATCGCGCTCGGCGACGACATCGCGAGCAGCATCCCGCGCATGAAACTGCGCCGCGCGCTTGCCCGCGGCGGAAGCGGGGCGTCCGCATCGTCGTCGGCCGCCTTGGCGGGCGCGAGCGCTTCGCGCGCCATCTTCCACGTGAGGAACAGCAGCACCGCGCCGCCGCCGATCCATACGATCCAGCGCACGGGTTCGAACTGCAGCAGCACGGCCATTCCCGCGAGCGCGAGCGCTGCGTAGACGAGATCGCCGACGCACGATCCGACGCCGAGCCAGAAGCCCGGCCGGAAGCCGTGCGACAGCGTCAGCGACAGCATCGCGACGTTGACGAGGCCGATGTCGAGACACAGCGACAGCGACAGAAAGAATCCGTCGGACAGCATGGAGGCGGGTGGAAAGCTCATCTTCTGGGTGCGTGCGACGATTGCGATGCGCGGGCCGGCGGGCGCCGGCCGCGTGGCGTCAGAGGCCGATCTCCTGCCACAGCCGGTCGACGCGGGCCTTCACGGCCGCATCCATCTCGATCGGGCGGCCCCATTCGCGGCTGGTTTCGCCCGGCCACTTATTGGTCGCGTCGAGCCCCATCTTCGAGCCGAGTCCGGCCACCGGCGACGCGAAGTCCAGATAGTCGATCGGCGTGCTGTCCACCATCACCGTGTCGCGTACGGGGTCGACGCGCGTCGTGATCGCCCAGATCACTTCCTTCCAGTCGCGGATGTTCACGTCCTCGTCGACGACCACGATGAACTTCGTATACATGAACTGCCGCAGGAAGCTCCACACGCCGAACATCACGCGTTTCGCGTGGCCCGCGTAGCTCTTCTTCATCTGGACGATGGCCATCCGGTAGCTGCAGCCTTCGGGGGGCAGGTAGAAGTCGGTGATTTCCGTGAACTGCTTCTGCAGCAGCGGCACGAACACCTCGTTGAGCGCGACGCCGAGCACCGCGGGCTCGTCGGGCGGCTTGCCCGTGTAGGTCGAGTGGTAGATCGCGTCGCGACGCATCGTGATGCGCTCGACGGTGAACACCGGAAACCACTCCTGCTCGTTGTAATAGCCGGTATGGTCGCCGTACGGCCCTTCGAGCGCGTGCTCGTACGCGGTCGCCGCATTGCCGGCCGGCCGCGGCGGTGCGCCGGCCGGAGCGGGGGCAGGGGCGCCTTCCTGCGGATGAATGAAGCCTTCGAGCACGATCTCCGCGCGCGCCGGCACCTGCAGCGTGTCGACGCCCGGCGTCAGGCACTTCGCGAGCTCCGTGCGGCTGCCGCGCAGCAGGCCGGCGAACTGATACTCGGACAGCGAATCGGGCACGGGCGTCACCGCGCCGAGCGTCGTGGCCGGATCGGCGCCGAGCACGACCGCGACCGGATACGGCTTGCCGGGATTGCGCAGCGCGAACTCGCGGAAGTCGAGCGCGCCGCCGCGATGCGCGAGCCAGCGCATGATCAGCTTGTTGCGGCCGATCAGCTGCTGCCGGTAGATGCCGAGGTTCTGGCGCGCCTTGTTCGGCCCGCGCGTCACCGTCAGGCCCCACGTGACGAGCGGCCCCGCATCGCCGGGCCAGCAGGTCTGGATCGGCAGCTTGTTCAGGTCGACGTCGGCGCCTTCCCAGACGATCTCCTGGCACGGCGGCGACGACACCGACTTCGGCGCCATGTCCCACACCGCCTTCGCGAGCGACAGCAGCTTGCCGGCGTCCTTCAGGCTCTTCGGCGGATCGGGTTCCTTCAGCGCGGACAGCAGGCGCCCGAGATCGCGCAACGAACCGAGCGCGGCATCGTCGCCCGCATCGACGCCCATCCCGAGCGCGACGCGGCGCGGCGTGCCGAACAGGTTGCCGAGCACCGGGAATGCATTGCCGGGCGGCGCGTTGAACAGCAGCGCCGGGCCGCCGGCGCGCAGCACGCGGTCGCACAGCTCGGTCATTTCGAGCACGGGCGACACGGGCTGCGTGACGCGCCGCAGTTCGCCGAGCGCCTCGAGGCGCTGAATGAAATCGCGTAAGTCTTTGTATTTCATGAAGAAGGTCCGGGCCACCCGCGGGGACGGGCAGCGATGAGAGGGCGCGGCGGCCGGCTGCGACCCCGAATCGACCGACGATTTTACCCGGGCAGCCGCCCGGACGCCCGGCGCGGAAAAAAGTCGACCGCGCGCAAACCCCCTACGGCACGGGGCTTGCGTTCTGAAGAGTGGTTTTAAATTACTTTTTGTTATCATTTTGAGTTTTTATAGTGTTGACGATCTATAAAACCCTGCTAGAATCCGCTCACATTGGTTGCAGGGTAAAAGGCTTCGAGCCGCCAATCACCGATCTTTGACGCAGCGCGTCACCGTCCGCCGAATCCTGCACGGCGTCTTCGACGGCCTTTGTCGTAGTCCCAGCCAGCGCCACCAGACGCTGGTTTTTTGCGTGGGTGCCACCGCGTATGCCCGTCTCGCCCAGTGTGTGCGAAGGCGCCGGCCTTCTTACACCGTGGCCTCGAACGGTACTTATACCGTTTCCCCGATGCTTGCGCGTCCCAACCAAGGCGTGCGGCGTCGTGATTCCGCGGCGCGTTTTCTGTCTCGCCTTCGAGCCGAGCGAGCCGCACGAGTCATGTTCATGGGAGATGATCTGAATGAACGCTTGGTTATCGTGGCGTCCCACTGAGCAGCATGCGCAGATCGTGCGCAACTTGCTGCGTCGCGGGACGCGTGTCAGTCACCATCTATTCAGCGTTGTCGGCTGTTTCGCCGTCGCGGTTGCGCTTGCACTGTGGCTGCTGCCAACCGTCCGCGGCACGCTCGCCGCGAAGCTGATGCCGGTCGTATCCGCGGCCGTGCAGGCCGGCCCGGCCCGTCTGCTGTCCGGCCATCCGCTGCCGAACTTCGCGCCAGCCGGTGCGCAGCCGCAGCAGGAAGACAATCCCGAAACGGATACGCTTGCGGTCGGCCTCGATGTCGCACCGGAAGCTGCCGCGCAGGGCGCCCAGGGCGATGCGTCCGATCCGGCCCGCACCGGCCCGTCGCCGGTCGCGCTGGCCAAGCTGATTCCGATTCAGCGGGTGGCGGCCGATGCGCGCGACGATCGCGCGCTCGCGTCGAACCGCGAACAGGCGCTCGTCGCCACCTACCTGTCGCGCCGTTACCGCGTCGCGCAGGAGCCGCTCGGTCAGCTCGTCAAGGCGGCGTTCCAGACCGGCCGCGACGTCGGCCTCGATCCGCTGCTGCTGCTGTCCGTGATGGCGATCGAATCCGGCTTCAACCCGTACGCCGAAAGCGGCGTCGGCGCGAAGGGCCTGATGCAGGTCATGTCGAAGGTCCACTCCGACAAATTCGAGTACTTCGGCGGTACCGACACCGCGCTGCAGCCGCTCGCGAACCTGCAGGTCGGCGCGCTGGTGCTGAAGGACTGCATCGCGCGCGGCGGCTCGCTCGCGAACGGCCTGCGTCTGTATAACGGCTCGACGAACCCCGACGACAATGGCTACGGCTCGAAGGTGATGGCCGAGCGCGCCCGGCTGCGCGACGTCGCGCGTGGCCGCAACGTGCCGATCAATGCGCCGCAGGCGCCTGCGCAGCCCGCGAAGCCGATCGTTACCGCCGCTGCCGTGACGGCCGCGGCAGGCGGCGCGAAGCGCGTACATGCGACGCTTGACGGCACGACGTCGGTCAAGGCGGCGCCGAAGGAAGCGGCTTCGCAGGACGACGCGAGCGTCGATACCGCGAAGCAGTCGCGCGGCGATCATTCGGAGCTGGGCGCGTAACGCGTCACGCCCGCCGTGCGGCTGCGGCCGGCAGGACATGAAAAAGGCACCCGGGTGCCTTTTCGTTTTGCGGTACGGTGAAGCGGCCGCTGCGCCGGCCGCGGCGTCAGTGTCGACCGAACAGCGTCGCGAGCCGGTCGACGGCCTCTTCGAGCCGCGAGTAGGCAGTCGCATAGGACAGGCGGATATAGTCGCGCGGCGCATGGACACCGAAGTCCATGCCCGGCACCAGCACCACGCCCGCGTCGTGCAGCATCGCCTGCGTGAGCGCGGCGCTGTCGCCGGCCGCCGGGTGCGCGACGCCGCCGCAATGCGCATACACGTAGAACGCGCCGTCCGGCATCACCGGCACCGTGAAGCCGAGCCGCTCGAGCGCCGGTGCGATGAAATCGCGGCGGCGCTTGAATTCGAGCCGGCGTGTTTCGTAGATGTCGAGCGTCGCGGGTTCGAAGCAGGCGAGCGCCGCATGCTGCGCGAGTGCGGACGGGCAGATGAACAGGTTCTGCGACAGCTTCTCGAACGTGCCGACGAGCGCGGGCGGCACGACGAGCCAGCCGAGCCGCCAGCCCGTCATGCTGAAATACTTCGAGAAGCTGTTCACGGTGATCACGTCGTCGCCGAACGACAGCGCCGACACGGGCGCGGCGTCGTAGCTGAGCCCCTGGTAGATCTCGTCGACGATCGTGAAGCCGCCGCGTGCGCGCACCGCTTCGACGATTCGCTTGAGTTCGTCCGGCTCGAGCGACGTGCCGGTCGGGTTCGACGGCGACGCGAGCAGCACGCCGCGCGTGCGCGCGTTCCAGTGCGTGCGGACGTCGTTTTCGGTGAGCTGGAAGCGCGCGTCCGGGCCGCTCGGCACGAGCACCGGGCGACCTTCGGCCGCCGCGACGAAGTGCCGGTTGCACGGGTATGACGGGTCGGGCATCAGCACTTCGTCGTCGCGACCGACCAGCGCGAGGCACGCGAGCAGCAGCGCGGCCGATGCGCCGGCCGTCACGACGATCCGCTCCGGGCCAATCGTGAGGCCGTATGCACGTGCATAGTGCGCGGCGATCGCCTCGCGCAGCGGCGTAATGCCGAGCGCGCTCGTGTACTGCGTGACGCCACGGCGCAGCGCAGCCGCGGCGGCCTCGACAACCGGCTCCGGCGCGGTGAAATCCGGCTCGCCGATGCCCATGTGGATAACATCGCGCCCCAAGGACTCGAGCCGCTGTGCCTCCTTCATCAGTTCCATCACGTAGAAGGGCTGGATCGCGTCGACGCGTGCGGCGAGCGTGACGAGCGAATCGGCGGTGGTATTCATCGGCGGGCAGGGCGGGGAGAAAAGAATGAAAAACGGGCGCTTGCGCGCCCGTGGACCAACCAACGGTATCAGCCGTTGCGACGCGCCTGCGTTTCGGCGGGGCGCAGCTTCGCGGCCAGCTTGTCGAGCACGCCGTTCACGTACTTGTAGCCGTCGGAACCGCCGAACGTCTTCGCGAGTTCGACGGCTTCGTTGATGATCACGCGGTATGGCGTTTCGACGTGGTGCGTGAGCTCGAACGTCGCGATCAGCAGCACCGCGCGTTCGACCGGCGACAGCTGATCGATCGGACGGTCCAGCGACGGCGCCAGCGCTTCGACGAGCGTCGCATGCTCGCGGATCACGCCGTGCAGGATCGCTTCGAGCAGTTCCTTGTCAGCCTTGTCGTAACCGAGCGCGCCGCGCAGTTGCGCGTCGATCTCGCCGGAGGGCGCGTTCGACAGCAGCCACTGGTACAGCCCCTGCGTCGCCAGCTCGCGCGATTGTCGGCGGGCGCTCTTCTTCATGCGCGCTCCTCTTCGTCGTCTTCGTCTTCCTCTTCGTCCTCGTCGTCGCCGAGCTGGTCGAGGGCCATCGTCAGGTTGGCCATCTCGACGGCGACGCGTGCGGCGTCACGACCCTTTTCGGTCATGCGCGCAACGGCCTGCTCGTCGGTTTCGGTCGTCAGGACCGCGTTCGCGATCGGCAGGTTGAAATCGAGACCGATGCGGGTGATGCCCGCGCCGCTCTCGTTCGACACGAGTTCGAAGTGGTAGGTCTCGCCGCGGATCACCGCGCCGAGCGCGATCAGCGCGTCGAACTGGCCACTTTCGGCGAGCTTCTGCAGCGCGAGCGGGATTTCCAGCGCGCCGGGCACCGACACGAGCAGCACGTCTTCACCGGTGACGCCGAGGCGCTCCAGTTCTTCGACGCACGCGTCGGCGAGGCCGTTGCACACGGGTTCGTTGAAGCGCGATTGCACGATGCCGATACGCAGGCCGTCGCCTTCGAGATTCGGTTGGTATTGTCCGATTTCCATGATCTGGTCCGTGGTGTGGATGAACGGTTGTAGGGCGAAAGCGCCGTGGCGGGTTACGCGTGGGACGCCGGGCAGGACGTGGCTTCGCCGCCGGGCATCGGAATGAAGCCCGTGACTTCGAGGCCGTAGCCGGACATGCTGCCCAGCTTGCGCGGATTCGACAGCACCTGCATCTTGCCGACGCCGACATCGCGCAGGATCTGCGCGCCGATGCCGAACGTCTTGAAATCGACCGGCCGGCGCTTGAGCGCAGCGGCCTTTTCTTCCTCGTCGAACGCCTTGAAGACGTCGATCAGGTGTTCCTTCGTGTCGCCGCAGTTGAGCAGCACGATCACGCCGAGGTCGCGTGCGGCGATCTCGCGCATCGCCGCGTCGAGCGTCCACGAGTGGGTCGACACGCCCGTCTCGAGCAGATCGAGCACCGACAGCGGCTCGTGCACGCGCGCCGGCGTGTCGACGTCCGGCGACGGTGTGCCGCGCACCAGCGCGATGTGCGGCGAGCCGCTCGGCTGGTCGCGGTACAGCACCGCGCGGAACGTGCCGTGCGCGGTCTGCATCGTGCGCTCGGCGATCCGCTCGATGATCGACTCGGTGCGGCTGCGGTACTGGATCAGGTCGGCGATCGTGCCGATCTTCAGGTTGTGTTCCTTCGCGAATTCGATCAGGTCGGGCAGGCGCGCCATCGTGCCGTCGTCCTTGATCACCTCGCAGATCACCGCGGCCGGCGTGAGGCCCGCGAGCGCCGTGAAGTCGCAGCCGGCTTCGGTGTGGCCCGCGCGCACGAGCACGCCGCCCGGTTGCGCCATGATCGGGAACACGTGGCCCGGCTGCACGATGTGCTCGGGGCGCACGTCGTGCGCGACCGCCGTGGCGATCGTGTGCGCGCGGTCGGCGGCCGAGATGCCGGTCGTCACGCCTTCGGCCGCTTCGATGCTGACCGTGAACGCGGTGCCGTACTGCGTGCCGTTGCGGTAGGTCATCAGCGGCAGGTGCAACTGCTTGCAGCGTTCCTGCGTCAACGTCAGACAAATCAGGCCGCGGCCGTACTTGGCCATGAAGTTGATCGCTTCCGGCGTGACGAATTCGGCGGCGATCACGAGGTCGCCCTCGTTTTCGCGGTCTTCTTCGTCGACCAGGATCACCATCCGGCCGGCTTTCAGCTCGGCGATGATGTCGAGCGTGGAGGCGAGCGTCATAAGGGGGCGAGAAAGAGGAAAGTGCGTATTTTACGCCAGCCGGACGGCGTTTCGGCTGGCGCGGGCCGCGCGGGGCCGGCGAGCCTGCCGGAAAGCGGTGCGGCCGGCCCGTGAAGCAGGCCTGCCCGGACTGCCCCTGCCGCGCTGGCGGGCGGCCATGGGGCGCTCCGGGCCCGGCCGCGCGTCACGCGTGGTCGTTGCGGCCGCCGAGGTAGTCCAGCTTGCCGAGTTCGACGCCGCTGTGGCGCAGGATGTCGTACGCCGTCGTCACGTGGAAGAAGAAATTGGGCAGCACGAAATTCAGCAGGTACGACTGGCCGGTGAACTCGATCGGGCCGACGCGCATCTTCAGTACGATCTGGCGCGCCTCGCTGCCGTCGATCTGCGCGGCGTCGAAGCTTTTCAGGTAGTCGATCGTCTTCTGGATGCGCGCATGCAGTTCGTCGAAGGTTTGCTCGACATCCGGGTAGCTCGGGATCTCGGCGCCGGCGAGCCGCGCGGCGCAGCCCTTGGCCGTGTCGGTCGCGATGTAGACCTGGCGGACGAGCGGCAGCATGTCCGGATAAAGGCGTGCACCGATGAACACAGACGGATCGATCTGCTTCTCGGCCGCATGCGCCTGCGCCTTGCCGAGGATGTGCTGCAGGTTGGTGAGACCGCGGATCAGGACGGGCAGCGAAGCCTGGTACATCGAGATGGACATGGGGACGACTCCAATGGGAAGAATGGCGGCCGCTACGCGGCGCGTCGTACGTGGCGGCATGGGAACCGCTGTCGACGCATCTTAGCGCGGCGGCATGACCCGTGCGCGTCGTTGGCCGTTCGGCCAGGTGTCGGCTGGCCGGACGGCCAACGAGCGAACGCGATCGCGATGCTGTCGCTTGGGATGGCCGACGGGGCGGCCCAGCATGAAGTAGGGCCGGAGCAACGCTCGGTGGAGCGACGGGGCTGCGGCGACGCCCCGACAATGCCGGCCCGAACCGTCAGCCGTCGTTACATCATATATGGGACCGAACTGCCCGATCAGTCCTGCTGGACGCCCTGCGACGCCGACAGCATCCGCTCCACATACCGCGCGATCATGTCGACTTCGAGGTTGACCTTGTCGCCGGCCTTCACGTGACGCAGCGTCGTGACTTCGACCGTATGCGGAATCAGGTTGATCGAGAATTCGCAGCCGTCCGCGCGATCGTCGACCGTATTGACGGTCAGGCTCACGCCGTTCACCGTGATCGAGCCCTTGTACGCGAGATAGCGGCCGAGCTCGCGCGGCGCGACGATTCGCAGTTCGTGCGACTCGCCGACCGGCGCGAAGCGCGTGACGGCGCCGAGGCCGTCTACATGGCCCGACACGATATGCCCGCCGAGGCGGTCGTGCGCGCGCAGCGCCTTCTCCAGGTTCACTTCGCCGGGCTGCGCGAGACCGACCGTCCGGTTCAGGCTTTCGCGCGACACGTCGACGTCGAACGTGGTGTCGGTCTTCTCGATCACCGTCATGCACGCACCCTGGATCGCGATGCTGTCGCCGAGCGCGACATCCGCCAGGTCGAGCCCGCCGGCCTGCACGGTCAGGCGCACGCCGGCTTCGGCCGACGTGCCGAGCGCGGCGATCGATTCGATGCGGCCGACGGCCGCGACAATTCCGGTAAACATCGTGACGATCCCGTTCAGTGAGAGGCGTCGGGCGGCGTGAGCCGCGCGAGGATCCGCAGGTCGTCGCCGATCCGCTCGAGCCCGTGGAACGACAGCCGGGTGCGCGCATCGAGGCTGGCCGGCGCGGCGAGATCGAACATGCCGGCCGCGTCGGCGCCCAGCAGGCTCGGCGCCAGATAGACCAGCAATTCGTCGACGCACCGCTCGCGCAGCAGCGAACCGTTCAGCTTGTGGCCGGCCTCCACGTGCAGTTCGTTCACGCCGCGCGCGCCGAGCGCGGCCAGCATCGCGGGCAGGTCGACCTTGCCGTGCGCATTCGCGAGCGGCACGATTTCCGCGCCGCGCGACCTCAGCACGTTCGCGCGGACTTCGCCGGCGGCGTCGAGCCGGCCGCAGAAAATCAGCAGCGGCGCGCCTTCGAGCAGCCGCGCGTCGAGCGGCAGGTCGAGGCGGCTGTCCACCAGGATGCGTTGCGGCTGACGCGGCGTGTCGATGCCGCGCACGGTCAGCAACGGATTGTCCTCGCGCACCGTGCCGATGCCGGTGAGGATCGCGCACGCGCGTGCGCGCCACGCGTGCCCGTCGAGGCGCGCGGCCTCGCCGGTGATCCACTGGCTTTCGCCGGACGGCAGCGCGGTGCGGCCGTCGAGCGACGCGGCGGTCTTTATCCGCACCCACGGGCGGCCGCGCGTCATCCGCGACACGAAGCCGATGTTCAGCTCGCCGGCCTCGTGCGCGAGCAGCCCGCAGCGCACGTCGATGCCCGCGTCGCGCAGCATCCCGAGGCCGCGCCCCGACACCTGCGGGTTCGGGTCTTCCATCGCCGCGACGACCTTCGCGACGCGCGCGTCGATCAGCGCGTTCGCGCACGGCGGCGTGCGGCCGAAATGGCTGCACGGTTCGAGCGTCACGTAGACGGTCGAGCCCGCGACGTCGTAGCCGCGCGAGCGCGCGTCTTTCAGCGCCTGCACTTCCGCGTGGTCCTGGCCGGCCGGCTGCGTGAAGCCTTCGCCGATCACGTCGTCGTCCTTGACGATCACGCAGCCGACGCGCGGATTCGGCGCGGTCGTGTACATGCCGTGCGCGGCGAGCGCGAGCGCGCGCTGCATGTGGGCGAAATCGGTATCCGAGAACATGCGCGCGGCCCCGGGTCAGGCGGCGAGTGCCGCGAACGCGCGGCGCGCGGCCGCGAGCGTCGCGTCGATCACCGCATCGTCGTGCGTGCTCGACACGAAGCCGGCTTCGTACGCGGACGGCGCGAAATACACGCCCTCGTCGAGCATCAGGTGGAAGAAGCGGTTGAAGCGCGCGATGTCGCTCTGCGTGACTTCCGCGAAGCTGCCCGGCACGCGCTCGGCGAAGTACAGGCCGAACATCGCGCCGATCGAATCGGCCGCGAACGGTACGCCGGCCGCGCGCGCTTCGGCCGCGAGGCCGTCGGCGAGCCGCTTCGTTTGCGCGGTGAGCGCGTCGTAGAAACCCGGCGCCTGAATCAGTTGCAGCGTCTTCAGGCCCGCGGCGACCGCGATCGGGTTGCCCGACAGCGTGCCGGCCTGGTAGACGCCGCCGAGCGGCGCGAGGTGGGCCATGATGTCGCGGCGGCCGCCGAACGCGGCGGCCGGCATCCCGCCGCCGATTACCTTGCCGAGGCAGGTGAGGTCGGCCGCGATGCCGTAGTACGCCTGCGCGCCGCCGAGCGCGACGCGGAACCCGCACATCACCTCGTCGAAGATCAGCACGGCGCCGTGCTTCGTGCACAGCGCGCGCAGCGCGCCCAGGAATTCGGGCGTGCCGCGTACGAGATTCATGTTGCCGGCGACCGGCTCGACGATCACCGCGGCGATCTCGTCGCCGAATGCGCCGAACGCTTCCTCGAGCGCGGCGACGTTGTTGTATTCGAGGACGGTCGTATGCTTCGCGATGTCGGCGGGCACGCCGGCCGAGGTCGGGTTGCCGAACGTCAGCAGGCCCGAGCCGGCCTTGACCAGCAGGCTGTCCGCGTGGCCGTGGTAGCAGCCCTCGAACTTGACGATGCGGCTGCGGCCCGTGAAGCCGCGCGCGAGACGCAGCGCGCTCATCGTGGCCTCGGTGCCGCTCGACACCATCCGCACCTGCTCGATCGACGGCACGAGCTTGCAGATTTCCTCGGCGATCTCGATTTCCGCTTCGGTCGGCGCGCCGAACGAGAAGCCGTCGGCGAGCACGTTCTGCACGGCCGACAGCACTTCCGGATGGACGTGGCCGACGATCATCGGGCCCCACGAGCCGATGTAGTCGATGTACTGCTTGCCGTCGGCATCCCAGAAATACGGGCCTTGTGCGCGCGCGACGAAGCGCGGCGTGCCGCCGACCGACCGGAACGCGCGCACCGGCGAGTTGACGCCGCCCGGAATGGTCTTCTGGGCGCGTTCGAAGAGAAGCTGATTGTTGGACATGAGCGAAACCTGCGAGAGAAGGGCGCGGGGGCCGGTGCACGGGCCGCGGCGCCTGGGCGGAACGATCGTCCGATTGTACCGGAGACACGCGCGGCAAGCCCGCCGGCCGGTCTGCGGCCTTTCGGCGCGCGGCATCGGCCGGCCGGAAAGGCGCGCGTGATGCGACCCGGTTTCCGCTTATCGCGGCGGCTTGCGCTTGCCGGTCAGCTCGGCCCAGCGCTTTTCGAGCGGGCCTTCGACCATCGGCTTGATCGACGTGCCGGAGCTCTGCGCATCCCAGGTCTGGACCGAATACGGATCGACGCGCAGCGCGTCGCGCGCGATCACGACGTCCTGATGCGCATCGACCAGCCAGTCGTACACGAAGTCGATGCACAGCCGGTAGCCGCGCTTCGTCGACGGATCGGGCACCTCGTACGGCGCGCGCGTCACGTAGCCGGAGCCGAACACGCCCTTCGGTTCCTTCGCGACGCGGTGCAGGAACACGCGGTCGCCCGGCAGGATGCCGCGCGCGAAGCCGCAGCCCCACACGTCATGCACGGCCTCGCCGGCCTTCACGCGCGCGGCGACGTCGGGCAGCTCGGGCCACGGCCATTTCTTGGGGCTCCAGATCAGCAGGAAAGCGGTCATCGGGTGGGTCGTACGTCGAATGGTCAGACGAGAGAGGCAAGCAGCAGCAAGCTTAATCGAATCCGCCCGCGCGTTCGTTCGGCGCATGACGAACGTGGGTGTTTCGCGGGGTGCCGCCGCACGCTGCCCAAGGCACGCAAAAAAGTTGCGCGTACAATCATGGGCCTGAACGCGTCGCTTGCGGCGCGGCTTCCCGTCTTCACCGCCACGCGCGCCCCGATGCGCGCGGGCTCCCATTCCGGATACCCATGTCTCACGTCGTCCGGCGCCGGCCCGATGCCCGGCTGATCCTGTTGCTCGGCGCGCTCGCGGCCTGCGGGCCGATCGCCACCGACATGTACCTGCCGAGCCTGCCGTCGATCGCCGACAGCTTCTCCGTCAGCGCCGGCGCCGCGCAGCGCACGCTGACGAGCTTCATGGCCGGCTTCTCGATCGGCATGCTGCTGTACGGCCCGCTGTCCGATACGTGGGGCCGCCGCCCCGTGTTGCTCGGCGGCATTGCGCTGTTCACGCTCGCGAGCATCGGCTGCTTCGTGTCGGGTTCGATCGACATGCTGATCGTCGTGCGTTTCCTGCAGGCGCTCGGCGCCGGCGCCGCGTCGGTGCTCGCGCGTGCGATCGCGCGCGACGCGCACGAGCCGAGCGATGCGGCGAAGGTGCTGTCGATGGTCGCGATCGTCACCGCGGTCGGGCCGCTGCTCGCGCCGCTGATCGGCGGCCAGATCCTGCGTTTCTCCGGTTGGCGCGGCGTGTTCGTCGTGCTGGCCGTGTTCGGCGCGATCTGCGCGACGACCGCGTATCTGCGCGTGCCCGAAACCTGGCCGAAGGAGCGGCGCAAGAGCGCGGCCGTGCTCGCGTCGTTCGCGTCGTACGGGCGCATCCTGTCCGATCCCGTCGCATGGGGGCACATGCTGTGCGGCGGGATGGCGTTCGCGTCGATGTTCTCGTACATCACCGCGACGCCGTTCGTGTACATCGAGTATTTCCACGTGTCGCCGCAGCACTACGGGCTGCTGTTCGGCCTGAACGTCGTCGGGATCATGATCGGCAACTTCGCGAACACGCGGCTCGTCGGCCGCATCGGCTCGCTGCGCATCATCTCGGCCGCGTCGCTCGTGAGCTGCATCGCGTCGCTCGCGGTCGCGTTCGTCGCGCTGACGGGGTTGGGGGGGCTGTGGTCGATCGTCGTGTGCCTGTTCTTCGTCGTCGGCGTGGTCGGGATCCTGTCCGCGAACTGCACGACCGACCTGATGCACCGCTATCCGCACAACGCGGGCGCGTCGGCGGCAGTGTTCGGCGCGATGCAGCTGGCGCTCGGTGCGCTCGCGAGCGTCGCGATCGGCGCGCTCGCGGACGGCACGCCGTTCGCGATGGGCGTGACGATCGGCGTTACCGGCGTGTTGTGTTTCGTCGGGCGTTATCTCGTGCTGCGCTGGCATGGGCGGCCGGTGAAGGCGGGTGCCTGAGCGGCGTGACGGAACTGACGGAGGGCGCGAGTATGTCGACGATGTTCGCCCAAGCGACAACCTGAGCGAACACCATGCCGATGTAACCCGGCCAGCGATGCGGGGCAAGCATTGGGTTATTTCCGCGTCCGCATCACTTGGACCGGTCTGACGAGCGATTGTCGAGTCGATAGCTGCGCTTCGGGTTGATCACGAATCGCCTGACTTCGGTCTCGAGTTCCTGGCTGTGATACAGATCCAGGCATTTCAAAAAATCAAACCTCACGCCCTTGATTTCGGACTCGACGCCCGGGTTGCGATAGTCGCGTGCAAGAAAACGATTGACCAGCGATTTGCCCGTGTCGGGATTCCGTTCCAGATCGAAGTCGGTCCAATCCATTAGTGCACTGGCGCTGCTTCCCGCGTCCATCGCAGCGGACGGTTCATTCCGATAAGCGGTCGCGACGCATTCGGCGAGCACCATGTCCTTGTAGTTCTGCGCGTAGGTTCGGGCGCCGGCTTGTGGCGACGACGACGTATCCGTGGCGTGGCTGGGTTGTGCCGCGAACATCAGGGCCCAGAACATCACACACCGGAGCAGTGAATTTTGTCTGATGGCAGACTCCAGAGGTATGCACAGATCCAACACATCGCCTAAAAGATGAACCGGCTATGTGGCTAGGAGCAATCAGCGCGGTAGGCTTTCCAAGCGCTGATTGCTCCACTCTCCATCCAAAATAGCCTGATAGAGCATGCCTAGAGTCAGTGGTACTTTGTCATATTTTTCTCGGCGTTTTCTGGAGAAAGCCATCCGCGCCACTTCAATCAAGCTAAAGCCCTCTCCTGAGAAGTAGCGATTGAACTCAAAATCTCCAACTTGCACTGGAAATTTATCGAAGAAGCGCTCCATAAACTCGACCGCATCGTCGCCAGTGATATCCAAATCGCCCTCGACGGCATGATCTTTTGTGAGAATTTTTTGGGGACTAACACCGGCCTCCCTTCTCACAAAATCCTCGAACTCGTTCCATGTAAACTGGCTCAAGGCATACCTCTCTCCGCAAACTGGATGAACGTGATGCTGTCGATGCCAATCGGGGTTCTGTGAGAAACGTGTCATTTCTCGCGTCGGACCGGGATGGCGGCATCACGCAGAGTGAAGGAAGTTACCGAGCCTGGGCAACTGCTGACAATTGGACTTGTTCGAAAATGGGAGCGTGTACGAACGTATGACGTCACGCGCAGCCATAGGCAGAAGGCATCGTCGATACCTGCCGAGCCCGTGTTGTTCGCGCCGGTGCCGCTCATGCGAAACACCCCGAACGCCGGGCTTGAATCCAGCGTTCGGGGTGTGGTGGATCGACGGCGTTTCGCCGAAGCGTCAATCCCGCGCGACGTCCTTCGCCGCCGGCGAAGCCCCATGACTCAACCAGTCGAGCACGTCGGCCGTTTCGTCGTCGGTGGCGCGTGCCCGCGCCTGCGCGACGGCCTCCGGCAGCTCGCCGTTGGTCGACGCGCGACGGATCGCGGCGCCGACCGCGAGGATGTCGATCATCAGCAGATGCAGGACCCGCGAGATCATCGACAACTGCGACTCGCGCATCCCGATGTGATCGGTTTCGAGCGTGACGGTCGCGCGCGAACGCGATTCTTGCGATGTCCTGGTCCGAATGTGCGAAAGCAGCGAAGAGCGACTACAGCGCATTCGTGAATGCTTGTTCAGATAGCGACTGCCATGCGAAGCCCGCGCGATGCGCGGTGGTTTGCAAAGCGCGGGTCAGCGAGCGCGTGAACGCGGAAGTGAGCGACAGAATACCGGCGATATCACCATCGACCCCGGGGCGCATGACACCGACCAGGTGATGCGCGCGCGGTGTTTTTTGTTCGGTTGCTGCGTGCCGTATCCAGTTGTCGCCGGCAAGCGCCTGCAGGGTGTCTCGTGAAACGATCGGGGCGGGCGCGTGATGCTCCGAGATCAGCACGACTTGTGCCTGACTGTCCCACGCATAGCCGGGTGCGTCGAACAGGAGCTTCGCTGTGTCGACGGCATGTGTCGAAACGAGCACGGTGCGTGCAGTCCCGCGATGTACCGCGGCGCGTGCATGGGCCGCGAGGCCGGCAATATGCAACGGCTGCGACGTATCGTCGCTCGATGACAGTGCGATCGCTTGTTTAGCGGGCGGTACGACAGGAAAGGTCAGGGTCGCGACGGAGGTGAGTGCGCGGGCGAGTACGTCAGCGACGCCGGGCGGTACACCGGCGTCGACGGCGCGCGGTTCGACGTGCCAGCCAATCAGGATGACGTCGGCGGCTGGCGGCGGCAATGGACCGAGTTGCCACTGCGAAAGGGTTGGCGTCTCGCAGACGAGAATCGTGGGGGCGCTCATTGCGTTTTTGCGTGAGGTAATGGCGTGAAGATAGCATCACCCCAGTCATAAATGGTGCCGCCTAGTGTGGCGCCCGCCTGATATCCGGCGTATCCGCCAATCACGCAGCCAGCCAAACCGCCGATTGCCGTGCCAAGCGGTGTTCCCAGGGAGCCGATCGACGCGCCCACAGGTCCTACAGTCTTGCAGCCGATCCACGCGAGCGCCCATCCAGCAGTGACCTCGGATGCACGACGAATGGGGCGACTGGCTACGACAACGGATGCGATGTCAAGCGCAACGCCGAAAATCGCAAGCACACGTCCAGCATGGCGAAAATATTTGGCCGAACGATACGCGCCCGCTCCTAATTGCTTGATTGGCGTATGGTCGCTGATACCGAACGTTTCGTACGTGCCTCGTTGATTCCAATGATAATCGACCGTCTTCGTCTGGACGTTGTATCCGTAATCCAGACGGAGATGCTTGCGCCCCGATACGTCCTGGAAAAAAAGCGTGGAGGTCGAGCCTCGCTTGGGCATGGCGCCTCGCGGCCGCAATTCTATGCACAGGCCTTGCGTGCCGGGTATTGGGATGCGGATGGCGCTCGCCATGCCTATCGAATAAGGGATGCTGCCGGATGCGGGGGCGTTGGGGTCGGACATGGCGGTGTTGATGGTTAATCGAGATACGTTCGGACCCGTGACTTGCGTTGAGAATCGTGCACGGTGCAAAAGATGCTTCCGACCATACTTCGATTTTCGATCAAAGCGCTCTCCTTCAGTAATTCGCGTACCGACGTTACGGGCACGGCAGCCTTGTCACCATTGGCGATGCAGCTCGAATTGCAAAGACGTGGCCTTGTTGCACAGTGTTAATTCGTCAACTCGTCCACTGCGGCACACCAACGCCAAGCGGCCCCCAAATGCAAAACACCCCGAACACCGGGCCTGAATCCAGCGTTCGGAGTGTCGTTCACCGAGGCGTTTTTTTACCGCTGCGTCAATCCCGCGCGACGTCCTTCGCCGCCGGCGAAGCCCCATGACTCAACCAGTCGAGCACGTCGGCCGTTTCGTCGTCGGTGGCGCGTGCCCGCGCCTGCGCGACCGCGTCCGGCAGCTCGCCGTTGGTCGATGCGCGACGGATCGCGACGCCCACCGCGAGGATGTCGATCATCAGCAGATGCAGGATTCGCGAGATCATCGACAGTTGCGACTCGCGCATCTCGATGTGGTCGGTCTCGAGCGCGACGGTCGCGCGCTTCGCGAGCGGCGTGTTGCTCGACGTGATCGCGATCACCTTCGCGCCGGCCTGCATCGCGACGTCGAGCACGCGCAGCAGCTCGGGCGCGCGTCCCGACTTCGACACCGCGACGATCACGTCGCCCTTGCCGAGCAGCGCGGCCGACGCGGCCTGCATGTACAGGTCGCCGTACGCGATCGTCGGAATCCCGAAGCGGAAGAATTTGTAGTGCGCGTCCTGCGCGACGATGTTCGAGTTGCCGAGCCCGTAGAACTCGATGCGCCGCGCGCCGTTCAGGATCTCGATCGCGTTCTCGACGTGCTCGAAATTCAGGTGCTCGCGCAGTTGCAGGATCGCGGACACCGTGTTGTCGAGCACCTTCGCGCCGAAGTCGGTGGCCGTATCGCCGAGGTGCACCTGGCTGTGGCTCATCGGGATCGTGCCGGTGAGGCCGGTCGCGAGCTTCAGCTTGAAATCCGACAGCCCCTGGCAGCCGAGCGAGCGGCAGAAGCGGATCACGGTCGGCTGGCTCACGTCGGCCTTGCGCGCGATGTCGACGATCGGGTCGTTGATGATCGAGCGCGGATGGTTCAGCGCGAGATCGGCCACGCGGCGCTCGGCCGGCGTCAGCGCGTCGCGCATCTGGCGGATTCGCTCGAACACCGCCGACGACGCGCCGCCGGAACGGTTCGACAACTGTTCCGCGAGAATCGCCGACACACCGAGGAACGCCGGATATTCGGCGGTGATCAGGTACGTCGGGATGTTCTCGAGGTAGTGCGTGAAGCGGCCCTTCGCCTCGAAGCGCGCGCGGAACGACGAGCGCGTGAACAGTTCGCCCAGCTTCAGCGCGACGCCGCCGCCGATGTACACGCCGCCGAGCGCGCCGAGCGTGAGCGCGACGCTGCCCGCGAACGCGCCGAGAATCCCGCAGAAGCATTCGACCGTCTCGAGCGCGAGCGCATCGCCCGCATGCGCGCGCTCGACGATCTCGACCGTGTCGACGGATGCCGCGACGCGCTTCTTGTCGCGCGCGGCGAGCGCGCGATAGATGATCTCCATGCCGGGGCCCGCGCACACGCGCTCGAACGACACGTGCGGAAACTTCTTGCGCGCGTACTGCAGCACCAGATCCTCGCGCTCGTCCTGCGGCGCGAACGACGCGTGGCCGCCCTCGCTGCCGAGCGCGATCCAGCGGTCGTCCGCCGGGATCAGCCCCGACACGCCGAGCCCGGTGCCGGGCCCGAGCAGGCCGATCACGCTGTTCTGGCGCCGCGTGCCGCCGCCCACCTGCACGCGTTGCGCATCGGTCAGGCCCGGCAGCGCCATCGCGAGCGCGGTGAAATCGTTGACGACCAGCAGCGTGTCGAAGCCGAGCGCGCGGCGCGTCGCCTCGATCGAGAAGCTCCAGTCGTGGTTCGTCATCGTGACCTGGTCGCCGTCGACCGGGTTCGCGATCGCGATCGCCGCGTGGTTCACGCGGCTGATCTTCACGTCCTTCAGGTATTTGCGGATCGCATCGGTGATCGTCGGATAGTCGGCGCCGGGATACACGCGGATCTGCGTGATCTCGCCGGGGCCGGTTTCCAGCGCGAAGCGCGCGTTGGTGCCGCCGACGTCTGCGAGCAGGCGCGGGCCGTCGGCATGCTGACCCGCGACGACCGCCTTACTTTGCACACCAGTAGACATCGAGCTGGGTCCCCTTGTCGTTGGCCAGTTGGGAAATCGCGTTCTTCTGCAGCGACGCGGCCGCGGCGTCGAGCACGTCGCGTTTGCGCTCGCCCGCGATCAGCAGGAACAGCCGGTCGACGCGCTTGAGCGCATCGAGCGAATAGCTCACGCGTGCATGCGGCGCCGCGCCCGGATGCACGGCGACGAAGCGTTCCGGCGTCGTGATCGCGTCGTCCCATTCGGGTGCGTCGGCGAAGATCGACGCGGTGTGGCCGTCCTCGCCCATGCCGAGCACCGCGACGCTCGGCACGCGGTAGTCGGCGTTTGCGTTCAGCGCGGCGACGTGCGCGTCGAGCGTGCTGCGCGTGTCGACGAGCGGCAGGAAGCGGGCAGGGGCCGCCGCGTGCTGCAGCAGCGTGTCGCGCACGAGTTGCGCGTTGCTGGCCGCGTCGTCGTCCGGCACCCAGCGGTCGTCGACCAGCGTGACGTCGACGCCGGCCCAGTCGAGCGCCGCATGCGACAGCGTGTGCAGGAACGGGCGCGGGCTGGTGCCGCCGGACACCGCGAGCAACGGGCGCGCGGGGCCGGCGAGCGCCGCGCGCAGCGCATCGCCGACGGCGCGCGCGAGCGCTTCGCTTTGCGCTTCCTGGGTGTCGAAAGCGTGGATCTCGATCACATCTCCTCCGGACTGCTTTGTCTGTTCAAATCGTACGAATCGTGGGGCACGTTGCCGCGTACGGTGGCGTACGCGGCAACGGTTTGCATCAGTTTTCTTCTTCGAGCCAGCAGGTGTCGTGCTGCGCGAGCATCGCGCTCGACGCGGCCGGCCCCCACGTGCCCGCCGCGTACGGCTTCGGCGGCTTCAGCGTGCGCGCCCATTCGTTCAGGATCGGCTCGACCCACTGCCATGCCGCTTCCTGTTCGTCGCGACGCACGAACAGCGCGAGCCGGCCGTTGATCACGTCGAGCAGCAGGCGCTGGTACGCCTCCATCTGCCCTTCCTTGAAGAACTGGTCGAACGCGAGGTCGAGGTGCACGCTCGCGAGGTTCATCCCTTCGCCCGGCTGCTTCGCGAGACAGTACAGGCGGATCGTCTCGTTCGGCTGCAGCCGGATCACGAGGCGGTTCGAACCGGGGCGCAGCGCGGTCGGCCCGAGCGCCGAATGCGGCACCGGGCGGAAGTTGACGACGATCTCCGCGACGCGGTCGGCCAGCCGCTTGCCGGTGCGCAGGAAGAACGGCACGCCGGCCCAGCGCCAGTTCTCGATCTCGACCTTCAGCGCGACGAAGGTCTCGGTCTGGCTGTCGGGCTTCACGCCCGGCTCGGTCGCGTAGGCCGGCACCTGCGCGCCCTTGATCACGCCCGCATGATACTGGCCGCGCACGGCAACCTTGCCGATGTCGCGCGGATCGATCGGCTTCAGCGCGCGCAGCACGCGCAGCTTCTCGTCGCGCACCGAGTCGGAATCCATCGAGTGCGGCGGCTCCATCGCGACGATCGACAGCAACTGCAGCAAGTGGTTCTGCACCATGTCGCGCAGCGCGCCCGTATTGTCGTAGAAGTCGCCGCGCGCCTCGACGCCGAGCTCCTCGGCGATCGTGATCTGGATGCTCTCGACCCATTCGCGGCGCCACAGCGGCTCGAACAGCGCATTGCCGAAGCGCAGCGCGAGCAGGTTCTGTACCGGCTCCTTGCCGAGGTAGTGGTCGATCCGGTAGATCTGGCCTTCCGCGAAGATCTCGCCGACCGCGTCGTTGATCGCGTTCGACGATTTCAGGTCGTAGCCGAGCGGCTTCTCGAGCACGATGCGCGAGTCTTCGTTCAGGCCGACCGACGCGAGCGCCTTGCAGATCGGCACGAACAGCGACGGGCCCGTCGCGAGATAGAACACGCGGATGCCTGGCAGCGACGCCACCGCGTCGCGCAGCACGCCGTAGTCTTCCGCGCGGCCGAGATCGAGGTGCACGTAGTCGATGCGATCGAGGAAGGACTTCCACGCGGCGTCGTCGAACGCATTGCCGGCCGCCTTCGCCGCATGCGGCTTCACGTGCGTGTCGACCCATTCGAGATAGGCTGCCCGATCCGATTCGTGTCGCGCCACGGCGACGATCCGGCCGCTCGCCGCCAGCATGTTCGCGCGGTGCGCTTCGAACAGCGCGGGCAGGATCTTGCGCATCGACAAATCGCCGGTGCCGCCGAAAAGTACGAAGGTAAAGCTGGAATCGGTATGCATGTGTCTCCGCCGTGTTGGGGTGCCCGGAAGCGATCCGTAGTGCGATAAAAATATTTTTGACACTGAATTGTAGTTTAACTACAATCCGCCGCAAGGGGTAGCACCTGGGCGAAGAAAAAAAGAAGTGCGGTCGATGAACTGCGCGAGCTTCGCCTTCGGGAGCGCCTTGTGCCGAATGTTATCGGACATTGGCGGTGCGCATCGTCGGCGCGCCGTCGGCCCCGGGCTCGCGTCGCATCATCGCGGCGGGCCAGAAACACAAAGAGGAGACACGCCGTTGAATCTCGATTCACGCTTTCTGTAAGAGCCCGGCCGGTCATCGGCCCCGTACGCTGCATGCGTCCCGCGGCTCGATTTCCCCGTCGTTATCAAGAAGCCGGTTCCCGGTCAGGGAACCTCACGAGTTGATTCAGTCTGGAGGAGATAAGTAATGAAAGTTCGCTCGATCATGGGCGCGCTCTGCGCCGCAGGCCTGATGGCTGGCGCCGTGGCGGCGCAGGCAGCCGAGAACGTAACCGTGCTGCACTGGTGGACCTCGGGCGGCGAGTCGAAGGCCGTCGGCGTGCTGAAGGACGACCTGCAGAAGCAGGGCTACGTGTGGAAGGACTTCGCGGTCGCCGGCGGCGCCGGCGCCGCGGCGATGACCGCGCTGAAGACCAAGGTGATCAGCGGCGATTCTCCGTCGGCCGCGCAGATCAAGGGCCCGCTGATCCAGGACTGGGCCGATCAAGGCGTGCTCGTCAACATCGATTCGGCTGCCGGCGACTGGAAGCAGAACCTGCCGCCGGAAATCGACAAGATCATCAAGTACAAGGGCCATACCGTCGCCGCGCCGTTCTCGGTGCACCGCGTCAACTGGCTGTACATCAACAAGGCCGCGCTCGACAAGGTCGGCGCGAAGGTGCCGACCACCTGGCCTGAATTCTTCGCGGTGGCCGACAAGCTGAAGGCCGCGGGCATCCAGCCGATCGCGATGGGCGGCCAGCCGTGGCAGGACCTGACGCTGTGGGAGGACGTCGTGCTGTCGCAGGGCCCGGCGTTCTACAAGAAGGCGCTGGTCGACCTCGACCAGGCGACGCTGACGTCGCCGCAGATGGTGTCGGTATTCGACACGGTGCGCAAGATCCAGGGCTACTTCGATACCGGCCGTAACGGCCGCGACTGGAACCTCGCGACCGCGATGGTCATCAACGGCAAGGCCGGCATGCAGTTCATGGGCGACTGGGCGAAGGGCGAGTTCGAGAACGCGGGCAAGAAGTCGGGCAAGGACTACATCTGCGCACCGGTGCCGGGCACGGCGAACGCGTACACGTTCAACGTCGATTCGTTCGTGTTCTTCCAGCAGAAGGGCGAGAAGAACGCGACGCCGGGCCAGCTCGCGCTCGCGAAGACGATCATGACGCCGGACTTCCAGGAGCAGTTCAGCCTGCTGAAGGGCTCGGTGCCGGTGCGTCTCGGCGTGAAGATGGACAAGTTCGACGACTGCGCGAAGAAGTCGTATGCCGACGAGCAGACCGCGATCAAGTCGGGCGGTTTCGTGCCGTCGCTCGCGCACGGCATGGCGCAAGGCGACGCGACCGCCGGCGCGATCACGGACGTCGTGACGAAGTTCATGAACTCGCAGCAGGATTCGAAGAGCGCGGTCGCCGCGCTCGCGAAGGCCGCGAAGGTCAAGTAACGCGCGCCAGGCGCCCGGCCGGACACGCTTCATCGGCCGGGCGTTTTTGCATGTGCAGCAAACGGGCTCGCCCGCGAGCCCGTGCCGTACCCGGCGCCGGCCAGGCCTGCGTCGCCCTCGTTCCAGGAGTCGAATCAAGTGGCTGCCCCTCTTAGCGGAAACGGATCCGGCGCTGCCGCCGCACGGCGTACGTCGCCGATGTCGGCCTTCGCCGATCGCTGGATCCCGAAGCTCGTGCTCGCGCCGAGCGTCGCGATCGCCGTCGTGTTCATCTACGGCTTCATTCTGATTACCGGCTATCTGTCGCTGACCAACTCGCGGCTGTTGCCCAACTACGAATTCGACGGCTTCGGCCGTTACACGGACCTGTTCCAGAACGACGTGTGGTGGACCTCCGCCGCGAACCTCGGCTGGTTCGGGATTCCGTTCATCGCGATCTGCGTCGCGCTCGGGCTGTTCCTCGCGATCCTGCTCGACCAGCGGATCCGCAACGAAGGCGCGCTGCGCGCGATCTTCCTGTACCCGATGGCGCTGTCGTTCATCGTCACGGGCACCGCGTGGCAGTGGATCCTGAACCCCGGCCTCGGCCTCGAGAAGGTGATGCACGACTGGGGCTGGACGAGCTTCTCGTTCGGCTGGCTCGACGATCCGGACAAGGCGATCTTCTGCGTGGTGATCGCGGCCGTGTGGCAGTCGACCGGCTTCGTGATGGCGCTGTTCCTCGCGGGGCTGCGCGGCGTCGACGGCGAGATCTTCAAGGCCGCGCAGGTCGACGGCGCGACGCTGCCGACCATCTACCGCAAGATCGTGATCCCGAGCATGCGCCCGGTGTTCTTCTCGGTGCTGCTGATCCTCTGCCACATCACGATCAAGACCTTCGACCTCGTCGTCGCGCTGACGGCGGGCGGCCCGGGCACGTCGTCGTCGCTGCCGGCCATGTTCATGTACACGTTTTCGTTCAACCGCGGCCAGCTCGGGCTCGGCGCGGCGTCCTCGGTGATGATGCTCGCGACCGTGGTCGCGGTGCTGGTGCCGCTGATGTATATGGAATCGAGGAGCACCCGCAATGCAGCCTAAGATGACGATCAGCCGGGCAGTGATCTATGCGGCACTGATCCTGTTCGCGCTGTATTTCCTGTTTCCGATCTACGTGATGCTGTCGACGTCGTTCAAGGACCTCGACCAGCTTCGTACCGGCAACCTGCTGACGCCGCCCACCACGTGGACCGTCGACCCGTGGGTCAAGGCATGGAGCGGCGCCTGCACCGGCGTGCGCTGCGACGGGATGAAGCCGTTCTTCCTGAACTCGCTGCAGATGGTGATCCCGGCCGTGCTGATCTCGTCGCTGATCGGCGCGTTCAACGGCTACGTGCTCACCCACTGGCGCTTTCGCGGTGCGGACGCGCTGTTCACGATGATGCTGGTCGGCTGCTTCATTCCGTTCCAGGTGATCCTGCTGCCGATGGCGCGCCTGCAGGGAATGCTCGGCCTCGCGAACACGATTCCGGGCCTCGTGTTCGTGCACGTCGTGTACGGGATCGCGTTCACGACGATGTTTTTCCGCAACTTCTACGTGAGCGTGCCGGCCGAACTCGTGAAGGCCGCGCGCATCGACGGCGCGGGCTTCTTCACGATCTTCACGAAGATCCTGCTGCCGGTGTCGCTGCCGATCTTCATGGTGTGCCTGATCTGGCAATTCACGCAGATCTGGAACGACTTCCTGTTCGGGATCGTGTTCTCCGGCGTCGATTCGATGCCGATCACGGTCGCGCTGAACAACCTCGTCAACACGTCGACGGGCGTGAAGGAATACAACGTCGACATGGCCGGCGCGATCATCGCCGCGCTGCCGACGCTGCTCGTCTACATCGTCGCCGGCCGCTACTTCGTGCGCGGGCTGACGGCAGGCGCGGTGAAGGGGTAAGCGCGGCTTTATCCGATACGACGAACCGGCCGCGCACCCCGCGCGGCGCATCGAAACGAACCCGACGCGGCGCCGGCGTGCGCCGCGCGAGACGAGACAGAGGATTCACAGCATGGCAAGCCTTTCCATCCGTGACGTGTACAAGACCTACCCGAACGGGGTGCCGGTCCTGAAGGGTGTCGACATCGAGATCGAGGACGGACAGTTCCTGATCCTGGTCGGCGGCTCGGGCTGCGGGAAATCGACGCTGCTCAACATGATCGCCGGGCTCGAGACGGTCACGAGCGGCGAGATCTGCATCGACGGCAAGGTCGTCAACGACCTGTCGCCGAAGGATCGCGACATCGCGATGGTGTTCCAGTCGTACGCGCTGTATCCGTCGATGACGGTGCGCGAGAACATCTCGTTCGGGCTGAACATCCGCAAGGTGCCGAAGAGCGAGCAGCAGCAGATCGTCGATCGCGTGTCGGCGATGCTGCAGATCCAGCACCTGCTCGACCGCAAGCCGGGCCAGCTGTCGGGCGGCCAGCGCCAGCGCGTCGCGATGGGCCGCGCGCTTGCACGCGATCCGTCGCTGTTCCTGTTCGACGAACCGCTGTCGAACCTCGACGCGAAGCTGCGTATCGAGATGCGCGCGGAAATCAAGCTGCTGCACCAGCGCCTCGGCACGACGATCGTCTACGTGACGCACGACCAGATCGAGGCGATGACGCTCGGCGACCGGATCGCGGTGATGAAGGACGGCGTTGTCCAGCAGTTCGGCGCGCCGCAGGAGATCTACGATTCGCCGTCGAACCTGTTCGTCGCGGGCTTCATCGGCGCGCCGCCGATGAACTTCATCAATGGCAAGCTGGCCGAGCAGGGCAGCGGCATCGCGCTCGAGATCGACACGGGCCTCGCGCGCAGCGCGCTGAACCTGCCGTTCGACGCGGCGAAGCTGAAGTCGCACGTGGGCCGCGAGGTGATTCTCGGGTTGCGCCCGGAGCGCATCACCGACGCGCGCAACGCACATCACGGCGAGGCGTCGAAGCTGCAGCCGATCGACGTGCGCGTCGACGTGACCGAGCCGACCGGGCCGGACACGCACGTGTTCGCGCAGGTGAACGGCAAGCGGATCGTGAGCCGCGTGCATCCGGCCGCGAACCCGCAGCCGGGGCAGACGCAGTCGCTGCTGTTCGACGTGTCGAAGGCCGTGCTGTTCGATCCGGCGTCGGAAGAACGGATCGCGTGAGGCACTGGATGCGCTGAATGAAGAAGGGGCCGTTTCGAAACGGCCCCTTTCGTCTGTGCATGCCGGTGCCGCGTCAATGCGGCAACCGCACGTCGAACTTGAACGTCGCGAGCCGCGCGGCGAGGATGAAGCCGGTCGCGAGCAGCACGCTGTATGGAGGCAATCACGGACTCGGCAATGACAAGAGATACGAACCGATCGCATGCATGAGCGGCATGAACAGAAGGCACGCGAAGACGGCCGGAAAATAAAATCTCGAGCGGCGGACGGTGGAGAACAGGCCGGCCACGGCGACGACCAGACAAACGGTCGCGAGTGTACCGAACAGGTCGCTATCTGCGATTACCGAAAAGAACGCACGCATCCTTGCCTCGGCATTACTGATTGAATGCAGCGAAATTCCAGCGATACAGCTGGAATTGCTTTAGAAAGTCCTTCACTTCGGCGCCTGTGGTCTCGTTTCTGTAGTCCCACCCTTCCTCGCCGGGGGTGTAGTACCCGGTTTCGACGCTCATACCTGCATAACTGGCGCTTTGCGGATCTGCACGATTGTGGCCGAATATCCTCATGATCGTCGTGAATGGACGGACGATCACACCGCTCGAATTGCCCTGCATGATCGAAACGGACGAGGGCGAGGTGTTTGTGACCGCGCGGAAGTGAAGTCGCGCAGTCGCTTTTTGCTCGGCGCGCCGGGGGCCGCTTCGATTGTCCCGACGCTCTCGCATGTGCTGCACCACGCGCGTTGTCCGACGAACGTGATTTTCCGGCGTTTGCCGTCGTCATCGACGATCGTTCCGCACTTACCGCCATCGAGTACGTAGCCGCCGCTATCCAGCGGATCGCCTTCAACTACCGCGTAAAAAATAGTCATGCCGCACCCGTTCGCGTTTGTCGGGCGAAACGTAGCACGGGGTTGTCGATTGCGAAAGGGAATTGTAAAAAACTGTGTCCGATCGATCGGGCGTTTTCGGATCACCGGCGTGCGGCGACGAGAAGCCGGTTTCGACGGCCCCTCGTGCCTCAAACAATGCCCGGATTCAATGCGGCAACCGCACGTCGAACTTGAACGTCGCGAGCCGCGCGGCGAGGATGAAGCCAGTCGCGAGCAGCACGCTGTACACCGAGTCGAACTGCAGCCACACGAGCAGCAGGTAGAACCAGCAGCCGACGAACGCGCAGGTCGCGTACGGCCGCGAATCGCGCAGGATCAGCGGGATGTCGTTGCACAGCACGTCGCGGACGATCCCGCCGACCACGCCGGTAATCACGCCCATCATCACCGCGATGAAGCGCGGCATTTCGGCGTCGAGCGCGATCGACGTGCCCGAGATGCTGAAGATGCCGAGCCCGATCGCGTCGGCGATCAGCAGCAGCCGTTCGGCCGACAGCCGCGACAGCATCCGCAGTACGAACGGCGCGAACAGCGCGAGCACGAAGATCGCGATCACGTAGTCGTCGTGCACGACCCAGTAGAACGGCCGGCGCTCGAGCAGGATGTCGCGCAGCGTGCCGCCGCCGAAGGCGGTCGCGAGCGCGACGACGAACGTGCCGACCGAGTCGAGGCGGTTCTTGCGTGCCTCGATGAACCCCGAAATCGCGAATGCGAGCGTGGCGATCGCCTCCAGTACCGCGATCGCGAGCGTCAGCCTAGGATGCGGCACGCGGCCCCCGGTCGGCCGGCGTCGCATGCGGCTGCAGCAGCACGAGCACCGCGCCTGCGCCGCCGTCGTGGCCGCGCGCCTCGCAGAATGCGATCACTTCCTCCTTCTGCACCAGCCATGCGCGCACCTTGCCCTTCAGCACGGGTTCCTTGCCGATCGAGCCGAGCCCCTTGCCGTGGATCACGCGCAGGCAGCGCAGCCCTTTCTTGCCGGCTTCGCGGATGAATTCGGCGAGCGCGTCGCGCGCTTCGTCGCGCCGCATGCCGTGCAGATCGATCTGCGCCTGCACGATCCACGCACCGCTCCTCAGCCTGCGCACGACGTCGCGGCTGATGCCGGGGCGGTGGTAATACAGCGAGTCGTCGCTGTCGAGCAGCGTCTCGGGATCGAACTCGTCGGACAGCGTCGCGTTCAGCACGGCTTGCTCGTCGCGCTGCGTCTGCTTCGGCACCGGGTCGGGCGGCGTGCGGCCCGACGACGCGCGCGGCGGCGCGTTCAGCGGCCGGATCGCGCCGATCTCGTTGCGGAACAGATTCGCGTCGGCTTCCGCCTTGCGCTCGGCCTTCTCGGTTTCGATGCGCGCGCGTTCGCGGCGATCGGCTTCGCCTTGCAGCGACTTGCGCAACGCGCCGAGGCCCGCGAGGCCCTGACCGCGCAACGCGGCCGCGTCGAGGGCGGGCGGCGGCGCCTCGGGCGCCGGGGTCACGGGGCGGGCAGCGATCTTCCGCTTCGCGGGATCGCTCGGGTGGGGCTGGTTCTTCGCCATGATTCGGTAACGGGGCAGGCGCGTTCGGGCGCGCGGGCAGAAAAAAAGCCGCTGCGCGGCGGCAGCGGCTTTCCGGTCGAGCCCGCTTCGCGGCAGCGGACGCCATTGTAGCGCCCGCCGCGGCGAGGCTCCCGGCTCACTTCTTGTCGTGCAGGCTCTCGAGGTAGCGCTGCGCGTCGAGCGCGGCCATGCAGCCCGTGCCCGCGCTGGTGATCGCCTGGCGATACACGTTGTCCTGCACGTCGCCTGCCGCGAACACGCCCGGCACGCTCGTCGACGTCGCGTTGCCTTGCAGGCCGCTCTTCGTCAGGATGTAGCCGTCCTTCATTTCGAGCTGGCCCTGGAACAGGTCGGTGTTCGGCTTGTGGCCGATCGCGACGAACACGCCCTGCACGTGCAGGTCTTCCGTCGCGCCGGTCTTCACGTTCTTGATGCGCAGGCCCGTGACGCCCGACTCCTCGCCGGTCACTTCGTCGAGCACGTGATCCCACTTGATGTCGACGACGCCTTCCTTCTGCTTCTCCAGCAGGCGGTCGATCAGGATCGGCTCCGCGCGGAACTTGTCGCGGCGGTGGATCACGGTGACCTTCTTCGCGATGCCGGTCAGGTACAGCGCTTCCTCGACGGCCGTGTTGCCGCCGCCGATCACCGCGACTTCCTGGTTGCGATAGAAGAAGCCGTCGCAGGTCGCGCAGGCGGACACGCCCTTGCCCATGAACGCTTCCTCGGACGGCAGGCCGAGATACTGCGCGGATGCGCCGGTCGCGATGATCAGCGAGTCGCACGTGTATTCGCCCGAGTCGCCGATCAGGCGGATCGGCTTTTCGTGCAGCTTCGCGGTGTGGATGTGGTCGAAGACGATTTCGGTGTTGAAGCGCTCCGCGTGCTCCTGGAAGCGCGCCATCAGTTCCGGGCCTTGCACGCCCTTCGCGTCCGCCGGCCAGTTTTCGACATCGGTCGTGGTCATCAGCTGGCCGCCCTGCGCGATGCCGGTGATCAGCACCGGGGACAGATTGGCGCGTGCCGCGTAGACGGCGGCCGTGTAGCCGGCGGGGCCGGAACCGAGAATCAGGACTTTGGCGTGTTTGGGCGTGGACATATGCGAATCCGTAAAAGGCGGCCGCGGCGGGCGGGGTAGGGCTCGCCGTACGATCCGGATTGACCGGGATGCCGTCATAGATGGGTATCAGACGCGCATTATAAAGGCCCCGTTGCTGCGCTGCCGAACGAGAGTTTCAATCGTGGCGATAGCGTTTGGCGGCCTGCCGTCCGTACCGGGGCGGCGGGGCGGGCGGCGGTTTGCCATGTGGCGGCGCGTTGTCGCAGGCGCGGGCATCCGGCCGGCTGGCAGCCGCCGGCGGCGCCGGTTGGGCGCCCCGTTCCCGCCATGTAACCGTCATTTACACTTGGCGGCGCGATGCAGCGTTTACAATAAGCGCGATCGAACGACAGGCGGGCGCACGGCCCGTCCTCTTTATACGGATTCATGGCAAAAGCTCCTTATTCCGCCCAGGCACAGGCGTTGCCGCACCGGATGTCGAAGCTCCTCACGGAGATCCGCTGGATTCTCCAGGTCGCGCTCTGCGCCTTTCTGGTGATGGCCCTGCTGAGCTACAGCCGGCGCGATCCGAGCTGGACGCACGCCGCCCAGGTCGATCACATCTCGAACTGGGCCGGCCGCGTCGGCGCGTGGACCGCCGACATCATCCTGCTGCTGTTCGGCCTGTCGGCCTACTGGCTGATCGTGCCGCTCGGGCGGCGCATCGCCGTCAACTACCGCCGCATCACGCGTCACGAGGCGATTCCCGACGAACCGGAGCGGCCGATCGGCTGGCTCACCGAAATCTTTGCGTTCGTGCTGGTCGTGCTCGCCTGCGACGGCATCGAGGCGTTGCGCATGTGGTCGCTGAAGGTGCAGTTGCCGCGCGCGCCGGGCGGCGTGGTCGGCGAGGCCGTCGCGGGCGCGATGTCGCATGCGTTCGGCTTCACGGGCGGCACGCTGCTGCTGCTGATCGCGCTCGCGATCGGCCTGTCGCTGTATTTTCGCTTCTCATGGCTGTCGGTCGCCGAGCGCGTCGGCGGCGCGATCCTGTCCGCCGTCAACGTCGCGAAGCTGCGCCGCGAGGCCGAGCGCGACCGCAAGCTCGGCGAGGCCGCGGCGGTGCGCCGCGAAGGCAAGGTCGAAGAGGAGCGCGTGCGCATCGAGGATCACGAGCCGGTGACGATCGTGCCGCCGGTCGTCACGCCGGCGAAGTCCGAGCGCGTCGAGCGCGAGCGCCAGGTGCCGCTCTTTACCGACCTGCCCGGCGATTCGACGCTGCCGCCGGTGTCGCTGCTCGACCCGGCGCCGAAGACGCAGGAAGCGATTTCCGCCGATACGCTCGAATTCACGTCGCGCCTGATCGAGAAGAAGCTGAAGGACTTCGGCGTCGAGGCGAGCGTCGTCGCCGCGTATCCGGGCCCGGTCGTCACGCGCTACGAGATCGAGCCGGCCACCGGCGTGAAGGGCAGCCAGATCGTCAACCTCGCGAAGGATCTCGCGCGTTCGCTGTCGCTCGTGTCGATCCGCGTGGTCGAGACGATTCCCGGCAAGAACTACATGGCGCTCGAGCTGCCGAACCAGCGCCGCCAGACGGTGCATCTGTCCGAGATCATCGGCTCCGAGGTGTATGCGGCCGCGCCGTCGGCGCTGACGCTGAGCCTCGGCAAGGACATCGGCGGCAAGCCGGTGTGCGCGGATCTCGCGAAGATGCCGCACTTGCTCGTGGCCGGCACGACCGGCTCGGGCAAGTCGGTCGGGATCAACGCGATGATCCTGTCGCTGCTGTACAAGGCCACCGCCGAGCAGGTGCGCCTGATCCTGATCGATCCGAAGATGCTCGAAATGAGCGTCTACGAAGGCATTCCGCACCTGCTGTGCCCGGTCGTCACCGACATGCGCCAGGCCGGCCATGCGCTGAACTGGACGGTCGCGGAGATGGAGCGCCGCTACAAGCTGATGAGCAAGCTCGGCGTGCGCAACCTCGCGGGCTACAACAACAAGATCGACGATGCGGCCAAGCGCGAGGAGAAGATTCCGAACCCGTTCAGCCTGACGCCGGACGATCCCGAGCCGCTCGGCCGCCTGCCGAACATCGTCGTCGTGATCGACGAGCTGGCCGACCTGATGATGGTCGTCGGCAAGAAGGTCGAGGAACTGATCGCGCGGATCGCGCAGAAGGCGCGTGCGGCCGGCATCCACCTGATCCTCGCGACGCAGCGCCCGTCGGTCGACGTGATCACGGGCCTGATCAAGGCGAACGTGCCGACGCGGATCGCGTTCCAGGTGTCGTCGAAGATCGACTCGCGCACGATCCTCGACCAGATGGGCGCCGAATCGTTGCTCGGCATGGGCGACATGCTCTATCTGCCGCCGGGCAGCGGGTTGCCGGTGCGCGTGCACGGCGCGTTCGTCGCCGACGACGAAGTGCATCGCGTCGTCGAGAAGCTCAAGGAGCAGGGCGAGCCGAATTACGTCGAGGGCCTGCTCGAGGGCGGCACCGCCGACGGCGACGAGGGCTCGGCCGGTGCGGGAACCGGCGAAGGCGGCGGCGAGTCTGATCCGCTGTACGACCAGGCGGTCGAGATCGTCATCAAGAACCGCCGCGCGTCGATCTCGCTCGTGCAGCGTCATCTGCGGATCGGCTACAACCGCGCGGCGCGGCTGCTCGAGCAGATGGAGCAATCGGGGCTCGTGTCGGCGATGTCGTCGAGCGGCAACCGCGAAATTCTTGTGCCGGCGCGCGACGCGGAATGAGTCCGCGGCGCCCGCAGCGCCGGCCACCCAGGGAGAAAACCGCAATATGCAGCAACTTTCGTTCGTCCCTTCCCTTCGTTCGACGCGGCGCTGGCTCGGCGCGGCGCTCGCCGGCGCATCGCTGATGCTCGCGGCGACGCACGCGTTCGCGGGCGGCACCGAGCAACTGAAGGCCTTCGTGTCGCAGGTGCGTTCGGCGAAGGGCGATTTCACGCAGCAGATCGTCAAGGCGCCCGCCAAGGGCGCGAGCGCCGCGCAGGCCGCGCCGAAGCCCACCGACAATTCGAGCGGCACGTTCGTGTTCGCGCGGCCGGGCAAGTTCATCTGGACGTATCAGAAGCCGTACCAGCAGGTGCTGCAGGCCGACGGCGACAAGCTCTACGTGTACGACCGCGACCTGAACCAGGTCACCGAGCGCAAGCTGAACGGCGCGCTGGGCGCGAGCCCGGCCGCGATCCTGTTCGGCAGCAACGATCTCGACAAGAGCTACACGCTGCGCGATGCGGGCGAGAAGGGCGGCATCGAGTGGCTCGAGATGCTGCCGAAGGCGCAGGACACGCAGTTCCAGCGGATCGGCATCGGTTTCCGCAACGGCACGCTCGCCGCGATGGAGTTGCACGACGTGTTCGGCAACGTCACGCTCTTGACCTTCACGAACATCCAGACGAACCCGTCGCTGAAGGGCGATACGTTCAAGTTCGTGGTGCCGAAGGGTGCGGACGTGATCAACGGCTGACGTTCGTTGCGCCGTTTTCCCGACACGGGCCTGCCGTCAACGGCAGGCCCGTGTTGTTTGGGGGCGCGTGCAACAGACGCGTGTAACGGGCGCGTGCAACAGACGCGTGTAACGGACGCGTGCAACGGGCGCGTGCTACAGACGCGAGTACCGGCGCGGGCACCACGTGTACCAGCCCCGGCGGCGCGCTCGCTCGGCTGTCATAATGTCGGGTCCGGCGGCCGGTTCGGCCGCTACCGTTTGATGTGGAGCGAGGGTTCATGTCCGACCTGTTTCAAGTCGAGCCGCGCCGCCCGCTCGCCGAGGCGCTGCGGCCGAAAACGCTCGCCGAGGTGATCGGCCAGACGCATTTGCTGGGCGAAGGCAAGCCGCTGCGGCTCGCGTTCGAATCCGGCAAGCCGCATTCGATGATCCTGTGGGGGCCGCCCGGCGTCGGCAAGACGACGCTCGCGCGGCTCACCGCGCTCGCGTTCGACTGCGAATTCATCGCGCTGTCCGCGGTGCTCGGCGGCGTGAAGGACATCCGCGAGTCGATGGAGCAGGCGAAGGACACGCTGAACCGCACCGGCCGCCACACGATCCTGTTCGTCGACGAGATCCACCGTTTCAACAAGGGGCAGCAGGATGCGCTGCTGCCGTTCGTCGAATCGGGCCTCGTGACCTTCATCGGCGCGACGACCGAAAACCCGAGTTTCGAGGTCAATTCGGCGTTGCTGTCGCGGGCGCAGGTGTACGTGCTGAAGTCGCTGAACGACGACGAGATGCGCCAGTTGCTCAAGCGTGCGCAGGAAATCGCGCTCGACGGCCTCGCGTTCGACGACAAGGCGGTCGATACGCTGATCGGCTATGCGGACGGCGACGCGCGCCGCTTCCTGAACCTGCTCGAACAGGCGCAGACGGCGGCGACGTCGGCCGGCGTCGCGACGATCGATGCCGATTTCGTCGGCAGCGCGATGACGCTGAATGCGCGCCGCTTCGACAAGGGCGGCGACAACTTCTACGACCAGATTTCGGCGCTGCACAAGTCGGTGCGCGGCTCGAGCCCGGACGGCGCGCTGTACTGGTTCTGCCGGATGATCGACGGCGGCGCGGATCCGAAGTATCTCGCGCGGCGCATCGTCCGGATGGCGTGGGAAGACATCGGCCTGGCCGACCCGCGCGCGCTGCAGGTGGCGAACGACGCGGCCGAAACCTACGAGCGGCTCGGCTCGCCGGAAGGTGAACTCGCGCTCGGGCAGGCCGTCATCTATCTCGCGTGCGCGGCGAAGAGCAACGCCGGCTACAACGCGTTCAACCAGGCGATGGCGTTCGTGAAGCAGGACAAGTCGCGCGAGGTGCCCGTGCATCTGCGCAACGCGCCGACCAAGCTGATGAAGGAACTCGGCTACGGCCACGCCTATCGTTACGCGCACGACGAGCCGAACGCGTACGCGGCCGGCGAGACGTATCTGCCGGACGGAATGCGCGAGCCGCGCTGGTACCAGCCGGTGCCGCGCGGGCTCGAATCGAAGATCGCCGAGAAGCTCGCGTGGCTGCGCGAGCTCGATCGCGAGGCGGGCAAGAAGGACTGATCGGACTGATGGCGCCGCGCGGGCCGGTTCGATCCGCGCAGCCGTGGACGCATCAGCGCTTGCGGCCCGGCTGCTGTTTCTTCCAGTATTCGAACGGCTCTTCGTGGCATTCGATATCGAGTTCGGCGACCCGCGCATGCAGGCGTTCCTGCGCGTCGGCGATCGCGAGGTTGTAGATCGCCGGTGCGATCTCCTGAATGAAGAAATGGAGCAGCGCGCCGGCCTGGATGTTGCCGATCGGCTCGTCCATGTTTTCCGTGAAATAACGTTGCAGCGACGTGATCGCGCGGTCGCGCACGTCCTTGTCGAGTTCGATGGTCATCGGATTCCTTCGCGTGCTGTGACGCGGAGCCGGCGCTCCGCCTGATACGGTTGCCGCCCGCCGGGGCGGACATGTTGCGATCCGTCATGACGACGCGCGCGGCAATTCGCCGTCCGCCGATGCGGCGGCCCGGCAATGCGATACTGCCATGGCCGGCCGTTTGCGGCATTGTCCGTCCGGCCAACGCCGTGGCGGCCGCGGGGTGCGTTAGAATTCCCGTCTTACACAACGATTTTCCAAGTCCTCCCATGCTCGACATCCAGTTGCTGCGCAAAGACCTCGACGGCGTCGCCAAGCGCCTCGCCGATCGCGGCTACACCCTCGACGTCGCCGCGTTCTCCGCACTCGAAGCGGAACGCCGTGCGATCCAGACCCACACCGAAGAGCTCCAGGCGCGCCGCAACAGCTTGTCGAAGCAGATCGGCGCGATGAAGGGGAAGGGCGAGGACACGTCGGCCGTGATGGCCGAGGTCGGCGGGATCGGCGACGAAATGAAGGCGTCGGAAGCCAGGCTCGGCGACATCCAGGCGCGCCTGTCCGAGCTGATGCTCGGCATGCCGAACGTCGCGCACGAAAGCGTGCCGGTCGGCAAGGACGAAGCCGACAACGTCGAGGTGCGCCGCTGGGGCACGCCGCGCCAGTTCGACTTCGCGGTGAAGGATCACGTCGACGTCGGCACGCCGCTCGGCCTCGATTTCGAGACGGGCGCGAAGCTCGCCGGCGCGCGCTTCACGATGCTGCGCGGCCCGATCGCGCGCCTGCATCGCGCACTCGCGCAGTTCATGATCGACACGCACACGCAGCAGCACGGCTATACCGAAACGTACACGCCGTACATCGTGAACCCGGAGATCCTGTACGGCACGGGCCAACTGCCGAAGTTCGCGGACGACATGTTCCGCGTCGAGAAGGGCGGCGAGGAGAACAAGGTCACGCAATACCTGATCTCCACGTCCGAGATTTCGCTGACGAACACCGTGCGCGAATCGATCGTCGACGCATCCGCGCTGCCGATCAAGCTCACCGCGCATTCCCCGTGCTTCCGCTCGGAAGCCGGGTCGTACGGCCGCGACACGCGCGGGATGATCCGTCAGCACCAGTTCGACAAGGTCGAGATGGTGCAGGTCGTCGCGCCCGAAACGTCGTATGCGGCGCTCGACGAGATGGTCGGCCACGCGGAAGCGATCCTGCAGAAGCTCGGCCTGCCGTACCGCGTGATCACGCTGTGCACGGGCGACATGGGCTTCTCGGCCGCGAAGACGTTCGACCTCGAGGTGTGGCTGCCCGCGCAGAACACCTATCGCGAAATCTCGAGCTGCTCGAACACCGAGGCGTTCCAGGCGCGCCGGATGCAGGCGCGGTTCCGCAACGCACAGGGCAAGCCCGAACTCGTGCACACGCTGAACGGTTCGGGTCTGGCGGTCGGCCGGACGCTCGTCGCGGTGCTGGAGAACTACCAGAACGCGGACGGCTCGGTCACGGTGCCGGAAGTGCTGCGTCCGTACATGGGCGGCATGGAGCGTATCGACGCGCCGGCGCAGGCGTCGTAACGCGGCCGTTCGGCGCCTTCGCAAAAAATTTGCAAAAAGGGCTTGTCGGCCACGAAGAGATCGTCTTATAATCTTTTTCTCGCGGAAACGACCAGCCGCGAAATGCAGTAAGGAAGGAGAGGTGGCAGAGTGGTCGAATGTACCTGACTCGAAATCAGGCGTACGGTTTCCCCGTACCGTGGGTTCGAATCCCACCCTCTCCGCCAAAATACGAAGCCCCTTGATCCGGAAGGATCAAGGGGTTTTTCGTTTTGGGTCGCCGGTGCAATGTGCCGATTGCCGATGCAGTGACAGCGGGCGGGCTACCGGCGCACCGACCGTTTCAAGCGGTGCCCGCCGGTTTCCACACCGTCCTCGCCGAACCGTCACGCCCCAGCCGGATACTGCGCCAGCACCTTGTCTCGGATCGACGGCTTGATGTTCGATTGCGCCATGTCGCCGCGATAGTGCGCGCGAACGCGCGGGTTCATCACGCGATACCAGAGCGGCGGCACGTATGCGAGCAGGATCATCGTCGCGTAGCCGGCCGGCAATTGCGGCGCATCGTCGAAGTGGCGCAGCGCCTGGTACGAGCGCGTCGGATTCGCGTGATGGTCGGCGTGTCGCTGCAACTGGTACAGGAACAGGTTCGTGACGACGTGATTGCTGTTCCACGAATGCTGCGGCGTGCAGCGTTCGTAGCGGCCGCTCGGCAGCTTGCGGCGGCCGAGCCCGTAGTGCTCGACGTAGTTCACCACTTCGAGCAGCGAAGCGCCGTAGACGGCCTGGATCACGAGGAACGGGATCACGATCTTGCCGGCCATCGCGATCGCGATGCCCCATACGACCGCGGTCATCGCCCATGCGTGCAGTACTTCGTTGCGCCACGTCCAAGGCGAACGCCCGAGGCGCTCGAGGCGGGTTTTTTCGAGTCGCCATGCCGAGCGGATGCTGCCCGTCACCGTGCGCGGCAGGAACGCCCAGAACGATTCGCCATAGCGCGCGCTCGCCGGGTCCTCGGCGGTCGCGACGCGCACGTGATGGCCGCGGTTGTGCTCGACGTAGAAGTGGCCGTACGCGACCGGTGCGAGCGTGATCTTCGCGAGCCAGCGTTCGAAGCGGTCGGTCTTGTGCCCGAGCTCGTGCGCGGTATTGATCGAGATGCCCGTCGCGGCGCCGAGCGACAGCGCGAAGCCGACGTAGTCGTACCACGCGAGCGCGTGCGTGCCGACGATCCACACGCACATGAAGAACGCGACGTATTCGACGAAAGTCGCGAGATAGACGATGTACCGGTAATAGCGTTCGCGCTCGAGGTGCGGCACGACGGCTTCGGGCGGATTGTCGCGATCGTCGCCGATGAGCGTGTCGAGGATCGGGATCACGCCGAACGCGAACAGCGGACCGAACCACCAGAACACATGGAAGCCCGTCGACAGCGCGAGCTGCGCGGCGAGGATCGGCAGCGTGATCGTCAGCGCGCCGAGCAGCCACAGGTAACGCTTGCCATCCGACCAGCTCGAAGCCGATCCGTCGGTCGTTGCCATTGTCTCCCTCCAGTCGGCCGGCCCGCAGGCGGCCGCATGCAAGATCTTCGAATCCTCGTGGTCCGCGACGCGCGCGGCGGCCCCCGGATCGTCGCCCGGATCTGCCTGTTATACGACCGGCGTGCGCGCTTGCCAAACCCCCGCGCTAGGCGTGACGCTCCAAACGCCGGAGCATGCACCACGCGCGTATCGAAGCGCCCAGGCGCGCCGATTGAAACATGCAGGTAGGGGCGAATCTGTCCGTGGGTTGGCGCGTTCGTCAGATGAATGGCCCGGCGCGTGATGCGCGCATGCCGATGTGATGCCGCGGCAACAAATGGTGCATCGCAATAAGAAGGCCGGCGAAGTATTGCTGCAGCGCGTGTTTCGTTTGCTTGTATTACGTCGCATTACGGCCGCGGCAAGGCAATGCAACGCGGCTCGAAACCGGAGGGCCGTGCATCGCAAGGAGAACGAGGCGAAGCGCTGGATCACGACAGCACATTTACCGTCCAACAATCTGCGCCGATGCATCGATGCTGCACGTGCACACCGATCGGTGCGGGTCGTCGCCGATGACCTCCGCCGCCTTTCGATCCGCGCCGCCGTTTGAAAATTACGATTTGACTCATGCCCCGCTTTCGGTTGAAGCTACTAGCTTGCTGTCCGAAGGGGGCTGTGCCTGCATGAGTTCGACCTTGACCGTTCGTCGTATCGCTGCCGACCAGGGCGGCGTGTATCGCGAACTCCGCGCTGCATCGCTGCGTGAGCCCTACGCGCCCGGCGAAGCGCCGGAGGCCGAATTGCTGACCGTCGAAACGGACGCAGCGTCGGCGATCGCCGCGCAGCGCGCCGTGTCCGACGAGTCGACGACTTTCCTGCTGTACACCGAAGGCCATCCGGCCGGCATGATCGGCGCGTATTTCGACAACACGCCCGATCGGCGCGCGTTCGTCAGCGAACTGTGGGTCGCGCATGCGGTGCGTCACCTGCGCGGTGGCGTGCTGCTGCTGGAGACGGCCACTGCATGGCTCGCCGAGCGCGGCGCCACCGACGTCTACGCGTGGATCGCCGATGCGAACCGCAACGCGATCCGTTTCTACGAGCGTGCGGGTTTCGGCAACACCGGCGAACATGCGCCGATCGCGCGGATGCCCGGCGCGATGAAATCGCTGTTCGTGTCGCAGGTGAAGCACTGACGCTGTCCCGACACGCCAGCCGGGCGGCGCGATGACAGCGCGATCGGCCGCTGGCCTGCCCGCCTGCCGGTTGCGCGTCCGCCCGGGCCGCCGCAACCCCGAGTCCCAAAAATAATGGCCGCACGCGTGGACGCCTGTAAAATACGCAAAAAATTTTTGCAGAGTGTCCATGTCGCTTAAAAAATCGCCATTCTTCGAGCTGCGCAGCGGATCGGTCGATACGTTGCTGTTCACCGTGAAGACGACCGATCTCGATGCGTTGCGTGCCGAACTGGTCAAGCGCTTCGAAGCGACTCCCGAGTTTTTTGCCGACGATGTCGTCGCGATCGACGTCCGCCGCCTGGCTGACGGCGAACGCGTCGCGCTCGCGGACATCCGCCAGATGCTGAACGACGTGCGGATGCGTCCGGTGGGCGTCGTCGCGCTGGCCACGCAGGGCTGGGCGGGGGAAGCCGGCCTGCCGTTGCTGGAGGCGCGCGATCGCCGCGCGCCGGCCGCGAAACCTGCCGACGAAGCGGAACCGGCGGCCGTGCCAGCCGTCGACACCGCCGCCGCTGGGGAAGCCGAAACGGCGCCCGAACAGTCGCCGGAACCCGCGCCGGCGCTCGGGCAAGCCGGTGCGCAGACGCTGGTGATCGACCGGCCGTTGCGTTCGGGGCAGCAGATTTACGCGAAAGGGGACCTCGTGGTGCTCGCGCCGGTCAGTCACGGCGCGGAGATCATCGCGGAAGGCAATATTCATATCTACGCGCCGTTGCGCGGCCGTGCACTCGCCGGCGTGCACGGCAATCACGACGCGCGCATTTTCTGCACGTGTCTCGAACCGGAACTGATTTCGATCGCGGGTATCTATCGAACCACCGAGAACCCGCTGCCCGCCGACGTACTGGGCAAATCGGTGCAGATCCGGCTCGAAGAGGAAAAACTGATGATCGAACCGCTGCGCCTGACGTAATTCACGCGGTGCGCTCCGGGTCGATCGGCTCTCATTGACGAACACAGGGTATTGGGTAAATGGCAAAAATCATCGTGGTGACCTCGGGCAAGGGCGGCGTGGGCAAGACGACGACGAGCGCGAGCTTCGCGTCGGGTCTCGCGCTGCGCGGCCACAAGACGGCCGTGATCGACTTCGACGTCGGCCTGCGCAACCTCGATCTCATCATGGGCTGCGAGCGTCGCGTCGTGTATGACCTCGTGAACGTGATCCAGGGCGAAGCGAACCTGAACCAGGCGCTGATCAAGGACAAGAAGTGCGAGAACCTGTTCATCCTGCCGGCGTCGCAGACGCGCGACAAGGATGCGCTGACGCGCGACGGCGTCGAGAAGGTGCTGAACGACCTCGTCGCGATGGACTTCGAATACATCGTCTGCGATTCGCCGGCCGGTATCGAAGCCGGCGCGCTGCACGCGATGTACTTCGCGGACGAAGCGCTGATCGTCACGAACCCGGAAGTGTCGTCGGTGCGCGATTCGGATCGCATTCTCGGCATCCTGTCGTCGAAGACGAAGCGCGCGACTGAAGGCAAGGAGCCGATCAAGGAACACCTGTTGATCACGCGTTACAGCCCGAAGCGCGTGAGCGAAGGCGAGATGCTGTCGCTCGAGGACATCAGCGAGATCCTGCGCATCAAGCTGATCGGCGTGGTGCCCGAGTCGGAAGCCGTGCTGCACGCATCGAACCAGGGTCTGCCGGCCGTGCATATCGACGGTACCGACGTCGCCGAAGCGTACAAGGACGTCGTCGCCCGCTTTCTCGGCGAGGACAAGCCGCTGCGCTTCACCGATTACCAGAAGCCGGGCCTGCTGCAGCGCCTCTTCGGCAGCAAGTAACGGAGGCCGCCCATGTCCATCCTTTCGTTTCTCCTCGGCGAGAAGAAGAAGTCCGCATCGGTCGCGAAGGAGCGCCTGCAGCTCATCATCGCGCACGAGCGGGTCGGCGGCCGGCCGCCGGCCGATTACCTGCCGGCGCTGCAGAAGGAACTCGTCGCGGTCATCTCGAAGTACGTCCATATTTCGGACGATGACATTCGCGTGAGCCTCGAGCGCCAGGACGATCTCGAAGTCCTCGAAGTGAAGATCGAGATTCCGCAAGCCTGACGCTTGCGCGTGTCCCTCCGCACGGCGGCGCCCGCCGCCGTGCGCGTCTTACGCCCTGTTGCACTTTCGGGTACGCCGTAACACGGCGCCTGTCGGCCGTCATCCCCCGTCGCGCATTGAACGAATACGCTCGCGTAACTTGTTCAACCAGGAGGTTGTGATGGCTGTCTCTACCGTTTCACGTCGTCTCGTTTCGCTCGCGCTGTTCGCCGCGGGCCTGTCAGCCGTCGTCGCGCCGTTTGCCGCGCATGCGGACGAAATTCTCGTCGGCACGCCCGTGATCGCGCCGCAGGGGCGCATGGTCATCGCCGAGCCGGTCGCCGTGCGTACCGAGGAAGTCGTCGTCGTCGCGCCGAATGCGCCGCCGCCCGTGCGCTACGAGGTCGTACCGGCCACGCGCGTGGGCTACGTGTGGGAGCGCGGGCACTGGCGCTGGGACCATGGCCGCTACGTGTGGATCGGCGGTCACTGGGAAACCGAACGCGTCGGCATGCACTGGGTGCCGGGCCACTGGGATCAGCGCGGGCCGAACTGGTTCTGGACGCGTGGCCACTGGGCTTGAGGCAGGCGTGCGATGAAAAGAACCGCAATCGCCATCGCGCTCGTCGCGATCACGCTGGCCGGGTGCATCGTCGTGCCGGCGCGGCCGGCCTACTACCGGCCGGCGCCCGTCGTGATCTATTGAGTGTCGCGCGGGCCGGGCTGGGCCGGGCCGTGTGCGCCGGTCGCAGCCGGCGGCCCGGTATCGTCCGACGCCGGTGTCGGCGCGGCGCGGTCGGTCGCCGCCGCGGCGGCGGCAGGCTCGTCGCCGCCTTCGTCGCGCAGCGTATCGAGCGGGTCGGCGGGGGCCGCGTTTTCATCCTGGGGTTCGGCAACGTTGCTCGCGGTGGCTGCCGTCGCCGCAGCGGCCGCGACGGGAGGCGCGAGATAGCGCTGCGCAAGCGTTTCGTAGAGCGGCGGCGCGAAAAAGCGCGAGACCCGGCTCGATACCAGCGCGGTCGCCATCAGCGAAATCACGAGCGCATGCCCGTTGATCATTTCCATCACGATCACGAACGACGTGATCGGCGACTGCGTGACGGCCGCCAGATAGCCGACCATCGCGAGTGCGATCAGCATCGGCAGGCTCATGTTGCTGAACACGGCGTGCAGCAGGTTGCCGAAGCCGGCACCGATCGACAGCGACGGCGCGAAGATCCCGCCCGGGATGCCCGGCAGGTACGACGCGACCATCGACACCATCTTCAGGAACGGATAGAACACCGACAGATGCTGACTGCCGTCGAGGAGGCCGCGCGCCTCGGCGTAGCCGCTACCGAACGTCGTGCCGCCGGATACGAGCCCCACGACGGCGATCACGAAGCCGCAGAGCGCGGCGAACCTGATCGGCCGCTCGCGATACAGGCCCAGCAGTTGCGCGGGCAGCCAGCGCCCCGTGTTGAGCAGCAGCCAGCAGAACAGGCCGCCCGCGATGCCCGTCACGATCGCGGTGACCAGCACCGCCACCGCCAGCAGTTTCGGGAAATGGAGGCCGGCGTTGATCGTGCCGAAATACGTGTAGTTGCCGTTCAGCCCGAGCGCGACGACGCCGGCGAGGATGATCGCGGTGATCAGTACGCCGCTGGCGCGCGCGGAGAAGCTGCGGGTCAGTTCCTCGATCGCGAACACGATGCCGGCGAGCGGCGTATTGAACGCGGCCGACAGCCCGGCCGCCGCGCCGGCCAATACGAGCTGGCGTTCGATCTGCGCGTTCGAGCGCGGGTAGAAGCGCCGCAGGTTGAACATCAGCGCCGCGCCGACCTGCACGGTCGGCCCTTCGCGGCCGATCGTGAAGCCGCCGAGGATGCCGAGGAACGAGATCAGTACCTTGCCGAACAGGATGCGCAGCGTCAGCAAGCGGGCGCCGAACGCGCTCGGCCGCGCATGCAGTGTTGCGATCACCTGCGGGATGCCGCTGCCCTCGGCGCCGCGGAAGAAGCGGCGCGTGATCCATGCCGACAGCGCGGCGATCGCCGGCGTCAGCAGCAGCGGCAGCCACACGGCGTGATCGCGCATCGCGCGGAAAGACTCGTAGCCCCAGTCGATCAACCGGGCGTACAGGACGGCCGCGAGCCCGACGACGATCGCCCCGAGCCAGAAAACACCATATTGGCGCCAGATTCGCAGCGAGCGGCGGGTGAGGGCGGGAAACAGCGCGGGAAGGGCGGGGCGCGGCATTGGCTCGGGCCGGAGGGCAAAGAGGGAATTATAAAAAGAACCGGATGCCAGCGGGGACCGCGGAAGCCGATAGGGAATGACAAAAATCCACAAAAGAGATGCAATTTGTTGCAAATGTAATGCTCGCGTAATGTCTGTACATAGCAACCGTCGTTAGCATGCCAAGATAACCCGTCGAGAACCCCGCCAATCGTGAAACGCATCCTCATCGTGAAAGTGACGTCGCTCGGCGACGTCGTCCAGACGCTGCCTGTCGTCGCCGACCTGCATCGCGCCTTCCCCGGCGTGACGGTCGACTGGGCCGTCGACGAATCGTGCGCGGAGGTCGTACGCTGGCATCCGGGCGTGAGCGCCGTCCTGTGCGCGCCGCTGCGCCGCTTCAAGAAAATGCGCAATGTCGGCGACCTGAAGGCGATCTCGGCATCGATCGGTGCGTTGCGTGCGCATCGTTACGATGCGGTCATCGATCTGCACGGCGTCTACAAGAGCGCGATCATTTCGTCGCTGGCGCGCGCCGCGCGCCGTGTCGGCTACCAGACGCAGGATCTTGGCGAAACGGGCGCGCGCTTCGCGTATTCGCACCGTTTCGGCCCGCGGCCGGACTGCGACGCATGGCACGGGATGCGCGTGAGTGCCGGCGAAGCGCTCGGCTACGTGCCCGAAGGGGCTGCCGCGTACGGCATCGTCGCACCGCAGGACGCGAGCCTGCCCGCGGCCGTGACCGACGGCGGGCCGTTCATGCTGCTGTTCCATGCGACGTCCAACCCTGACAAGAAGTGGCCGGCCGAACACTGGGCCGCCCTTGCCACGGAGATGATGGCGCGCGGCGTGCGCGTGTTGCTGCCGTGGGGATCGGCGGCCGAGCACGACGATGCGCGGGATATCGCCGCTCGTGCGCCGGGCGCGATCGTGTTGCCGGCGATGACGGTGCGCGAGCTGGGCGCGGCGCTGGGCCGGGCCGCGCTCGTGGTGGGGGTCGATACGGGGTTCGTGCACATGGCGCACGCGTTGCAGCGGCCGACCGTGATGATTTTCGTCGCGACGTCGCGCCACCATTGCGGGATCGGCGGCGCGCCGCATGCGCTGTCGATCGGCGAGCCGGGCGCGATGCCGACCGTCGACGAGGCGCTGGACGCGATCGATACGGTCTGCCCGGCCTACGGCACGTTGCGCGCGCGGCTGTCCGCCTGACGCGGCGCGGCGGCCGTGGTCAGGCCAGCAACATCTCGACCGTGACGACGGCGGCGATGGCCGCCAGATTCGCCAGCAGCGCCTCGAACACGAGGCCGCGCCAGGTCTTCGGCCGGAACCGTAGCGCGAGCAGCAGCGCGCCACCCAGCGCGAGCGCGAGGATCACGACGAGATCGGCATTGGCGAGGCGGATATTCATGGCGGCGGCTCCTGTCGGGGCGGGATATCCGGGCGCGCGACGACGCGCCCAGGATCGAGTATAGAGCGCGCCTGCCGCCGTACAACCCGGGTCGCCCCGGAGGGTCAGACGAGCGATGCGTCGCGCGTTTCGCGCATCAGCAATACGCCGATCAGGCTGATCGCCGCCGCGACCGACACGTAGCCGCCGACCCACGACAGCCCGCCGCGCGCAGCCAGCAGTTGCGCGATATACGGTGCGATCGACGCGCCGAGGATCCCGCCGAGGTTGTACGCGACGCCCGCGCCCGTATAGCGGACGTTGGTCGGGAACAACTCCGGCAGCAGCGCGCCCATCGGCGCGAAGGTCACGCCCATCAGGAACAGTTCGATCGTCAGGAACAGCGCGACGAGCGGCATCGAGCCGCTGCCGAGCAGCGGCGCCATCGCGAACCCCGACAGCAGCGCGGCGAGCGCGCCGGCGACCAGCACCGGCTTGCGGCCGAAGCGGTCCGACGCCCATGCGGACAGCGGCGTCGCGAGCCCCATGAAGACGACCGCGAAACACAGCAGGCCGAGGAAGCTCTGGCGCGGAATATGCAGCGCCGACACGCCGTACGACAGCGAGAACACCGTCGAGATATAGAACAGCGTGTAGCAGACGACCATCGCGAGCGCGCCGAGCAGCGTCGGCTGCCAGTGCTGCGTGACGAGCGTCGCGACCGGCACGCGCACGCGCTCGTTGCGGTCGAGCGCCGCCTGGAACGCGGGCGTTTCGGTGATCTTGAGCCGCACGTACAGGCCGAGCGCGACGAGCACTGCGCTGACGAGGAACGGGATGCGCCAGCCCCAACTGCGGAACTGCTCGTCGGATAGCGACAGCGCGAGCGCGAAGAACAGCCCGTTCGACATCAGGAACCCGACCGACGGCCCCAGTTGCGGGAACATCCCGAACCAGCCGCGCTTGCCCTGCGGCGCATGCTCGGTCGCGAGCAGCGCCGCGCCGCCCCATTCGCCGCCGAGACCGATCCCCTGGCCGAAACGCAGCACGCACAGCAGCACCGGCGCGAGCGTGCCGATCGCGTCGTAGCCGGGCACGAAGCCGATTGCGGTGGTGGATACGCCCATCACGAGCAGCGAGGCGACGAGCGTCGACTTGCGGCCGATACGGTCGCCGAAGTGTCCGAACAGGAACGAGCCGATCGGGCGCGCGATGAACGCGATGCCGAACGTGACGAATGCGGACAGTGCCTGCGCCGTTGCGGAGCCGTGCGGAAAGAACACGGGGCCGATGACGAGCGCGGCGGCCGTTGCGTACACGTAGAAATCGTAGAACTCGATCGCGGTGCCGATGAAGCTCGCGAACACGATGCGCCGGTGGCTGACGGCGCCGGCCGAACCGGTTGCGTGTGCAACGGCCGGGGGGGATGCGGACATGGATGTCTCCGTTTTGTCGTTGGGGCAGCCGGCTGAGCGTGCGTTCGGCGGGCGACGGCCTGCCGGGCGCTGCCGGGCAAATGATCGATGCGGATGACGCGATGGCGGCGTGGACGCGCGCCGTGGCGCGGACGTCACCCGCCGGTCGACGATGGAGACGGGTACGTCGCCGCCGCCCGGTGCCGGCGTGGTCGGCTCGCTTGCCGGGTGCGGCGCGCGAACGCACGCGCGGCGTGATGGCCGCGCGAGTGCGGAAAATTATAGCCAGCAGCGCCGTGCACCGGCAATCGGGCCGCGGCGGCGCGTCAGTCGATCGACTGCGCCTGCGCGGACGCGGTGCTTTGCAGCTGGAAGTGGCCGTCGTCGTTGAAGAGCCAGCCTTCCATCAATTCGAGCCGGCCGTTGCCGTCGAGCAGCCGTGACGGCGGCGCCGGCAGCGGCGCCGAGCGGCGCAGCGACGCGAGCGCGAGCGCTTCCGCCTCGCTGTCGCCGTTGCTGCGATAGACGGACGCGTTGATCACGCGGCCGCTGCCATCGACGGTGAAGGCCACGACGACCAGCGAACGCAGCATGGCCTGCGGTGTGCCGTGCAGCATGCCGGACGGATTGCGCTCGGCGACGCGATGCGCGACCTCGACGCGATACTGGTCGAGCGTGCCGCTGCGTATGACCGACGGAATCGTCAGGACCGAGCGTAGCGACGAAGGCGGCGTGATCGTGCACGCGGCGAGCAGGGCGACGACGGCTAGCGCAGCGACACGCAGCCGGACGACGCGCGGACGGAGAAGGGGGCGCATGACGGGATGGCCGGGAGGGACGATAGAAAAATGATAGGCGTACCGACGCGAGACGATATGGGGGGAAACGCATAGCGCGCGGGATCGGTTGCTGCGATCGCTGATGATGACGGCCGGGCGCTGCGTCGAGCGACGTGCATCGCGCGCGGTGCGTCGCGAGGTGACGCGACATGTGACAGCGTCAGCGATGGACGCGCATGTTGCAAGGTTGAAAGCCGCGGCACGCTGCGATCATCCGGCCGCGCGGCCAGCCGATGCGGCGACCTCGACCGGCCTTCCGCGCCATCGCCGGCGATGCTTTGCGGCCGCGTCAGAAGCCGTGCGTCACGAGCGACAGTACCGACAGGTCGGGGTGCGTGCCGTCGATGATGCTCTTGCCGATGTGCACGGCTTCACGGGTCGCCTCGTCGATGCTCGCGAAGCTCTCCTCGCCGTCCGCGTGGAACGGCACCGCATGGCCGGGCAACGCGGGATTCACGCCCGGATGGCACACGTAGCCGGTGTAGGTATAGCGCGTGTCGCTGCCGGGCATCGCGGCCGGCACGACATGGATCTCGAAGCCTTCGTAATCGACGTGTTCCGTCGCGCTCGACAGGTCGGTCATGGCGATCTCCGTGTGCCGCGCGCACGGGTGGCGCGTGCGGCATCGAATACGCGGCGGCGTTTGTCGCCGTGTTGAACGAATTCTAGGTGATGGCGAGCGGGGTGGGGAGGCGTGCGGCGATGCGCGGCGGCATGCGCCCGGGCGCGCGTACCATGCCGATCCGGTGCCGATTCCTGAGCGCGATTGCGTTTGCGTTGGGCGCCGTGGTGTCGGTCGTCCTGCTGCTCCGCCTGCCGCTGCCCGGCGCGCATGCGCGTCCGTCTCGACTGATGAACGTGTCGCGTCGCGACTTCATTACTTGCAGCGCGCGTCCTTGCGCTGCACGACGACGATCACCGGATACTTCTGGCCGTGATCGAGTTCCACGCGCGCGACGACGGTCAGCGTCGCCGGATCGGAATCGTCGTATACGCTGACCTGTTCGTTGCGCAGATAGGTCACGCCGGTGCAGTTCGACGTGCGTCCGTCGTCACCCACCTTGCATTGAAGCTCGTTGTCCTTCAGGTAGTTGTATGGCGACGGGCTCGCGAGGTATTCGCTCAGGCCGCGCGGCGAACCGCCGACGCCGGTCACGTACGCGATCGCACACGATGCTTGCGCGTCGCCGGAGGCGGTGTCGGCCGCCGCATGCGTGCTGACGGCAACCAGCAGCGCGGCGAGCGACGAGACGAGGAAGGGCTTCATGACGTGGAGTTCCCGTTTCGCGAATCGGAGCGCGGGATTGTAACGGCATCCGGCGCGACGTGTCGGCTCGTGCGGGGCGCACGCGTGCGACAAACAAAAAACCCCGTCATTCTGCGAATGGACGGGGTTCGGCGAATTTCCTGGCGGAAGCGGTGAGATTCGAACTCACGGACAGTTTCCCGTCGCTGGTTTTCAAGACCAGTGCCTTAAACCGCTCGGCCACGCTTCCACACGAGGCGGCATTGTAACCGAAATGCCGCCTCGTTCATTCGTTCAGTCGTCGCGCAGGAACAATTCCTGCAGGTCGTTGAGGAAACGCTGGCCGAGCGGCGTCGGCGCGATTTGCGTGAAATCGCGCGTGATCAGTCCGCGCCGTTCCGCTTCCTTCAATGCCGGCTCGATCGTGCTCATCGGCAGGCCCGTGCGTTCCGCGAAGCTGTGCACGGGGAAACCCTCGACGAGCCGCAGCGTGTTCAGCATGAACTCGAACGGCAGGTCGCGCGCGCCGACCTCACGCTCTTCCTGCACGGCCGTGCCGGCCTTCGCCTGTTCGATGAAGGTCGCCGGATGCTTGTAGCGCGCCTGCCGCAGGATCCGGTTCGGGAACGACAGTTTCGTGTGGGCACCCGCGCCGATCCCGAGATAGTCGCCGAAGCGCCAGTAGTTCAGGTTGTGCTTGCACTGATGATTCGGCTTCGCGTACGCGGATACTTCGTAGCGCCCGTAGCCGGCTTCGGCCGTGCGCGCATGGATCCATTCCTGCATGTCGGCCGACGCGTCGTCATCGGGCACGACGGGCGGGAATTTCGCGAACAGCGTATTCGGCTCGAGCGTCAGGTGATACAGCGACAGGTGCGGCGGCGCGAACGACAGCGCCGTCTCGATGTCGGCGCGGCATTCGTCGAGCGTCTGGTTCGGCAGCGCGAACATCAGGTCGAGGTTGAAGTTGTCGAAGTTCTTCGCGGCGATCTCGACGGCCGCGCGTGCCTGCGCGGTGTCGTGAATCCGGCCGAGCGCCTTCAGGTGCGCCTCGTTGAAGCTCTGGATGCCGACCGACAGGCGGTTCACGCCGCTTGCGCGGAACTGCGCGAACTTCGCGGCTTCGAACGTGCCCGGATTCGCTTCCAGCGTGATCTCGGCATCGGCGTCGAGCGGCAGCAGCGCGCGCACGTCGGACAGCATCCGGTCGAGGCCGGCCGCCGACAGCAGGCTCGGCGTGCCGCCGCCGATGAACACGGTATGCACCTGCCGGCCCCACACGAGCGGCAGCGCCTGCTCGAGGTCGGCGCGCAACGCGTCGAGATACTCGGCTTCCGGAAACCGTTCGCCTTTCCATTCGTGCGAGTTGAAGTCGCAGTACGGGCACTTGCGCACGCACCACGGGAAATGCACATACAGCGCGAGCGGCGGCAGCGACGTGAGGCGTACCTGGCCGGGCGACGTGAAGGTCGCGACGACGCGTGCGCCGGTTTCCGCGGCCTGGCTCATGCGGCCTCCCGCTGCGGATGCGTGATGAAGACGATCATGCGGGTTCCTCTGCGAGCCGCGCGAGCAGCGCCTTCAGCGCGAGCGCGCGATGGCTGTGCGTGTTCTTGACGGCCGGCTCGAGTTCGGCTGCCGTCGCGCCGAGCGACGGCAGGTAGAAATACGGGTCGTAGCCGAATCCGTGCCCGCCGCGCGGCGTATCGACGATCTCGCCGGCCCAGCGGCCTTCGGCGAACAGCGGCTCGGGATCGTCCGCGTGACGCACGAGCGCGAGCACGCAGCAATAGTATGCGCGCCGGTCGCCGACGCCGCGCAGTTGCTCGACCAGGTACGCATTGTTCGCCGCGTCGCCCTTGTCGCGGCCCGCGCGCTGCGCGTAGCGCGCCGAATAGACGCCTGGTGCGCCGCGCAGCGCGCGCACGCACAGGCCGGAATCGTCGGCGATCGCCGGCAGCCCGGTGAGCCGCGACGCGTGGCGCGCCTTCGTCAGCGCATTCTCGATGAACGTGCCAAACGGCTCTTCCGCCTCGGGCACGGCCAGGTCGCCCTGCGGCATGATCTCGATGCCGACCGTGGAAAACAGCGCGGTGAATTCGCGCAGCTTGCCGGCGTTGTTCGACGCGAGCACGATGCGCGACAGCGGCGCGAGGGTGCGGTCGTCACGCATGGTTCGTGCCCAGGACAGCTTTCTGCAACTGCACGAGCTCGGCGATCCCGCCTTGCGCGAGGTCGAGCAGCGCATTCATCTCGGCGCGCGAGAACGGCACGCCTTCGGCCGTGCCCTGGACTTCGACGAAGCCGCCCGCGCCCGTCATCACGACGTTCATGTCGGTGTCGCAGCGCGAATCTTCCGCGTAGTCGAGGTCGAGCACCGGCGCGCCTTCGTACACGCCGACCGAGATCGCGGCGACGTGGTCGGTGATCGGCGAGTGCGCGAGCTTGCCGGCCGCGATCAGCGTCGACACGGCGTCGTGCGCGGCGACGAACGCGCCGGTGATGCTGGCCGTGCGCGTGCCGCCGTCGGCCTGGATCACGTCGCAGTCGATGTGGATCGTGCGCGGGCCGAGCGCCTCGAGATCGAACACCGCGCGCAGCGCGCGGCCGATCAGGCGCTGAATTTCCTGCGTGCGGCCCGTCTGCTTGCCGCGCGCGGCTTCACGGTCGCTGCGCGTGTGCGTCGCGCGCGGCAGCATCCCGTATTCGGCGGTCAGCCAGCCTTGCCCGCGCTCGCGCAGGAATTCGGGCACGCGCTCGGCGACGCTGGCGGTGCAGAGCACCTTGGTGTCGCCGAATTCGACCAGCACGGAGCCTTCGGCGTGTTTCGTGTAGTGGCGCGTGAGGGCGACCTTGCGCAGTTCGTCGGCGCGGCGGCCGCTCGGGCGGGAAACGGAAGACGTCATGGGGAAATCGCGGAAGGAGAGGAAACCCCGATTTTAGCGCCGAACGCCGCGCGCGCCCGGCGGGGTGTCCCGCAAAAATGGGATAATGCGCGCTTGCCGCCCCGCGCTTTGCGATGCGCCGGGCGCCTCGACATATCCCCCCGCCCGCGAGGGCATCAGACGGCGAGACGAACCATGATCTACAGCATGACGGGCTACGCGAGCGCGACGCGCGAACTCGCGACGGCCACCGGCAACGGCGGCACCAGCGTGTCGGTCGAACTGCGCACCGTGAACTCGCGCTTCCTCGATCTCAATTTCCGGATGCCGGACGACGTGCGCGCGTGCGAATCCGCGCTGCGCGAAATGCTGATGAACAAGCTGTCGCGCGGCAAGGTCGACGTGCGTATCAACCTGCAGCGCGGCGAGCAGAGCATCGGCGCGGGCGCGCTGAACCAGTCGGCGCTCGGCCAGCTTGCCGAACTCGAACGCGCGGTGCTCGATTCGTTCCCGGGCGTCGGCCGCCTGCGTGCGGGCGAGATCCTGCGCTGGCCCGGCGTGCTCGCCGAGAGCGGCGTGTCGGCCGAGGCGATCCGCGATGCGGTGCTCGCCTGCGGGAAGGAAGCGATCGGCGAGCTCGTCGTCGTGCGTTCGCGCGAAGGCGCGCAACTGGCGGCGATGCTGCTGTCGAACGTCACCGAGATGGAGGCGATCGTCGCGCGCATCACGCCGCTCGTGCCGGAGCTGATCGCGAAGCATCAGCAGAAGATCGTCGAGCGGCTGCAGGAAGCGCTCGGCCTCGCGGCGCCCGAAGGCGGCTCGACGGTCGTCACGCGCGAGGAAGCCGCGGAGCGCATCCGTCAGGAAGTGACGATGTACGGGATCCGGATCGATATCGCGGAAGAGCTGTCGCGGCTCACCGCGCACCTGAACGAAACGCGTCACGTGATCGAGAAGGGCGGCCGCGTCGGCAAGCGTCTCGACTTCATGATGCAGGAACTGAATCGCGAAGCGAACACGCTCGGCTCGAAGGCGGCGGCGAAGGAGCTCGCCGACGCGTCGATGGCGCTGAAGCTGCTGATCGAGCAGATGCGCGAGCAAGTGCAAAACCTGGAGTAAGAGAGATGAAACGACCCCCACGCTCACTATGTTTGCTGCCCTCCGAGGGGGCGGCCTGGCGGAGGCTGTCATGACCGATTCCCATCGCGACGGCCACGCGTCGCATTCGCTGCACGGCGGCGTCTATCCCGGTAACCTGTTCATGGTCGTCGCGCCGTCGGGCGCCGGCAAGTCGACGCTCGTGAATGCGCTGCTGTCGAAGGACAGCGACATCTGCCTGTCGATCTCGTACACGACGCGCAAGCCGCGCCCCGGCGAGCAGGATGGCCAGCACTACCACTTCACGACCGTCGAGGATTTTCGCGCGCGTCACGCGGCGCACGAATTCCTCGAGAGCGCGGAAGTGCACGGCAACTACTACGGCACGTCGCGCGTCTGGATCGAGGAGCAGATGCAGAACGGCCACGACGTGCTGCTCGAAATCGACTGGCAAGGCGCGTTGCAGGTGAAGAAGCAGTTCCGCAACGCGGTCGGCATCTTCATCCTGCCGCCGTCGCTCGACGCGCTCGAGGAGCGCCTGAAGAAGCGCGGCCAGGACGAGCCGAACGTGATCACGCGACGCCTGCTGGCGGCCGGCAGCGAGATCGCGCACGCGTCGGAAGCGGAATACGTGGTGATCAACGAGAATTTCGAGCGTGCGCTCGCGGAACTCGAATGCATCGTCGCGGCGACACGCCTGCGTTTTGCTTCGCAGTACGCGAGACACACGGAGCTGTTCATCGAGCTCGGCATCCATCTGCCCCACGCGGAATGACGCGGGGCACGAGGGACATAAGGTAGAATAAGGACTATATTCAGAAGGAATCACCAACATGGCTCGCATTACCGTCGAAGACTGCCTGAAGCAAATCCCGAATCGCTTCGAACTGGCGCTCGCCGCCACCTATCGCGCGCGGCAGCTCGCGCAAGGCCATACGCCGAAAATCGAAAGCCGCGACAAGCCGACCGTCGTCGCGCTGCGCGAAATCGCTGCCGGCCAGGTCGGCGTCGAGATGCTGAAGAAGGTGCCGGTGTAACGCGCATCCGGCCCGTTCCAGCCATGTAGTCCACGCGCGCAACGACTCGACCTGGAGGCGAATATGAGCACCACCCCATCGTCCGCCTCCGCGGATCCGACCACCGAAGCCACGGCCCAGTCGCCTGCGCGCCAGTACATCGACGCGGTTCTCGAACAATCCTTCCGGCATCTGTTCGGGCCGACCGCCACCCCGGAGCAGCCGCGCAAGCACGGCGTCGTTTCGATCGCGAAACTGACGGCCGCGCTTGCCGAGTATCTCGCTCCGGACGAAATCAAAGAGGTCAAGGCGGCGTTCCACTTCAGCGACGAAGCCCACCTCGGTCAATATCGCCAGAGCGGCGAACCCTACATCACCCATCCCGTCGCCGTCGCGGAAATCTGCGCCGGCTGGAAGCTCGACGCGCAGGCCGTGATGGCCGCGTTGCTGCACGACGTGATGGAAGACCAGGGCGTGACCAAGAACGAGCTGGCCGAGCGGTTCGGCCCGAAGGTCGCCGAACTGGTCGACGGCCTGTCGAAGCTCGACAAGATGGAATTCCGCAGCCGCGAGGAAGCGCAGGCGGAAAACTTCCGCAAGATGCTGCTCGCGATGGCGCGCGACGTGCGCGTCATTCTCGTGAAGCTCGCCGATCGCCTGCACAACATGCGCACGCTCGGCGCGGTGCCGATGGAAAAGCGCCGCCGCGTCGCGCGCGAAACGCTCGACATCTACGCGCCGATCGCGCACCGCCTCGGGTTGAACAACACGTATCGCGAGCTGCAGGACATGAGCTTCGCGAACTTCAACCCGCATCGCTACGCGACGCTCGAGAAGGCGGTGAAGGCCGCGCGCGGCAATCGCCGCGAAGTGATCAGCAAGATCCTCGAGGCCGCGCAGCGCGCGATGGCCGACGCGAAGATCGACGCCGAGATCACCGGCCGCGAGAAGACCATCTACAGCGTTTATCGCAAGATGCGCGACAAGCAGCTGTCGTTCTCGCAGGTGCTCGACGTGTACGGCTTTCGCGTCGTCGTCGACAGCCCGCTCGACTGCTACACGTGCATCGGCGCGCTGCACGCGCTGTACAAGCCCGTGCCCGGCAAGTTCAAGGATTACATCGCGATCCCTAAGATCAACGGCTATCAGTCGCTGCACACGACGCTCGTCGGCCCGTTCGGCGCGCCGATCGAGTTCCAGGTGCGCACGCGCAAGATGCACGAGATCGCCGAGGCGGGCGTCGCCGCGCACTGGCTGTACAAGAACGGCAGCGCCGATCTCAGCGACGTGCAGAAGCGCGCGCACCAGTGGCTGAAGTCGCTGCTCGACATCCAGAGCGAAGCGGGCGATTCGAGCGAATTCCTCGAGCACGTGAAGATCGACCTGTTCCCCGACGCGGTCTACGTGTTCACGCCGAAGTCGAAGATCATGGCGCTGCCGCGCGGTGCGACGGCGCTCGATTTCGCGTATTCGATCCACAGCGATCTCGGCAACCAGTGCGTGGCCGTGAAGATCAACAACGAGCTGCTGCCGCTGCGCACCGAGCTGAAGAGCGGCGACATCGTCGAAGTGATCACCGCGCCGTATTCGAAGCCGAATCCCGCGTGGCTCGGCTTCGTGCGTACCGGCAAGGCGCGCTCGGCGATCCGCCACTACCTGAAGACGATGCGCCTGAACGAGTCCGTGCAGCTGGGCGAGCGGCTCGTCGACCAGAGCCTGAAGGGCTATGGCCTCGCGCTGGCCGATGTCGAGCCGGAAGTGTGGGAGAAGCTCGTGCAGTGGACGGGCAACAAGAGCCGGCAGGAAATCTTCGCGGACATCGGCCTCGGCCGCCGCGTCGCCGCGGTGATGGCCAAGCGCATCGAGGTGCTGATGAGCGGCCGCGACGCGGACGACGATCTGCCGAAGTCCGAGCGGCATCCCGCGCATCATGCGCCGCCGGTCGTGATTACTGGCACCGAAGGGATGTCCGTGCAGTTGTCCGCATGCTGCCGGCCGATCCCGGGCGACGCGATCATGGGTTACATCGGCATCGGTCTGGGCATGGCGATTCATACGACGGATTGCCGTGTCGCGCAGCGCATCCATCGCCGCGATCCGGGCCGCTGGATCGACGTCGAATGGGCGCCGCAGCCGGGCCGCCTGTTCGATGTCGCGGTGAAGGCGCTCGTGAAGAACACGAAGGGCATCTTCGCGCGCGTCGCGGCGGACATCACGTCGGCCGACGCGAACATCGTCCATATCGCGATGGACGAGGATCTGACCCACGAATCGACGGTGCTGCGCTTCGTGATCCAGGTCAGCGACCGCGTGCATCTCGCGAACGTGATGCGGCGCGTGAGAACCAATCCGGACGTGATGCGGATCATGCGAGAGCGCTCGACCGACGACGGGGCGCATGCGCGCCACGACGGTGGCATGCGCATCGAGCGCGAGCGGCAGGATTACTGACATTCACGCGCCCCTTCGCGGGGGAAGGCGGTGATCCACGGACGGCGGCCAATGGCCGCCGTTTTCGTCGGGGCGGGCGAAACTGCACGCGACGTTTGCCGAGGGCGTGCGGGGCGATGGTGCGGACGAGGGGGGGTGCCAAGCGGGCGCAAAAAGAAAAAGGGCTTTCCCGGAGGAAAGCCCTTTTAAAGTGGCGCGGCTGGCAGGATTCGAACCCACGACCCCTTGGTTCGTAGCCAAGTACTCTATCCAACTGAGCTACAGCCGCACGCAAAACGGTACTGCTTCAACTGTCGGAACCTTCTGCGATGGGAAGGCCCCCAAATAAGTGGCGCGGCTGGCAGGATTCGAACCCACGACCCCTTGGTTCGTAGCCAAGTACTCTATCCAACTGAGCTACAGCCGCACGCAACAACACACTTCTACTGCTTCGAACTGAAAGGGCCTTCGGTTCGGAAGGCCCTCGAAAAGGTGGCGCGGCTGGCAGGATTCGAACCCACGACCCCTTGGTTCGTAGCCAAGTACTCTATCCAACTGAGCTACAGCCGCACGCAGAAGCGGAAGTATAGCAGAGTCGTATAAAAAGGGAAGCCTTATTCGCGAATTTGGTGCGATGGCCTTGGCCGGGCGCCCTTCGTGTACCCTTGGAGGATCAGTCATTCACGTTGAATCCGCATCATGAACAAGGCGTTTGTCAAAGAGTCGGACGGTGACGACGACGATCTCGACCCGGCTCAACCCGCGATTCCGGCGGGCGCGAAGAACTACATCACGCCGGCCGGCCACAAGCGGCTGAGGGACGAGCTGCTGAACCTGATCGACGTCGAACGTCCCGAGGTCGTGCGGCTGGTGTCGTGGGCGGCCTCGAACGGCGACCGGTCGGAGAACGGCGACTACATCTACGGCAAGCGGCGGCTTCGCGAGATCGATCGCCGCATCCGCTTCCTGACGAAGCGGCTCGACCTCGCCGAGGTCGTCGACGCGAGCCGGCAGGAGAACGTCGACCAGGTTTTTTTCGGCGCGACGGTCGATTACGAGACGCCGGACGGCGAGGACCACACGGTGACGATCGTCGGCATCGACGAGGTCGATCTCGACCGCGGCTGCGTCAGCTGGATTTCGCCGGTCGCGCGTGCGCTGATCAAGGCGAAGATCGGCGATACCGTCACGCTGATGACGCCGGCCGGCCCTCAGCCGATCGACATACTCGACGTCCGGTATCCGGCGCGCGGCGACGCCTGAGCGTCGGCCGGCGCGACGCGGCAAAGCAAAAGCGCCCCGTCGGGGCGCTTCGTCTTTCCGCGTACGGCGAATGTGCCGGTCGCTCAGAAGCGATGGCGCAAGCCGGCCGTGACCGCGATCTGCTTGTTGGTCGACGATGCGGCGCCCAGCCCGTTGATGTTGGCGCCGAGGTCGAGCCCGTCGCTGTTGACCTTCTGGAACTCGCCCTGCAGGTACACGTCGGTGCGCTTCGACAGCGCGTAGTCGGCTTGCAGGTTGAACTGGTGCCAGGTCGGCTTGTCGCCGGACAGGCGGCCCTGCGTATACGTGTAGGAGCCGGCGAGCGACAGGGCCGGCGTCAGCGCGTAGCGGCCGTTGACTTCGTAGTTGCTGAAGCGGCCGCTGTCGCCAAGGCCCGTGATGCCGCCCGTCACGCCCGATTGGCCGGCGCTGATCGCGCGCAGGCCGCTAAGGCGCGTCTGCGTGAACACGAAGCCGACCGTCGCGGGGCCGAACCCGTAATTCAGGCCGGCGCCCCAGGTACGCTGCACGCGCGACGCGAAGGTCCAGTCGCCGGTGACCGCACCCGGATCGGAGGCGGCCTGCGCGAGCGCGTTGACGTCGCTGTTCAACTGCAGGTAGGCCGCGGCGAAATTGAAGCCGAGGTAGCTGTACGACACGCCGCCGCTATACGCACGGTTGTTCGCGAACGCCGACGAATTCGAGAACCCGTACAACGCGCCGAACTTGAGGCCGCCGTAGTTCGCGCTCTGGTACTTGACCGAGTTGTTGATCCGGAACGAGTTGTTCAGGTTGTCGTTGTCGAACGGGTGAGCGAACTGGGTGCCGCCATACTGGGTACCGGTCAGCGACAGCGGCCCGAGATAGTCGACCACGCTGTCGTATTGACGGCCCAGCGTCAGCGAGCCGTAGGTGGTGTGCGCGAGGCCCACGAACGCCTGCCGGCCGAATTCGCGGCCGTTCTGCTTGAGCGTGCCGTTGTTGATGCCGAAACCGTTTTCCAGCGTGAAGATGGCTCTCAGGCCGCCGCCGAGATCCTCGGTGCCGCGCAAGCCCCATCGGCTGCCGTTGATCGAACCGCTCGTTTCCTGCCAGGCGCTGTGGCCATGCTGATTGTTCGTGTAGGTGATGCCTGCGTCGATCAGGCCGTACAGCGTCACGCTGCTTTGCGCATGGGCTGCGGTGACGAATACACCCGACAACGCGGCGACGATCAAGGTCTTTTTCATGGATCTGTCTCCAAACAGGATGTCGATCGAACCTGCGGCGGACTGGCCGTGTTCGCCTGACGCCGTAGTCGCTCCGGCGGCGCGGCCGTGCGATCGTCAGAAAGCCACCTTCAGTGTATGAAGGGCGCCGAGCGAGGGCGGCTGGCGCTTTAAGAAATAATGTATTTTGGAATCCGCAAAAATCGACGGGTGCGCGCGAACGCTTGTCACGCAAGGACTTGCGGCGGTGCAGCGAAAGGAAGCAGCAATGGGAACGACGTAACGGGCGTTGCGCGGCCGCGACAGACAGTCAGCAGCGAGCGGGGGCTTCTATAGCGTGATTATTGACACATCGGCAATAGAGGTTTGTGTGGAGCATGGATAATGAAAGGTAGTTCTCTCGCTATACTGCGATCTCTGCTTTCCGAAGCAGACTTTTTCGTTGACGGAAAAGATCTCCAAACCTTTGTCGGCGCGACTTCCCAGTCGCGCTTTTTTTTGCCCCGTTGCCCGCCGCGCTACCGCGTGTACGAGCGGCGCTTGCGCTTGCCCGCAGGCGCGGCATCTTCTGCTTCGACCGGCAGCGGCGTGTAGGTCCAGTCTTCCATCACGTAGTGACGGGCATCCAGAGGCGATGCGAGCAGGTTCTGCCAGTGATCGCCGTGCCACGTCATATCGAATTCGGCGTCGCACGGCGCTTCGCGCGCGGACTCGGCCAGGGCGCGGGACTTGCGACGTACGCGCCCGAGCCGGCTCGCGAAGCGCTTGATTCCGTCCAGCCACATGACCCTCTCCTTCCTTTCGGCGTTGCTTCAGGATCGCAATGTCTCCGCATTTCCGCAACCCGGAAAAAACCCGAGGATTTTACCGGGTCGATTTGTCCCCGGTAGAAATTTCGCGCCCGATGATTATCGAGGATCCGATCCCGGTAATGTTGACAGGTTTTTGATGCGAATCAATTAATCAAGGATGATGGTGTACCGATTCCAGCGGTATTAGCATCTTTTCGATAAAGCACACGTCAAAAATTTTCTTGACGCACCCGGATTGTCCAATTTATAAAGTCAGCACTCCGTCCTCGGGCGGCGCGCCGGTGCGGATGCCGGCGCAATGTTTCGGGATTTCGGGTAACGGCTATAAAAATAGCTTTTTTGATCTTATCGAGTGGGGAACGCAGACATGGATACCGGTATCGTGAAATGGTTTAACGATGCTAAAGGTTTTGGGTTTATTACGTCGGACAATGGCGGTGAAGATTTGTTTGCGCACTTTTCCGAAATCCGGATGGACGGCTTCAAGACGCTGAAGGAAAACCAGCGTGTTTCGTTCGACGTCAAAGTCGGGCCGAAAGGCAAGCAGGCAGCGAATATCCAGGCGGTCTGACGCGCCTCGCATTGCCGATCACGTCCGGCCCCCGCATCGCGGGGGCTTTTTGTTTTCCGGGGACGGAGCATGCCGGCTCGGGCTGGCCGCGAGTACGCATGCCGGTGCATACTCACGAAAGCACCGTTTCCCAGTCTTTTCATGTCCGATTCCCGTCCGCCCGATCCCGCCAGCGAACAGCCGCTAGTCTTCGTCGACCTTGAAACCACCGGCGGCTCGTCCGCCGACCATCGCATCACCGAAATCGGCGTGGTCGAAATCGGGCCGCTCGGCGTGTCGACGTGGTCGAGCCTCGTCAATCCGGGGCAGGCGATTCCGCCGTTCATCCAGCAACTGACGGGCATCTCGGACGCGATGGTGCGCGATGCGCCGACGTTCGCGTCGCTCGCGCCGGCGCTGTTCGAGCGGCTCGACGGCAAGCTGTTCGTCGCGCACAACGCGAGCTTCGATCGCGGCTTCCTGCGCGCCGAATTCGAGCGAGCCGGGCTCGCCTTCAATCCCGATGTGCTCTGTACCGTACGGCTGTCGCGCGCGCTGTTTCCGCGCGAATCGCGGCACGGGCTCGATGCGTTGATCGAGCGGCATGGGCTCGTGCCGGCCGCGCGCCACAGGGCGCTGGCCGATGCCGACCTCCTCTGGCAGTTCTGGCGCCAACTGCACGACATCGTGCCGCTCGAGCGGCTGCGCGACCAGATTGCGCGGACGACGCGCCACTTCCGTCTGGGCGGCGACCTGACCGAGGCGTGGCTGGATACCGCGCCGGCAGGGTGCGGCGCGTATGCGCTGTTCGGCGAGCGCGACGAAGCGCTGTATGTCGGCCGCAGCGTGCGCGTGCGGCAGCGGCTGCGCGCGCTGCTGACCGGCGAGCGCCGGTCGTCGAAGGAAATGCGGCTGGCGCAGCAGGTGCGGCGCGTCGAGTGGCGCGAGACCGGCAACGAGCTCGGGGCGATGCTTGCCGAAGCGCAATGGATCGCGCGGTTGCGTCCGTCGTACAACCGGCGCCCCGCAGCCGATGCCGCCCGCGCGGGCGGTGCGCCCTGGCCGTTCGACGGCGCGGTCGCGTTCGAGGCGAACGGCGAGCGCCGCCTGTTTCACGTGATCGACGGCTGGTGCTATCTCGGTTCGGCGGAATCGCTCGATGCGGCCGCGCGGCTCGTGGCCGACGCGGCGGGCGGGGCGTTCGAACCCTTCACCCATCGCCTGCTGCAGCCGCATCTCGCGCGCGGCCTGCAGATGATTCCGCTCGTGGCGCTCACGCCGGCCGATTGAGCGCGGCGGCCCGCGTCCGTCGCCTCGCCTGCGTCAGCCGATCGCGCTGGCCCCGCCGGCGGCGCACACGTGTGACAGCGCGGTATCGAGGGCCTGCGTCTGCCTCGAATCGTAACGCGTGAGCGTCTTCCAGTTCGCGATGCTGCGCGCGAGCCGCGCCTGGCAATCGGGCGCCTCGCGCAGCGGGGCGACCTGCGCGAGACCGGCGAGCATTTTCTGCGTCAGCCGGTCGAGTGCCGGCCGCGTGCTGGTCGCGAGGTCGGGCGGCGTGCCTTCCGGCGGCCGCGTCGTGCGCCAGGTCGCGAACAGTGCGTTCTGCACGTCCTTGCTCGCCGTGATCTGATCCTCGAAGAAGGTTCGGGCAAACGCGGGATCGACGCCGGCCTGGACGGCGCGTTTTTCGACCGCGGTGAGCAGCGCCGCTTCGCGCGGCTGGTCCTCGATGGCCTTGTGATTCGCCCATTTCCATCGCGCGACCGGTTCGGCGAGCGCGAGCCGCTGCGACGCGAGCGCGACGATGTTGGTGAGGGCGGTGTCGTCGCCGTCTGCACGGGCGGTATGCGGGGAGAAGAGGGCGACGCCGAGCGCGGCGACAGCGAGGCTGGCACGAATGGCTTGCTTCATCGGAACGATCGGGAGAGCCGGGCGGGCCGGACGTGGAAAACCAGAAGGATAGACGAAGACAGTCGCGCGGCGTAGCGTCGCGACAGCAGAATCAGCAGGCGAGCCGATCCGGCACCGTCAGGCTGTTGCGGCCCGGGTGCGAGGCGAATGGCGCGCGAGGCGCACGGATGAACCGCACGATAGCGATGATCGACACGTGGCGGTTACAGAACCGAACTGACGTTCACTTCGGCGAGTACAGCTTGTGCTGCTCGTCGAAGAATGCCCGAACGTGCTCGGGCAACTCGGCGAGGAATTCCACGCCGACGGGTTCCGGATCCGGGCTCATCACTTGCTCGGGCGGTGGCATGCGAGTTGGTCTTTCGTCCATGATCGTTTCTCCAGCAGGTTCAATGATTATCAACCTCGCGCTCGGATTTATGCCAGCGTCGAATCGTTAGATTTTGTCTCTGTTGTATTAACGGCACATGCGCTCCGACGCGCGGTGCGATGCCCGGTATGGCAACCGCGCGATCGGCAACGGTAGGGCCGCTTGCTATACTTGCGCGCACTTTTTCCTGGACCGCGATGAGACGAACGACGCGATGGATCGGCCTCGTATGGCTGGCGCTGGTACTGAACGTACTGTCGCCCGTCGTCGGCTACGCGCGTCTGGCGTCGAACGGCTCCGGCACGCTCACGCTCGAGTTGTGCAGTGCAGCGGGCGCGCGTCAGGTCGTGCTCGCGCAAACGGGCGACGACCGCGATACGTCGTCGTTCGACCATGCCGGCGTCCCGCATTGCGTGTACTGCCCCGGCTTCGCGGCGAACGTCGCGCTGGGCGCGAGCCCGCCCGCGATGCCGAGCTTCGTGCGCACGTTCGCGTACCGGGTGGCCGCGCCGCTCGTCCCCGACGTGCGCTGCAAGGGCATCCGTCTCGCGCAGCCGCGCGCCCCGCCTGAAAACGTTCCGGTCTGATTGATGTCGTCCGCGCGCCCTGGTGGCGTGCGAGCCGCCCGCGGCTCCGGCCCGCGCGTCGCGTCGTTCGTGCGCGATTCGCGCCCCGGTGTCCGGCGGCGTCCGATCACGTTTTCAGGAACTCACTCATGTCGTCTCCCTTTGCCGCGCGGCCGTCGCGCGGCCAGCTCGCGCTCGCATGCGCGGCCGCTTTCGCATGGCCGGCCGCTTACGCGGCTTCAGCCGACGATGCACGTGCCGAGGCCGCCCGCGGCGGTCACGTCGATCGTCCTGCCGCCACCGCGCCGGCCTCCGCCGGTGTCGCCGCATCGGCCGCGCCGGCCGGCGAGACGCTGTCCGCCGTCAGCGTGACCGCGCAGCGGCAACCCGTCGACCCGGATACGCCGGCCGTCGTCACGTCGATCACCCGCGAGCAGATCGATGCGCACATCAACGTCACGACCGAGGACGCGCTGAAGTACGCGCCGAACCTGATGATTCGCAAGCGCTACATCGGCGACCGCAATAGCGTATTCGCGGGCCGCGACTTCAATGAACTGCAGAGCGCGCGCGGGCTCGTCTATGCCGACGGCGTGCTGCTGTCGAACCTGCTCGGTTCGAGCTATGCGTACCCGCCGCGCTGGTCGCTGATTCCGCCCGACGACATCGCGCGCGTCGACGTGCTCTATGGCCCGTTTTCCGCGCTGTATCCGGGCAACTCGATCGGCTCGACCGTGCTGCTCACCACGCGCCGCCCGGAACAGCTCGAGGCGTCGCTGTCGACGCAGTTCTTCACGCAGCGTTACCACGACGGCTACGGATTCGCGGACAGCTTCGGCGGCAATCACCAGACCGCGCGGATCGCGAACCGCGTCGGCCGGTTCTGGTTCGCGCTGTCGCTCGACCGGCTGGAAAACGACGGCCAGCCGATGCAGTATGCGAGCCCCAATTCCGCCTACAACCCGAAGCTGGGCGCCGCCGTCCCGGTGGCGGGCGCGGCGACCGACATCGGACCCAACGGCAAGCGGCGGACCCTCGTCGGCGCGCAGACGATCGAGCGAACCGAGCAGCTCAACGAGACGGTGCGGATGGGCTATGCGTTTTCCGATCACGTCGATGCGACGTTGACGCTCGGGCATTGGGAGAACCATTACCGGCAGCACGGCGAGACCTTCCTGCGCGACGCGACGGGCAAGCCGGTCTACGGCGGCAACGTGTCGATCGGCGGCCAGAACATGACTGTCGCGCCGAACGCGTTCGCGCCGCAGCGCGGCGACCAGGAGAACTGGCTGTACGCGCTCGGGTTGAACGGCCGGCTCGATTCCGGCTGGCGGCTGTCGGGCGTCGTGTCCGCGTACGACGTCTCGCGCGACGTGCTGCGCGCGGCCTCGACCGTGCAGGGCGGGGCGGGTACGCTGTTCGAGGGCGACGGCACCGGCTGGCGCACGCTCGACCTGAAGGCCGAGGCGCCGGAAGTGAAAGGCCATACGTTCACGTTCGGCTATCACTACGACAACTACTTCCTGCGCAACGCCACGTACAACACGGCCGACTGGCTGGCCGGGCCGACCACGTCGCTCGCGAGCGTCTATCGCGGCGATACGCGCACGCAGGCGCTGTTCGGGCAGGACGCGTGGCGCTTCGCGCCGGGCTGGCTCGCGACGCTCGGGCTGCGCTACGAGCGCTGGGACGCGTATGGCGGCGCGCTCGGCAATGCGAACGGCACGCTCGGCTATGCGGACCGGAGCGCGAACGCGCTGTCGCCGAAAGTCGCGCTGCAATGGGACGCGACGGATGTCTGGCGCTTCCGGCTGTCGTTCGCGACCGGCACGCGGTTTCCGACGGTCGGCGAGCTGTTCCAGGGCACGATTTCGAATAACGCGATCGTCAACAACAACCCGAACCTGCGGCCGGAAAAGGCGATCGACTGGGATTTCACGGCCGAACGCGACGTGGGTGTCGGCGTCGTGCGCGCCAGCGTGTTCCAGAGCGACCTGCGCGATTCGATCTACAGCCAGACGACGGTGGCGGGTGCGACCACCGTCACCAACGTGTCGAACGTCGACCGCGTGCGCGTACGCGGCGTCGAACTCGCGTTCAGCGGCGAGAACGTCGGGCTGCGCCGGCTGAACATCGACGCGAACGTATCGGCGAGCAACGCGCAGATTCTCGCCGATGCCGCGAACCCGGCCTACGTCGGTTCGCGCTTTCCGCGGATTCCGCGCATGCGCGCGAACCTGCTCGCGTCGTATCGCTTCGACGAGCACTGGCTGGCGAGCGTCGGCGTGCGCTACTCGGGCCGTCAGTTCAACACGCTCGACAACAGCGACGTGAATCCGGACGTCTACGGCGGCACGAGCTCGTTTACGGTCGTCGATCTGAAGGCGCGCTATCGATTCGATCGTCACTGGAGCGCGTCGGCGGGCATCGACAACCTGACGGACCGCCGCTACTACGTGTTCCACCCGTATCCGGGTCGCACGTTCTATGGGGAACTGAAGTGGTCGCTGTGAAACCGTTCGCGGCAGGCTGCGCGCCGCGGCTCGCGACGCCGTCGTCCGCCGGCGCGCACGAGGCGCTCGGCGGGCCGAAAGCCGCCGATTCGCAGGGCGTGCAGTATGCGAACGCGGAGACGATACCCCAGCGGCTGCGGGTGGCGCTCGATGCGCAATGGAGAGGGGAGATGCCGCGCACCCTGTGGATCGGGCGCGATGGTGTGCGTGAAGCTTGCAGCGGATCGCTGACGGCCGACGTGCTCGACGGCGGCTTGCGGCACGCGAAGCGTCGGCGGAGCCGGTGGCGCGCGGCGAACGCGCCGCGCGCCGGCCCGATGCGAAAACGCGCCCGAAGGCGCGTGGAGAGAAAACGTCAGGCCGCTCGCCTGAATAGGCGGATCACGAACAGCAGGATCACCGCGCCGATGACCGCGACGATCACCGAGCCGATGAAGCCGCTGCCGATGCTGATGCCGAGCAGTCCGGCAAGCCAGCCGCCAATCACCGCGCCGACGATCCCGACGATGATGTCGACGATCAGCCCGAAGCCGCCGCCCTTCACGAGCAAGCCGGCCAGCCAGCCGGCGATCGCGCCGATGATGAGCCACATAATCAAGCCATGAGTCATGGTGGTGCTCTCCTTGGGTTGAGTCGAAATGACCGGGCACGGGCGGTCGCGCGCCGCAAGCTGGTTGAAAGCGGCTGCGGCCGCCGCACCGCCCACGCAATGTAACGCGATAGGCGGGTCGGAATCGTTAAGTAATGTTATGCACCCTTAAGGAGATTTTCCAGGGCGATTTGTCTGCGTACGGCTCGATTCGTACGCGCACCGCGCATGGCGCACGGCCAAGCCGGTCTGCAGGAATGAGGCGGTGCCGAAAATTCATCGATCGGGCGCATCGTGGCGTGCATGGGCGCCTCGGGCAGTCCGTCGGCAGCGTCGGCTGTCAGCCGCGCAACGGTCGCGGCATCGCCGATCGCCAGCAGTGCGAAACGGGTAGGCAAGGGCGAGCAAGAGCGACGTATCGGCTTCACCGATCCGGGGCATCGTGTGGCCCGCGCGGCGGTGTAGAGGGCGTCGCATTCGGCGTCCGTCGTCATTCGGTATCCTGACTGATCGGCATTGGTCGAACTAGGTGGATGGAGTGCGATCGAGCGCGGCGGCCATGGCGTCAATGTGCGAGGCGTGCCGGCGGCCGGGCACGTGATGGACGATGCTATTGCTTGCGCCGTACAGGTCGGACAGCCGGCCGCCGGGGCCATGGCCGCCGCGGGCCGAGCCGCTGCGCACCGCGATGGGTGATCGATACGATCGGCTGGCTGCGGCCGAGTGTGGAGAAGTCGTGCGGGAGGTGTCCGCGAGGTTGCGCAGATAACGGCCGCCGCGAGGATCGTGCGCGGCGCGATCGGCAGGGCGTCGTCGACCGGCTTCACGATTTCGGCGCCGGAAAAGAGAAAAGGTCTGACAAGCGACGCTTGTCAGACCTTTATGTCTTGGTGCCGGAGATAGGAGTCGAACCTACGACCTTCGCATTACGAATGCGCTGCTCTACCAACTGAGCTACACCGGCAGCAGAGAAATGAAATTATATGGTCAAATTCGCGATCTTGGCAATAGGTTTTGCGAAATTTTTTCAGCTTGCTGCGGCTGCTTCGCGAAACCCTCGATCCGGCGGACTTTCCGCTTTCACTTCACCGCGATGCGACCCGTTAGGGCCACATCGCGAAGGCGCGATTGTACTGATGTCTCGCGCCTCCGTCCAGTGCTGCAGTGCAATTATTTTGCTTCGTCGTGATAGCCGGTCACGCGCTCGACTTCGTTCTTCGAGCCGAGGAATACGGGCACGCGCTGGTGCAGGCCGGTCGGCTGTACTTCCATGATCCGCTGCGTGCCGGTCGTCGCCGCGCCGCCCGCCTGTTCGACGATGAACGCCATCGGGTTCGCTTCGTACATCAGGCGCAGCTTGCCCGGACGATCGGGCGTGCGCTTGTCGGCCGGGTACATGAAGATGCCGCCGCGGTTCAGGATCCGGTGCACGTCCGCGACCATCGACGCGATCCAGCGCATGTTGAAGTTGTCGCCGCGCGGGCCGTCCTTGCCGGCGTTCAGCTCGTCGACGTAACGCTTGACCGGGTCGTACCAGTGGCGGGCATTCGATGCGTTGATCGCGTATTCGCGCGTGTCGGCCGGGATCTGCATGTTGCTCTGCGTGAGCACCCACGAGCCGACTTCGCGGTCGAGCGTGAAGCAGTTCACGCCGTTGCCGGTCGTCAGCACGAACACCGTCTGCGGGCCGTACACGGCATAGCCGGCCGCGACCTGCTGCGTGCCGGGCTGCAGGAACGATTCCTCGGTCGCCTGCTTGCCGTCCGGGCAGCGCAGCACCGAGAAGATCGTGCCGATCGACACGTTCACGTCGATGTTCGACGAACCGTCGAGCGGGTCGAACACGAGCAGGTATTCGCCGCGCGGGTAGTTCGCCGGGATCGGGAAGAACGTTTCCATTTCCTCCGACGCCATTGCGGCGAGGTTGCCGCCCCATTCGTTCGCGTCGAGCAGGATTTCGTTCGACAGGATGTCGAGCTTTTTCTGCACCTCGCCCTGGACGTTCTCGCTGCCGGCGGTGCCGAGTGCTTCGCCGAGCGCGCCCTTCGACACGTTGTAGCTGATCGCCTTGCACGCGCGGGCGACGACTTCGATCAACAGGCGCAGGTCGGCGGGGAGGTTGTTGGTCTCACGTTGCTGTTCGATCAGGAACTTCGACAGCGTGGTGCGGCGGGCAATGGACATGACAGACTCCGAAAGGCGAAAGAATCCTTGAATGGCCGCAATTTTACCCGTCGCGCCTGCGGTGCCGCCGGCTTTTTTCGTCCGGTTACATGGGCGGGCCGCCGAATCGGCGCGGTATCGGGCGACGCCGGCGGGCGGGGGCGTTCATCGCAGCGGCGGCCGGCCGGGCGGTCCGACCCCGTGATCGCGAGCGGTTTCAGCCGCGCCCGCGCAATGAAAAAGCCGGCGCCGCGTGAGGCGGCACCGGCTCGATCGCGCGGACGCGACAGCGGGCGATCGCGTGACTTACGCGAGCGCCTTCTCGACGATCTCGCGCACGTCGCGCGATTTCGCGCCGGCGGCGACCTGCTCGAGCGCTTCGCGCATCCGGTCGCGCAACGCCGGCGTGAAGCGGCGCCACAGTTCGAGCGAGCGCGCGAGGCGCGCCGCGACCTGCGGGTTGATCGCGTCGAGCGCGAGCACCTGTTCCGCCCAGAACGCGTAGCCCGACCCGTCGGCCGCGTGGAATTGCGCGGGGTTCGCCGCGCAGAAGCTGAAGATCAGCGAGCGCGCGCGGTTCGGGTTCTTCAGGTTGAACGCGGGGTGCGCGAGCAGCTTGCGCACCTTCGCGAGCGTCGGCTGCGCGGGCGTACCGCGTTGGGCCGCCTGCATCGCGAACCACTTGTCGATCACGAGCGCTTCCTTTTCGAAGCGACGGTAGAAGTCGTCGAGCGCATGCTCGGCCGGCCCGTTCGCCCCCGCAGCGGACGCCGACAGCAGCGCGCCGAGCGCGGCCGCGCGATCGGTCATGTTGTTCGCCGCGTCGTACTGGGCCGTGGCGAGGCGTACGGCATCGGCCGGATCGTCGAGTTCGGCGAGATACGCGAGCGCGAGGTTCTTCAGCGCGCGGCGGCCCGACGCTTCCGGCGTCGGCTCATAGGCGCCCGGCGTCTGGTGCTGCTCGTATGCGGCGAGCCAGTCGGCGCGCAGCGCGGTTGCGAGCTGGCGGCGCACGAACTGGCGCGCGCGATGCACGGCGGCCGGGTCGGCCTCGGCCATCTGGTCGGCGAGGTAGGTTTCCGACGGCAGCGTGAGCGCGAGTTCGCGGAACGCCGGCGACAGGCTTTCGTCGGTCAGCACGCGGCGGAACGCGGCGACGAAGTTCTCGCCGAGCGCGAGCGGCGCGTCGGCCGCGGCACGCGCGGCGAGCGTGAGCAGCGCGCGTGTCGCGAGGCGCTGGCCGGCTTCCCAGCGGTTGAACGGATCGCTGTCGTGCGCGAGCAGGAACGCGAGATCGTCGTCGCTGTAGTCGTACTCGACGATCACCGGCGCGGAGAAGTTGCGCAGCAGCGACGGCAGCGGCGCTTCCGGCACGTCGACGAACGTGAAGGTCTGCTCGGTGTCGGTGAACTCGAGCACGCGCGTCGTGCCCGATGCGGCAGCCTCGCCGTCCAGACGCAGCGGCACGTCGCGCCCGTCGCGGCCGATCAGGCCGATCGCGAACGGGATCAGCAGCGGGCCCTGCTGCGTTTCGCGCGCGGCCGGCGACGCGTCGCCGTAGCCTTGCGCGAGGGTAACCGTATAGCGGCGCGCGGCCGCGTCGTACGCGGTGCGCACCGACACGCGCGGCGTGCCGGCCTGGCTGTACCAGCGCTCGAACTGCGCGAGGTCGCGCCCGTTTGCGTCGGCCATCGCGTGGCGGAAGTCGTCGCAGGTCACCGCGTGGCCGTCGTGGCGCTTGAAGTAGAGATCCATCCCCTTGCGGAAGCCGTCGCGGCCGAACAGCGTCTGGTACATCCGCACGACTTCCGAGCCCTTCTCGTAGACCGTCATCGTGTAGAAGTTGTTGATCTCGACGTAGCTCTCCGGGCGTACCGGGTGCGCCATCGGGCCCGCGTCCTCGGCAAACTGCAACTGGCGCAGCACGCGCACGTCCTCGATGCGCTTGACCGCGCGAGCCGCCGATTCGACGTCGTCGCCCGCGGCCATGTCGGCCGAGAATTCCTGGTCGCGGAACACCGTCAGCCCTTCCTTCAGGCTCAACTGGAACCAGTCGCGGCAGGTCACGCGGTTGCCGGTCCAGTTGTGGAAGTACTCGTGGCCGACCACCGACTCGATGTTCGCGAAATCGGTGTCGGTGGCGGTCTCGGGGTTCGCGAGCACGTACTTCGTGTTGAAGATGTTGAGCCCTTTGTTCTCCATCGCGCCCATGTTGAAGTCGCCGACCGCGACGATCATGAAGCGGTCGAGATCGAGCTCGAGGCCGAAGCGCTTCTCGTCCCAGCGGATCGAGTGGATCAGCGAATCCATCGCGTGACGCGTCTTGTCGAGGTCGGCCGGCTCGACCCACACCTGCAGCAGCTTTTCCTTGCCGGAGCCGGTCGTGATCTTCTCCTCGATCGCGACGAGCTTGCCGGCGACGAGCGCGAACAGGTAGCTCGGCTTGCGGAACGGGTCTTCCCACTTCGCGAAGTGGCGGCCGTCGGGCAGGTCGCCCGAATCGACGAGGTTGCCGTTCGACAGCAGCACCGGGTATGCGGCCTTGTCGGCGCGCAGCGTGACGGTGTACGACGCCATCACGTCGGGGCGGTCGAGGAAGTAGGTGATGCGGCGAAAGCCCTCGGCTTCGCACTGCGTGAAGAAGTTGCCGCTCGACACGTAGAGGCCGGACAGCGTCGTATTCTGGTCGGGCGCGCACGCGCTTTCGAGCGTCAGCTCGAAGGCGTCGGGCACGTTCTCGACCGTCAGCCCGTGTTCGTGCGCGCGCACCGCGCCGTGCGGCGCGCCATCCAGCCGCGCGCCGAGGAATTCGAGCGCCTCGCCCATCAGCTCCAGGTGCGGCGCGGGCGCGGCGTCCGGATTGCGGCGCACGCGCATCGTATTCCTGACGATCGTGCGGGCCGGGGCGAGATCGAATTCGAGTGCGACGGAATCGATGAGGAAGGCCGGCGGCGTGTAGTCGGCGCGGCGGATCACGGTGGAGGAGGCGTTGTCGGACATGGTCGTCGAGATCGGTGGAGTGGGGGACGGGCCCGTCGCGCGGGCCAGGCGAACCGGGTCATTGTACAAAGGCTTGCGGCGGCGTGTCGGGCGAACTTTTTACCGCTTCCGGCAGTCCGCGTATTATCGACATCCCGTTGTCGTTCGCGCGGTGCGACGAACGGGTGACGGATCGACGAGGATCAACATGAAACGCGAATGGATTTTTCGCGGTGCGGGCTGGGCGGCGGTGCTGTGCGTCGCGCTGCTGACCGGCTGCACCAGCTACGTGACCACCCGGGTCACGGCCTTCTCCGACTGGAGCGGCAGCGACGCGACCCGCACCTATGCGTTCACGCGCACGGACGCGCAGAAGAACAGCATCGAGCAGTCGACCTACGAGCCGATCGTCGCGAACGAATTGTCCGCGTATGCGTTCCGGCAGGTCCCGCAGTCGCAGGCACGCTATCTCGTCGGGCTGACCTATTCGGTCGGCAGCGATCTCGTGACGGTGCCGCAGCCGGTCTACTATGACCCGTGGTTCATGGGGCCGGGGCCGTACTGGCGAGGCGGTCCGTGGAGCCCCTGGGGCCCGTGGGGGCCCTGGGGGCCGATGCCGGCCGGCTACGTCGCGCAAACGTACCAGGTCTTCGACTACGTGCTCGGCATCCGTATCACCGAGCGCGCGACGGGCAAGGAGGTCTACAACGTGACCGCGCGCACGACCGGCGACAACGGCACGCTGCTGTACGCGATGCCGTTCCTCGCGCGCAGCGCGCTCGCCGATTTCCCGTTGTCGAACGGTGCGGTCCGTACGGTCCGGCTGCCGGTCGACAAGCGTGGCGGGCCGGCGGCGCCGGCCGCCAACGAGCGCGCGGTGCCGGCGGCGCCGGCCTCGGGCGCGGCCGTCGCAAAGTAGCGCGGCATCCGCGTCGGCGCGGCTGCCCGGCCGCGCCGGCCCGATTCCTTTCAGATTCCGATGCCGAACAGCGCCAGCGCGCCGAGCACGACGAACAGCACGGCCGCGATCCCGTGCACGAGCTTCGTCGGCAGGCTGTGCGCGAAGCGGTCGCCGAGCAGGATCGCCGGCACATTGGCGAGCATCATCCCGAACGTCGTGCCGGCCACGACGCCGATGTAATCCTGGAAGCGCGCGGCCAGCGCGACGGTCGCGATCTGCGTCTTGTCGCCCATTTCCGCGAGAAAGAACGCCACCAGCGTCGCGCCGAACACGCCGAGCCGCGAGCGGGTCGCATGGGCTTCGTCCTCGTCGAGCTTGTCCGGCACCAGGATCCACAAGCCCATCGCGATGAACGAGAACGCGAGCGCCCAGCGCATGATCGACGGCGTGACGAGCACGCCCAGCCATTCGCCGAACGCACCGGCGAAACCGTGGTTGACGAGCGTCGCGACGAGTACGCCGAGAATGATCGGCACCGGCTTGCGATAGCGCGCGGCCAGAACGAGGGAAAGCAGTTGGGTCTTGTCGCCGATTTCAGCGAGGGCGACGGCGCCGGTGGAGATCAGGAAGGCTTGAGACACGTATGGGGTTCCACGGGCCGATGTTGTGCAAGCGAGCGACGATCCACCGCGCGCCGGGCCCTGATGCGGCGCGCAGTGAACCATCGGTCTCGCCAGGCCAACGTGGCTGCGCCCGCCATGGCCGAACGGCCAAGTCTGTTGACGGACGCCTCCGTCACGATGCGCGCCGGGGGCGCGGGACATCGAGCGGAGCGGCTACTCCCCAATGAGCGGCGAATTCTAGCACGGCGCATCGCGCGTCGGAAAGCGGCCGGGCCGCGGTGCGCCGCGCCGCACCGCATTCGACTGCCGGCATGACGACACGGCGAAGCGGCGAAGCGGCCGTGCCTGCCGGAGCGCGGCGCGGGTCGCTACGCGGCGGCCGGGCCGCGCGCGGCGCCGCGCTCGTGCACGAGTTTGCCGGCCGCATAGGTACGGTACACCGCGCGGTCGTCGCCGAGCAGCGCGAACGCGAACAGCAGTTCCTCGAGCGAATCCGCGCGCTTCGTGCGGCGCGCGAGCAGCGGCGTCGCCTGCGGATCGAGCACGACGAAGTCGGCCTCGGTGCGCGGCGCGAGCGTGCCGACCGTGTCGGCGAGGTCGAGCGCCTGCGCGGCGCCGGCCGTCGCGAGCCAGAACATCCGCGTGGCGCTCAGGTGGTGGCCCGACAGCCGCGCGACCTTGTGCGCCTCGTTCATCGTCTGCAGCATCGAGAACGACGTACCGCCGCCGACGTCAGTCGCGAGCGTGACGGGCACGTCGTATTCGCCGGCCTTGTCGAAATCGAACAGGCCGCTGCCGAGGAAGAAGTTCGACGTCGGGCAGTGCGCGACGACGGTGCGCGTCTCGGCCATCCGGCGGCGATCCTCGTCGTCGAGGTGGATGCAATGGCCGTACACCGCGCGCGGACGCAGCAGCCCGTAGCGGTCGTAGATGTCGAGATAGCTGCGGTGGCCGGGGAACAGCTCGGCCGCCCATTTCACCTCGTCGACGTTTTCCGCGACGTGGCTTTGCACGAACACGTCCGGATGGCGGCGCGCGAGTTCGCCGCACGCCTCGAGCTGCGCCTCGGTCGACGTCGGCGCGAAGCGCGGCGTGAGCGCGTACATCTGGCGGCCCTTGCCGTGCCAGCGGCCGATCAGCTCGGCGCTGTCGTCGTAGCCCGACTGCGCGGTGTCGCGCAGGAATTCGGGGCAGTTGCGATCCATCAGCACCTTCCCCGCGATCATCCGCAGGTCGCGCGCGTCGCTCGCCGCGAACAGTGCATCGGCCGACTGCTTGTGCACCGTGCAGTAGACGAGCGCGCTCGTGGTGCCGCACGCGAGCAGTTCGTCGACGAAGAAGTCGGCGACTTCGCGCGCATGCTCGGGGTCGCCGAACCGGCGCTCGGTCGGAAACGTGTACTTGTCGAGCCACGGCAACAGGCCCGGCGCCGGCGACGCGATCATGTCCGTCTGCGGATAGTGGATGTGCGTGTCGATGAAGCCGGGCACGATCAGCTTGTCGCGCAGGTCGTGGACCGCCGCATCGCGCGCGAGCGTCGCCGCGAGCGGCGCATACGGGCCGGCCGCGACGACCTTGCCGTCGTCGACGATCAGGAGCCCGTCGGTCTCGTAGTTCGCGGCCTGGCTCGATTGCGCCGGGTCGCCGTTGAAGGTCAGCAGTTGGGAACGGAAAGCGGTTTGCGTCATGACGAAGGGTCCTGCATCAAGGTAAGGCGAACAGAAGAAAACGGTCGACACCGCACGGGGGCGGCGCGGTGCTGCGCGAGCGGCAGCATGCTGCGTGCGCCACGACCGGCGGCGATGGCGCGGGCGAACGTGGCGGCCGAAGCCGCCAGCGCGTGGTTGCCCGCGCACCTCGCGGCCGTTGCGCGCGCAACCGGTGCGGCGGCGAACGGTACGGCAAGCCACGACGGAGCGCGCATGCGGGCGACGACGCGCCGCGCCGTCGCTTCGCGAGCACGCAGGCGGCCGGCCCGGCGCGAGGCCGAACGGGGAAACGCGAAGCGGATGCCGTTGCCGTGTTTCATCTGTCTAGCGGGCCTCGATGCGGGCCGTCACGCGGCCTGCCAGTACGCGTCGAGGCGCGCGTACAGTGCGTCGCGCTGCGCCGGTTCGATGAACGACGCCTCGAAGCCGTTGCGGATCACCGCATGGACTTCGGCATCCGTCAGTTGCAGCCCTTCGGCCGTCGCGAAGTAGTTTTCGTTGACGTAGCCGCCGAAATAGGCCGGATCGTCGGAGTTGATCGTCACCGCCACGCCGCGGTCGAGCAGTGCCTTCAGCGTGTGCTTCGTCATGTCGTCGAACACGCACAGCTTCAGGTTCGACAGCGGGCAGACGGTGAGTGCCGTGCGCGTTTTCGCGAGGCGCTCGACGAGTGCTGCGTCCTCGATGCTGCGCACGCCGTGGTCGATCCGGTCGACCTTCAGCACGTCGAGCGCTTCGTAGATGTACGCGGGCGGACCTTCCTCGCCCGCATGCGCGACGAGCTTCAGCCCGAGCGCGCGCGCCTTGTCGAACACGCGAGCGAACTTCGCCGGCGGATGGCCGAGCTCGGACGAATCGAGGCCGACGCCGATCAGCCGATGGCGATAGCGCTCGAACAGCGGCAACGCGGATTCGAACGTCGCGAGCGCGTCCGCTTCGGACAGGTGGCGCAGGAAGCACAGGATCAGCTTGCTCGACAGCCCGCGTCGCTCGGCATCGGCGAGTGCGCGCTCGATGCCCGCCACGACCGTCTCGATCGGCACGCCCCGCTCGGTGTGTGTCTGCGGGTCGAAGAACAGCTCGGTATGGACGACGTTGTCGGCGAGCGCACGCTCGCAGTACGCGGCCGTCATGTCGTGGAAATCCTGCTCGGTGAGCAGCACGCTCGCGCCGGCGTAGTAGATGTCGAGGAACGACTGCAGGTCGGTGAACGCGTACGCGGCGCGCAGCGCATCGATCGAATCGTACGCGAGCTTCACGCCGTTGCGCTGCGCGAGCGCGAAGATCAGTTCGGGCTCGAGCGAGCCTTCGATATGGATATGCAGCTCCGCTTTCGGCGCGCGGGCAATCTTGTCCTTGAATGTCGGGGTCATGGCGTCGTTCTTGGTCGGTCAGTAGGTAGGGGAAGCTTGCGCGGCCGCATTCGCCTCGACGGCCTGCAGCAACTGCGCGGCCACCGAGATCGCGATCACTTCGGGCGCCTTGTCGACGATGCCTTCGACACCGATCGGGCAGCGCATCCGCGCGACCTGGGCCGGGTCGATGCCGATCGCCGCGAGCCGGTGATCGAACTGCATGCGTTTCGTGCGCGAGCCGGTCATCCCGAAGTACGCATAGTCGCCGCGTCGCAGGATGCGCTCGGCCAGCACGAAATCGAGTGCGTGGTCGTGCGTCATCACGACGAAGTAGGACCGCGGCGGCGCCGCGTCGACCGCGTCCGCCGGGGAAGCGGTCGCGTCGATCGTGACGTTGCCGATGCCGGCGAGCGCGTCGGCCGGCGGGAACGCGGCGTCGGCCCCGTCGATCCAGCGTACGTGGCACGGCAGCGTCGCCAGCACCTTCACGAGCGCGGTGCCGATGTGCCCCGCGCCGAACAGCACGACGGGGAACGCATACGGCGCGATCGTTTCGGTCATCAGCGACACGCCGCCGGTTTCCCACAGCAGGCAGTCGGCCCGCGCGGCTTCCGATTCGGGCTCGCTCAGCAGCGGCGCGCCCGGCGAGGGGCCGAATGATACGCTACGCACGGTCGCGGCGCCGGCCGCGACGCGCTTGGCGAGCGACATGATCCAGCCGAGGTCGCCGACGTCGAGCCGTTCGAACGCGAGCACCACGGCGCCGCCGCAGCACTGGCCGAGGCTCGGGCCGAGCGCGAGCCGCTCGAGCCGGCGTGCGTGCGGCACGTGCGCGCCGTCCTTCAGCAGGTGCCGCGCGATCTCGATCGCCTTCCATTCCAGATGACCGCCGCCGATCGTATGGCGGGCCGTGTCGCGCGTGACGAGCATCTTGGTGCCGGCTTCGCGCGGCGCGGAGCCGTCGGTGTGCGCGACCGTCACGAGCACGGCCGCTTCGCCGTGCGCGAGCAGTTGCTGCAGATCGCCGAGCCAGGCTTCCATCAGCACGCTCCGTTCGGGACGACGCGGCACGATGCGCGGCGCCGGCTGGCGGGCGCGGTGGCGAGGACGGACGGGAGCGGGGCAGGCCGGCGGCACGGCTGATGCCATGCGGGGGCCGCGGACCGGCGTGCGCGAACGGCGCCGCCGGACGCGCGGACGCCATGAGGGTGACGGATGCGGATGGTTTGCGTTGTCATGATGAATCCAGTCGACATTGCGGATCGGGCGCGCGTTACGCAGGCAGCGGTGAGACCGCCTGGCCTCGCGCACGTAGATCGCCATCCAGTCCCGAAGATAGCATCGCCACGCGGCGGGAACATGGCCGGGCGGTGATCCGGGGTATCAGGCGGCGATCATGTCGATCATAGGCCCGCCGCGCCGGATCGGGGTGCCGATGCATGCGCATCGGGCCGAAACGCACGTGTGACGGGGCGAGGCGCGGCGATCGCGCGACGCGCCGCCGGCCCGGACATCCGGGCGGCGGCGGGGTAGGTGTTTACGCGCGACGACGGGGCGGGGCCGGCGCACGCATCGGCCGGCGCCCGGTGGCGACTCGCCGGCGGCGCGCGCCCCATTCGGTCCGGCCGCGCATGCTGTCGGCCGGCAACGCGGGCTCGGTCAGCCCGCGAGCTTGCGGCGATGGCGCCAGAGGCTCGCGACGACCGCGATCAGGATCGCGGCGAAGCCGATCAGCGCCCAGCCGGGCAGCAGGATGCCCAAGATCGGCGGGTAGACGGTCTCGCACAGCCCGGCGACCTTGAACATGCCGGGGAACCACTGCGCGGGCGGCAGGCTGTCGACGATCGGCTGCAGCGTGTCGAAGCCGCAACTGAAGCCCGGATTCATCTGGATCGACAGGTGCCGCGCGGCCGTGCCGACACCGCCGGCCGCGGCGATCGCGATCAGCAGCTCGAGCACCCAGACGCCGCGCCAGTTGCGGATCCCGGCGGCCAGGAACGCGAAGATCCCGATCGCGCAGAAGAAGTAGCGCTGGATGATGCACAGCGGGCACGGGTCTTCGTTCTTCACGTACTGCAGGTACAGCGCACCGGCCAGCAGCGCGATGCACACCCATCCGAGCAGCATCAGCAGGTGGCGTTCGCGGCGTAGTGCAAGCGTGTAGTCGTTCATGTCGGCGGGGTTCCTCGTCGGTCGGTCCGGAAAACAATCGCGCGATTTTAGCGCGAACGGTCTGGCACGAAACTGACAGCGCGCGTGCGGCAACCTGCCGCACCGCGCGCGTTGCCCGCCGGCGGCTGACCGGCGGTCAGCGAATCGTGTTCAGCACGGCCTCGACCGATTGGCCGATCGCCAGCAGCGCGTCGTCGCGATGCGGCGCCGCCGCGAGCATCAGGCCGACCGGCGCCGCGTCGCGCGCGTGGCACGGCAGCGACAGCCCGCACGCATCGAGGAAGTTGAACGCGCTCGGGTTGCGCAGGAGCAGCGCGTTGGTGCGCGTGAACGCGTCGTCGTCCGTTTCGAGGTCGGCGATGCGCGGTGGCACGACGGGCACCGTCGGCGCGACGAGCGCATCGAAGCGCGCCCAGACCGTGTGCGCGGCTTCGTCGAGCATCGCGGCGCGCGCGGCGAGCAGGTCGAGATAGTCGGCCGCGCTCGCGGGCTCGCCCTTCAGGATCCGCGTCAGCACGCGCGGGTCGTACTGGTCGCGATGCTTGGCGAGCAGCGGTCGATGCCATGCGTACGCCTCGATCGGCGAGAAGCCGAAACGGTTGATCTCCGGCAGCCGGTCGAGCGCGGGGAAGCGCACTTCGGTGACGATCGCGCCGGCCGCTTCGAGATGCTTGAGCGCGGTGTCGAGCGCGGCCGCGACGTCGGCATCGACGCCGTCCGTCACGTAGTTCGTCAGCACGCCGAGCCGTACGCCTTCGAGGGGCCGGGCGGCCGGCACGTGCGGCTCGAGCCCCGCGAGCATCCGGTCGACGAGCGCGCAGCACGCGACCGTCAGCCCGATCGGCCCGAACGAATCGAGCGTCGTCGACAGCGGCACGCCGCCTTGCGTCGGGATCCGGCTCGCGGTCGGCTTGAAGCCCGTCAGCCCGCACAGCGCGGCCGGAATGCGGATCGAGCCGCCGGTGTCGGTGCCGAGCGCGACGGCGGCCATCCCGTCGGCGACCGACGCGGCCGCGCCCGACGACGAGCCGCCCGAAATTCGCGCATCGCCCGGCACGTCGCGGCGGTACGGCGAGCGCGGGTTGCCGAAGTGCGGATTCAGCCCGAGCCCCGAGAACGCGAACTCGCTCATGTTGGTGCGGCCGACCAGCACCGCGCCCGCGCGCCTGAGCCGCGCGACGGCGACCGCATCGGTGCGCGCGGCCGGCGCGCCGTCGAGCACGCGGGACCCCGCGCGCGTGACCTGGCCCGCGACGTCGAACAGGTCCTTGACCGACACGGGGATGCCCGCGAGCGGCGACAGCACGGTGCCCGCGGCGCGCAGCCGGTCGTGCGCGTCGGCGGCCGCGCGTGCGTTGTCAGCATCGACTTCGGTGAAGACGACGGCGCCCTGGCCCGACGGATCGGCGATCCGGTCGAGCGCGGTGTCGACGAGCGCGCGGCTCGTGGTCCGGCCGGCGGCGAGGTCGGCGGCGAGCTGGGCGAGTGGGGGGAACGGCGTGAAAGTGGTCATGGCGGCTCAGGGGCGAAGATGTTGAACAAGCGTGGAGCGGAACGAATCGATATGGCTTTCGACGGCTGCGCGCGCGCCGGCGGCGTCGCGTGCGGACAGCCGGTCGAACAGCGCGCGGTGCTCGTGCTGGACGTCGGCGAGATGGTGCGGTTCGGACAGCGTGACGAACCAGAAGCGCAGCGAGCGCTCATGCAGCGCGCGCAGGATGTCGGCCAGCACCGCGTTGCGCGCGGCCGCGGCGATCGTCTGATGAAACGCGCGGTCGAGCTCCATCATGCCCTCGACGTCGTGTGCGTCGACGCAGGCCTGCCCGTCGTCGAGCAGCGCGGCCAGGCGCGCGAGATCGTCGGGCGTCGCATGGCGCGCGGCGAGTTCGACGCAGTGCGCTTCGTTGATGCGCCGCACGTCGATCACCGCGACGATGTCGTCGAGCGACAGCGGCTGCACCATCAGGCCCTTGCGCGGCATCACCGACAGCAGCCCCTCGAGCACGAGCCGATGCACGGCCTGGTGCACCGGTGTGCGGCCGATTCCCGTCCGCGCGACGAGTTCGGCTTCGTTGAGCGCGGCGCCCGGTTTCAGGCGCATCGTGACGATGTCGCGCTGGATCAGCGCGTACGCGCGGTCGGCGAGACTCGCCGGCGACGCGGCGGGGCGGTCGCGGGTGACGTCGGTCAGGGTGCTCATATGGGGTTCGGCACCGGGGCCGGAAGGCGCGCGATCATGACGCGGCGGGCTCGGGAAGCGTGGGCGATCTCTGGATATTATTGTGATATATCACGGGTGTCCAGCCGAAGAGCGGCACGGGCAGCGGGGGCCGGGTGCGCGAACGGGGCCGCATGCCGCCGCGGCGGCCCTGCCACCGACTTGCAACAATATCGACAGGATGTTGCAGGTTTGCCGCGTGATCGTGCACTGAAGCATAATGAATCCTCGTCTATTCATACGCGTGAGCGACGTACCAGACCATCGTCATGAGCGAAAACACGCCTTCCCCGGCCGGTCTGCCCGGCACCTTTTCCGCTTCTTCCAATTCCCCGCGTCCCGATCCGGCGAAAACGCACGATGCGCAGGCCGCCGTGCAGAACGCCGCCGACGACGGCGCGTCGCCCGTGACGGCCGCATCCGAGCCCGGTGCACCCGGTGCCGCGGGCGCGATCGGGGACGGCGCCGCCACGGCCGCGCCGCCGAAGCCGGGTGCGCCGCCGCCCGGATTTGGCGCGCAGCCCGATTTCGACACGCCGCGGCCGCCGCCCGCGAACGCGCAGAATGCGCCGCCGGCCTACCTGAAGCAGAGCGACACGCCGTGGTCGGTATTCGGCCGGATCGTCGCGGCGCGCGCGCGGCGGCTGTTCGACCGCGCCGGCCAGCGCATCACGCAGCGCACGCTGCGCATCGGCGTGTCGGCGCGGATCTTCCATCCGGAGCCGGGCGCGAAGGGGCTGCGCGGCAAGACGCTGCAGTATCTCGAGGAATCGATCGCCCACTGGGTGATGTCGCGCGACGTGCTCGTGTTCATGATTCCGACCGTCGGCCATCAAGGCATGATCCATCCGAGCAACATTCGCCTGCGCGACTACGCGAAGCATCTCGACGGCCTGCTGCTGCAAGGCGGCGCCGACGTGTCGCCGCAGACCTACGCGGCGTCGGATGCGCGACCCGAATGGCCGGGCGATCGCGTGCGCGACATGTACGAGCTCGAGCTGCTGCACGAATTCGTCGAGTCCGGCAAACCCGTGCTCGGCGTGTGTCGCGGCTGCCAGTTGATCAACGTCGCGTTCGGCGGTTCGCTGTACCAGGACATCGCCACCGACGTGCCGACCGCCCATGCGCACGTGAGCGAGCATTACGACCAGCATCGTCACGCGATCCGTTTTCCCGACACGTCGACGCTCGCGAGCATGTTCCCGGGGCGTAGCGAAGCGATCGTCAACTCGATTCACCATCAGGCGATCCGCGATCTCGGCCGCGATCTGAACATCGAGGCCGTGTCGGCCGGCGACGGGATCATCGAAGGCATTCGCCATCGGCGTTCGCCGTTCGTCGTCGGCGTGCAGTGGCATCCGGAGTTCCATCGCGCGGGCGGCTCGGAACTGCTCGACTGCACGCCGCTGCTCGATGCATTTCTGCGCGCGGCGCGCGAAACGCGCCTGTAGCCCGCCGTATTTTTCGTGTTGAACGCCGGCCGGCCGCATCCCGATAAATTCGAGATGCGGCCGTTTCGTTTTGAACGATAATCGCGAGTTCCGATTCGTTCGCCGGAGTCTGACGTTGGCTTTCCGAAACTTTTCCCCTGCACGATGCGCAACGTGGATCGTTGCACTGGCTGCCTGCGCGCAAGCGGGCGCGGCCTGGTCCGCCGACGCGACCGCCCCCGCTGCCGGTACGCGTCCGGCGGTCACGAGCCTGAGCGGCGGCGCGTCGCCCGCGGCATCGGCCACGGCCGCGACGGACGTCGCCGCGCAAGGCAACGTTGCCGAGCTGACGCAGATGCTGCACGACGGCCGGATCGTCGAGATGCGTACGACGTACAACGGCAGCTACGGCGCGAGCCTGATGTTCGATCCGCGCGAGATGACGTATTACGTCGCGCTGTTCCAGGACAAGAATCTGTGGCGCGTGATCCGTTCGCAGGACAAGAATCGCGCGGAGATGGTGTATGCGAACTTCGTCCAGCAGACGGCGCAACTCGCCGATATCGAGATCCGCCGGACCGAGCTGCAGGCGCAGAAGGCATTTCTCGAACGCGTGATCGCGCTGCAGGCGAATCGTGCGCAGCAACTGCAGGCCGACCTGAGCGTCGCGCGCAGCCAGCAGGCCGAAGTCGCGCAACGGCAGAAGTCGGCGCAGGAGCAGGCGCAGGCGCTGCAGGTCGAGAAGCGGGCGGCGCAGTTGCAGTTGCGCGATCTGCAGGAGCAGGTGCGGCAACTGGAGAAGCAGACCGAGATGGGGTTGCCCGTGCACAAATAACGATCCGTCGAGCGGACGGAGCGAGACGAGCGAAAACCCGGCGAAGCGATCTTCGCCGGGTTTTTTATTGCGCGGGCATCAATGCGCGAACGCGTCCGGCACGTCGGTCACGCGGCGGTGCGACAGTTGCGACGTCCAGTCGAAACCGGCCGCGCGCGGGTGCGTGGGGCCGGCCGGCTGCGTGGCGCGCAGCGCGTTCGCCATGGCGATCAACGTGGCAGGATCGTCGAGCGCGTCGCGCGTGACACGCGTGTCTGCCTCGTGCGGCGGTGGGGCGCGCCGAACGCGCGTGCCGGTGTTGGTGGCGTCGTGCTGAATCGGCGGATGCGCAGCCAGCCGTGGCACGGCCGGTGTGCGGGGCGGCGCTTCCGTCGTGCGCTGGCCGGCTGCCGGACGTGGCGAGGCAGGAGCGGCATGCCGCACGTCGGGCGTTGCTTGCGGGTGAAGCGATGCGGGGCCGCGCGCGACGCGGTGCGTGGCTGGCGGCGAGACCATCGTATGCGCGCCAGCCGTCGCTACCTTGGGTTGCGGCATGGCGTTCGTCGACGTGACCGGTGCAGCCGCGGCGACATGTGTGGTGTCGGTCGATGTCGCGATGTGAGCGGGTGCGCCGCCGGCGGCTTGAATCGCGTATGCGGGAACGGAATCCGCAGGTGGCTCGTGCGCGCCGATCAGCCAGGCGATGATGCCGAGCGCGCCGATGCTCCAGCAGACGGCGTATCGCGCGCGCCGATCGCGAGGCGGGCGCACGGAACGGCGCAAGTACCGACCGGCGCCAGCCGCCGGCGTGACGGGCAATCCGGCCGAAGCGGGCAGTGCCGCCGTCACCGGCAGCGGTTGCCATCGGCACGCGCTGTGCGGCCGGTCGATATCGATGCAGGATGTCGTCAGTGTCGCGAGGCAGTGGCTGCCGGGCCGTGCGCCGGACGCACCGAGGAACCGCCATTCGCGGCCGAACGGCGGGACGTGATCGAGCGGAGTGGCGCGAGGGCGGGCGAGCGCGCCTTCGACCGGGACGAGGGGCGATGGGGTCATGAGAGCGGTACGCCGTGCGACACAGGCCCGTGCCGACGCGGCGCGGAAACGTCGTCGCAAATCTTGCCATTGTGGTCAGCCGGCGCGGGCCGGTCGATCAGATCGATCTGATTCTTGTGCCCGTTTCGGGGCGACTTGTACGAGGCGGACGCCGTGGCGGCCGTGATGGGGCACCACAAGGCAAATGTCGGCTTGACGTGGCATGATGCGCGAATCTTGCTGGCGGCGCGCCGTTACGCGCCGCGCCGCCGGCGGGCAGCGATGCCCGTGTGCGCGTGCCAACGCTGCGCGCCGCGCATCGTCGGTTTCGTGCGGCGCGGAATTCGCGCCATCCGAGCTTAGCGAGAAAACATGTCCACAGCATCGCCTGCCATCGCGCAGGAATCGAAAGTCCGCACCGTCTTCCGCGTCGTCAGCGGCAACTTCCTCGAAATGTACGACTTCATGGTCTACGGGTATTACGCGTCGGCCATCGCGAAAACGTACTTTCCGAGCGGCAACGCGTTCGCGTCGCTGATGCTGTCGCTGTCGGTATTCGGCGCGGGCTTCCTGATGCGGCCGGTCGGCGCGATCGTGCTCGGCGCATACATCGACCATCACGGCCGCCGCAAGGGGTTGATCCTGACGCTCGGGCTGATGGCGATCGGCACGCTCACGGTGGCCGCGATACCCGGCTATGCGACGATCGGCGTGCTCGCGCCGGTGCTCGTGCTGCTCGGCCGGCTGTTGCAGGGCTTCTCGGCGGGCGTCGAGCTGGGCGGCGTGTCGGTGTATCTGTCGGAGATCGCGACGAAGGGCCACAAGGGGTTCTATACGTCGTGGCAGTCGGGTAGCCAGCAGGTGGCCGTCGTGTTCGCCGCGTTCGTTGGCGTCGTGCTGAACCGCGCGCTGCCGGTCGAGGAAATGACCGCGTGGGGCTGGCGCATTCCGTTCCTGATCGGCTGCCTGATCGTGCCGTTCCTGTTCCTGATCCGCCGCTCGCTGAAGGAAACCGACGAATTCCTGGCGAAGCGTCACCGCCCGACGATGGGCGAGATCATGCGCTCGATGCTCGACAACTGGGGTATCGTGGTAGCCGGCATGGGGATGGTGATCATGACGACGGTGTCGTTCTACATGATCACCGCCTACACGCCGACCTTCGGCAAGGAAGTGCTGCACCTGTCGTCGCTCGATGCGCTCGTCGTGACAGTTTGCATCGGTATCTCGAACCTCGTGTGGCTGCCATTGTCCGGCGCGCTGTCCGACCGCGTCGGCCGCCGTCCGGTATTGATCGCGTTCACCGTGCTGACGCTGCTGACGGCTTATCCGGCGGTGCTGTGGCTCGTCGGCGATCCGTCGTTCCTGCGGCTGCTCGCGGTCGAGCTGTGGCTGTCGTTCCTGTATGCGTCGTACAACGGGGCGATGGTCGTCGCGCTGACCGAAGTGATGCCGGCCGACGTGCGCACGGCCGGCTTCTCGCTCGCGTACAGCCTGGCCACGACGATCGGCGGCTTCACGCCGGCGATCTCGACGCTGCTGATCCACGAGACGGGCAACAAGGCGGCGCCGGGGCTGTGGTTGAGCGTGGCCGCGATCTGCGGCTTGATCGCGACGCTCGTGCTGTACCGCACGGGCGAAGCGCGCAATCAGTACAAGTCGGCCTAACGGCGGCCCGCATGTCGCGCGGCGTCGGCCGCGCATCTCATATTTCATCGAAACAGGGAGCGCGATGCGCTCCCTGTTTCGTTTGCGGTCATGCCACGCGCAGCATGTCGGCCACCGTGGCCGACACGTCGAGCCATGCGCCCGGCTCAGGCTGGCGGGCGATCCTGGCCTGCGGATACCACGGGCAATCGTCGCCGGTGAACCAGCGCCAGTCGGCCGCGAACGGCAGCATGACCCAGAGCGGCTTGCCGAGCGCGCCCGCGAGGTGCGCGACCGCCGTGTCGATCGTGACGACGCCGTCGAGGCGCTCGATCAGCGCGGCCGTATCGCCGAAGTCGTTCAGCCGGCCGTCGAGACGATGCATGCGCGGATGCGCGTCGATGCGCGCCCGTTCGTCGTCGTCGAGCGCGGGCTGCAGCACGATCCAGTCGATGTCCGGCAGTGCGAGCAGTGGCGCGAGCGCGTCGAACGGCATCGAGCGGTTTTCCTGTGCCTGTCGGCGCCCCGACCATGCCAGGCCGAACTTGCGCTTCGACTGCCCGCCGAGCGAGCCGCGAAAGCGCCGGCGGGCGCCGTCGGGCGCGTGGAGGTAGCGCGCGCCGACGATGTCCTCCGGCTGAAGCCCGAGCACGAACGGCAGGCTCATCAGCGTGCACGCGACATCCGCGGCAGGCGGCTTCGCGGCGCCCTGGGCGACGAGCGTCACGCGCCAGCGCGACGCGGCCGGCGTCAGCAGCGCGACGAGTTCCGGCTGGACTTCGAGTACGACGCGCGCGCAGCGTGCGCGGGCGAGCGGCACGAAGCGGACGAACTGCAGCGTGTCGCCGAACCCCTGTTCCGCGCGGATCAGCAGCGTGCGCGACGCAATCGGCTCCCCCTGCCAGCGCGGCAGCGCGCCGAGCGGCGTCGCGCCGGGCGTCTCGTGGCGCGCTTCGTAGGCGGGCAGGCCGCGCGTGAAGTCGCGCAGCGTCAGCAGCGTGACCGCGCGATGCAGCCGCGCGAGCGTGAGATCGGACGCGACACGCAGCGCCTGGTCGAATGCGCGCAGCGCCATCTCGTGCGCGCCGAGCGCGTGATGCGCGTTGCCGAGATTCAGCCACGCGAGCCCGAACGACGGATCGAGCCCGACGGCGCGCTCGTAGTAGGGCAGTGCGTCGCGGTGGCGCGCCTGCGCGCAGAGCGCGTTCGCGAGCCCGAACAGCGCGAGCGGAAACGGCGGGTGCAGTGCGAGCGCGGCTTCGAACGCGGCCGCCGCCTCGGCATGCCGGCCGAGCGCATCGAACGTGTTGCCGAGATTGAAATGCGCGGCGACGAAACGCGGCTGCACGGCGATCGCGGCCTGGAAGTGCGCGATCGCATCGTCGGCGCGCCCCATCGCGTTCAGCGCCATCCCGAGATTGTTGTGCGCGCCCGCATGCCCGGGCCGGAGCTCGAGCGCACGACCGAACGCGGCGAGCGCGTCGTCGTGGCGGCCGAGCGCGTTCAGCGCGTTGCCGAGATTGTTGTGGATCGACGCGTCGTCCGGCGTGAGCCGCAGCGCGCGGCCGAAGGCGTCGATCGCATCGTCGTGACGCTGCAGCGCCGCATACGCGTTGCCGAGGTTGTAGTGTGCGAGCGGAAATTCGGGCGCGAGCGTCAGCGCATTGCGAAAGCGGTCGATCGCTTCGTCGAGCCGGCCGAGCGCTTTCAGCGCGTTGCCGAGATTGAGCTGCAGTGCGGCATCGTTGGGGCGCAGCGCGACGGCCCGGCCGACGAGATCGGCGGCCTCGGCGTGCTGGCCCTGCTGGTGCCGCAGCACGCCGAACAGGTGCAGCGCGTCGGCGTCGGCGGGGTTGGAGGCGAGCGCGTGGCGATAGCCGTGCTCGGCCTCGGCGAGGCGGCCCGCGCGGTGTGCGGCGTACGCCCGGTCGAATGCGGAATCCATGACGCGAAAACTGGCGGAAAGCGCGTATTTTCCCACACCGCGGGGTAGGGCCGCGTATCGGCCGGTCGGCATATGGCCCCGTCACGCGGAGCGGCGTAGACTTGCAGAGTCGCGTGTCATCGAGGTTTCCATGGCTGACACACTGTCCGATATCCCACCCGTGCTGATCGTCGGCGCGGGGCCGACCGGCCTTGCCGCGGCGATGAGCCTGGCGCGGGCCCGCGTGCCGGTGCGCATCATCGATCGCCTGGCGGCGCCCGCGCCGTTTTCGCGCGCGATCGGCATTCAGGCGCGCACGCTCGAGCTGCTGGAGCAGCATCGCGCGGTCGAACCGTTTCTCGCGCTCGGCCATCGCGCGCATGCGGCCGAGCTGCATGCCGACGGCCGCGTGATCGCGCGGCTCGATTTCGATCCGCTGCAAACGCGCTATCCGTATCTGATGTTTCTCGACCAGAGCATCACCGAGCGGCTGCTCGCCGAGCATCTCGCCGGGATGGGCGTGACCGTCGAGCGCGGTACCGCGCTGACCGCGTGCGACGCGGGCGGCACGTCGCTCGACGTGACGCTGCGCCGCGCAGATGGTCGCGACGAGTCGTTCGCGCCGTCGTACCTGATCGCGGCCGACGGCGCGCACAGCACGGTCAGGCATCTGCTCGGCCTGGGCTTCGCCGGGCATGCATTCGAACAGACTTTCCTGCTGGCCGATTTCGCGGCGATACCCGAGTGGCCGGACGAAGAGATCCGCCTGTTCACGACGCCCGAAGGTATCGCGGGGCTGTTTCCGATGGGGAGCGGCCGTTATCGGCTCGTGGCGGACCGGCCGCCCGGCAGCGACGCGTCGCCTGGCGCGCCGGCGCCGTCGCTCGAGGAATGCGACGCGATCATCCGCGCGCGCGTCGGCGCCTCGATCTCGCCGAGCGATCTCGCGTGGTCGTCCTATTTCCACCTGCACAGCCGGATGGTCGACCGGCTGCGTCATGGCCGCGTGTTCTTCGCGGGCGACGCCGCGCACGTCCACAGCCCGGCCGGCGCGCAGGGCATGAACACCGGCATCCAGGAGGCGTTCAACCTGGGCTGGAAGCTCGCGCGCGTCCTCGGCGCAGGCGCACCCGAGCGGTTGCTCGACACGTATCACGCGGAGCGCCATCCGATCGAGCGCGACGTGCTGCGGCAGACCGGTTTCGTCACGCAGGTCGTCGAAGCCGAGCGCGGCGCGATGAAGCTGCTGCGCGATCACGTCGTGCCGCTGCTGGCGTCGTTCGGGCCGATGCGCGACGCGCTGCGGCGCACGGTGAGCGAGCTCGGCGTGCAGTACCGGAAGAGTCCGCTCACGCTCGAGCGCGTGCTCGACGGCGGCCCGCGCGCGGGCGAGCGCGCGCCCGATGCGCTCGTGCACGTGCTCGACGGGCCGCTCGGTCGTGCGCCCGGCACGGCGCGGCTATACGATCTTCACGATCCGGCGAGCTTCACGCTGTTGCTGCTGGAGGAGCCGGTGGACACCGACGCCGGCGAGGTGCCGCCGATCCCGGCCGATGCGCGGGGGCTCGTGCAGGGGCTCGAGCGCATCATGCCGGAAGCGGTCCGCGTGTGGCGTGTCGCCGATGCCGAAGGCGACGGGGCGGCGGGGCTCGCGCAGGAATACGGCCGCTCGCGGCCGTCGTTCTATCTGCTGCGGCCGGACGGCTATGTTGCCGCGCGCGGGCGCACGGCGACCGACGCCAATGCGCTGCTGCGCCATTGCGAAAACTGGTTCGCGGGCATGTCGGTGTCCGCGTAGCCGCGCGGTCAGGCGGGCGCCGCGGCAGGGACGAGCGACGCGCGGTGCGCGGCGATCGCGTCGCGCACGATCGGCGTCGCGCGTTGCCCGGCCGCGTTCGACGGATCGTCGAGCGCGGCGAGCAGCGCTCGGCGCATGCGCGGCTCCCAGAAGCGCCGGATATGCTCGGCGATGCCGGCCAGCGCTTCGTCGCGATCGGGCATCGATTCGAAGAATGCGCCGATCTGGTTGGCCATGTCGATCAGGTGGTCGTTGTCCATTGCTGCCTCACTTGCCTGTCGTCACGGCGGCCGGCGCGGCCGCGCGGCGCTCGAGCAGGTCGAGCTGCTCCGAGTTGAAGCGCGCATAGGCACGCTGCCAGTCGGACGGTTGCGCAACCGGCAACACCTGCACGGCCGTCACCTTGTATTCGGGGCAGTTCGTCGCCCAGTCGGAGCTGTCCGTCGTGATCACGTTCGCGCCCGATTCGGGGAAGTGGAACGTGGTGTACACGACGCCCGGCTGCATGCGCTCCGTCACGAGCGCGCGCAGCACCGTCTGCCCCGCGCGCGACTCGATGCCGACCCAGTCGCCGGTGCGGATCCCGCGATCCTGCGCGTCGTGCGGATGGATCTCGAGGCGATCCTCTTCATGCCACCGGACGTTTTCGGTGCGGCGCGTCTGCGCGCCCACGTTGTATTGCGACAGGATGCGGCCCGTCGTCAGGATCAGTGGATAGCGCTGCGTGACCTTCTCCGGCGTCGGAATGAACTTGGTGATCACGAACCGGCCCTTGCCGCGCACGAACGTGTCGATGTGCATCGTCGGCGTGCCTTCCGGCGCGTGTTCGTTGCACGGCCACTGGATGCTGCCGAGTGCGTCGAGTTTCTCGTACGACACCCCCGCGAAAGTCGGCGTGAGCCGCGCGATCTCGTCCATGATTTCCGACGGATGCGCGTAGTGCATGTCGTAGCCGAGCGCCTGCGACAGCAGCAGCGTGACTTCCCAGTCCGCATAGCCCGCGAGCGGCGGCATCACCTTGCGCACGCGCGAGATCCGGCGCTCCGCGTTCGTGAACGTGCCGTCCTTCTCGAGGAACGTCGAGCCCGGCAGCAGCACGTGCGCGTATTTCGCGGTTTCGTTCAGGAAGATGTCCTGCACGACGATGCATTCCATCGCCGACAGCGCGGCCGCCACGTGCTGCGTGTTCGGATCCGACTGGACGATGTCCTCGCCCTGGCAGTAGAGCCCCTTGAAGCTGCCGTCGAGCGCCGCGTCGAACATGTTCGGGATGCGCAGCCCCGGCTCCGGCTGCAGCGTGGCCGACCACGCCTGCTCGAACTGCGTGCGCACGACCGCGTCGCCGATGTGCCGGTAGCCGGGCAGCTCGTGCGGGAACGAGCCCATGTCGCATGAACCCTGCACGTTGTTCTGGCCGCGCAGCGGATTGACGCCGACGCCTTCGCGGCCGACGTTGCCGGTCGCCATCGCGAGGTTCGCGATGCCCATCACCGTCGTCGAGCCCTGCGCGTGCTCCGTCACGCCCAGGCCGTAATAGATCGCGGCGTTGCCGCCCGTCGCGTAGAGGCGCGCGGCCTCGCGCACCCGCTCGGCCGGCACGCCGGTGACGTCCGCGGTCGCCTCGGGCGAATTGTCGGGCTGCGCGACGAAGTCGCGCCATTGCTCGAACGCGCGCGTGTCGCAGCGCTCGGCGACGAAGGCCTCGGCCACCAGCCCTTCGGTGACGATCACGTGCGCCAGCGCATTGACGATCGCGACGTTGGTGCCGGGGCGCAACTGCAGGTGGTGCGTGGCCTTCACGTGCGGGCCGTCGACGACGTCGATGCGGCGCGGATCGATCACGATCAGCTTCGCGCCTTCGCGCACGCGCCGCTTCAGCCGCGAGCCGAACACCGGATGGCCGTCGGTCGGGTTCGCGCCCATCACGACGATCACGTCGGCCTGGCCGACCGAGGCGAACGTCTGCGTGCCGGCCGATTCGCCGAGCGTCGTCTTGAGGCCATAGCCGGTCGGCGAGTGGCACACGCGTGCGCAGGTATCGACGTTGTTGTTGCCGAACGCGGCGCGCACGAGTTTCTGCACGAGATAGGTTTCCTCGTTCGTGCAGCGCGACGACGTGATGCCGCCGATCGAATCGCGGCCGTACTTCTGCTGCAGCTTGCGGAATTGCGTCGCCGCGTACGTGAGCGCCTCTTCCCAACTCACTTCGCGCCACGGGTCGGTGATCTTCTCGCGGATCATCGGCTTCGTGATGCGGTCCTTGTGCGTCGCATAGCCCCACGCGAAGCGTCCCTTCACGCACGCGTGGCCTTCGTTCGCGAGACCGTTCTTGTGCGGCGTCATGCGCACGACTTGCGTGCCCTTCATCTCGGCCTTGAACGAGCAGCCGACGCCGCAATACGCGCAGGTCGTGACGACCGAGTGTTCGGCCTGCCCCAACTGCACGACGGATTTTTCCTGCAGCGTGGCCGTCGGGCAGGCGGCGACGCACGCGCCGCACGACACGCATTCCGACGCCATGAACGATTCGCTTTCGCCCGCGGCGACGCGCGATTCGAAGCCGCGCGCGGCGATCGTCAGCGCGAACGTGCCCTGCGTTTCCTCGCACGCGCGCACGCAGCGGTTGCAGACGATGCACTTCGACGGGTCGTACGTGAAGTACGGATTCGACTCGTCCTTCGTGTCCTTCAGGTGATTCGCGCCGTCGAACCCATAACGCACCTCGCGCAGCCCGACCACGCCCGCCATGTCCTGCAGCTCGCAGTCGCCGTTGGCCGGGCACGTGAGGCAGTCGAGCGGGTGGTCGGAGATGTACAGCTCCATCACGTTGCGGCGTAGCGACTGCAGCCGGTCCGACTGCGTGCGCACCTTCATGCCGGCTTCGGCGGGCGTCGTGCACGACGCCGGATAGCCGCGCCGGCCCTCGATCTCGACGAGGCACAGCCGGCACGAGCCGAACGGTTCGAGCGAATCGGTCGCGCAGAGCTTCGGGACGTTGACGCCGGCTTCGATCGCCGCGCGCATTACCGACGTGCCGGCCGGCACCGTGACCGGCTGGCCGTCGATTTCGAGCGTGACGTCGGTGTCGGCATGCCGTTGCGGCGTGCCGTAATCGGTATCGTCGAACGGGTCGCGGGCGCGCGCCTGTGCCGCGCTCTTGCACGCGCATTGGCCCGAGCCGCAGCCGCCTTGGCGGACGTTGTTCGTGTCGAGTGACATGCAGGGCTCCTTCTGGGTCAGGCCGCGGCCTTGACCGGGCCCGACGCGGCATCCTTGCCGGCAGCGAGCCCGAAATCTTCGGGGAAATGGTCGAGTGCGGACAGCACCGGGTACGGCGTCATGCCGCCCATCGCGCATAGCGAACCGGCCAGCATCGTGTCGCACAGGTCGCGCAACAGCGTGACCTGCCGCTCCGACGTATCGCCGTGGCGGATCCGCGCGATCGTCTCGACACCGCGCGTCGAGCCGATCCGGCACGGCGTGCACTTGCCGCACGATTCGATCGCGCAGAACTTCATCGCATACTCGGCCAGCTCGGCGAGATTCGACGTGTCGTCGTGCAGCACGATGCCGCCGTGGCCGACGACCGCGCCGATCGCCGCGTACGCCTCGTAGTCGAGCGGCACGTCCCACTGGTGGTCGGGCAGGTAGGTGCCGAGCGGGCCGCCGACCTGCGCGGCGCGTGCCGGCCGGCCGCTGGCCGTGCCGCCGCCGAAGTCGAACAGCAGTTCGCGCAGCGTGACGCCGAACGCGAGCTCGACGAGACCGCCGTGACGGATGTTGCCTGCGAGCTGGAACGGCAGCGTGCCGCGCGAGCGGCCCATCCCGTAGTCGCGATAGAACGCGGCGCCGCGCGCGAAAATCACGGGCGCCGTCGCGAGCGTGATCACGTTGTTGATGACCGTCGGCTGGCCGAACAGGCCGGCGAGCGCGGGCAGCGGCGGCTTCGCGCGCACGACGCCGCGCTTGCCCTCGAGCGATTCGAGCAGCGCCGTTTCCTCGCCGCATACGTACGAGCCCGCGCCTTTCGCGACGTGCAGCTCGAACGCGTGCGCGGAGCCGAGCACGTGCTCGCCGAGCCAGCCGGCTTCACGCGCGCGGACGATTGCCGCTTCGAGCGTGGCGATCGCATGCGGGTATTCGCTGCGCACGTAGATGTAGCCGACCGTCGCGCCGGTGGCGACGCCCGCGATGATCATCCCTTCGATCAGGCAGTACGGGTCGCATTCCATCAGCAGGCGGTCGGAGAACGTGCCCGAATCGCCTTCGTCCGCGTTGCAGACGATGTATTTCTGCGCGGCGCGCGCCTGCCGCACGGTACGCCACTTGATGCCGGCCGGGAACGCCGCGCCGCCGCGGCCGCGCAGCCCCGACTCGATCAGCGTTTCGCATGCGGTGTCGCCGTCGAGCGCCAGCGCGTTCTTCAGGCCGGCAAGCCCCTCGTGTTGCAGATAGTCGTCGATCGACAGCGGATCGGTCAGGCCGATCCGTGCGAACGTGAGCCGCTGCTGGCGGGCGAGGTAGGGCAGCGCGTCGACGAGGCCGACGCCGCTCGGGTGCGCGCCGCCGTCGAGCCAGCCGGCGTCGAACAGGGCGGGCACGTCGGCGGCCGACAGGTTGGCATAGCCGACGCGACCTGCGGCCGTCCCGACCTCGACGAGCGGTTCGAGCCACAGCAGCCCGCGTGACCCGTTGCGGACCACCTCGATCGCGACCCCGCGCCGTTCGGCCTCGGCCGAGATCGCGGCGGCGAGCGCGTCGGCGCCGAGCGCCAGCGCGGACGAATCGCGCGGAACGTAGATGCGGGTCGTCATGCCGCCTCCTGCGCGTGGGCCACCGCGTCGGCCAGCAGCGCGTCGAACTTCTCCGGCGTGACCTTCGCGTGGAGCACCCCGTTGACCGTCATCGACGGCGATTGCGCGCACAGTCCGAGGCAGTAGACCGACTCGAGCGCGACGTCGTCCGGCGTACGGGCCGCGGCGGCATCGCCGTGCTTGGCGTCGAACCGGCAGCCCGTGCGGGCTTGCGCGTGGGCGGCGAGCGCCTCGCAGCCCATGCTGCGGCACGCTTCGGCGCGGCACATCTGGATCGTCACGCGGGCGGGCGGCGCGGTGCGGAAATGGTGGTAGTAGGTCAGGACGCCATGTACTTCCGCGCGCGACAGGTTCAGCACCTTGGCCAGCGGCGCGACGCAGCCCGCCGGCACGTAGCCCGCGTCGTCCTGGATCGCATGCAGGATCGCGACGAGCGAGCGGCCGGCGCGCGCATGGCGCTCGACGAGCACGTCGGGCGCAGGGGAATTCGGGGACATCGGTTTTGCTCCTCCAAAGCCTCATATGCGCTCGAAATTCATATAGTGCGCATCGCGACTTCGTTCTGATTGATTTTCACCCACGATAAGCGGAAGATTTCGCGGTCGCAATAGGAAATCGGAGTGCATAATTGATTCGGGTCGAATGCGACGCGTATCTGACCGTACGCGACACGGAAGGCCGGTCAGCCAGTCTGTCGGACGTCGCTCCGCTGCTGGAACTCGTGGCCGATACGGGCAGCATCGCGCAGGCCGCGCAAGCCAGGGGACTGTCGTACCGGCACGCGTGGGGCATGCTGCGTGCGCTGGAATCGTGCATCGGCGGGGAATTGATCGAAACCGCGCGCGGCAAGGGTTCGACGTTGTCGGCGCTCGGCCGGGCGGTCGTCGATGCGCAGCGTCTGGCGCATAGTCGCCTCGACGGGAACCTGCGCACGCTGGCGGCCGAGGTGGCCAGCGACCTGAACCGGCGGCTCGCGCAGCGCGACGGCGCCGTGCGCATCCATGCGTCGCACGGTTATGCGGTCGCGACGCTCGTTTCCGCACTCGTCGATGCGCAGGCGGCCGTCGACATCAAGTATCGCGAGAGCGTCGAGGCCGTGCAGGCGCTCGCCCGCGGCGAATGCGACCTCGCCGGTTTCCATTTGCCGCGCGGCGCGTTTCGCGCGCAGTGCGCGCAGATCTACCGGCCGTGGCTCGACGACACGCGCCACGTGCTGATCCACCTGACACGCCGCCAGCAAGGGCTGTTCGTGCCGCGCGGCAACCCGAAGCAGGTGCGCGGGCTGGCGGATCTCGCGCGTGACGACATCCGCTTCGTCAACCGCCAGCCGGGGTCGGGCACGCGCATGCTGCTGGATCTCGCGCTGCGCGCGATCGGCATCGATCCGGAGCGCATCGACGGCTATGCGTCGGCCGAACTTACGCATTCGGCGATCGCGGCGTTCGTCGCGAGCGGCATGGCCGATCTCGGCTTCGGCGTCGAGCCGGCCGCCCGTCACTTCGGGCTCGACTTCATCCCGATCGTCGACGAAGACTATTACTTCGCATGCGAACGCGCGCGGCTCGATGTGCGGCCGCTCGCCGATGTGCTGGCGCTGCTGCGCGACGCACGCTTCGTCGAACGCGTCGCGCATCTCGACGGCTACGATCCGGCTGCGTGCGGCGCGCTGGAGCGCATCGCGACCGGGCTGGCCGGCGGCGGCGGCTCGAGCGTGCCGGACGGCAATTCCCGGTAACGAGGACGCGATCGAACCGCGCTGCAGCAGCGGGGGATTTGCGCTACGCTTGCCGCTTGATCAACGTTCCAACAAGCACGCCGTTCAGGCGTCATCCCGCCATGAAATTTCCCGTTCCCCTTGCCGCGGCAGCGTTGACCGCGGGGTTGCTGGTCGTCGCTTCGCCGTTTGCGTTCGCGCAGAATTCCCCGGGCGTGCCCGGCGGCATCCTGAGCGAACAGTTCCGACTGAACGAACATCCGCAGATGCCGTTCGCGGCATCGGCGCCGTCGGACAAATACCAGACCGGCAAGAAGTCGGCGTTGCGCCGCAAGGGCGACCTGGGCGACCCGAACGGCTGCAACCTGAAGTGCCCGATGGATGCCCGGTAGCGCGGAGGCAACTGGCCTGTGCGAGTGGGGTGCTGTGTTCCACGTAGCGGTTCGATCAATCGACGAACCTCCTAACCCGCGCTCCACCCGATCCTGCTTTGTTCGAGCCCCGCGAAGCCTGCGCTTTGCGGGGCTCGTGCTTTGCGGCGGGCCGTTCATGCAATGCGGGAGACGAAACGGCGATTCGCCCGCATCATCGTGCGGGCAAGGATTCTAGGGTTAACCCGTAAATCAGGAAGGATGTCTTCCTGAAACCTGCCTTATTCTTAAGCATCCACCTACATAAACTTCGGTTTGTCGGCGCTGATCAAGGGTGTTCACCGCCGAATCAGACATATCTGGAGGTAGGTCATCATGAAGTCGCTCGTTCAAGCCGTTGTCGTTGCTGCCGCTCTCGTTGCCCCGGTTGCGTCGTTCGCCCAGTCGGGCTCGACGATCACCCGTGCGCAGGTTCGTGCCGAACTGGTTCAACTGCAGCAGGCCGGTTACAACTCCGCCCGCGGCGAAGATCCGCATTATCCGGAAGCGATCCAGGCCGCGACCGCGCGTGTCGCGGAGCAGCAGCGCAGCGCACTGGCTCAAGCTCAAGGCGCCGACGCCAGCGGCTACGGTGCGCAGGCACAGGGCGCATCGGCGTCGGGTTCGCGCGCAATGGGCGTGCGCCCGGCCAGCGCGGACGAAATGAAGTCGCTGTATCGCGGCAGTTGAGCCCCGCGTCGCCGGTCACGGTCGGGGCCCAAGTCGTGCCCAAACCCTGACCAGCGGGCCGGCCGCTGCGCGGCGCAACCGCTGATGGGGCGACCGCGCCAGAACATCCGTCACCTCCTGCCGCCGGAGCACCGGTGGCATTCCGCCCGGCCCGTCCGGGGCTGGGTGCTTTTTCGGAAGGAGTCGGCGTGCGTGTCGCCGGCAACAAAAAACCCCGCAGACTGGCGTCATGCGGGGTTCGTGCGACGAGCGCGGAATTTGGTGGAGGCGGCGGGAATCGAACCCGCGTCCAGAAGCGCTCCACGACTAGTTCTACATGTTTAGTTCGGTCTTTTGATTTAACCGCAGCGACGCGGACGAACACGCTGCACTACGGCGATTCGCTGGATTTTCGACCCTGGCGTCGCGACGCCGACAGGGCTTAACTGACGTAAATGACCTCTGGCGGTATTGCTACCGGTCTTGCGACACTAGCCCGTCAGTGAACTAGGCAGAGGACGGCGGCCCTTAGGCTGCCAGTGCGAACGTATCGTCGTTTGCAGTTACGATTTTCCCATTGATTAACGAGGTGACGGGTCCTCGACATGCCCTAGCCGCTTCACAACCCCTGTCGAAACCAGGTCGCCCCCGCGGATAAGATCGATCATTATAGCCCAACATCGCGCAGCAGGTGCCGCAGTTCCTGCGTCGAACCGACGAGATGCTGCGCTTGCCAGTCAGCCGGCGCCGCGCCGTCGCCGCAGTAGCCGTACGCGGCGGCGACCGTCGCCATGCCGGCGGCGCTTCCGGCCTGAATGTCGCGAAGATCGTCGCCGACATAGACGATGCGCTCGGGCGCGAGCGCCATCTGCGCTGCCGCATGCAGCAGCGGGGCCGGGTGCGGCTTCGAGTGCGGCGTTGTGTCGCCCCCGACGATGCAGGCCGCGCGCGACGACAGGCCGAGCAGGTCGGCGAGCGGCGCCGTGAGGCGCATCGCCTTGTTCGTGACGATGCCCCAGCGCACGCCGCGCGCATCGAGTTCGTCGAGCACGTCGCCGATGCCGGGAAACAGCGTGGTATGTACGCAGATATCCGTTGCGTAATTGATCAGGAACTCGTCGCGCATCGCTTCGTAGCCGGGCGTGTGCGGATCGATGCCGAACGCGCCGCCCAACAGGCCCCGCGCGCCGGCGGACGCCAGCGGCCGCAACACGTCGAGCGGCGTTTCGGGCAGGCCGCGCGCGCGCTGCATCTTGTTGACGGCTGCCGCGAGATCGGGCGCCGTGTCGGCGAGCGTGCCGTCCAGGTCGAACAGGACCGCATCGCAGTGCAGCAGGCGCGGTTCGTCTGCGATCCGCGCGGTCGAAAGGGGAGTCGTCATGCCGTTCGGAGGGTCACGCGCCGCGGCGGCACGCGACGAGGTAGTTGATGTCGGTGTCGTTCGACAGCGCGAAGCGCTTGCCGATCGGGTGATAGGTGATGCCCTTGATCTCGACGATGTGCAGATCCGTCGCGCGCACGAAGCCGGCCAGTTCCGACGGGCGGATGAAGCGCGCATAGTCGTGCGTGCCCTTCGGCAGCATTTGCGCGATGTACTCCGCGCCGATCACGGCGAACAGGTAGGACTTCAGGTTGCGGTTGAGCGTCGAGAAGAACACCCAGCCGCCCGGCTTCACGAGCGTCGCGCACGCGGCCACGATGTCGCCGGGCGACGGCACGTGCTCGAGCATCTCCATGCACGTGACGACGTCGTAGGTGCCGGGTTCGCGCGCGGCGATCGCTTCGGCGGCGATCGCCTCGTATTCGACCGAAATGCCGCTTTCGAGGCTGTGCAGGTCGGCCACGCCCAGCGCTTCGGTCGACAGATCGATGCCTTTCACCTGGGCGCCGAGCCCGGCCATCGATTCGGACAGGATGCCGCCGCCGCAGCCGATGTCGAGCGCGCGCTTGCCGGCCAGATGCGCATGGGCATCGATCCAGCCGAGCCGGACCGGGTTCAGGTCGTGCAGCGGTTTGAATTCGGCATTCGGATCCCACCACCGATGGGCGAGGTCGCTGAATTTCTGGAGTTCGTGCGGATCGGCGTTGGTCATGTCGGCAAACGGGCTACGAGAGGAGGGCGGTGCTTCGGTGCGTCAGCCCCGAGTATATAAGCGGGCGAACGACGAGGCCAGCGAGCGCCTGGACGGGCGTCAATGAAAAAGCCCCGCCGGAGCGGGGCTTTGAAGCAGTCGAGAGCCGCGGCTTAGTTTGCCGGAACGGTCGTCTTTTCCACTTGCTGCGTACCAACCACTTCGACTTCCACGCGGCGGTCCGGTGCGAGGCAGGCGATGAGTTGCTTGCGGTTCTTCTGGTTGCAGCCAGTCGTAACCGGGTTGCGCTTGCCCTTGCCTTCCGTGTAGATCTTGTTGGCCGGCACACCCTTGCTGACCAGGTACGACTTCACGGCTTGAGCACGGCGCAGCGACAGGCGGTCGTTGTACTTGTCCGAACCGATGCGGTCCGTGTAGCCCGTTGCAACGACCACTTCCGTGTTCATGCCTTGGATCTTCGAAGCCAGTTCGTCCAGCTTCTGCTTGCCCAGCGGCTTCAGCGTTGCCTTGTCGAAGTCGAACAGTGCGTCGGCTTGATACGTGATCTTCTGGCTCGAGATGACCGGAGCGACCGGAGCGACCGGCGGCTGCGGTGCCTGGGCGACCAGTGCGCCATCGCACTTGGCGTTGGCGGTGGCCGGCGTCCAGAACGCATCGCGCCAGCAGAGCTCGTTCGTGCCGTTCATCCACACCCATTCGCCCGTGCCGTTCACCCAGTTGTCATTGACGGCCTGACGCGACGCCGGCACCGATTGTGCCGAAGCGGATGCAGCCATAACTGCGGTAGCTGCAATGAACGCGAGCTTTGAAAGTTTATTCATATTTCTCCTCTCGAAATTGAGATTACCGCAGGTTTACTGCGAGCCTGTTGACGGTGACAAGTCATACATTGCTCGAAGTATAACATTGGTGCGGCACAAAAATGCGGCGCCGCTCCTTGTAGGTAGACTTCGAGCAGCGTCTAACTTTCAGTGCGTTGGCATTTTGCCATATCGTTCCCTTCCTACGAAAAAAAATCCTCCCCACCCCAAGATCGCTTCAACTTTGTGGTGCATGCGCAACACCGGCCTGCCGCAACTTTTAGAAATTGTCAAGAGCGCGCGTGGGGTCGCGCGCCGGCGTGCGGTTGTTTCCGTGTGCGCATGAAACGCGCGCCGCGCAGTCGTCCGCGATGTCGGGTCCGAGCCGGACGCGCGGTTGCGTCCGGCTTGCCGCCGCCGCGATTTTCGCTATCTATATATAGAGGGGGAGGCGAATTGGCGGCTGATGGGCGCATGTTAGAATCTCGCGTTGCGTTGCGCATGCAGCGCCCACGCGAAAGGCGTTCGCCGTCTTCGCTCCGAAACGATACGGATACATGGATCAATTCGCCAAAGAGACCCTGCCCACCTCCCTAGAGGAGGAAATGCGCCGTTCGTATCTCGATTACGCGATGAGCGTGATCGTCGGACGTGCCCTCCCGGATGTCCGCGATGGCCTGAAGCCCGTGCATCGGCGCGTGCTGTTCGCGATGCACGAACTGAACAACGACTGGAACCGCGCGTACAAGAAGTCGGCGCGTATCGTCGGTGACGTGATCGGTAAATACCACCCTCACGGCGATACCGCGGTCTACGACACGATCGTGCGGATGGCGCAGGATTTCTCGCTGCGCTACATGCTGATCGACGGGCAGGGCAACTTCGGCTCGATCGACGGCGACAATGCCGCGGCGATGCGCTACACCGAAATTCGCATGGCGAAGATCGGTCACGAACTGCTCGCCGACATCGACAAGGAAACGGTCGATTTCGAGCCGAACTACGACGGCAACGAAATGCAGCCGTCGGTCCTGCCGTCGCGCATCCCGAACCTGCTGATCAACGGCTCGTCAGGCATCGCGGTCGGCATGGCGACCAACATCCCGCCGCACAACCTGAACGAAGTCGTCGACGCGTGCCAGCACCTGCTGGGCAACCCGGACGCGACGATCGACGAGCTGATCGAGATCATCCCGGCGCCGGACTTCCCGACGGCCGGCATCATCTACGGCGTCGCCGGCGTGCGCGACGGCTACCGCACCGGGCGCGGCCGCGTCGTGATGCGCGCGGCCACGCACTTCGAGGAGATCGACCGCGGCCAGCGGATGGCGATCATCGTCGACGAGCTGCCGTACCAGGTGAACAAGCGCTCGCTGCTCGAGCGGATCGCCGAGCTCGTCAACGAGAAGAAGCTCGAGGGCATCTCCGACATCCGCGACGAGTCCGACAAGAGTGGCATGCGCGTCGTGATCGAGCTCAAGCGCGGCGAAGTGCCGGAAGTGGTGCTGAACAACCTGTACAAGGCGACGCAGCTGCAGGACACGTTCGGCATGAACATGGTCGCGCTCGTCGACGGCCAGCCGAAGCTGCTGAACCTGAAGGAAATCCTGCAGTGCTTCCTGTCGCACCGGCGCGAAGTGCTGACGCGCCGCACGATCTACGAACTGCGCAAGGCCCGCGAACGCGGCCACGTGCTCGAAGGTCTCGCGGTCGCGCTTGCGAACATCGACGAATTCATCGCGATCATCAAGGCCGCGCCGACGCCGCCGATCGCGAAGCAGGAGCTGATGGCGAAGCCGTGGGATTCGTCGCTCGTGCGCGAGATGCTGACGCGCGCCGAGAGCGAGAACGCGGCGGCCGGCGGCCGTTCCGCGTACCGTCCGGAAGGCCTGAACCCGGCGTTCGGGATGCAGGGCGACGGGCTGTACCGCCTGTCCGACACGCAGGCGCAGGAAATCCTGCAGATGCGTCTGCAGCGCCTGACCGGCCTCGAGCAGGACAAGATCATCGGCGAGTACCGCGACGTGATGGCGCAGATCGCCGACCTGCTGGACATCCTCGCGCGCCCCGAGCGGATCACGACGATGATCGGCGACGAGCTGACCTCGGTGAAGGCCGAATTCGGCGACGCGCGCCGCTCGAGGATCGAGCTGAACGCGACCGAGCTGAACACCGAGGATCTGATCACGCCGCAGGACATGGTCGTCACGATGTCGCACGCGGGCTACGTGAAGTCGCAGCCGCTGTCCGAGTACCGCGCGCAGAAGCGCGGCGGTCGCGGCAAGCAGGCGACGCAGATGAAGGAAGACGACTGGATCGAGACGCTGTTCATCGCGAACACGCACGATTACATCCTGTGCTTCTCGAACCGCGGCCGCGTGTACTGGGTCAAGGTCTATGAAGTGCCGCAGGGCTCGCGCAACTCGCGCGGCCGTCCGATCGTCAACATGTTCCCGCTGCAGGAAGGCGAGAAGATCAACGTCGTGCTGCCGGTCAAGGAATTCTCGGCCGACAAGTTCATCTTCATGGCGACGTCGCTCGGCACCGTGAAGAAGACGCCGCTCGAGGCATTCAGCCGCCCGATGAAGAAGGGCATCATCGCGGTCGGCCTCGACGACGGCGACTACCTGATCGGTGCGTCGATCACCGACGGCGCGCACGACGTGATGCTGTTCTCCGACGCCGGCAAGGCCGTGCGTTTCGACGAGAACGACGTGCGTCCGATGGGGCGCGAGGCGCGCGGCGTGCGCGGCATGCAGCTCGAGGACGGGCAGCAGGTCATCGCGATGCTGGTTGCCGGCAGCGAGGAGCAGACCGTGCTCACCGCGACCGAAAACGGCTACGGCAAGCGCACGCCGATCACCGAGTACACGCGCCATGGCCGCGGCACGAAGGGTATGATCGCGATCCAGACGTCCGAGCGCAACGGCAAGGTCGTGGCCGCGACGCTCGTCGACGCCGAGGATCAGATCATGCTGATCACGACGGCCGGCGTGTTGATTCGCACCCGTGTTTCCGAGATACGCGAGATGGGGCGCGCCACGCAAGGTGTTACACTCATCAGTCTCGATGAGGGTACCAAGCTCTCTGGCCTGCAGCAGATCGCGGAGGCCGAAGAGGGAGAGGGCGAAGCCGACGAGGCGTCGGACGGCGAAGTCTGAAGAACGGATGAGACTCTGGCCGCCGCGGGCGAAAAGCGCCGCGGCCGGCGAGCAACCATTCATATTTCCAAAAGGGAGTGATGATGCAAAAGCAATTCAAGCAACTGGTTCTGCTGGCTGCACTGGTGCCGACGTTCGCGATGGCGCAGGCGCTGTCGAATTCCGCACCGGCTGCTCCGGCGGCAGCTGCGCCGATCGACGCCGACAAGAAGGCTGCGATCAAGGATCTGCTCGACGCGATCGACGCGCCGAAGCTCGTGTCGGCAATCGGCAACAGCGCCGAAATGCAGGCGAAGCAGCTCGTACCGGCCATCCTGTCGGACGCGCTGTCGGAAAACAAGACGCTGAACGACAAGCAGAAGCAGGCTGCCGTTCCGACGCTGCAGAAGAACGCGGTGCCGAAGCTGGTCGACGGCGCAGGCAAGGTGTTCGGCACGCAGCAGTTCCAGAGCGATGCGATGTCGGCGCAGTACGACGCGTACGCGAAGTACTACAGCACGTCGGAGATCAAGGATCTGACGACGTTCTACAAGAGCCCGACGGGCCGCAAGTTCATCCAGGTTCAGGATCAGGTCGGTCGCGACGTGGTCAACGGCCTGATGCAGAAGTACATGCCGCAAGCGATTCAGGCAACGCGTACGCAGGCTGACAAGGAAGTCGCAGCAGTCAAGCCGGGCAAGTAAGCCGTCCGGGCGCGCCCCCGGCCGTTCGGCCGGGTTTGGCGGGAGCCTGACGACAGTGCGATAATGGCCGTTTGCGCGCGAGCGCAAGCGGCCATTTCTTTTCTGGCGCGTTTTGCCGGCGGCAAGCCGGTCGCGTCCTTCCCGAGGTTTTCACGATGCGCGTCTTTAATTTCTCCGCCGGCCCGGCGGCGATGCCCGAGGAAGTGCTGCGGCAAGCCGCCGACGAAATGCTCGACTGGCACGGCAGCGGCATGAGCGTGATGGAGATGAGCCATCGCGGCAAGGAATTCATGTCGATCCACGAGGCCGCGCTGACCGATCTGCGCGACCTGCTCGGCGTGCCGGCGAGCCACCGGATCCTGTTCCTGCAGGGCGGCGGCATCGCGGAAAACGCGATCGTGCCGATGAACCTGCTCGGCTCGCGCAAGACGGCCGACTTCGTCGTGACGGGTTCGTGGTCGCAGAAATCGTTCGGCGAGGCGAAGAAGTTCTGCACGCCGCATCTGGCCGCGACCGGCAAGACGGAGGACGGCTTCACGCGTGCGCCCGCGCGCGCCGAATGGCAGTTGTCGGACGATCCGGCCTACGTGCATCTGTGCACCAACGAGACGATCGACGGCGTCGAGACGTTCGAGATCCCCGATCTCGGCGACGTGCCGCTGGTCGCGGATGTCTCGTCGCACATCCTGTCGCGCCCGATGGACGTCGCGAAATACGGCGTGCTGTTCGGCGGCGCGCAGAAGAACATCGGGATGGCCGGCGTGACGGTCGTGATCGTGCGCGAGGATCTGCTCGATCGCGCGCTGTCGATCTGTCCGTCCGCGTTCGAATGGAAGACCATCGCCGCGAACAACTCGCTGTACAACACGCCGCCCACCTACGCGATCTACATCGCGGGCCTCGTGTTCCAGTGGCTGAAGCGGCAGGGCGGCCTCGAAGCGATCGAGGCCCGCAACACCGAAAAGGCGAAGCTGCTCTACGACACGATCGACGCGAGCAGTTTCTATCTGAACAAGGTCGAGCCGGCAGCACGTTCGCGCATGAACGTGCCGTTTTTCCTGGCCGACGAATCGCGCAACGAAGACTTCCTTGCCGGCGCGAAGGCGCGCGGGCTGCTGCAGCTGAAGGGCCACAAGTCCGTCGGCGGCATGCGGGCGTCGATCTACAACGCGGTGCCGCTCGAGGGCGTGAAGGCGCTCGTCGAGTACATGAAGGACTTCGAGCGGCGCGGCGCCTGACGGCGGCGCTGTTCAAACAGCACGGCAAAACGCATGGACGACGAACTGAATTCCCGCCTGAAACCGCTGCGCGACCGCATCGACGCGATCGACGCGCAGCTGATCGCGCTCCTGAACCAGCGCGCCGCGGTGGCGCTCGAGGTGGGCGAGGTCAAGAAGCATTTCAACGCGCCGGTGTTCCGGCCGGAGCGTGAGCTGCAGGTGATCGCGCGGCTGCAGGACATGAGCGCCGGGCCGCTCGCGAGCGAGCACATCAGCGCCATCTGGCGCGAGATCATGGCGGCGAGCCGCGCGCTCGAGCAGACGATCCACGTCGCGTTCCTCGGGCCGGTCGGCACGTATAGCGAGCAGGCGATGCTCGAGTATTTCGGCCAGTCGATCGAAGGGCTGCCGTGCCCGTCGATCGACGAGGTGTTCCGCTCGGTCGAGGCCGGTGCGTCCGCGTTCGGCATCGCGCCGGTCGAGAATTCGACCGAAGGCGCCGTCTCGCGCACGCTCGACCTGCTGCTGCAGACCCAGCTGGTGATCAGCGGCGAGCTCGCGCTGCCCATCCATCACAACCTGCTCACGCAGAGCGGCACGCTCGACGGCGTGAAACGTGTCTGCGCACATGCGCAGGCGCTCGCGCAATGCCAGCAGTGGCTCGCGGCGAATGCGCCGCAGCTCGAGCGGCAAGCCGTGGCGAGCAACGCGGAGGCCGCGCGCCTCGCAGCTGCCGATCCGACCGTCGCCGCGATCGCGGGCGACCGCGCGGCCGCGCACTACGGTTTGCAGATCGCGTTCTCGCTGATCCAGGACGACCCGCACAACCGCACGCGCTTCGTGATCGTCGGCAAGCAGCCGGCCGGCCAAAGCGGTCACGACCAGACGTCGCTGATCGTGTCGGTGAAGAACGAGCCGGGCGCCGTGTTCAAGCTGCTCGAGCCGCTCGCGCGGCACGGCGTGTCGATGACGCGCTTCGAATCGCGTCCGGCCCGCGTCGGCACGTGGGAGTACTACTTCTACATCGACATCGAAGGGCACCGCGACGATGCGGCGGTGGCGGCCGCGCTCGCGGAACTCGGTCAGAAGGCCGCGTTCCTGAAGATACTCGGCTCGTATCCGCGCGCACGGTGACGCGCTGCGGCCCGGCGCCTGCTTGCGCAGGCGTGGTGGCCGGGCGGGCAGGGCAGGCCGGTCGGCGCTGCCGAAGGCGGGCTCGGGCAGTATCCGGTGCAGATTGCGCCGGGTGCGGGCCCGTTGCCCGGAATCTGGAATTCCGCGTGCGGGGCGTCGTTTCGCGCGCGTAACTTGGCTCTTGTCGTGTCAGGCTTTGCATTCAACAAACTGGTCATCTTCGGCGTCGGCCTGATCGGCGGGTCGCTCGCGCGCGCGTTGCGCGAGCGCGCGCCGGGCAGCGCGGGCGAGATCGTCGGCGTGGGCCGTTCGCACGCGTCGGTCGAGCGCGCGCTGTCGCTCGGCGTGATCGACCGTGCGGCGGCGCTCGACGACGACGCGCAATTGCGCGACGCGCTGGCCGGCGCCGATCTCGTCCTGCTGGCCGCGCCCGTCGCGCAGACGGGCCCGTTGCTCGCGCGCATCGCGCCGTGGCTCGACCGCGCGACGATCGTCACCGATGCGGGCAGCACCAAGTCCGATGTCGTCGCGGCGGCGCGCGAAGCGCTCGGCGCGCGCATCGCGCAGTTCGTGCCGGGTCATCCGATCGCGGGGCGCGAATCGAGCGGTGTCGAGGCCGCGTTGCCGGATCTCTACGTCGGCCGCAACGTCGTGCTTTGCCCGTTGCCGGAGAACGCGCCCGAAGCCGTGGCGCGGATCGATGCGATGTGGCGCGCGACCGGCGCCGACGTGCGCACGATGAGCACCGAGCAGCATGATCGCGTATTTGCGTCGATCAGCCATCTGCCGCACGTGCTGTCGTTCGCGCTCGTCGAGCAGATTCTCGGCGAAGCCGACGCGGAACTGAAATTCTCGTACGCGGCCGGCGGTTTCCGCGATTTCACGCGCATCGCGGCGTCGAACCCGGAAATGTGGCGCGACGTGTGCGTCGCGAATCGCGCGGCGCTGCTCGACGAGCTCGACGGCTATACGCGCGTGCTCACGCGGTTGCGCGCGGCGATCGACGCCGGCGACGGCGCGGCGCTCGAAGCCGTATTCACGCGCTCGCGCGCCGCACGCAAGGCATGGCAGGAACGCGGCGGCACGCCGGCTGCCGAACCGGTCAAGAAATAACAGGACGATTCCCATGGACTATCTCGATCTCGGCCCATACTCCAGCGCATCGGGCACCGTGCGCCTGCCCGGCTCGAAGAGCATTTCGAACCGCGTGCTGCTGCTCGCGGCGCTCGCCGAAGGCGAAACGACGATCACCAACCTGCTCGACTCCGACGACACGCGCGTGATGCTCGACGCGCTCGGCAAGCTCGGCGTGAAGCTCGCGCGCGACGGCGACACCTGTGTCGTCACCGGCACGCGCGGCGCGTTCACCGCGAAGACGGCCGACCTGTTCCTCGGCAACGCGGGCACGGCCGTTCGGCCGCTGACCGCCGCGCTCGCGGTGAACGGCGGCGACTACCGCGTGCACGGCGTGCCGCGCATGCACGAGCGGCCGATCGGCGATCTCGTCGACGGCTTGCGCCAGATCGGCGCGCAGATCGACTACGAGCTCAACGACGGCTACCCGCCGCTGCGGATCAAGCCGGCGACGATCTCGGTCGACGCGCCGATCCGCGTGCGCGGCGACGTGTCGAGCCAGTTCCTCACTGCGCTGCTGATGACGCTGCCGCTCGTGAAGGCGAAGGAGGGCAGGACCGTCGTCGAAGTCGACGGCGAGCTGATCTCGAAGCCGTACATCGACATCACGATCCGGCTCATGGCGCGCTTCGGCGTGACCGTCGAGCGCGACGGCTGGCAGCGCTTCGTCGTGCCGGCCGGCGTCCGCTACCGCTCGCCGGGGCGGATCATGGTCGAGGGCGACGCGTCGTCCGCGTCGTACTTTCTCGCGGCCGGCGCGTTGGGCGGCGGCCCGTTGCGGGTCGAGGGCGTGGGGCGCGCGAGTATCCAGGGCGACGTCGGTTTCGCGAACGCGCTGATGCAGATGGGCGCGAACGTGACGATGGGCGACGACTGGATCGACGTGCGCGGCATCGGCCACGATCACGGCAAGCTCGAGCCGATCGACATGGACTTCAACCTGATTCCCGACGCGGCGATGACCATCGCGGTCGCGGCGCTGTTCGCGAACGGCACGAGCACGTTGCGCAACATCGCGAGCTGGCGCGTGAAGGAGACGGACCGCATCGCCGCGATGGCGACCGAGCTGCGCAAGGTCGGCGCGATCGTCGAGGAAGGCCCCGACTATCTCGTCGTCACGCCGCCGGAAAAGCTCACGCCGAATGCGGCGATCGATACGTACGACGATCACCGGATGGCGATGTGCTTCTCGCTCGTCAGCCTGGGCGGCGTGCCCGTGCGGATCAACGATCCGAAGTGCGTCGGCAAGACGTTCCCCGACTATTTCGACCGCTTCGCCGCGCTCGCCAAGGCCTGACCCGACTGTTCCGATGAAATCCACCCGACCCTTTCACCCGACTCCCGTCATCACGATCGACGGCCCGACCGCTTCCGGCAAGGGCACCGTCGCGGCGCTCGTCGCCGCGCACCTCGGCTTCCACCTGCTCGACAGCGGCGCGCTGTACCGGCTCGCGGCGCTCGCGAGCGTGCGCTACGGCATCGCCGCGGAAGACGTCGACGCGCTGGTGAAGCTGATCGACGACCTGCACATCACGTTCCGTGAAGGTTGCGCGCAGCTCGACGGCGTCGACGTGTCGAACGACATCCGCGCCGAAGCGGTCGGCAACCGCGCGTCGGCCATCGCCGTGCACGGGCCCGTGCGCACCGCGCTCGTCGCGCGCCAGCGCGCGTTCCGCAAGACGCCGGGCCTCGTGGCGGACGGGCGTGACATGGGCACCGTGATCTTCCCGGACGCCGTGCTGAAGGTGTTCCTGACGGCCAGCGCCGAGGCACGCGCGACCAGGCGGCATAAGCAATTGATGCAAAAAGGTTTTTCTGCTAATATAGATGACTTGCTCCGGGATCTTCGTGAACGTGACGCGCGCGACAGCAATCGCGCGGCCGCGCCGCTGAAGCCTGCGGCAGATGCCAAGCTGCTCGATACGTCGGCACTTTCGGTCGATGAAGCCGTCGACCAGGTGCTGCAGTGGTACCGGGCACTCGGCCAGCCGGCCTGAGAAGGCAGGCAGCGGTAGGTGCTTCGCGTCGCAAGCGCGGAGCGTGTTTCGAACCCTTAACCCCGTGTGGTCCTCGATCTGGCCCTTTCAGCCTGCCATTCCGGCCGGCGTGGCACAGCGAGCCATGCACAATCAGATTTTTATGTCCGACCTGCAAACCTCCAACCCGAATACCGAATCCTTTGCGGCTCTGTTCGAAGAGTCGCTGACCCGCCAAGACATGCGCGCCGGCGAAGTGATCTCCGCCGAAGTCGTGCGCGTCGACCACAACTTCGTGGTCGTCAATGCAGGCCTGAAGTCCGAGGCTTACATTCCGATCGAGGAATTCCTGAACGATCAGGGCGAGGTTGAGGTGCAGTCGGGCGATTTCGTGTCCGTCGCGATCGACGCACTCGAAAACGGCTACGGCGACACGATCCTGTCGCGCGACAAGGCGAAGCGCCTTGCATCGTGGCTGTCGCTGGAAAAGGCGCTCGACAACAACGAGCTCGTCACCGGCACCATCACCGGCAAGGTGAAGGGCGGCATGACCGTGATGGTCAACGGCATCCGCGCGTTCCTGCCGGGTTCGCTGGTCGACACGCGTCCGGTCAAGGACACGACCCCGTACGAAGGCAAGACGCTCGAGTTCCGCGTGATCAAGCTCGATCGCAAGCGTAACAACGTCGTGCTGTCGCGTCGTGCAGTGATCGAAGCCACGCAAGGCGAAGAGCGCGCGAAGCTGCTCGAGACGCTGAAGGAAGGCGCGATCGTCAACGGCGTGGTCAAGAACATCACCGACTACGGCGCGTTCGTCGACCTCGGCGGCATCGACGGCCTGCTGCACATCACCGACATCGCATGGCGTCGCGTGCGTCACCCGAGCGAAGTCCTGTCGGTTGGCCAGGAAGTCACCGCGAAGATCCTCAAGTTCGACCAGGAGAAGAACCGCGTCTCGCTGGGCATCAAGCAACTGGGCGACGATCCGTGGGAAGGCATCTCGCGCCGTTACCCGTCGGGCACGCGCCTGTTCGGCAAGGTCACGAACATCACCGACTACGGCGCATTCGTCGAAGTGGAATCGGGCATCGAAGGCCTCGTCCACGTGTCGGAAATGGACTGGACCAACAAGAACGTTGCGCCGTCGAAGGTTGTCCAGCTGGGCGACGAAGTCGAAGTCATGGTCCTCGAGATCGACGAAGACCGCCGTCGTATCAGCCTCGGCATGAAGCAGTGCAAGCCGAATCCGTGGGATGACTTCAGCCGCAACTTCAAGAAGGGCGACAAGATCACGGGCGCGATCAAGTCGATCACCGACTTCGGCGTGTTCATCGGTCTGCCGGGCGGCATCGACGGCCTGGTCCACCTGTCGGACCTGTCGTGGAGCGAAGCCGGCGAAGAAGCCGTTCGCAAGTACAAGAAGGGCGACGAAGTCGAAGCAATCGTGCTCGGTATCGACGTCGAGAAGGAGCGCATTTCGCTCGGCATCAAGCAGCTCGAAGGCGACCCGTTCAGCAACTACGTTGCCATGAACGACAAGGGCTCGATCGTCGACGGCGTCGTGAAGACGGTCGATGCGAAGGGTGCGGTCGTCACGCTGACGGGCGACGTCGAAGGCTACCTGCGTGCGTCGGAAATCTCGCAGGATCGCGTCGAAGACGCACGCAACGTGCTGAAGGAAGGCGACAAGGTCAACGCGATGGTGATCAACATCGATCGCAAGTCGCGCGGCATCAACCTGTCGATCAAGGCGAAGGATTCGGCCGAGCAACAGGAAGCGATCCGCGGCCTGCAGTCGGACACGAGCGCTGCCGCGACCGGTACGACCAACCTCGGCGCGCTGCTGAAGGCGAAGCTCGACGGCCAGAACCAGTAAGCCTTACGAGGTCTGCTGAAGTATGACCAAATCCGAGTTGGTCGCGCAGCTGGCATCGCGATTTCCGCAACTTGTCCTCAAGGATGCGGATTTCGCGGTGAAAACGATGCTCGATGCGATGTCCGACGCCCTGGCGAAAGGGCATCGCATTGAAATTCGGGGTTTCGGCAGCTTTGGCCTCAACCGTCGCCCGGCGCGCGTCGGACGCAACCCGAAGTCGGGGGAGAAAGTGCAGGTGCCCGAGAAGTTCGTGCCGCACTTCAAACCTGGCAAGGAGTTGCGTGAACGCGTCGACGGCCGCGCCGGTGAACCGCTGAAGGCTGACGATCCGGACGACGAGCGTTGAGCGTCGTTCGGTGTGCCCGGAACCTGTCCGGCGAAGGCTGAAAAGAAAAGCGCCCCTTGCGGGCGCTTTTTTCATTTCGGGCCACGGGTGTGCAACGCGGGCGCACAGGATGTGCGCAGCCGCGGAAACGCTTCCTTTACAATACGGGTCGATTCGGTGCGACGAAGGGGAGTCGCGCGCCGCGGCAAACCTCAACAAAGAGAGGGCTTCATGAAGTTTATCGTCTGGCTGATCCGGGTATTGGTGTTCGTCCTGCTGCTGGTGCTCGCGCTGGCCAATACACAAACCGCGACGCTGAATTTCGTTGCCGGCTACGCATGGCAAGCGCCGCTGATCCTGATCGGCCTGGCATTCTTCGTCGTGGGGCTGCTGGCCGGCCTGCTGTCCGCGCTGCCTTCGATCTTCCGCCTGCGTCTCGAGAACGGGCGTTTGAAGCGCGATCTGCGTGCGGCGCGCGAAACGCCCGCCGTCATCGACCAGCCGCCGATGCCGCCCGTCATTTAACACGGACGCCGCGCGATTCCTCGCGCGGTTTTCGTCTCTGCTTCGATATTTCGCATGGATCTGGATTTCTGGTGGTTGCTCGCGATTCCGGTCGCATTCGCGCTCGGTTGGGCGGCGTCACGCTATGACCTGAAGAATCTCCTGTCGGAGAGTGCCAACCTGCCGCGCTCGTATTTTCGCGGCCTGAATTTTCTGTTGAACGAACAACCGGACAAGGCGATCGATGCGTTCATCGAGGTGGCCAAGCTCGATCCCGAGACGGTCGAGCTGCACTTCGCGCTCGGCAACCTGTTTCGCCGTCGCGGCGAGACCGACCGCGCGATCCGCGTGCACCAGAACCTGCTGAGCCGCACCGATCTGCCGGTCAACGAGCGCGACCACGCGCTGTACGAACTGGGCCAGGACTTCCTGAAGGCCGGCCTGCTGGATCGCGCCGAAGAGGCGTTCCACAAGCTCGCGGACGGCGACTACGCGCTCGGCGCACAGCGGGCGTTGCTGACGATCTACGAGATCGAGAAGGACTGGAACAAGTCGATCGACACGGCCAAACGCATCGAATCGATGAGCGACAAGCCGCTCGGCATCGAAATTGCGCAGTTTCACTGCGAACTCGCGCAGGACGCGCTGCAGCGCAAGAATGCCGCAGCGGCGGCCGAGCAACTGCGCCTTGCGCTGACCGTGAATCCGCAGAACGTCCGTGCGACGGTTCTGTCCGGCGATGCGGCGGAAGCGGCAGGCGACCACGCGGCCGCGATCGAGTACTGGAAGCGCGTCGAAGCGCAGAATCCGGCGTATCTGCCGCTCGTCGCCGACAAACTGATGAAGGCGTACGTCGCACTCGGCAAAAACGTCGAAGGCGCGGAGCTGCTGATGGGGTACGTCGATCGTTATCCGTCGAACGACCTGCTCGACATCGCCTATCAGCATATCGCCGGGTTGCGCGGCCAGGATGCCGCGCACACGCTCGCGCGCACGCAGATGGAAAAGTCGCCGAACCTGTCGGGGATGCTGCACCTGCTCGATGCGCAGATCGCGGCGGCCGACGAACCGCGTCGTAAGGAACTTGAAATGATGCGTGCGCTGATCAAGCAGCGCACGAAAAATCTGCCACGGTATACGTGCCAGAATTGCGGTTTCCGGGCACGGCTCTTCTACTGGCAGTGCCCCGGCTGCAGCGGCTGGGAAACCTATGCGCCGCGCCGCGTCGAACCTGCGATGCCGGGCTGATCCCGGCGCGCGGAGCCAACGCGCAGCGGTTGCCGCCGGGCCCGTCCCGGCGGCCAAGTTAGTCAATTACCGGGAAGTACCGGAACATCTATGAAAATCACCATCATCGGCACCGGCTATGTCGGTCTCGTCACGGGCGCCTGCCTCGCGGAGATCGGTCACGACGTCTTCTGTCTCGACGTCGATCCGCGCAAGATCGACATCCTGAACAACGGCGGGATGCCGATTCACGAACCGGGGCTGCTGGACATCATCGCGCGCAACCGCACGGCGGGGCGCCTGCGCTTTTCGACCGACATCGAGGCGAGCGTCGCGCATGGCGAGATCCAGTTCATCGCGGTCGGCACGCCGCCCGACGAGGACGGCTCGGCCGACCTGCAATACGTGCTCGAGGCCGCGCGCAACATCGGCCGCCACATGACGGGCTTCAAGGTGATCGTCGACAAGTCGACGGTGCCGGTCGGCACCGCGCAGCGCGTGCGCGGCGTGGTCGACGAGGCGCTTGCCGCACGCGGGCTCGCGGGCAGCGTCGCGCATCGCTTCTCGGTCGTATCGAATCCGGAATTCCTGAAGGAAGGCGCCGCGGTCGAGGACTTCATGCGTCCGGACCGGATCATCATCGGCGTCGACGACGACGAAACCGGCACGACCGCGCGCGAGAAGATGAAGAAGCTCTACGCGCCGTTCAACCGCAATCACGAGCGCACGATCTACATGGACGTGCGCTCGGCCGAGTTCGCGAAGTATGCGGCGAACGCGATGCTCGCGACGCGCATCTCGTTCATGAACGAGATGTCGAATCTCGCCGACAAGGTCGGCGCGGACATCGAGGCCGTGCGACGCGGGATCGGCTCCGATCCGCGCATCGGCTATCACTTCCTGTACGCGGGCGTTGGCTACGGCGGCTCGTGCTTCCCGAAGGACGTGCAGGCACTGATCCGCACCGCGGGCGAGAACGGCCAGCCGCTGCGCATCCTGGAGGCCGTCGAGGCCGCCAACCATGCGCAGAAGGACGTGCTGATCGGCAAGATCGAGCAGCGCTTCGGCGCCGACCTGACGGGCCGCGAGTTCGCGGTCTGGGGCCTGGCGTTCAAGCCGAACACCGACGACATGCGCGAGGCGCCGAGCCGCCGCCTGATCGCCGCGCTGCTCGAGCGCGGAGCAACCGTGCGCGCGTACGATCCGGTCGCGGTCGACGAAGCGCGGCGCGTGTTCGCGCTGGATTTCGGCGACGATGCGCACGCACTGGCGCGGCTGCATCTCGTCGACACGCAGGATCTCGCGGTCACCGGCGCGGATGCGCTCGTGATCGTGACCGAGTGGAAGGAATTCCGCAGCCCCGATTTCACGCGCCTGAAGGCCGAACTGAAGGCACCCGTGATCTTCGACGGGCGCAACCTGTACGAGCCGGACGCGATGGCCGAGCTGGGCATCGACTATTACGCGATCGGCCGGCCGTACGTCGATCCCCAGTCGTCCTCCCGTGGCTGAACGTACGATGAATACTCTTCGCGAAATCGTTCCGGTGCCGCGCGAGCAACTCGCGCGCTCGCGTGTGCTCGTCGTCGGCGACGTGATGCTCGACCGTTACTGGTTCGGCAACGTCGATCGCATTTCACCTGAAGCGCCGGTGCCGGTCGTGCACGTGCAGCGCCAGGAGGAGCGGCTCGGCGGCGCGGCCAACGTTGCACGCAATGCCGTGACGCTCGGCGGTCAGGCCGGCCTGCTGTGCGTCGTCGGTTGCGACGAACCCGGCGAGCGGATCGTCGAGCTGCTCGGCAGCAGCGGCGTGACGCCGCATCTCGAGCGCGATCCCGCACTCCCGACCACGATCAAGCTGCGCGTGCTCGCGCGCCAGCAGCAACTGCTGCGCGTCGATTTCGAGGCGATGCCGACGCACGAGGTGCTGCTCGCGGGGCTCGCACGCTTCGACGTGCTGCTGCCGCAGCACGACGTCGTGCTGATGTCGGATTACGCTAAAGGCGGCCTCACGCACGTGACGACGATGATCGAGAAGGCGCGTGCGGCCGGCAAGGCGGTCCTGGTCGACCCGAAGGGCGACGACTGGGCACGCTATCGCGGCGCATCGCTGATCACGCCGAATCGTGCGGAACTGCGCGAGGTGGTCGGGCAGTGGAAATCGGAAGACGACCTGCGTGCGCGCGTCGCGAATCTGCGCGCGGAGCTCGGCATCGACGCGCTGCTGCTCACGCGTTCGGAGGAGGGCATGACGCTCTTTTCCGCGGGCGGCGAACTGCATGCGCCGGCGCTCGCGCGCGAGGTGTTCGACGTGTCGGGCGCGGGCGACACCGTGATCGCGACGGTCGCGACGATGCTCGGCGCCGGTGTGCCGCTCGTCGACGCCGTGGTGCTCGCGAATCGCGCGGCAGGCATCGTGGTCGGCAAGCTCGGCACGGCCACCGTGGATTACGACGAACTGTTTCACTGAGCGCATTCGGCGGCGCGACGAGCGCGCCGCACGCATGGCTCGCACTTTTCAGGCAGGACGATCATGACCCTCATCGTCACCGGCGCAGCCGGTTTTATCGGCGCGAACATCGTCAAGGCGCTCAACGAGCGCGGCGAGACGCGCATCATCGCGGTCGACAACCTGACGCGCGCGGACAAGTTCCGCAATCTCGTCGACTGCGAGATCGACGACTATCTCGACAAGACCGAATTCGTCGAACGCTTCGCGCGCGGCGATTTCGGCAAGGTACGCGCGGTATTTCACGAAGGCGCCTGTTCGGACACGATGGAAACCGACGGCCGCTACATGATGGACAACAACTTCCGCTACAGCCGTGCGGTGCTCGATACCTGCCTCGCGCAGGGCACGCAGTTCCTGTATGCATCGTCGGCCGCGATCTACGGCGGCTCGACGCGTTTCGTCGAGGAGCGCGACGTCGAGGCGCCGCTGAACGTGTACGGCTATTCGAAGTTCCTGTTCGATCAGGTGATCCGTCGCGTGCTGCCGAGCGCGAAGAGCCAGATCGCGGGCTTCCGCTATTTCAACGTGTACGGCCCGCGCGAGACCCACAAGGGCCGCATGGCGTCGGTCGCGTTCCACAACTTCAACCAGTTCCGCGCGGAAGGCAAGGTGAAGCTGTTCGGCGAGTACAACGGTTATGCGCCGGGCGAGCAGACGCGCGATTTCGTGTCGGTCGAGGACGTGACCAAGGTGAACCTGTTCTTCTTCGATCATCCGGAGAAGTCGGGCATCTTCAATCTCGGCACGGGCCGCGCGCAGCCGTTCAACGATATCGCGTCGACGGTCGTCAACACGCTGCGCGCGCTCGACAACCAGCCGCCGCTGACGCTCGCGCAGCAGGTCGAGCAGGGCTTGATCGAATACGTGCCGTTCCCCGATGCGCTGCGCGGCAAGTATCAGTGCTTCACGCAGGCCGACCAGACGAAACTGCGCGCGGCCGGCTACGACGCACCGTTCCTGACCGTGCAGGAAGGCGTCGATCGCTACGTCCGTTGGCTATCCGGCCAGGTTTAAACCGGCGCGTCACATCGATAGACTGGGTCTCACGGTCGGCAGCCGCCGGCCGTTTTTCTTCGGAGATCCAGCACATGATCAGGAAATGGTTTGCCGCAGCGGTCATGCTCGGCGCGGTGGCGTCGGCCTGGGCGGCCGTCGACGTCAACACCGCGAACGAGGATGCGCTCGTCGGCATCAAGGGCATTGGCCCGGCGCGGGCGAAGGCGATTCTCGACGAGCGCGGCGCACACGGTCCGTTCAGGAATGCGGACGATCTCGCCACGCGCGTGAAGGGCATGGGCGGGCATACCGTCGAGCGGCTTCAGCAGGAAGGGCTGACGATCGGTGCGGCGGCCGGTACGGGTACGACGCCGCCGGCCGCGGGCAAGCCGGCGGCGGCAAGGCCCGCCGCCGCACCGGCCCGCACGGCGCAGAAATAACGGGTCGCACATACCCGACACAGGGCTCCTTCAGCCGCCGTCGTTGCGACGGCTTCCCGCGGCATGCCGCGGGTTTTTTGCGTGCGGCGGGCTGCGCGACGATCGCGCACCGCGCGGCACGCGTATTCCATCGTCGCAATGGGGTTGCCGGCGCGCGTGCCGGTGCTGGTTTACAATCGATCGATTGATCGGCCTCGCACTCACGGTATATCCATGGCTTACAAAACTATCGAAGACACGATCGGCAATACGCCGCTCGTGCAACTGGTCCGCCTGCCGGACGACGAGATTCGCGCGCGCAACAACGTGCTGCTCGCGAAGCTCGAGGGTAACAATCCGGCCGGTTCCGTGAAGGATCGCCCGGCGCTGTCGATGATCAGCAAGGCCGAGGCGCGCGGGCGCATCAAGCCGGGCGATACGCTGATCGAGGCGACGAGCGGCAACACGGGCATCGCGCTCGCGATGGCCGCGGCGATCCGCGGCTACAAGATGGTGCTGATCATGCCGGAGGATCTGTCGGTCGAGCGCCGCCAGAGCATGGCCGCTTATGGCGCCGAAATCATCCTGACGCCGGTGAAGGGCGGGATGGAGCTGGCGCGCGATCTCGCGGAGCAGATGCAGCGCGAAGGCAAGGGCGTGATCCTCGACCAGTTCGGCAATCCCGACAATCCCGTCGCGCACTACGAAGGAACGGGGCCGGAGATCTGGCGCGATACCGAAGGGCGCATCACGCACTTCGTGTCCGCGATGGGCACGACGGGCACGATCATGGGCACGTCGCGCTACCTGAAGGAACAGAATCCGGCGATCGAAATTATCGGTGCGCAGCCGGAAGACGGCTCGCGTATTCCCGGCATCCGCAAGTGGCCGGAAGCGTACATGCCGACCATCTTCGATCGCAGCCGTGTCGATCGCGTCGAAAGCGTGAGCCAGGCGGCGTCGGAAACGATGACGCGCCGGCTTGCGGCGGTCGAAGGCATCTTCGCGGGCATTTCGTCGGGCGGCGCATGCGAAGTCGCGATGCGCATCGCCCGGCAGGTCGAGAACGCGACGATCGTGTTCATCGTCTGCGATCGCGGCGACCGCTACCTGTCCACGGGCGTGTTTCCCGCCTGAGCGAGAGCGGGGCGCGATTCGCGCATCGATAAAAAAGCGCCGCGTTCCGTGAACCGCGGCGCTTTTTCTTTGGGCGGCCAGCGCTTACTGCGGCTGAGCGTCGTCGGCGGCCGGTTGCAGCGCGCCATTGGCTTCCATCTGCGCCTTCACGGCCTCGCCGAGCTGGTACACGGTGAGCGCGTAGAAGAAGCTGCGGTTGTAGCGCGTCAGCACGTAGAAGTTCTTCAGGCCGAGCATGTATTCGGTCGCGCGCCCCGGCGTCGGCAGGTCGACCACGGTCACCGGCGTGCCGGCTTCGGCCGTGATGTTGACCGTCGGCTCGTTCAGCGTCATGCCCGCGCGCAGCAGTTGCGACAGTGCCCAGTGCGGTTCGGGCTGGCCGTCGGCGGCGGCTTGCGCGATGCCCAGGCTGCCCGTGTCGGGCGTGATCTGCCAGACCACCGGGCGGTCGGTTTCCCAGCCGTGCTGCTTCAGGTAGTTCGCGACGCTGCCGATCGCATCGACAGGACTGCTGCGCAGATCGACGTGGCCCGTACCGTCGAAGTCGACCGCGTAGTCGCGGATGCTGCTCGGCAGGAACTGAGGAATCCCGATCGCGCCGGTGTACGAGCCGAGCACGGTGGTCGGGTCGAGCTGGTTGTCGCGGGTCCAGACCAGGAAGTCTTCGAGGTTCTTGCGGAACGTGGCCTGGCGGCTGTCGCGATTCGGCGTGTCCGGGTAGTCGAACGTCAGTGTGGTCAGCGCGTCGAGCACGCGGAAATTGCCCATGTAGCGGCCATAGATGGTCTCGACGCCGATGATGCCGACGATCACCTCGGGCGGCACGCCGAACTGCTCGGACGCGCGCTGCAGCGTCGCCTGGTTCGCCTTCCAGAACTTCACGCCCGCGTTGATGCGGATCGGTTCGATGAAGCGCGAGCGATAGACGCGCCAGTTCTTGACCGAAGGCGTGGGCGCCGGCCGCACGAGCTTGACGGCCGTCGCCGAGTAGCTGATGCGCGAGAACAGCGCATGCAGGCTCGCCGAATCGAAGCCGTTGCGGCTCACCATCTCGTCGATGAACGCGTCGACCTTCGCGTTGTTCGCGTACCGCTGCGGAACGATTTCCTCTTCGAAAGTCTGGCCTTGCGGCGTCGGCTGCTGCGGCTGGGCCTGGGCGACGAGCGTGCCGGCGGGCTTCGCCGGCTGCGTCTGCGCGACGGCAGGCGCGGTGCCGAGGGCCGTGGCGATGGCAGCGGCGACGAGCGGAGCGCGAACGCGGAACAGCGCGGAGAGAAGGGCGGCAGGCTTGCTGGAATTCATGTCGAAGCGGGCGGACAGGGCGATGGTGTTCGGCGCAGTATACCCGACGCATCCGGCGCGCCGGGCCGAAGCGGGCCCCCGTTGTGGTAAGTTAGCGGCGAATTCGCGGCAGACGATGGACATCATTGAGGGAGACCTGCGGCGCACCCTGCGCCGCGGATGACAGCTTATGGCAACCGCTTTCTATACGCACCCCGACTGCATGCTGCACGAGATGGGGGAGTGGCATCCGGAATGCCCGGCCCGCCTGTCGGCGATCCAGGATCAACTGATTGCGAGCCGCATCGACGACCTGATCGTGCACGAAACCGCGCCGTTCGCGAGCGAGGTCGCGCTGGGCCGCGTGCATACGCAGGCGCACATCGACTACATCCGCAGCATGACGCCGGTCGACGGTTACGTCGAGATCGATCCCGATACGCTGATGAATCCCGACACATGGCGCGCGGCGCTGCGCGCGGCCGGCGCCGCGATCGCGGCGACCGACGCGGTGATCGAGGGCCGCTATGCGAATGCGTTCTGCGGCGTCCGCCCGCCCGGCCATCATGCGGAGCCTGCCCGAGCGATGGGCTTCTGCTTCTTCAACAACGTCGCGATCGCCGCGCGGCACGCACTGGACGTACACGGCATCGAACGGGTCGCGATCATCGATTTCGACGTGCACCACGGCAACGGCACCGAGGCGGCGTTCGCGAACGACGAGCGCGTGCTGATGTGCAGCTTCTTCCAGCATCCGCTGTATCCGTTCTCGGGCGTCGATCATCAGGCGCCGAACATGGTCAACCTGCCGATGCCCGCGCGCAGCAACGGGATGGCGATCCGCGAAGCCGTCGACATGTTCTGGCTGCCGCGCCTCGACGCGTTCAAGCCGCAAATGCTGTTCGTGTCGGCTGGCTTCGACGCGCATCGCGAGGACGACATCGGCAATCTCGGTCTCGTCGAGGCCGACTTCGAATGGCTGACCGCGCAGATCGTCGAGGTGGCGCGCCGGCATGCGCAGGGCCGCATCGTCAGCTGCCTCGAAGGCGGCTACAACCTGTCCGCGCTGGGGCGCAGCGTCGTCGCGCACCTGCGCGTGCTGGCCGGGATCTGATCCTCGCTCGACCGGTCGGGCCGAGGCGCGCTCAGCGTGCCGGCACGCGCGCGTGAATCCATGCGATCAACGCGTCGATCACGCGATCGCGTTCGAGATCGTTCATCGTTTCGTGGAAGCCGCCTTCGTACAGCGTCAGCGTACGGTCGGGCGAGCCGACGCGTGCGCCGAACGCGCGGCTGCCGTCGGGTTCGGTCAGCTTGTCGTCGGTGCCGTGATAGACGAGCACCGGCACGCGCAGCGTGTCGCGGCCGTTTTCGATGCGCGCCATCGCGTCGAGAATCTCCGCACCGGTGCGTGCGGGCACGGCGCCGTGATGCACGAGCGGGTCGGCGCGATTGGCCGCGACGATGGCCGGATCGCGCGACAGCAGCGCCGCATCGATCCTGATCGCGGGGAAAGTGGGCCACACGCGGCTGATGACGCGGCTGACCGCGAGCATCCAGCGCGGCACGTCGCGCCCGGGCGCAAGCGCCGGACTCGACAGCACGAGGCCCGTCAGCGCGTGGCCGCGTACCGGTGCACGTTCGATCGCGTAGAGCGCCGCGATCGCGCCGCCCATGCTGTGTCCCATCAGGAACAGCGGCGCGTCGCCGCGCGCGGCTTCGGCCACCAGCGCGTCCGCATCGTCGAGGTAGTCGTCGAAACGTTCGACCCAGGCTCGCTTGCCGGGCGACTGGCCATGCCCGCGCAGATCGATCGCCAGCACGTCGATGCCGGCCGCGTTCAGCCGGCCGGCGAGCGCGGCATGGCGGCCCGCGTGTTCGGCGAGGCCGTGCACCAGCGCGATCGTCGCGCGCGGCGGCGCGGCGCCGTCGCCGGCCGGCCAGCGGTACGACGCCAGTTCGAGCCCGTCGGCGGTACGCAGCCGGCCCATCCGCGGCGCGGGCGCCGATCCGGCGGTGGCGGGTGCGGCGGCCGGCGTGGTGGTCGTGCTCATCGGGCGTGTCCCCTGTTCGTTGGTCGGTGTTCCGGATCATAGTCGCGGGATTCTCGCGAGCTCCCAGCGGCGCCCCTCTAATTTCATTTGGTTATGAAAAGATCGAAATCGATTATTAAGGGGAATGAGGGGTTTGCGGTAAAATCGCCGGTTATTCCAGATGCATCGGCGGCCGACTGGCGGGCCAACTCGCCGGCCGGCCGCCGTTTTGTTTACATGATCGAATTGCGCAATCTTTCGCAGCGTTTCCCCGGCCCGGGCGGCTGGGTAGAAGCGTTGCACAACGTCAACCTGACGATCCCGCAGGGCGAAGTGTTCGGCATCATCGGCCGAAGCGGCGCCGGCAAGAGCACGCTCGTGCGCACCATCAACCTGCTCACGCGGCCGACCGAAGGCAATGTCGTCGTCGGCGGGCGCGATCTCACGCTGCTGTCGGCCGGCGCGCTGCGCGAAGCGCGCCGCGAAATCGGCATGATCTTCCAGCACTTCAACCTGCTGTCGTCGCGCACGGTGTTCGACAACGTCGCGCTGCCGCTCGAGCTGGCCGGCGCGAGCCGTGCCGACATCGAAGCCGCGGTGCTGCCGCTGCTCGACCTGGTCGGGCTGTCCGGGCAGAAGGATCGCTATCCGGCGCAGATCAGCGGCGGGCAGAAGCAGCGCGTCGGCATCGCCCGCGCGCTGGCGAGCCAGCCGAAGGTGCTGCTGTCGGACGAGGCGACGTCGGCGCTCGACCCCGAAACCACGCGTTCGATCCTCGACCTGCTGAAGCGCATCAACCGCGAGCTCGGCCTGACCATCGTGCTGATCACGCACCAGATGGAAGTGATCAAGCAGGTCTGCGATCGCGTGGCGGTGCTCGATGCGGGGCGCGTGGTCGAGGAAGGCCGCGTGATCGACGTGTTCCTGCAGCCGCATCACGAAGTGACGCGCGCGCTGATCGGCGACGTGATCGCGCAGGAGTTGCCGCCCGCGCTGAAGGCGCGCGTGGCCGAGCGGCTGAAGACGGGCAGCGGGCATCTGCTGCGGCTCGCGTTCACGGGCTCGGGCGTCGACCAGCCGATCCTGTCGGAGACGATCCGCCGGTACGAACTCGATTTCAACATCCTGCATGGCCAGATCGACGAGATCCAGGGGCAGGCATTCGGTTCGCTCGCGGTGCTCGCGGGCGGCGAGCCGGGCAAGGTCGGGCAGGCGCTCGCGTTCCTGCGCGAGCAAGGTGTGGTGGTAGAGGAGCTTTCGTATGTTGAGTGAGATGTTCGATATGTTCGTGCAGTCGTTCTGGGAGACGCTGATCATGGTCGGCATCTCCGGGGCGGTCGGTGCGCTCGTCGGCCTGCCACTCGGCGTGCTGCTCTACCTGACCGATCGCCAGGGCGTGCTGCAGAATCTCGCGGTCAATCGCGTGCTCGGCGGCATCGTGAATGCGGTCCGCTCGACGCCGTTCATCATCCTGCTGGTCGCGGTGATTCCGTTCACGCGGCTCGTTACCGGTTCGTCGATCGGCACGGCGGCGGCGGTCGTGCCGCTGACGCTCGCGGCCGCGCCGTTCATCGCGCGTCTCGTCGAAACCGCGCTGCGTGAAGTCGATCGCGGGCTGATCGAGGCCGCGCAATCGATGGGCGCGACCACGTCGCAGATCGTATTCAAGGTGCTGTTGCCCGAATCGCTGCCGGGCGTCGTCGCGGGCCTGACGATCACGTTCGTGTCGCTGGTCGGCTATTCGGCGATGGCGGGCGCGATCGGCGGCGGCGGGCTCGGCGATCTCGGGATCCGTTACGGTTACCAGCGCTATCTGCCGGAAGTGATGTGGACGGTCGTCGCGATCCTGATCGTGTTCGTGCAGATCGTGCAATCGCTCGGCGACTGGCTGGTGCGCCGGCTGAGCCACAAATAAGACCAGACCGATTCGATAGGGGAGAGACGATGCAACGACGCTTCATGCTGAAATTCGCGGCGGCGCTGGGCGCGGCCGCACTGTTCGCGGGCGCGCAAGCCCGGGCCGAAACCATCAAGGTCGGCGTGACGGGCGGTCCGCACGCGCAGATCATGGAAGTGGTGAAGAAGGTCGCGGCGAAGGAGGGGCTCGAGATCCGCATCGTCGAATTTTCCGACTACGTGCAGCCGAACGCCGCGCTCGCGTCGGGCGACCTCGACGCGAACAGCTACCAGCACGATCCGTATCTGCAGGCGCAGGTGAAGGATCGCGGCTACAAGCTGATCAAGGTCGCGGATACCGTCACGTTTCCGATGGGCATCTACTCGAAGCGCGTGAAGTCGCTGGCCGAGCTGAAGCCGGGCGCGCGCGTCGCGGTGCCGAACGATCCGACCAACGGCGGCCGCGCGCTGCTGTTGCTGCAGAAGCAGGGGCTGCTGAAGCTGCGCGCGGATGCGGGGTTGAAGGCGACGCCGCTCGATATCGTCGACAATCCGCGCAAGCTGAAGATCGTCGAGCTCGATGCGGCGCAGATTCCGCGCTCGCTCGGCGACGTCGACGCGGCGGCGATCAATACCAACTACGCGATGGAAGCGGGGTTGAAACCGAAGCAGGACGCGATCGCGATCGAGGGCCCGAACGGCCCGTACGCGAACATCCTCGCGATTCGCGAGGCGGACCGGAACAAGCCGTGGGTCGCCAGGCTGATTGCGGCCTATCACTCGGCCGACGTGAAACAGTTCATCGAAGGCAAGTTCGGCGGCGCGGTCATTGCCGCCTGGTAACGGCCGCAGCACGGGACGCCCGGCGCGATTAGAGTCGATGATCGAAAACCCGGGCTTTGCGTCCGGGTTTTTTCTCTTTTAAAATAGAACGACCGTTCGCTATCATTGGCGCGTCGCCAAGAAGCGGTATCCTCGACAACCATCATGGTTGGGTCCGCCTGGCCGCGCAGTCATGAGGCCTCGCTTAAAATGGCCTCTGGTCGTATTCGTAACTTTGGAGCGTGTGCATGAAAATCCTGGTGCCAGTGAAAAGAGTGGTCGATTACAACGTGAAGGTCCGCGTGAAGTCGGACAACACGGGTGTCGACATCGCGAACGTGAAGATGTCGATGAACCCGTTCGACGAAATCGCCGTGGAAGAAGCCGTGCGCCTGAAGGAAGCGGGCGTCGCGACCGAAGTGATCGCGGTGTCGGTGGGTGTCACGCAAGCGCAGGAAACGCTGCGCACGGCGCTGGCGATCGGCGCGGATCGCGCGATCCTCGTCGAGTCGAACGACAGCGTCGAGCCGCTGGCCGTCGCGAAGATCCTGAAGGCACTGGTCGACAAGGAACAGCCGCAACTGGTGATTCTCGGCAAGCAGGCGATCGACGACGATTCGAACCAGACGGGCCAGATGCTGGCCGCGCTCGCAGGTCTGCCGCAGGCGACGTTCGCGTCGAAGGTGACGATCGCCGACGGCAAGGCAACCGTTGCGCGCGAAGTCGACGGCGGCGCGGAAACGCTGTCGCTGACGCTGCCGGCGGTCGTGACGACCGACCTGCGCCTGAACGAGCCGCGCTACGTGACGCTGCCGAACATCATGAAGGCGAAGAAGAAGCCGCTGGAAACCTTGAAGCCGGAAGACCTGGGCGTGGACGTCGCGCCGCGTCTGAAGACGCTGAAGGTGGCCGAGCCGCCGAAGCGCGCGGCCGGCGTGAAGGTGCCGGACGTGAAGACGCTGGTCGAGAAGCTGAAGACCGAAGCCAAGGTGCTGTAAGAGGGAGCGCAAGGAAATGACGATTCTGGTGATTGCAGAACACGACAACGCGTCGATCAAGGCCGCGACGTTGAACACGGTGGCGGCGGCAGCGAAGATCGGTGGCGACATCCACGTGCTGGTCGCGGGCCACAACGCGCAAGCGGCGGCCGACGCGGCAGCGAAGATCGCGGGCGTGTCGAAGGTGCTGCTGGCCGACGCGCCGCAACTGGCCGAAGGCCTGGCGGAAAACGTCGAGGCGACCGCGCTGAACATCGCGAAGGACTACTCGCACATCCTCGCGCCGGCGACGGCCTACGGCAAGAACGTCGCGCCGCGCATCGCCGCGAAGCTGGACGTCGCGCAGATCTCGGACATCACGGCGGTCGATTCGGCCGATACGTTCGAGCGTCCGATCTACGCGGGCAACGCGATCGCGACCGTGCAGTCGAGCGATCCGATCAAGGTCATCACGGTGCGTGCGACGGGTTTCGATCCGGTGGCGGCGGAAGGCGGCAGCGCAGCGGTCGAGAAGATCGAAGCGGCGGCCGACGCCGGCAAGTCGCAGTTCGTGAGCCGTGAAGTGACGAAGCTGGACCGTCCGGAGCTGACGTCGGCGAGCATCATCGTGTCGGGCGGCCGCGGTCTGGGCAGCGGCGAGAACTACACGAAGGTGCTGGAGCCGCTGGCCGACAAGCTGTCGGCAGCGCTCGGCGCATCGCGCGCGGCAGTCGATGCCGGCTACGTGCCGAACGACTACCAGGTCGGCCAGACCGGCAAGATCGTCGCACCGCAGTTGTACATCGCGGTCGGCATCTCGGGTGCGATCCAGCATCTGGCCGGCATGAAGGATTCGAAGGTGATCGTCGCGATCAACAAGGATCCCGAAGCACCGATCTTCAGCGTGGCCGACTACGGCCTCGTCGGCGATCTGTTCTCGCTCGTGCCGGAGCTCGTGAACGAGCTCGGCTGACGCGGCGTGACGCTTCAGCGGTAAGCACACGAGAAAAGGGGCGCGATAAGCGCCCCTTTTTCGCTGTGTCGTCGGCTGAAGCGGCGCGAGCGTCGTTCGCCTGGAAGATCCGCGATCGTGCTGTGCCGTGCCGAACATATCGTCGCGTACACCCGACGGGCAGCGTCGGTTCGCTCGCCGTGCGACGGGAGCATGCGCACGTTGACTGAAGCGTCGCGCCGAGTCGGTACTCGCACTCGCACTCGCACTCGCAGTCACGGAAACGAGAAAAGCGCCCAAGGGCGCCTTTCTCGTCGATGCAACGGGCCCGCCTCGCCGCGGGCCGTTCCGATTTACGCGTAGGCCGGGCGCGCTTGGCCGGGCGCGTCCTTCAGGTAACGATGCACCGACAGGTCGTCGGCCTGGATCGCGGGCATCTTGCCCGAGATCAGGTCCGCGAGCAGTTGGCCCGAGCCGCACGACATCGTCCAGCCGAGCGTGCCATGGCCGGTGTTCAGGAACAGGTTCGACACCGGCGTGCGGCCCACGATCGGCGTGCCGTCCGGCGTCATCGGGCGCAGGCCCGTCCAGAACGTGGCCTTCGACGTGTCGCCGCCGCCCGGGAACAGGTCGTTCACGCACATCTCGAGCGTTTCGCGGCGTGCGGCGCGCAGCGTCTTGTCGAAGCCCACGATTTCCGCCATCCCGCCGACGCGGATGCGCTGGTCGAAGCGCGTGATCGCGATCTTGTAGGTTTCGTCGAGCACGGTCGACACCGGCGCGGCGGCTTCGTCGACGATCGGCGCGGTGATCGAATAGCCCTTGAGCGGATAGACGGGAATCTTCATCAGGTTCGAGATGAAGCGCGTCGAGTACGAGCCCAGCGCGACGACGTACGCGTCGGCACGCACCGTCTCGCTGCCGCATTGCACGCAGGCGATCTTGCCGCCCGCGATCGCGAGCGCATCGATCGGCGTGTTGTAGCGGAACTTCACGCCGAGCGATTCGGCGAGCGCGGCGAGGCGCGTCGTGAACAACTGGCAATCGCCGGTTTCGTCGCCCGGCAGGCGCAGGCCGCCCGTCAGCTTGTGCGAGACGGCGGCGAGCGCCGGCTCGGCTTTTTTCAGCTCGGCCGGCGACAGCAGTTCGAACGGCACGTTCGCTTCCTGCAGCACGGCGATGTCCTTCGCCGCGCCGTCGAGCTGCTGCTGCGTGCGGAACAGTTGCAGTGTGCCGCCCGTGCGGCCTTCGTACTGGATGCCGGTATCGGCGCGCAGCGCCTGCAGGCAATCGCGGCTGTATTCGGCGAGACGGACCATGCGGCTCTTGTTCACCGCATAGCGCTCGGCCGTGCAGTTGCGCAGCATCTGGACCATCCACTGGAGCTGGAAGCGCGTGCCGTCGAGGCGGATCGCGAGCGGCGCGTGCTTTTCGAACATCCACTTGACGGCCTTCAGCGGCACGCCGGGCGCGGCCCACGGCGCCGCATAGCCGGGCGAGATCTGGCCTGCATTCGCGAAGCTCGTCTCCAGCGCCGGGCCGGCTTCCCGGTCGATCACCGTGACTTCGTGGCCGGCGCGCGCGAGGTAATACGCGCTTGCCACGCCCACCACACCGCTGCCCAGAATGACGACTCGCATAGCTGCTCCAGATGGAAGGAATCAGGTCGAGGCCGGGCGCACCCGCGGCTCCGTGTTACCTCTAGCTGATCTAGTTTTTTGCGCTATGGTATTGTCGAATCTGCAGTTTTTGTTATTGTATTTTTCTGGTTTTCAGCATAAACAAATGAGAACGCAACGTCAGCCCGTACGCTCGCTCGACAAGCTCGACCGGCGCATCCTGAAACTGCTCCAGGACGACGGCCGGATGGCGATGAAAGACCTCGCGGAACAGGTCGGACTGACCGTCACGCCGTGCATCGAGCGCGTGCGGCGCATGGAGCGCGACGGCGTGATCACCGGCTATCACGCGCGGGTCGACCCGGGGCAATTGGGCGCCGCGCTGCTGGTGTTCGTCGAGATCACGCTCGGCCACAAGGGCGGCAACATGTTCGAGCAATTCCGCCGGGAAGTGATGAAGATCGACGAGGTGCTCGAATGTCATCTCGTCTCCGGCGATTTCGACTACCTGATCAAGGCGCGAATCGGCGAGATGGCCGACTACCGCAAGCTGCTCGGCGACATCCTGCTGCAGTTGCCGGGCGCCGTGCAGTCGAAGAGCTATGTCGTAATGGAGGAAATCAAGGAAACGCTGACGATCGCCGTCGGCGAGTGACGCACCGGCGGCCGGCCGTCGGGCCCTTTATCCCGCTCTTGGCATGCTGCGCCCAATACTGTATAAATGTACAGTATTGGGCGCAGGCGAATGGGTGGGTACATGGACGATCGGTCCGACAACGAATTTCCGGTAGCGCCGCCCGTGCCCCGCAAGGGGCGCGGTGCGGTCGACAACCTGCAGGGGCGGTATGAAATCGCGCAGCGCGAAGCGGTCGACGACGGCTGGACGCACGAGTCCGACGATGCCGATTTCCCCGTGCCGCTGCGCACGCAGGTATTCGAGGAGCGGGCGAAGAGCATCCTCACGCACAACCAGTCGCCCGACATTCCGTTCAGCGTGTCGCTCAATCCGTATCGTGGCTGCGAGCACGGTTGCATCTACTGCTTCGCGCGGCCGACGCACAGCTATCTCGGGCTGTCGCCGGGGCTCGATTTCGAAAGCCGCATCTACGCGAAGGTGAACGCGGCCGAACTGCTCGAGCGCGAGATTTCGCGCAAGCGCTACGTGCCGGAGCCGATCGCGCTCGGCGTCAACACCGATGCGTACCAGCCGGTCGAACGCGACCTGCGCATCACGCGCAGCGTGATCCAGGTGATGCACGATCGCGGGCTGCCGTTCGCGGCGATCACGAAATCGTCGCTGATCGAGCGCGATCTCGACCTGCTCGCGCCGATGGCCGAACGCGGGCAGGTGATGGCGGCGGTCACGATCACGACGCTCGATGCCGAGCTCGCGCGCACGCTCGAGCCGCGCGCGGCCACCCCGGCGCGGCGATTGCGCACGATCCGGGCGCTACGCGATGCGGGCGTGCCGGTCGGCGTGAGCATTGCACCGGTGATTCCGTTCGTCACCGAGCCCGACATGGAGCGCGTGCTCGAAGCCTGCGCGGAAGCCGGTGCGACGCATGCGAGCTACATCATCCTGAGATTGCCGTGGGAGGTCGCGCCGCTGTTCAAGCAGTGGCTGGCCGCGCATTTTCCCGATCGTGCGGAGCGCGTGATGAACCGCGTGCGCGACATGCGCGGCGGCAAGGATTACGATTCGGACTTCTCGAAACGGATGAAGGGCGAGGGGATCTGGGCCGACCTGTTGCGGCAACGCTTCCGTCAGGCCGTCAAGCGGCTCGGGCTGAACGAGCGCACGAACGGCATTCTGGATCTGTCGCGATTCCGCGGCGCGCCGGTCGCTGGAGTATCGGCGCCGCCAGTTGCGGTTCGAGCAGCCGGCGCGAAGTCGCGCGACGACATGCAGTTGAGCCTGTTCTGACCGACGAGCAACGTAGTCGCCGGTGTCCCGTATCGATCGTGCTGGCCGGGCTTACTGCGAAATCTGCTTGGCCGCTTGGACCTGCGATTCGAAGTACGTCTGGAACGACAGCGCGAGTGCGGTCATCAGCAGGAACGCGCCGATCAGCAGCGAGAAAATCACGACGAAGATCACGGTCCAGCCCGACTGGCTGTGCTTGCCAGTGTCCGCATTGAATTGCGCATCCCATTTTTCGTCGGGGCGCAGCCCGTAGACGAGGGCGGCGAGGAACGCCGCCAGCAGCGAGATTGCGCCGGGCACCGCGAGCCACCAGCCGAGGCCGGCGCTGCGCTGGGTTGCCGCGAGCAGCAGGAAGCCCGGGATGCCGACGATCGTCGCGAGCAGGTGGGCCCAGCCGTACACGTCGCGAACGCCGTACAGATAGAAGCGGTGCGCACCGAGCGATCCGAGCAGGAACGCGAGGGCGGCGGTGAGCGTCTTGGAGCGGAAGCGGCGGGGCGATGCGGTGCTGCTGGACATGGATGGCGGCGTATTGTCGTTGGCTTGGGCGGCCGGCAAGCCGGCGCGGGCGCACGGCCCGGCACGCATTCTACGATGCCCGGTCGGGCCCGGTCACCCCTCGGCTGCGTCAAGGTGCCGCATAAGTCACGCGATAGATCGCGCCCGCGTAATCGTCGCTGACGAGCAACGAACCGTCCGGCAGCGGCAGTACGTCGGCCGGGCGTCCCCATACCGTGCCGTCGGGCCGCAGCCAGCCGGCGATGAACGGCGTCTGACGTGCGTGGCTGCCGTCCACGGGGGCGACCACGCGCATCACGCGGTAGCCGACCTTCGTGCTGCGGTTCCACGAGCCGTGTTCGGCGATGAAGACATTATTTCGATACGACGCCGGAAACATCGATCCGGTGTAGAAGCGCATGCCGAGCGCCGCCACGTGTGCGCCGAGTTTCAGGACGGGTGGTACATAACGGCGGCAGACGTCGGCGCTGCCGAATTCGGGGTCGGGCGTATCGCCGCCGTGGCAGTATGGAAAGCCGAAGTCGAGGCCGGCGCGCGGCGCACGGTTCAGCTCGTCGTCGGGTACGTCGTCGCCCATCATGTCGCGCCCGTTGTCGGTGAACCACAGCTCCCCCGAATCGGGGTGCCATGCAAAGCCGACCGTATTGCGTATGCCGCGGGCGAACACTTCGCGCCCACTGCCGTCGGCGTTCATTCGCGCAATGATCGCGTAGCGGCTGCGATCGGCGAGGCAGGCATTGCACGGCGCGCCGGTCGGTACGTAGAGCTTGCCATCGGGGCCGAACGCGATGAATTTCCAGCCGTGATGGTGGTCGGTCGGCAGCGCGTCGGTCACGACGACGGGGGCGGGCGGTCTGGCGAGCCGGTCGTCGATACGGTCGACGCGCAGGATACGCGACACGGCGGATATATAGAGAGCGCCATCGCGATAGGCGACGCCAACTGGCATATCGAGTCCGGACGCGATCACGTAGCGCGCGGTGATCCGACCCTCGCGCATCACGAATGCATGGACTCGGCCTTCCCGCGTGCCGACATACAGAATGCCGCGTGGCGACCACGCCATTTCGCGCGCGGCCGGCACCGTGTCCGTCAGCACTTCCACGTGGAAGCCGGGCGGCACGACGAGTTCGTTCACCGGCAACGGCGCGGCAAACGCCGGCAGGGAGACGAGGCAGGCAAGGCCGGCAAGCAGCACCGCGAATCGGTGCTGCGCGCGGCGCGCGAGGGCGGCGCGAAAGGGCGGCATGACGGTCGGGAGCGTCGTGGACACGCCGATTGTATGCCTGCTGGACAGGCCGTCCGCGGATTTTTACGCGTAAGTGTTTGTTGTACCTCTGCTTTCCGGCTATAATCGCGTGTTTCAGTAGTTTCGAACCCGGTTTTCCCGAAGGACATCATATGGTTATCATCCGTCTGGCTCGTGGCGGCTCGAAGAAGCGCCCGTTCTACAACATCGTTGCTACCGATTCGCGCAACCGTCGTGACGGCCGCTTCATCGAGCGCGTCGGCTTCTACAACCCGGTCGCCACGAAGGGCGAATCGCTGCGTATCGCTCAGGATCGCCTGACGTACTGGCAAGGCGTTGGCGCGCAACTGTCGCCGACCGTCCAGCGTCTCGTGAAGGAAGCGCAAAAGGCGCAACCGGCTGCCTGACATGGCACGGTGTGCCGGTCGTGCCGGCTGTGAGGTGCATTGATGGCGGGTCACGATTCCGGTAATGCAAGGCGCGGGCGTGCGTCATTTGGCGCATTCGTCCGCAAGCCGGTCGAGCGCGACACGGTCGCGAACGCCGGTCAGGCTGCCGAACAAGGCAGTCCCGAAGCGACGCAAGCCTGGCCTGACGATGCCGTCGAGGTCGGGGCGGTGGTCGACGCCTACGGCCTGAAAGGCTGGATCAAGGTGGCGACGCATGCCGATGCCGGTCGCGGTGGCGACGCGCTGCTCAACGCGCGTCGCTGGTGGCTGGAACGCGGTGCGGAGCGGCTTTCCGCCCGCATCATGCAGTCGAAGACGCACAGCGACACTGTCGTTGCGCAACCCGCGGGCGTCAGCGACCGCGATGCCGCGCTGTCCATGCGCGGCTTTCGCGTGTTCGTGCGCCGGGAAGATTTCCCGGCACTGGCCGCGGACGAATTCTATTGGGTCGACCTGATCGGTCTCGACGTCGTCAACGAGCAATCGGTGGCGCTCGGGAAGGTGAGCGGGATGATCGACAACGGCGTGCATTCGATCATGCGTGTCGAGTATCCGGCGACCGGCAAAGACGGTCAGCCGACCACCGACGAGCGGTTGATTCCGTTCGTCGGCGTCTACGTCAAAACGGTGGATCAGGCGGCGCGTCGCATCGTCGTCGACTGGGAAGCCGATTACTGAAATGAACCAGGTTACCGAGCGCGCGGTGCAGTTCGACGTCGTCACGCTCTTTCCCGAGATGTTCCGCGCGCTGACCGACTGGGGAATCACCAGCCGGGCCGTGAAGCAGGGGCGCTTCGGGTTGCGCACCTGGAACCCGCGTGATTTCACGACGGACAACTACCGCACGGTCGACGATCGTCCGTACGGCGGCGGTCCGGGCATGGTGATGCTGGCCAGGCCGCTCGAAGCCGCGATCGACGCCGCGAAAGCGGCGCAGGCGGAGCAGGGCATAGCGAGCACGCGCGTCGTGATGATGTCGCCGCAAGGCGCGCCGCTCACGCATGATCGTGCGGTGCGGATGGCGCAGGAACCCGGCGTCGTCGTGCTGTGCGGCCGCTACGAAGCGATCGACCAGCGCTTGCTGGATCGTTGCGTCGACGAGGAAATCAGCCTCGGCGATTTCGTGCTGTCGGGCGGCGAACTGCCGGCGATGGCGCTGATGGATGCAGTCGTGCGGCTGCTGCCCGGCGTGCTGAACGATTCGCTGTCGGCCGTGCAGGACAGCTTCGCCGACGGTCTGCTCGATTGTCCGCACTACACGCGGCCCGAGGAATACGAGGGTGTGCGCGTGCCGGACGTGCTGCTCGGCGGGCATCATGCCGAGATCGAGAAGTGGCGGCGTCAGGAAGCATTGAGGAATACGTTGCGGAAGCGCCCGGACCTGATCGCCCGGGCGCGCCGCGAGAAGTTGTTGAGCCGGGCCGACGAGGCGTGGCTTGCGAACCTCGCACGCGAAGCGAAGGACGCCTCCTGAGGCGGCTGCGCGGGCGGGAATTGGCGGTGCCGTACATGCGTGTGCGGCGCCTGATGTGAATCCATCCTCTATCGGGGCCGAGCCTGGAAGCAGGCGGGTACGAACGCCGACACGATGGCATAAGGAGTCAGTAATGAATCTGATCGCAAAACTTGAGCAGGAAGAGATCGAGCGCGCGCTCGCCGGCAAGACGATCCCCGATTTCGCCCCGGGCGACACGGTGATCGTGAACGTGAACGTGGTTGAAGGTAACCGCAAGCGCGTTCAGGCTTACGAAGGCGTCGTCATCGCGAAGCGCAACCGTGGCCTGAACTCGAACTTCATCGTTCGCAAGATCTCGTCGGGTGAAGGCGTCGAGCGTACGTTCCAGACGTACTCGCCGCTGCTGGCAAGCATCGTCGTGAAGCGTCGCGGTGACGTGCGTCGTGCGAAGCTGTACTACCTGCGCGAGCGTTCGGGCAAGTCGGCTCGTATCAAGGAAAAGCTGGTGTCGAAGGATCGCGCCGCAGCAGCTTCCCAAGAGTAAGAGCTGTAAGGAAAAAGCACCCAACCGGGTGCTTTTTTCATTCTGGCGCGACAATATGCTCGATACGACACGAACCCGAGAGCTCCATTGAATCGCCGCCCCATCATCGATCCCGAAGTATTGCCGGTCGAAGGCACCGGCGCCGGCCTGCCTGTCATCGATTCCCGGCTGATGACGCCGTCCGGCCTGCGCGAACGTTTCTCACGCACGCTCGAATGGAGCGTCGAGCCCGGCGAGGCGAGGCTGCAGGAAGGTGTCGATCCGCGCAGCGCGGCCGTTCTCATGCCGCTCGTCGCACGCGAGACGGGCCTCACCGTACTGCTGACGCAGCGCGCCGATCACCTGAACGACCATGCCGGACAGATCAGCTTTCCGGGCGGCCGTCGCGAGCCGTTCGATCGAGACGCGACCGCCACCGCGTTGCGCGAGGCGAAAGAGGAGATCGGGCTGGCCGCCGAACGCGTCGAGATTCTCGGCGTGCTGCCCGACTACCTGACCGGCACGGGCTTCTGCGTGACACCGGTCGTCAGCCTCGTGCATCCGCCGTTCACCGTGCAGGCCGACACGTTCGAAGTCGCCGAGATTTTCGAAGTGCCGCTCGCGTTCTTGATGAATCCCGTGAACCATCAGGTCCGCGTGTTTCGGTGGGAAGGCGGCGAGCGTCGTTTTTTTGCCATGCCTTACCCGAACGGCGAAGCGGGCGGGCAATACTTCATCTGGGGCGCAACTGCCGCCATGTTTCGCAATCTGTATCGCTTCTTGGCCGCCGGCTAGGCGGGCGCGCCGGCCGGCGCGCGCGAGCGGCTGCCCGGCGACCGCGCCGGCAGCCATGCGCGGCTGACGCTGTGCTATCGTTATGCAAAAAATGACATAACTCCGAAGACGGCGCCACGCATGACTTTCTTTTCGGTTCTCCTCGCCCTCATCATCGAACAGGTCCGCGCGTTGTCGCCGAGCAATCCGGTGTTCGCGCTGTTCCAGTTTCATGCGGAAACCGTCGCGCATGGCCTCGACGCCGGCAAGCAGAAGCACGGGCTCCTCGCATGGCTCGCGGTCGTGCTGCCGTGGGTGCTGATCGTCGCGCTGGTCTATTTCCTGTTGTACAAGGTGAGCTTCGTGCTCGCGTTCATATGGAACGTCGTCGTCGTGTATTTCACGCTCGGCTTCCGTCAGTTCAGCCACTACTTCACCGATATCCATCTCGCGCTCAACAACGACGACGTGCCGCGCGCGCGCGAAATCCTGCATGAGTGGACGGGTATCGACACGGTCGACATGCCGGTCGGCGAAATCGTCCGCCATACGCTGATCCATGCGGTCGTCGCGTCGCATCGGCACGTCTTCGGCGTGTTCTTCTGGTACGTGCTGCCGATCGGTCCGGCCGGCGCCGTGTTGTACCGGATTTCCGAATACCTCGCGCGCAGCTGGTCGACGCCGGGCGACGATCGCACGGCCGCGTTCTCGACGTTCGCGCAGCGCGCGTTCTTCGTGATCGACTGGATTCCGTCCCGACTGACGGCGCTCGGCTTCGCGATCGTCGGCAATTTCGAGGATGCGATCTATGCGTGGCGCAACCATACGCGCCAGTGGCCCGACCCGAACGACGGCGTGCTGCTGGCGGCCGGCAGCGGGGCGCTCGGTGCGCGTCTCGCCGGGCCGCTCGCGGAACCGTCGAGCCTCGATGCGCTGGCGGTCGGCGACAGCGGTCCGTTGACGGTTGGTGACGATTGCACGCCGCGCACGCTGCAGTCGGCAGTCGGCCTCGTGTGGCGCGCGGTGATCCTGTGGATGATCCTGCTGCTGATGCTGACGCTCGCCGTCTGGGTGTCGTGACGGCGCAGCGCAGTACCCGATGAAAGACAAAGGCCGGCTGGATGCCTGCCTTTTTGCTGTGGGTCGGCGCAGTGCGTTCAGTCGTCGAGCGGGTCGCGCACGGCGCCGCATTGCCAGCACGCGGTGAATTGCGCTTCGAGCGCTTCGCCGCACTGCCGGCAGCGCCACGGTGCCGCGCCGGCCGACGGGCCGTGCGACGCGGCATCGAGCAGCCGGCGGGCCAGTGCATCGTCGCGTTCGTCGTCGAGCCACAGCTCGGGCGTGCACGCGTCGGCGGGCAGGCCGCCGAGCGCGCCGGTCGCGTAGCAGTTGTGCAGCTCGCAACCGATGCCGGCCACCTGGAGCACGTTGGCCCAATGCTGCGCGGTCGCGAGGTCGGGTGCCTTGAAACGCATCGCGGCTCCTGTCGATGAAGGCCGGCGTGGCGCCGGCCGGCCGTCGTGCACGTCGCGCGATCAGCGGACGATCTGGCTCGCCTCGTGCACGAGTTGCGCGTACAGCGCGTGCCGCGACGGCGCGATACGGCCGTCGGCGACGGCTTCGAGGATCGCGCAGCCGGGCTCGTGCAGATGATGACAATTATAGAAACGGCAGTCCGCGAGCAACGGCCGGAATTCCGGAAACGCGCGCTCGAGACGGCCTTCGGTCAGGTGGTAGAGGCCGAATTCCTGGAAGCCCGGCGAATCGATCAGCGCACCGCCGCCTTCCAGCGGGTACAGGCGCGTGAACGTCGTCGTGTGACGGCCGCTGTTGAGCGCGGCCGAAATCTCGCGGGTCGCGGCTTCGGCGTCGGGCACGAGCAGGTTCACGAGCGTCGATTTGCCCATCCCGGACTGGCCGAGCAGGATCGTCGAATGCCCGGCGAGGTGCGGCATCAGTTGTGCACGTGCGTCGTCCGGCGCGCCCTTCACCGACAGCTCGAGCACGTCGTAGCCGAGCGCGCGGTACGGCGCGAGGCGCTCGCGCGCGACCGGCAGCGCGGCCTCGACGTCGATCTTGTTCAGCACGACGAGCGGCTTCAGTTCGTTCGCTTCGGCCGCGATCAGCGCGCGGCCGAGCAGATCCTCGCTGAAATAGGGCTCGGTCGCGAGCACGATCAGCAACTGGTCGAGGTTCGCCGCGAACAGCTTCGACTTGAACTGGTCGGAGCGGTACAGCAGGTTGCGCCGTTCGCCGATCTCGACGATCACGCCCTGGTCGGCCGACGCGAGTTCGTACGCGACGCGGTCGCCGACCGCGATGTCGCTCTTCTTGCCGCGCGGGAAGCATTGCAGCATCGGGCCGCCGTCGTCGGGGGCGACGATGTAGTGGCGGCCGTGCGCCGCGATCACGCGGCCTTCGGCCCGTTGCGCGCCCGACGCGCGCGCGGCCGGCTTGCGGGAGGTCGGCCGGCTCATGCGTGCTGCAGCAGGCGGTCGATCCGCTGCGACGCGGGCGGATGCGAGTAATAGAAAGCGGTGTAGACGGGGTCGGGCGTGAGCGTCGACGCGTTGTCTTCGTAGAGTTTCACGAGCGCGCTGACGAGATCCTGCGCGTCGGTCTGGCTGGCCGCGAACGCGTCGGCCTCGAATTCGTGCTTGCGCGACGTGAGGCTGCTGAACGGCGTCGCGAAGAACAGGAACACGGGAATCGCGAGGAAGAACAGGACGAGCGCGGCGCCCGCGTTGCTGGTGTCGAGCGACGGCGTGACGCCGAGCCCCGTATAGAACCACGTGCGTTGCGCGAGCCAGCCGAGCAGCGCGAGCAGCACGAGGCTCAGCACGAACGACACGAGCATCCGCTTCATCACGTGGCGGCGCTTGAAGTGGCCGAGTTCGTGCGCAAGCACGGCTTCGATCTCCTGGCCGGACAGGCGCGCGAGCAGCGTGTCGAAGAACACGATCCGCTTCGATGCGCCGAAACCCGTGAAGTACGCGTTGCCGTGCGCGGAGCGGCGGCTGCCATCCATCACGAACAGGCCCTTGGCCGCGAAGCCGCAGCGCTTCATCAGCGACTCGATACGCGCGCGCAGCGCATCGTCCTTCAGCGGCTCGAACTTGTTGAAGAGCGGCGCGATGAAGGTCGGGTAGATCAGCAGCACGAGCATCTGGAACGCGACCCACACGATCCAGGTCCACAGCCACCACAGGTGGCCGGCCTGGTTCATCAGCCACAGCACGACGAACAGCAGCGGCAGGCCGAGCACGGCGCCGAGCAACGTGTTTTTCAGCATGTCGGTGAAGAACAGCCGCTTCGTCATCCGGTTGAAGCCGAAACGCTGCTCGATGCCGAACTGGCGGTAGTACTCGAACGGGACGTCGATCACGCCCGTGATGACGAGCACCGCGGCGACGAGGGCGACCTGCTGCCCGTAGCCGCGGCCGAGCCAGCCGGTCAGCAGCGTGTCGAGCGCGCCCACGCCGCCGAGCAGCGTGAGGCCGACCAGCACGGCCGCGCTGACGACGATCTCGAACATCGTCAGCCGGGTGCGCTCGACCGTGTAGTCGGCCGCGCGCTGGTGGGCGGTCAGCGGGATGGTGGCGCTGAACTGCGCGGGCACGCCGTTGCGGTGCGCGGCGACGAAGCGGATCTGCCGCGACGCGAGCCACAGCTTGGTGACGACCATCGCGATCACGGCGATCGCGAACAGCAGGGTGAACGAAAAGGGTGACATCGAAGGCGCCAAAGGGTTCTATGCGAGAATTATATGTTCTTGCGGACCGGCCCCGCTCACGCGATGCCGGCCGCCCGGGCGGCGCCGCATCGGCGCGCCCGGTCCGCCATTTTCCAGGATGAATCATGACCGATACCGCCGCTTCCGCCAGCCAGCCCGCGCTCGTGCGCAACGAGTTGAACCTCGTCTGGCTCGACATGGAAATGACGGGCCTCGACCCGGATAACGACCGCATCATCGAGATCGCGGTCGTCGTGACCAATTCCACGCTCGACGTCGCGGTCGAGGGCCCGGTGTTCGCGATCCACCAGAGCGACGAGACGCTCGCGAAGATGGACGACTGGAACAAGTCGACGCACGGCCGTTCGGGGCTGATCGACCGCGTGCGCGCATCGACCGTGACCGAGGCGGAAGCCGCCGCGCAACTGCAGGCGTTCCTCGCGCAGTACGTGTCGCCGGGCAAGTCGCCGATGTGCGGCAACTCGATTTGCCAGGACCGCCGCTTCATGGCGCGCTGGATGCCCGAATTCGAGCGGTTCTTCCACTACCGCAATCTCGACGTCAGTACGCTCAAGGAGCTGTGCCGCCGCTGGCAGCCGGCCATCTACAAGGGTTTTCAGAAGCGGGCGATGCACACGGCGCTTGCCGATATCCACGAGTCGATCGACGAACTGAAGTACTACCGCGAGCATTTCCTGATTCCGGCCGCCTCGGCGCCGGCAGGCGATTCCGTGCCGGCCGCCTGAGCGGGCCGGCACGCGTGCGGCGCGCGGCAAACGCTCAGCGCCGCGCGCTTTTCGGCCGGAACGCCGCGACCACCGCGGCGTCGGTCTCGATATACGGGCCGCCAATCAGGTCGATGCAGTAGGGCACCGCGGCGAAGATGCCGGGCACGGTCGAGTTGCCGTCGGCGTCGCGCAGCCCTTCCAGCGTTTCCCGGATCGACTTCGGCTGGCCGGGCAGGTTGATGATCAGCGCCGCATGGTCGGCCGTTTCGCGGATCACGGCGACCTGCCGCGACAGGATCGCGGTCGGCACGAAATTCAGGCTGATCTGCCGCATCTGTTCGCCGAATCCCGGCATTTCCTTCGTCGCCACGGCCAGCGTGGCTTCCGGCGTCACGTCGCGGCGCGCGGGGCCCGTGCCGCCCGTCGTCAGCACGAGGTCGCAGCCGGCGACGTCGACCAGTTCGGCGAGCGTGGCCGAGATCGTCGGTGCGTCGTCCTGGATCAGGCGCGTCTCGGCGCGCCACGGCGAAACCAGCGCGCCGGCGAGCCATTCCTGCAGCGCCGGAATGCCCTTGTCTTCGTAAATCCCCGTGCTCGCGCGGTCGCTGATCGACACGAGGCCGACCACGAGCTCGTCCGGATGGTTACGCTTCGTCGTCATGGTCGTCTCCGGCGTCGTCGGCCGCTTCGTCGTCGCTGTCGGATGCGCCGCCCGCGGCCTTGATCCACTGGAACAGCTCGCGGAAATAGCGCGGCGGCTTGCCTTGCTGCGCTTCCTTGCGCGCGTTGCGGATCAGCGTGCGGCCTTCCTGGATGTCGGCGTCGGGGTGCTGGCGCAGGAATTCGGTCAGCGCGTCGTCGCTCGCGAGCAGTTGCTCGCGCGTGCGCTCGATCCAGTGCAGGCGGGCGGTGGCGGCCTTGTTCACGCCGCGTTGCGCGTCGAGCGCGGTGCGCAGCGCGGCCGTTTCGTCGTCGGTCAGCGAGCGCATCACGCGGCCGACGTACTGAAGCTGGCGGCGCTTGCCTTCGTGATCGGTGATCCGGCGCGCCTCGCGCACGGCGTCCGCGAGGTCCTCGGGCATCGGCATGCGCTTGAGCGCATCCTTCGGCAGGTCGACGAGCGCCTGGCCGAGTTCCTGCAGCGCGTGCATTTCGCGCTTCAACTGGGATTTGCTGGGGCGATCGTAGCCATGGTCGTCGTCCTCGACGGCAGGTTCGATCGGCTGGATTCGGGTTTTGCGTGTCATGGGCCGCATTGTATCGCGGCGCGGACACCCCAAGCTTGTCTGTGCGCGGCCCCGGACCTTGCTATGATCGCGGGATACGCAACATTTTGACCATGCGGGCGCCCGCCCGCCACCGGATACCAAGACGATGGCAGCCAATCTCGACGTACAAGCGCGCTATTTCCCGCACACGCAGGACCAGCTCAAGGAAATCGCATCGGACATCCTTCGCCATGCGAAGGCGCTCGGCGCGACGGACGCCGCGACCGAAATCTCCGAGGGCGACGGCCTGTCGGTGTCGGTGCGCCGCGGCGAAGTCGAAACGATCGAGCACAACCGCGACAAGATGGTCGGCGTCACCGTGTTCATCGGCAAGAAGCGCGGCAACGCGAGCACGTCGGACTTCTCGCCGGCCGCGATCAAGGATACCGTCGCCGCCGCCTACAACATCGCGCGCTTCACGGCCGAGGACGAAGCGGCCGGCCTTGCCGAAGCCGAGCTGCTCGAAACCGACCCGCGCGACCTCGATCTGTACCACCCGTGGGCCCTGAGCGCCGACGAGGCCGTCGAGCTCGCGCGCCGCGCGGAAGACGCCGCGTTCGCGGTCAGCCCGCAGATTCGCAATTCGGAAGGCGCGAGCGTGTCGGCGCAGCACTCGCAGTTCGTGCTCGCGACGTCGCGCGGCTTCCTCGCCGGCTACCCGTACTCGCGCCACTACATTGCCTGCGCACCGATCGCGGGCAGCGGCCGTCACATGCAGCGCGACGACTGGTATTCGTCGAAGCGCAGCGCAATCGATCTCGCCGCGCCCGAAGCGGTGGGCCGCTACGCGGCCGAGCGCGCGCTCGCGCGGATGGGCGCGCGCCGTCTCGACACGCGCAAGGTGCCCGTGCTGTTCGAGGCGCCGCTCGCGGCCGGCCTGCTCGGCGCATTCGTGCAGGCGGTGAGCGGCGGCGCGCTGTACCGCAAGACGTCGTTCCTCGTCGACAGCCTCGGCAAGCCGGTGTTCGCGCCGCACATCCAGGTCGTCGAGGATCCGCACGTGCCGCGCGCGATGGGCAGCGCGCCGTTCGACGAGGAAGGCGTGCGCACGCGTGCGCGCAGCGTCGTGAAGGACGGCGTCGTGGAGGGCTACTTCCTGTCGACCTATTCGGCGCGCAAGCTCGGCACGCAAACGACCGGCAACGCGGGCGGCTCGCACAACCTCGCGCTGCGCAGCTCGAACACGCAGGCGGGCGACGACTTCGACGCGATGCTGAAGAAGCTCGGTACGGGCCTGCTGCTGACCGAGCTGATGGGGCAGGGCGTGAACTACGTGACCGGCGACTATTCGCGCGGCGCGGCGGGTTTCTGGGTGGAGAACGGCGTGATCCAGTATCCGGTCGAGGAAATCACCGTCGCCAGCACGCTGCAGGAGATGTTCCGCCATATCGTCGCGATCGGTGCGGATTCGATCGTGCGCGGCACGAAGGAAACCGGCTCGGTGCTGATCGAGCAGATGACGATCGCCGGGCAGTAAGCCGCACGCGGCGCAGGCCGACAGTCAACGAAAAACCCGACCGGCGTGAGCCGGTCGGGTTTTTTCATCGTGCGGCAGAATGTGTCAGCCGTGCTTGCGTGTGTAGACGACGAACGCATAGCCGAACGTGTTCGGCGCGGCAGCCTGATGCGCGTCGCGCGAGACTTCCTGCCAGTGCGCGGCGTCGGGCGCCGGGAACGACGCGTCGCCGTCGAAATCGGCATCGATCTCGGTGATGACCAGCTTGTCGGCGAGCGCGAGACCTTCCGCGTAGAGTTGCGCGCCGCCGATCAGGAATGCCTCGGCCACCCCGTCGCGCGCGGCGAGCGCCAGCGCGTCGGCGAGCGACGTGACCGTGTCGCAGCCTTCGAAACGGCGCGTGGCGTCGCGCGTGACGACGATGTTGCGGCGGCCGGGCAGCGGCCGGCCGATCGACTCGTGGGTCTTGCGGCCCATCACGATCGGCGCGCCTATCGTCGTGCGCTTGAAGAACGCGAGATCCTCGGGAAGTTTCCAGGGCAACTGGTTGTCGCGGCCGATGATGCCGTTGCGGGCACGCGCGACGATCAGGGTCAACGTCGTCATGAAGGTCAGGGAAGAGGGGACATGCAATGGGCCGATTTTACCGGAACGGCGGCGCGCGCCGGATTCCGCCTGCCCACGTGGGCATCGGCGTGTGTTGCGCGGTGCGCCGCGACGCGGGATGCCCGCATCACGGCGGCCGTCCGAATAAAAAGAGTGCCCGCCGGGGGACGGAGCACCAAAACATTTTGCGTCGCGAGATCGGCGATACCGGTTCCGGTCGATGGCATTCCGTCCGACCGGATCGTCGGTTCAATACGCAATCCTGATTGAATCGACACGGAAAATGATCAGGGATGCGTATTGCTTCGCGCGTTGCCTCCCATCGCATGCTGCATGTTGCCCGGTTGCGGTGCCGGCATCGGCAACTGGGGCGGCGGTGGAATCTCGTCCCACAGCGTCACGGAGGCCTGGCGCGCCGGCAGCGGTTGCGGCGCCGACACGGACACGATACCGAACCCGTTGCCGTGCTGCCTGACCGGCACATTTTCGACAAGCAGCATCGCGCGATCCGGCCGCATGCCTTCGTCCGCGCATGCGGGGGCAGGCGGGCCGGCGGCCGAAAGCAGGAGCGTCGTCGGCACGAAAGAAAGTAAAAGGATTTTTCGCATGGTGACTGTCTCCGGTCGTTTCCGTATTCAGCGAAATACATGCCACGATACCGGGACCATTGCCGCCATTGCGATTCGCGCGCGAGCGTTGCGAATTGTGGCCGAAAACGCCTGAAAATGTTTCAGGCCTGAAACGAGGGGGCTCGGGAATATTGCTGATTCAACCAACCCGCTTCAAGGATGAAAATCGGCGCGTGTGTTGATGACGAAACCCTTCCTGCGCATGCGCTATGTGCAGATGATTGATCTGCATCGACCTCCTGAGCGATTGGGCCGGATCGCCATCGGCGCTGAAACGGGCTTGTCGTATTCTGCGCCTGTAACAAGCTGTTTGATCAAAATAACTGGACGCAAGATAAGCGCCATCATGCGAGGCATTGTCGTTGCCGCGCATCGGCATGGCGAATCGAGCCACCTTGGGCTGACCCGATTCGATCCTTTTGCACGCGACCTGACGTGTGCGGCAATCGTTAGACGGTTGATGAACGGGGTGAGGATATGGGAGCCGATCAGCGGCACGTGATCTACTATTCGCGCGAACCGAACGATGCGTTGCGCGGCCATTTCGACGAATGCGGCTGGCGCGTCGATCTTGCCGAGACCGTGCGCGACGTGCGGCGCGTCGTGCAGCAGGGCGTGGCAACCGCCGGCCTGCTCGATTTTTCGCCGGGCTTCAAGCCGTCGGATCTGCGCGAACTCGAATCCTGCCTGAGCATTCAGCACATCGGCTGGATCGCGGCGACGCGGCGCGGCCAGTTGCAGGACGCGACGCTGCGCCATCTCATCCGCGACTATTGCTTCGACTACGTGACGATGCCGTACGAAACGGCGCGCATCGTCGAGACCGTCGGCCATGCGCACGGCATGGTCGCACTGACCGATGCCGTTGCGCCGCCCGTCGGCGCCGGGCGTACCGAAGGCGAGATGGTCGGCACCTGCGATGCGATGCTCGGGCTCTTCAGGACGATCCGCCGTGTCGCGGCGACGGACGCACCGGTGTTCATCTCCGGCGAGTCGGGCACGGGCAAGGAGCTGACGGCGGTCGCGATTCACGAGCGGTCGTCGCGCGCGCAGGCGCCGTTCATCGCGATCAATTGCGGGGCGATACCGTCGACGCTGCTGCAGGCCGAACTGTTCGGCTATGAGCGCGGCGCATTCACCGGGGCGAACCAGCGCAAGATCGGCCGCGTCGAGGCGGCCAACGGCGGCACGCTGTTTCTCGACGAGATCGGCGATCTGCCGCTCGAAAGCCAGGCGAGCCTGCTGCGTTTCCTGCAGGAGGGCAAGATCGAGCGGCTCGGCGCGCACGTGTCGGTGCCGGTCGACGTACGCGTGATCTGCGCGACGCACGTGGACATGGAAGCGGCGCTGCGCGAAGGGCGCTTCCGCGAGGACCTGTTTCATCGGCTGTGCGTGCTGAAGATCGAGGAGCCGCCGCTGCGTGCGCGCGGCAAGGACATCGAGGTGCTCGCGCGCCACATGCTCGAGCGCTTCAAGGGCGATGCGCATCGCCGCCTGCGCGGTTTTTCCCCTGACGCGGTCGCGTCGCTGTACGGCTATTCGTGGCCCGGCAACGTGCGCGAGCTGATCAATCGCGTGCGCCGCGCGATCGTGATGTCGGAAGGCCGGATGATCACCGCGACCGACCTCGAACTGAGCGACTATGCGACGCTCGCGCCGGTGTCGCTGCTGGAGGCGCGCGAGGCGGCCGAACGGCAGGCGATCGAGCAGGCGCTGCTGCGCCATCGCGGCCGTTTCGCGGATGCCGCGCGGGAGCTCGGCGTGTCGCGCGTCACGCTCTACCGGCTGATGTGCGCGCACGGCATGCGCGAGCGCGGCGACACGCTGGCAGGGTTTTCGGCGCCGTTGCCGGAGCTTCCGCGCCACGCTTGCTAAAATTGGCGGGTGCGGCCGCCCCTCGCGGCCGAAGGAACCCGCATGAAACAGTATCTCGATCTCGTTCGTACCATTCTCGATACCGGCACCTGGCAGGAGAACCGCACGGGCATCCGCACCATCAGCATGCCGGGCGCGATGCTGCGTTTCGACCTGCAGCAAGGCTTCCCGGCCGTGACGACCAAGAAGCTCGCGTTCAAGTCCGCGATCGGCGAGCTCGTCGGCTTCCTGCGCGCATCGCGCAGCGCGGCCGATTTCCGCGCGCTCGGCTGCAAGGTGTGGGATGCGAACGCGAACGAGAACGCGCAGTGGCTCGCGAACCCGTATCGCCAGGGCGTGGACGATCTCGGCGACGTCTACGGCGTGCAATGGCGCCAGTGGCCGGGCTACAAGGTGCTCGACGCGAGCGCCGACGCGCAGATCGCCGATGCGACGCGCCGCGGCTTCCGGATCGTCACGCGTTTCGATGAGGACGGCACGTCGAAGGTGCTGCTGTACAAGGCGATCGACCAGTTGCGCCAGTGCCTGGACACGATCATGGAGAACCCGTCCGATCGCCGTATCCTGTTTCACGCGTGGAATCCGGCCGTGCTCGACCAGATCGCGCTGCCCGCATGCCATCTGCTGTACCAGTTCCTGCCGAACGCGACGAAGCGCGAAATCTCGCTGTGCCTGTACATCCGCAGTAACGACGTCGGCCTCGGCACGCCGTTCAACCTGACCGAAGGCGCCGCGCTGCTGTCGCTCGTCGGCCGGCTGACGGGCTACACGCCGCGCTGGTTCACGTATTTCATCGGCGACGCCCACATCTACGAGAACCAGCTCGACATGCTGCAACGGCAGCTCACGCGCGACCCGTACGAAAGCCCGCGGCTCGAGATTGCCGAGCGCGTGCCCGAGTATGCGAAGACGGGCGTCTATGCGCCGGAATGGCTGGAGCAGATCGAGCCGTCCGATTTCTCGCTCGTCGGCTATCGCCACCATGAGCCGCTGACCGCGCCGATGGCGGTCTGATCGCGCGGCGGGGCCGCGCGGTTTCATCGATCCGCACGCCGCAAAAAGGCTCGACCGGTATCAGACGGTCGAGCCTTTTGTTTCATGTCCGCGGCACTTACTGGCGATGCCGCTCTTCGTGGCCGCCTTGCGGCGGCGGGCTGCTCGGGCGCGGCGCCTCGACGTGCGGCGCCGGCTGCGGGCGTGCTTCCATCCGGGGGGCGGGCATCGACGGGCGCGGTTCCATGCGGGGCGCCGGTTGCGGCCGCGGCTCCATGCGCGGCGCCTGCGGCTGCGGACGCGGCATGTCGTGCACCGCGGGCGCCGGCGGGCGGTACTCGTTCACGCGCGGCGGCGCGACTTCGCGACGGGGCGCCGGTTGAGCGAAGTCCGGGCGTGGTTGCGGCGCGGGGGCGGCCCGCTCTGGTTGCGGCTGCGCATGCCGGGCCGGCGTCGGGAAATCGGGGCGCGGATGCGGTTGCGGAATCTGCGCGGTATGGTCGGACTGCGGTTGCGGCAGTGCGCGAGGCGCTTCGTTGCGCCCGCCGGATTGCCCACCCTGCGGAGCCGGCACGCCGTCCGGATGCGGGAGCGCCGCGCTGCGCACGGGCGACAGCGCGTTCTGTCCCGCCGCGTGCAGTGCGGCAGCCGGAGCAGGGCGCTGATGCGCCATCGGCGTGTGCGGCTGCATCCACACGGGCGACGGCGCGTTCGCTGCGTGCGGATCGCCCGTCCGCGCCGGAACGTCGTTCGCGCCCGGCGGATGCGGGACGCCATTGCCGGGCGCGAACGCCTGATGCGGCATCGGATTGCCGGGCGCCTGCGGCGTGCCGCCGTTGGCGAAACGCGGTGCGTTGGGCGTTTCGCCGTTCGCCGGCCGCGCGACATTCGGCATGCCCGGCGCCGGTGCGCCCGGCTGTCCAGCCCGCACGTCGGCCGGCTGGCCTTCGCGCGGCGCGCGGGCCGGCTGCACGACCGGGCCGTGCGGATTCACGAGCTGCACGTTGTGCATCGCCCATGCGCCGCCGCCCGGCTTGCCCGGCACGCGGACCGGGCGAGCCGTATAGTCGGCCGGTACGTTCGTCTTCACGACGGGCGCGCCGGCCCCCGGTACGCGCCCGCCCTGCTGCGCGAGGTGGGCGGCGGCCTGGTCGCGATACGCGGCCGGCACGGCCGGATTGCGCGTCGCCACGAACGGGTGCTGCGCGATCGCCGCCGGCGGGCGGTAGCCGGCATTGCGCAGCCCGCCGGTGAAACTCTGGCGCACCGGCGCGATGCCGGGCGTGCCCGGCATCACGTGCGCGTTGCGCCATTGCCGCGGATCGACGGGCTGCGCGAAGTGCGCGACCGGCTGGCCGTGCACGAACGCGGCGGCCGGCACGGCCGTGATCGCGTGCGGCGCGCGCAAGTTCACGTACGTCTTGTTGATGTTGGTGATGTTCGTGATGTTCGTCACGTTCACGGTCTTGTTCACGTTGACGTTGTTCACCACGATGTTGCGGTTGACGCGGTCGTAGTAGTGCGGGCTCCAGCCGCCCCAGCCCGGATGCCACGCCTCGCCCGGGCCGAGCGCGAACCATGCGCAGCCGGCCGCGGCCACGCCGCCGACCGTGAGCGCGACGCTCCAGTCGGAACCGCCGCCGCCACCGCTGCCCACGAACGCGACGAGCGCCGGTGCGTAGACGGGCGGCTGGCTGACGACCATCGGGCCGGGCACCCATGCCCAACTGTCGTCGACGTACGCCCAGCGGCCGTAGTGATAGGGCGCGAAGCCCCACGGCGCGTCGTCGACCCAGGTCCAGCCCCACGGCGCCTGCCAGATCCAGTGACCGTCGTGATACGGCGCCCAGTCGGCCGGCGTGTTGTTCGGCACCCATACCGCGCCGTAATTCGGGGTTTCGCGCCACGTGCCGTTTGCGTCGAGATCCTGGTAGCCCGGAATGTCGCGGGACACGTACCGGGCCGACACCGAGCGCGCTTCGGCCGCGTCGCGGCTGGCGGCCCACTGGTCGAGCGCGTCGGGGGCCGGTGCGGCCGATTGCTGCGCGACCTGCAGGTCGGTGCCCGTGAACACGACCTGCTGGCCGGGCGACAGCGGATACTGTCCGTTGCTGCCGTAGACGGTCGCGCTGCCGCTGCGCATCGTCACCGTCGTGCTCGCGCCATTCGGCGCGACATCGACGCGGTAGTCGCCCGGGCCCGTGATGCCGAGCGCGAGATTCGGCGTGTCGATTTCGTACGATCCGCCGGCCGGCAGACCGCGCACGTGCGTCGACACGGTGCCGAGTCCCACTTTCAACTGCGTCGTCGTGTCGTCGAGGTTCAGCACCGACAGGCTCGTCGATTCGCCGAGCCGCACCGCGGTCGAGCCGACGTGCAGTTCCGAGCGCGCGCCGGCATCGTTCCAGAGCTGGTCGCCGGTCGTCAGCGGCCGGTTGACCGCCGCATACGACCACGTATCGGTGCCGGCCGGTTCGGTCGTCACGGCGCCCGACAGGTAATTGAGCCGCGCGACGCGGCCCGGCGGATCGCCGCCCGATTGCCGCGCCGCGGCCATATTCGGCGGCGCGTCGACCGATTGCGCGACGGCGGGCGGTAGCGCCGCAAGCGCGACGAACGCGAGCAGCGTGCAGCGGGCGGTGCGCTTGAGCGTGAACAGGGTGGCCATGGTGAGCGTCATTGTCGTGATCGCGGCGCGTCGATTCGTGCCGTCGAGTTCACAATATCCGCTTGGCCTGTTTCAAGGCACGGTGTTTTGTAAGTCGAGTGGCACGCGATGTAACAAAACCTCTCCATCGCGCGCCGTTGTCGTGCAGTTGCAATGCCGGCGTCAAGCGGACGTAAGCCACGCGTCGAAAACCTGCTGCCCGCGCACCGTGACGCGCAGCACGCGCGGCCGGGCAGCACGCTCGATCCAGCCGTGTGAACAGAAGCTATCGAGCAGCGCCGCGCCGAGCGCGCCGCCGAGGTGCGAGCGCCGCTCGCTCCAGTCGAGACAGCCGCACGCGAAGCGGCGCCGGCGCGTGCGCTGCTGCGCGACGTCGATGCCCCATTGCGCGAGCGCCTGCGTGCCGAGCTCCGTGGTCTCGATCGCGTCGCCGTTTGCGAGCAGCCAGCCGCGCGCGGTGAGGCCGTCGAAGATGCGCACCGCGAGCTCGCCGGCCATGTGGTCATAGCAGGTGCGTGCATAGCGCAGTTCGGCCGGGACCGCGCGCGACGGCGGCGGAACCGGCCGATGCGGCGCGGCCGCGCGGGCGACGTTGGCCATCGCTTCGAGCGAGGCCGCGATGTCGGCCGATGCAATGCGGTAGTAGCGATGCCGGCCGCGCACGTCGAGGGCCAGCAGGCCGCCTTCGGTCAGGCGCGCGAGGTGCGCGCTGGCCGCGGACGGCGACAGCCCCGCGATCATCGTCAGTTCGCCGGCCGGGCGCGCGCTGCCGTCCATCAGCACCCACAGCATCGCGGCGCGGCCGGGATCGGCGAGCAGCGCGCCGATGCGGCTCAGGCCTGGAAAATGGTGGTCGTCTTGATCGGTCATCGTCGTGTCTCGTCGAGCGGGATGAGGGGCAGTGTAGTCGGTGCCCGCATTCGATGTTTCGCTTTCGGATGAAATGTCGAACGCAGCGGCGGCGCCGCTGCGCGGACCGGCCGCGGGCGGTTGCAGGGCACGCGTAGAATGGCCGGACGCGGCGGCAGCGGGCCGCCGCATGTGACGCGATGCGAAGATGAAGACGATTTTCTGTGTGTTGGCGGCCGCGCTCCTCTGCGCGGCCTGTGCGCCCGGTGGCGCGGGCGCGACCGGAGCGCGCGGCGGCAGTATCGAGATGTACGGGACGATCGACCAGGGCATCACCGTGCGCCGGTGACCGGTGCCGTTCGGCTCGGGTCAGCGCAAGCCCGTTATTGGCGTGAACAGCTCTCGTCGGCATGGCCGCCGCAGCCCCGCCACACGGGGCTCGCCGCGACGCATTGCCGCGGTGCAACGTATAATGGCCCGATTACAGCGCCCCTGCCGCCTGGAGCCAGAACAATGCCCCAACCGTCCCCCGTGCCGGCCGCCCTCGACCGCACCGAAACCGTATTCCGCTTCCTTGCCGAGCCTTCGTCCGTGAACTTCGGCGGCAAGGTGCATGGCGGCGCGCTGATGAAGTGGATCGACGAAGTCGCGTATGCGTGCGCGGCGGTCTGGTCGAGCCGCTATTGCGTGACGGTCAGCGTCGGCAACATCCGCTTCCAGCGTCCGATCCTGGTCGGCAATCTGGTCGAGCTGAAGGCGCGCGTCGTCGCGACGGGCCGTACCAGCATGCACATCCATGTGTCGGTGCACGCCGGCGATCCGAAGGGCGGCGTGTTGCGTCAGACGACCGATTGCCTCGTCGTGTTCGTCGCGGTCGACGAGAACGGCAACCCGGTGCCGGTACCGCCGTTCGTGCCGGAAACCGACGAGCAGCGGGTACTGGCGAAATATGCGGCCGACGTGCGGGCCGCGCTCGACAAGATCGTCGAGATGAAGCCGGAAGAAGTCGCGAAGGGCACCGTCTGAGTGCCGCGGGCGCCGCGCTCGTCGCGCCGCGCCCGTCGTTCCGCCGTTACCGCGTCCCGATCATCTGCTCGGGGCGTACCCACGCATCGAATTCCGCTTCCGTCAGGTAGCCGAGCGCGAGCGCGGCCGCCTTCAGCGTCGTGCCTTCCTTGTGCGCCTTCTTCGCGATCTGCGCGGACTTGTCGTAGCCGATGTGCGGATTGAGCGCCGTCACGAGCATCAGCGATTCGTTCAGCAGCAGGTCGATCCGCGAACGGTTCGGTTCGATGCCGACCGCGCAGTGATCGTTGAAGCTCTGCGCGCCGTCGGCGAGCAGCCGCACTGACTGCAGCACGTTGTGCGCGATCATCGGCCGGAACACGTTCAGCTCGAAATTGCCGCTCGCGCCGCCGACGTTGACCGCGACGTCGTTGCCGAACACCTGGCAGCACAGCATCGTCACGGCTTCCGACTGCGTCGGATTCACCTTGCCCGGCATGATCGAGCTGCCCGGCTCGTTTTCCGGAATCGACAGCTCGCCCAGCCCGCAGCGCGGGCCGCTCGCGAGCCAGCGCACGTCGTTCGCGATCTTCATCAGGCTCGCCGCGACGGTCTTCAGCGCGCCGTGCGCGAACACCAGCGCGTCGGCGGCCGCCATCACCTCGAACTTGCTCGGCGCGGTCACGAACGGCAGCTTCGTCAGACGGCCGATCTCGTCGGCCACGCGCACCGCGAACGCCGGATGCGCGTTCAGCCCCGTGCCGACCGCAGTGCCGCCGAGCGCGAGCTCGTACAGGTGCGGCAGCGCCGATTCGACGTGACGGATGCCCTGGTCGAGCTGCGCGACATACCCGGAGAACTCCTGGCCGAGCGTGAGCGGCGTCGCGTCCTGCAGGTGCGTGCGGCCGATCTTCACGATGTCGGCGAATGCCTTCGACTTCGCGTCGAGCGTCGCGCGCAGCGTGCGCAGCGCCGGCAGCAGGTGGTTGACGATCGCATACGCGGCCGCGATGTGCATCGCGGTCGGGAACACGTCGTTCGACGACTGGCCGCGGTTCACGTCGTCGTTCGGATGAACCTTGCGCGCCTCGCCGCGCTCGCCGCCCATCAGCTCGCTCGCGCGGTTCGCGATCACCTCGTTGAGGTTCATGTTGGTCTGCGTGCCGGAGCCCGTCTGCCACACCGCGAGCGGGAATTCGCGCGGATGCTTGCCGGCGATGATCTCGTCGGCGGCCGCGATGATCGCGTGTGCCTTGTCGTCGGCGAGCACGCCGAGCGACTGGTTGACGGCCGCCGCGGCGCGCTTGACGATCGCGAGCGCGTGGATCAGCTCGGGCGACTGCTTCTCCGTCGAGATCCGGAAATTCTGCAGCGAGCGCTCGGTCTGCGCGCCCCAGAGCCGGTCGGCCGGCACGGCGATCTCGCCGAACGTGTCGCGTTCCATCCGAACTGCTTCGTTCATGATGCACTCCTCCTGGAAAGGGGAAAGGCCGCGCGTCGTCGCGCGGCGTCAGACGTAATCAGACGTATCGTGAGGCAGTCGCGCCGCTTGCGCGGCGTCTCGAGGTGCTCAGCCGACAAGGATAGCGCCGGCCGCGATTTCGTGTCGTGTCGCGCCCAGGGCGCGTTGCGCGCGCAAACAGGCGCTAGCGCGCCGCCGCGATGAGCGACGTGGTCTTGCGGTGAAAGCGCCAGGCCATCAGCGCGGCGACGCTCGCGAGGCCGGCCGCGAGCCCCCACCACAGGCCGCGCGCGCCCAGGCCGGCGTGGAACGCGAACCAGTAGCCGGTCGGGAAGCCGATGCCCCAGTAACCGAAGGTCGCGGCGAGCATCGGGATGCGCGTGTCCTTCAGGCCGCGCAGCGCACCCGACGCGACGGTCTGCATCCCGTCGACGATCTGGAACACCGCGGCGATGCCGAGCAGCGACGCGGCGAGCGATACCGTCGCCGCGTTGGCCGGATCGTCGAGGTGCAGGTACAGGCCGACGATCGTATGCGGCGCGACGATCATCACGAGGCCCGACAGCGACATGAAGCCGACGCCGAGCGCGAGCGCGACGAAGCCCGCGTGCCGCGCGGCGACGGGCGAGCCCGCGCCGACCCAGTAGCCGACGCGCACGTTCGCCGCCTGGCCGATCGCGAGCGGCACCATGAACGACACCGACGCGACGTTCAGCGCGATCTGGTGCGCGGCGAGCGACGTCGCGCCCAGCACGCCGACCGTGAGGCCGGTGGCGAGAAAGAGCGTCGATTCGACGCCATACGTGATCGCGACCGGCCAGCCGATGCCGATCAGCTCGCCCATCACGGGCAGCTTCGGGCGCGCGGCGGTCACGAAATGGCGAAAGCGCTGCCGGCCGTGCAGCAGCCAGATCAGCGCGAGCGCGGTGAGCCAGATCGTGATCGTCGTCGCGACGGCCGAGCCGAGAAAGCCCAGGCGCGGCAGCCCGAATGCGCCGTGGATCAGCCCGTAGTTCAGCACGCCGTTGACGCCGACGCCGCCGATCGACACCCACAGCAGCCGCCGCGCGGCGCCGATCGCCGGCAGGAACGCGCGCATCAGCCCGACGCCGATCAGGCTGCCGAGCGCCGCGAAGCGCAGGATGCCCGTGTATTCGCCGACGTGATGCGCGAGCAGCGGCGGCTCGTGGAACATCAGCAGGATCGGTTCGGCGAGCGACAGCGCGACGATGGCCGGAATCGCGAGCAGCACGGACAGCGCGAAGCCGGTCCAGTAGATGTGCGGCACGCGGTCCTCGGCTTGCGCGCCGCGCGCATGCGCGACGCTCACGCTGACCGACGACAGCACGCCTTGCAGGATTGTCACGATCACGAAGAAGAAGTTCGCGCCGAGCCCGCCCGCCGCGAGCGAATCGGGGCCGAGCGAACCGAGCAGCACCGTGTCGGTGACGCTCATCGCCATCTGGGAAAGTTGCGCGATCGCGAGCGGCGCGGCGAGGCGCGCGGTATCGGCGGCATGACTGGACAAGGACGGCGGCGCGGCGGCCGTCCGCGTGAGACCGGAATGCGACATGGAATGGGCGCTCGCGCGGGTGCGGGCCCGCGCTCTGTGTATTTATTTTGAGAGACGGCTAGCTTACGGCTTTATGCGTACCGTGTCGAACGCGTGCGCCGATGGCCATGTCACGGGCAGGGGAACCCCCGCGGTCGCTACGCTTCGCGTACCGCGATGCGCGTGTCGCCGAGCAGCACGACCTGGCCCGCGCGGATCTTGCAGGTCTTGCGAAGCTCGACCGCGCCGTCGACCTTCACGGCGCCGGACGCGACGATCAGCTTCGCGGTGCCGCCGCTGTCCGCGAGGCCGGTGATCTTGAGCAGGTTGTGCAACTCGACGTATTCGCCGGTCAGCGTGAAATCCAGATTGGGCATGACGAGGAAGGTGCGCAACGCGCGGAAGGAAACGCTCCGCATCATACGGCACCGCGCGTCGGCACGCGAGCGCGGGGTCGTCGCCAGCGGATGTAAAGGACTGTGAGCGATTCGTCAGCAAATTAAACGGTGGGTAACAGTCTGAGAGATTCGCGAACCGGTCGCGCGGGCCGCCGGTCTTCTGTCGTACCTGCCGCGTGTTGCGGTGGGGCATGCAACGGACCGCATCGCCGTGGTCCGGGCGCACAACTTCTTGAGGAGAATTGCCATGTCCAAGATTCGTACGATGCTGATCGGTGCCGCGCTGACGGCGTTCGCCACTTCGGCCGCATTCGCCCAGACGGGCACGACCACGCAAGGCGCGGCCGGTGCCGGCGTGCAGGCGCAGACGCCGGCGGCAGCTGCCGGTGCAGGCGTGCAGGGCGGTGCCGGCGCGAACGCGTCGGGCAATGCGACGACCGGTGCGACCGATGCGGTCGGCGCGGCAGCCGATGGCGCGAAGGACACGACGTCGTCGGCCGTCCATTCGACCAAGAAGCACGCGAAGCATGCGGCGAAGTCGGCCAAGAGCCATGCGGGTTCGGCCAAGGCGAAGGCGAAGGCCGACGACGCGACCGAGGGCGGCGCATCGGTCGGCACGCAGGGCGGTGCATCGGCCCAGGGCGCCACGCAGTAAGCGGTGCCCGGCGCCGTCGCGATGCTCGCCTTCGGACGACGCGTCGCGACGGGCGATCGTCCGGCGGCCCGGTTCGCTTCGCGCGAGCCGGGCCGTTTTCGTGGGGTAACTAAGACGGTCGGCGGGACGCGCTTACGGCCGGCGCTGGCCTTGCCCCTGCCCCTGGGCCGGCCGCACCGCGGCAGGCGTGAACACGCTGCGCAGCCACGCGGCGAGCCGCGCGAAGACGTCGTACGGTTCCTCGACGAAGATCTCCGGCTTCAGCAGCCGCAGGTATTCCATGATCTGCTGCGCTTCCTGCTTCTGGAACGAGCCGTGCGCGAGCCCGAGCCGCAGCAGCCCGCGCAGTTCGCCGAGCTTGTCGCGCGCGGTGCTGCCGACGCTCATCTCGCACGCGAGCTTGGCCTCGTAGATCCGCTGCCGCAGCGATTCCGCGAGCCGCCACGCAGGCGTCTGCATCAGTTCCTCGAGCGTCTGGATGTCCTGCGCCGCGCCCTTGATCTGCGACGCGAGCGGGTCGATCAGCGACGCGTCGCCCTGCGCTTCGGCGACGATCGCCTTCGCCCAGTCGCGGCACGCCTTCGCGAGTTCGTCGGGCGTCCATTCGGAGCGCGACGCGAAGCCGAAGCCGAATTCGCCGGCCTGCCGCATCAGGATCGCGACGACGTCCGGGAATTCCTTGTCGAGCGCGCGCTTGGCCCACGCGTACTGGCCGCCCTGCAGCATTCGCTGCACGGCGTGCTCGGTCAGCGGCACCATGTTGTCGAGCAGCTTCGCGCGCAGGAAATCCTCGAACGACGGCGTCGCGAATTGCGGGTCGAGTTTCAGCGACACGCGCACGAACGCGTCGTAGTCCTTGCGCAGGGACTCGAGCGTGTCGTCCTTGAGGGAAAGGGTGATCTGGCCCATGAATCGTCTCGATGGCGGCCCGCGCAAGCCGGCGCCGGCACGGCGCACCGGAGCGGGCGCAGCGTCGACTGACCGGTGCGCGCCGGGGCCGGTGGCGGGTCTTCCTCTCCTATATCGGCGCGCCGGGCGGAAACTTGAGCGCGCGCGGTGGAGCGTGCGCTCAGGCCGGCGGCCAGTGCGGGAGGACGACCCCTTGCCACAGGAAGAACACGCCGAGCCCGACGGCGATCGTCACGAGCGGGCGGCGGGTCGCGGCCGACACGAGTACGGCCGCGAGCGCGCCGACGAGCTGCGGATTCCGCCACGTCAGTTCGGCCGTGCCGCCATGCGGCGAGACGGTCATCGGCACGATGATCGCGGTCAGCACGGTGACCGGCACGAAGCCGAGCGCGGTGCGCACGAGCGGCGGGAACGTCAGCCGCTCGCCGAACAGGAACAGCGTCGAGCGGATCGCGTACGTGATGACGGCCATGCCGAGGATCAACAGCGCGTAGCTCACGATGCGGCCTCCGGGCGAGAGCGGGCGCGCGTGCGATCGTGCCGCAGCGTGAGCACGACGCCGATCGCGACGCCGGCGGCGACCGCGCCGAGCAGCCCGAGCTTGTACGGCCAACTCTGCCAGAAGTACGCGAGCGTGCCGGCCGTGGCGGCCGCCGCGAAATAGCGCAGCGTGCCGAGCTGCGGGACGACGATCGCGATGAACGTCGCCGCCATCGCGAAATCGAGGCCGAGCGACTGCAGGCCGGGGAACGCCGTGCCGAAGCCGATGCCCGCGAGCGTCCAGACCTGCCAGTTCAGGTACATCGCGAGCCCGGAGCCGAAGAAGTAGTGGGGGCCGATCGTGCCGGGCGGGTGGTGCCGGTAGTGCCCGTAGGCGACCGCGAACACTTCGTCGGTCATCAGCGCGCCGAGCGTCGCGCGCCAGCGCAGCGGCAGGTGCGCGACATAGGGCGCGAGCGTCGCGCTGTACAACAGGTGGCGCAGGTTCACGATCAGCGTCGTGGCAAGCACCACGACGAAGCTCGCGCTGCCGGCGATCAGGCCGAGTGCGATGAACTGCGCGGAGCCCGCGAACACGGCGAGCGACATCAGTGCGCCGTGCCATGCGGCGAGCGGGCCGCCGCCGACGAGCGTGCCGAAAATCACGCCGAACGGTGCGGCGCCGATCATCATCGGAATCGTGTCGCGCGCGCCGTCGAGCCATTCGTTGAGCGGGCGGCGCGGGGGCGATGCGGGTGTGTTGTTCAAGAAGCGCTCCTCCATGAGCGGGAGGATAGCGGGCCGCTGGCGGGCCGGCTTGTATGTTCTTGCGCTCGCCGAAGCGGGGCCGGTGCCCGAGTGAGGGCCGGAGCGAGTTGCAGCGTGGTGGCCGGCTGCGGGAAGCCGCGCGTCAGCTTGCCTGCCAGCGCCCGGGTGGCACGCCGAACATCCGTTTGAAATGCCGCGTGAAGTGGCTCTGGTCGACGAAGCCGCTGGCCGCCGCGACATCGGCGACCGGCACGCCCGCGCGCAGCGGCGCCAGCGCACGCTGCAGCCGCAACTGGTTGCGCCACGCATGCGGCGGCATGCCGGTCGTGCGCGTGAACAGGCGCGCCGCGTGAAACGGTGACAGGCCGGCCGCCTGTGCGACGTCGTGGAGCGTCACCGTGCTCGTCAGATCGGCGGCGAGCCGCTCGCGCATCGCGTCGACGCGCGGTTCGTCGGCCGCGAGCGGCGCCGGTCGCGGCCGCGCGTCGGCGTGGCGCGCGATCAGCGTCGACAGCGCGTCGAGCATTGCCGTTTCGGCGGCGAGCGGATCGTACGGGCGCGGATCGCCGGCCGCCGGATCGTCTACCGGCTGCCCGGGCGCACGCGCATGCGACGACAGCGCGCGCTCGCTGCCGGCTTCCAGCATCCGGTGCGCCCGCGTGAGCCGCGCCGCGAGATCGGCGTCGCGAATCACGCCGGGGGCGAACCACGGTGCATCCTGCGGGCGGCCCGCGATCGCGCTCGCGAGTTCGCGGATGAATTCGACCGGCATGTAGCTGACGCGATAGCACCAGCCTTCGTCGGCGGCACGCGAGCCCGTATGCACTTCGCCGGGATTGATCACGGGCACGGTGCCTGTCTCGGCGACATAACCGGTGCCGCGGTAGGTGAAGCGTTCCGCGCCTTCGAGAATCACCGGGATCGTGTACGCGTCGTGCCAGTGGGGCGCGAACGCGTGATCGCGGTAGGTGGCCGTGAGCAGATCCGCGTCCGGCACGAGCGGCGTGCGCCAGTAGCGTGCGGAATCGGGAAGGCGGGTGGCGGGCATGATCGGGCGCGGGAGCGGTCGAACCGACAGTGTATCGCTCGCGCGCCCGGCGGGTGCGGGCTTACTTGAGCGGAATCGTCGTGCCGGCCGGCATCGGCACCGCGGTGACGGCGTTCTTCGGGCTGCCGCTGACGATACGGTCGCTGTAGGTCAGGTAGACGATCGTGTTGCGTTTCTTGTCGACCACGCGCACGACGTGCAGCGTCTTGAAGATGAACGACATGCGTTCGCTGAACACGTCGGCCTGCTGCTTGAGCGGCTCCTTGAAGCTGATCGGGCCGACCTGCCGGCACGCGATTGACGCTTCGCTCGGATCCTCGGCGACGCCGAGCGTACCCTTGATGCCGCCGGTGCGGGCGCGCGACACGTAGCAGGTCACGCCGTTCACGACCGGATCGTCATAGGCCTCGACGACCACGCGGTCGGAACCCGTGACGCGGAAATGGGTGTTGACGCTGCCGACTTCCTCCGCGTGCGCGAGCGGTGCGGCGGCGAAGGCGGAGAGCAGGAGGGCGACGGGGGCGAAACGGAGGAGGCGATGCTTCATCGACGGAACCGGAGGATGCGAATGCGGGACAGAGACTCTAGCATGCGCATGGCCGGGCCACGAAAAGCAGAAAGACGGAACGGTGGCCGGAAAAACAAAAGGCCCGTCGAATGACGGGCCTTTCGCTATTTGGCTCCCCGACCTGGGCTCGAACCAGGGACCTACGGATTAACAGTCCGGCGCTCTACCGACTGAGCTATCGGGGAATAAATCGGTACATCTGCGTGTTGTGCTTTCCAACAAAAAACCCGTCCACTTTCAACGGGCCTTTGCGTTTTTGGCTCCCCGACCTGGGCTCGAACCAGGGACCTACGGATTAACAGTCCGGCGCTCTACCGACTGAGCTATCGGGGAACAAACAACAACAGCAGAGAAACGAGATTGTATGGAGTGTTCGCTAACCTGTCAATACTTTGGAGCCGCGACACATAAAAATTTTTTGCGGCCGCCGCGCGATCAGCGCTCGAGCAGGTGCAGCTTGTCCTGCACGTCCTTCCATTCGTCCGCGTCGGCGGGCGCCGGCTTGGTCTTCGTGATCGACGGCCAGTTCTTCGCCAGCTCGGCGTTCAGCTCGGTGAACTGCTGCTGGTCGCCCGGAACGTCTTCTTCGGCATAGATCGCATTGGTCGGGCATTCGGCGACGCACACGGCGCAGTCGATGCACTCGTCCGGATCGATGGCGAGAAAGTTGGGACCTTCACGGAAGCAATCCACCGGGCACACATCCACGCAATCCGTGTATTTGCACTTGATGCAGCCTTCGGTCACAACGTGAGTCATTAAAACGCTCCTGCTTGGCGGTATATGGGGTGGCGTTTGCGCCAAAAGCGGCATTGTAACTGAAGCGCAAAACCCGCATGTCGTGGTCGGCTATCCGGCTTATATCGTTTCGTGATTAGTTTATGGGGTGCGCAACGCGGATACCCGCACACGCACCGGCGGCGCGAAGCGCGAGCCGGCGGGGCGGTTTCGCGATGGTCCGGCACGCATTCGGGTAACATGACCGACAGACCGGGCGGCGCGCGGTGCGCCGGGGCCGGTCACGATATTGGCGCTGCCGTCATCATGATCATCACTTCGCTGCTCGACACGGATCTCTACAAGTTCACGATGATGCAGGTCGTCCTGCATCACTTCCCCGCCGCAAACGTCGAATACCGTTTCCGGTGCCGCACGCCCGGCGTCGATCTCGTCCCGTACATCGACGAGATTCGCGACGAGGTGCGCGGCCTGTGCTCGCTGCGCTTTTCCGACGTCGAACTCGACTACCTGCGGCGCATGCGCTTCATCAAGAGCGACTTCGTCGATTTCCTCGCGCTGTTCCACCTGAACGAGAAGTACATCTCGATCACGCCGTCGCCGAAGGGCAACGGCGAGATCGACGTCGTGATCGAGGGGCCGTGGCTGCATACGATCCTGTTCGAGATTCCGGTGCTCGCGATCGTCAACGAAGTCTATTTCCGCAACACGCAGCGCGAGCCCGACTATCGCGAAGGCCGCGAGCGGCTGCGCGAGAAGATCAAGCTGCTCGGCGCGAAGCCCGAATTCGCCGACTGCAAGATCGCCGACTACGGCACGCGCCGGCGCTTCTCGAAGGTCTGGCACGAGGAAGTCGCGCTCACGCTGCGCGACGGGCTCGGCCCGCAGTTCGCGGGCACGAGCAACGTGCTGTACGCGATGAAGCACGACATCACGCCGCTCGGCACGATGGCGCACGAATACCTGCAGGCGTGCCAGGCGCTGGGCCCGCGGCTGCGCGATTCGCAGATCTACGGCTTCGAGATGTGGGCGAAGGAATATCGCGGCGATCTCGGTATCGCGCTGTCGGACGTCTACGGCATGGACGCGTTCCTGAACGACTTCGACATGTACTTCTGCAAGCTGTTCGACGGCGCGCGCCACGATTCGGGCGATCCGTTCGACTGGGGCGAGCGGATGCTGCGCCATTACGAGGCGAACCGGTGCGATCCGCGCACCAAGGTGCTCGTGTTCTCCGACGCGCTCGACATTCCGAAGGTCATGCAGCTGTACGAACGGTTCCGCGGCCGCTGCAAGCTCGCGTTCGGCGTCGGCACCAACCTCACCAACGATCTCGGCTACGTGCCGCTGCAGATCGTCATCAAGATGGTCCGCTGCAACGGCCAGCCGGTCGCGAAGCTGTCCGATTCGCCTGGCAAGAGCATGTGCGACGACAAGGCGTATCTCGCGTACCTGCGGCAGGTCTTCGGCATCGCGCAGCCGGTCGAGGAAGACGCGTCGAAGTAGGCTTTGGCCGTTCGGCCGAAGGTGCGTCGCGGCAGGGGCGGCCGGTATAATCCGACGTATTGCACGCCAACGTCACGAGGACCGTTCATGGACACTTCCGCTGCCCGTCGCCAGATCCTCGCGCGCATTCGCGCGGCGCAGGGGCGCGCGGCCGAACCCGATGCAGCGGAGCGCGACGGCGTCGCCGACTATCTCGCCCGTCATCCGCAGGGCCCGCGCCCGCCGGCGCCGGCCGATCTCGTCGCCGCTTTCGTCGACGAGGCGGCACGCCTGTCGACCACGGTCGACGAAGTCGCGACGCTGGCCGACGTGCCTGCCGCCGCCGCCCGTTATCTTGCCGCTCATGGTCTGCCGACGCAGGCCGTCGCATGGCGCACGCTGGCCGATTTCGACTGGGCCGGCGCCGGCCTGTCGGTCGAGTGCCGCAAGCCGCGCGACGGCGATCTCGTCGGCTTGACAGGCTGCTTTTGCGCGACCGCCGAAACGGGGTCGCTGGTGTTGCTGTCCGGCCCCGACACTTATGCATCGGCCGGCCTGCTCCCGGAAACCCACATCGCGATCGTGCCGGCGTCGCGCATCGTCGCCGGTCATGAAGACGCGTTCGCGCTGATTCGCGCGGAGCGCGGCGAGCTGCCGCGTGCGGTCAATTTCGTGTCGGGCCCGTCGCGCACGGGCGACATCGAGCAAACGATCATTCTGGGCGCGCACGGCCCGTACCGCGTGCACGCGATCGTCGTACGGGGCGCATGACGCACCCGCCGCATCCACCGCTACTCGAACAAGGAAGTTCTGCATGAAACGACATGCCGCCTGGGCGGGCATGGCGTCGGGAATCGCGCTTGGCGCCGCGCCCGCGCTCGCATCGGCCGCCACGCTCGACGGAGCCACGTTGTCCGCGCTCTGGGGCATCCCGTTCGCCGGGATCCTGCTGTCCATCGCGCTGTTCCCGCTCGTCGCCCCCGTGTTCTGGCATCACCACTTCGGCAAGATCGCAGCCGGCTGGGCGATCGTGTTCCTCGCGCCGTTCGCCGTCGCGTTCGGCGCCGGCGCCGCGTTCGGCACGCTCGTGCATGCGTTGCTGGAGGAATACATTCCGTTCATCGTGCTGCTCACCGCGCTCTACACGGTCGCGGGCGGCATCTGCGTGAACGGCAACCTGCATGGCTCGCCGAAGCTGAATACGGCGATCCTCGCGCTCGGCACGCTGCTCGCGAGCGTGATGGGCACGACGGGCGCCGCGATGCTGCTGATCCGGCCGCTGCTGCGCGCCAACGACAACCGCAAGCACGTCGTGCACGTGGTGATCTTCTTCATCTTCCTCGTCGCGAACGCGGGCGGCTCGCTGTCGCCGCTCGGCGATCCGCCGCTGTTCCTCGGCTTCCTGAACGGCGTGAGCTTTTTCTGGACGACCACGCATCTCGCGCTGCCGATGCTGTTCATCTGCGTGGTGCTGCTGACGCTGTTCTTCGCGCTCGATACGTACTTCTACCGGAAGGGCGGCGAGGAGCGGCCGGCCGTGCTCGATCCGACGCCCGACGGCGCGGCGCTGTCGATCGACGGCAAGATCAACTTCGTGCTGCTGGCGGCCGTGATCGCACTCGTGCTGATGAGCGGCGTATGGAAGCCGGACATCGCGTTCGACGTGTGGGGTACGCACGTCGCGCTGCAGAATCTCGTGCGCGACGTCGCGCTCGTGGTGGTGACGCTCGCGTCGCTCGCGCTGACGCCGCGTTCCGCACGTGAAGGCAACGCGTTCAACTGGGCGCCGATCGAGGAGGTCGCGAAGCTGTTCGCGGGCATCTTCGTGACGATCGCGCCGGTGATCGTGATCCTGCGCGCGGGCGCGGACGGCGCGTTCGCGCAGATCGTCCATCTCGTCACGGGGGCCGACGGCAAGCCGATCGACGCGATGTACTTCTGGGCGACAGGCATCCTGTCGTCGTTCCTCGACAACGCGCCGACCTATCTCGTGTTCTTCAACCTCGCGGGCGGCGACGCGCAGACGCTGATGACGGCCGGTGCGTCGACGCTCGCCGCGATTTCCGCCGGTGCGGTGTTCATGGGCGCGAACAGTTACATCGGCAACGCGCCGAACTTCATGGTGAAGGCGATCGCCGAATCGCGCGGCGTGAAGATGCCGAGCTTCTTCGCGTACCTCGGCTGGGCGCTCGTTATCCTGGTGCCCGTGTTCCTGCTGACGTCGCTGATTTTCTTCCCGGCGTAACCTGACGACTTTCAACCAAGCGCGGGCAGTCCCGGCGGCGCGATGCGCGCCGCGATCGGCCCGCGGCATGCGGAGATGGCGATGCAGAAGATCCTGGTCGCGCGTCCGATCTTTCCGGACGTGATCGAACGGCTCAAGCAGTATTTCGACGTTGACTGGAACGATGGCGACGCGCTCGCGCCCGAAGCGCTCGCCGCGCGCCTGGCCGACAAGGACGGCGCGCTGACGGCCGGCGACCCGGTCGGCGCGGCGACGCTCGCGGCGGCGCCGCGCCTGCGCGTCGTGGCGAACATGGCGGTCGGCTACAACAACTTCGACATGGCCGCGTTCAACGCGGCGAACGTGCTCGGCACCAACACGCCTGACGTGCTGAACGAGTCGACCGCCGATTTCGGCTGGGCGCTGATGATGGCCGCCGCGCGCCGGATCGCCGAATCCGAGCACTGGCTGCGCGCCGGTCACTGGCAGAAGTGGGCGTACGACGGTTTCCTCGGCGCCGACATTTACGGCTCGACGCTCGGCGTCATCGGCATGGGCCGCATCGGCCAGGCGCTCGCGCGCCGTGCGCGCGGCTTCGGGATGCAGGTGATCTATCACAACCGGTCGCGGGTCGCGGCCGAGATCGAGGCCGAGCTGAATGCCGAATACGTGTCGAAGGAGGCGCTGCTCGCGCGCGCCGACCATGTCGTGCTCGTGCTGCCGTACACGAAGGAGAACCATCACACGATCGGCGCGGCCGAGCTCGCGAAGATGAAACCGACGGCGACGCTGACCAACATCGCACGCGGCGGGATCGTCGACGATGCGGCGCTGGCCGCCGCGCTGCGCGACGGGACGATCGCCGCGGCCGGCCTCGACGTGTACGAAGGCGAGCCGACCGTGCATCCGGCGCTGCTCCAGGTGCCGAACGTCGTGCTGACGCCGCATATCGCGAGCGCGACCGAAAAGACCCGCCGCGCGATGGCCAATCTCGCCGCCGACAACCTGATCGCCGCGCTGGGCGAGGGGCCGCGTGCGGGGCAGCCGCCGAATCCGATCAACCCTGACGTGATCGGGAAGCCGCGCGCATGACGATGACGTTGTTGCTTGCGGCGGTCGTCGTGCTGGCCGTCGCGCTCGCGGTGGCGATCGTCGCGCTCGTGCGCGGCGGCCGCCACGACGATGCGGCCGTGCTCGGCGATCAGATCGAGGATGCCGCGCATGCGCAGGCGCGTGCCGTCGAGCGGCTCGAACGCGAATTGCGCGGCGAGATCGTCGAAAGCGCGCGCGGCTCGCGTACCGAGCTGGCCGGCAGCTTCGCCCAGTTGCAGCAGACGCTCGCCGCGCAACTGACGAGCGTGGCGACCGTGCAGAACAACCAGATCGAGGGCTTCGCGCAGCAGCTCGGCAAGCTCGTCGCCGGCAATGCGCAGCAGTTCGACGCGATGCGCGAGAGCCTGCAGCGGCAGGCGCAGCAGGCGCGCGAGGAACAGACGGGCGCGCTGCGGCTGTTCGGCGACACGCTGCACCGGCAGCTCACGCAACTGACCGAGGCGAACGATCGCCGCATCGGCGAGGTGCGCGCGACGCTCGAACAGCGGCTGAAGGAAATCGAGACGAACAACGCGGCGAAGCTCGAGGAGATGCGCCGCACCGTCGACGAGAAGCTGCACGCGACGCTCGAGCAGCGGCTGGGCGAATCGTTCAAGCTCGTGTCGGACCGGCTCGAACAGGTCCATCGCGGGCTCGGCGAGATGCAGACGCTCGCGGCCGGCGTCGGCGACCTGAAAAAGGTGCTGACCAACGTGAAGACGCGCGGCACCTGGGGCGAAGTGCAGCTCGAGGCGCTGCTCGAACAGATGCTCACGCCCGACCAGTACGCGAAGAACGTCGCGACGGTGCCGAAGAGCACCGAGCGCGTCGAATTCGCGATCCGGCTGCCGGGGCGCGAAGCCGGCACGCGCGACGCGCCGCCGGTGTGGCTGCCGATCGACGCGAAATTCCCGCGCGAAGACTACGAGCGGCTGATCGACGCGCAGGAGCGTGCCGACGCGGTGGCCGTCGAGGAAGCGGCGCGTGCGCTCGAGGCGCGGGTGCGGATGGAGGCGCGCACGATCGCCGAGAAGTATGTCGCGCCGCCGCACACGACCGATTTCGCGCTGCTGTTCCTGCCGACCGAGGGGCTCTATGCGGAGATCCTGCGCCGCCCGGGGCTGACCGACCTGCTGCAGCGCGACTATCGCGTGACGGTCGCCGGGCCGACCACGCTGACCGCACTGCTGAACAGCCTGCAGATGGGGTTCCGCACGCTCGCGATCGAGCGGCGCTCGAGCGAGGTATGGCAGGTGCTCGGCGCGGTCAAGACCGAGTTCGGCAAGTTCGGAGACGTGCTCGCGCGCACGAAGGCGCAGCTCGAAACGGTCACGCGCTCGATCGAGTCCGCCGAGCAGCGCACGCGCGTGATGAGCCGCAAGCTGAAGCAGGTCGAGGCGCTGCCGGGAGAGACGGCGGCCGGGCTGCTCGGCGCGGAAGGGGCTGACGGCGCGGATGCGGACGACGCGTGACGCACGTCGTCGATAGCCGTCGGATAGAGAAAACGGGCGCTGCGGCGCCCGTTTTCCTTTGCGGCGATCGCCGGCGCGGCCGGTGCGCGCTCAATGCGCGGCGAGCGTGTCGAGCGCGTCGCCCGTCACGCGAACGATGCGCCATTCCGGCAGCACGGTCGCGCCCATCTTCTCGTAGAAATCGATCGCCGGCTGGTTCCAGTCGAGGACCGACCATTCGAAGCGCCCGCAGCGGCGCTCGACGGCGAGCGCCGCGAGATGACGCAGCATCGCGGTGCCCAGGCCCGTGCCGCGCTGCGACGGCTGCACGTACAGATCCTCGAGATAGAGCCCGCGGCGGCCGAGGAACGTCGAATAGTTGTGGAAGAACAGCGCGTACGCGACGATCGCGCCGTCGCGCTCGGCAACCAGCGCTTCGGCGGCCGGGCGCTCGCCGAACAGCGCGTCGGCCAGATCGGCTTCGGTCGCGACGAACAGCGCCGTGAGCTGCTCGAACTCGGCCAGCTCGCGCATCAGCGCAAGGATCGCGCCGACGTCGCGCGGGTCGGCCGCGCGGATCAGCGGCGTGCCGCTCACGCTTCCTCCGGCGGATCGGACAGCACGATCTCGATGCCGCCGAAGCGCGACGCGACCCAGTTGTACGCGTGGCACGCGATCCACAGCAGCACGAAGCCGAGGATCGCGTTCAGCAGCAGCGCGCTCAGGATCGTGCTCAGTTCGACCATCCCGTAGCGGATGTACGCGACGAGAATGCCGAGCAGCACGATCGGTACGCTGAACGTCAGGTAGACGAGAATCAGCGCCTTCGCGGTCTGCCCCGCGGCGATCGACGAGATTTGTTTCTTCATGTGCGAATTGCCCCCGTAGAAATATACCGATAGTGGAATTCAGATCAGGCCGTCGAGCGGCAGGATGTCGACCGGGGCGCCCGCGTCGACTGCCGCGGTATCGTGGCCCAGGACGATGAAACAGTTGGCGGCGGCAAGACCGCTCAGCGACGCGGAGCTTTGCGATCCGGCCGGTGCGACGTGCCATTGGCCGTCGGCGGCGCGCGTCGCGATGCCGCGCAGGTATTCGGTGCGGCCGGGACGCGTCTTCAACGGCTGCGTGCTGCGTGCCGTGTACATGGCCGGCGGTGGCGTCCGTGCGCCGGCCAGCGTCAGCAGCGCGGGGCGCACGATTGCGTGGAACGTCACGGCGGATGCGACAGGATTGCCGGGCAACCCGAAGAACAGCGCGTGTCCGGCGCCGTCGGCCGCGCGTGCGAGCGTGCCGCATGCGAGCGGCCGGCCGGGCCGGAGCGCGAGGCTCGCGAACATCACGTCGCCGAGCCGCGCCATCACGTCGCGCGTGAAGTCGGCTTCGCCGACCGACACGCCGCCCGACGTGATGACCGCATCGGCCTGCGCGGCGACGGCGTCGCGCAACGCGGCTTCAAGCGCGGCCGGGTCGTCCCGGACGATCCCGAGGTCGATCGCGTCCACGTGCAGCCGTTCGAGCATCGCGATCAGCATCCCGCGATTGCTGTCGTACAGCGCGCCGCGGCCGAGTGGTTCGCCGGGCTCGCGCAACTCGTCGCCGGTCGAGAACACGGCGACGCGCACGCGCCGGCGCACCGTGACGTCGGCGATGCCGAACGACGCGAGCAGGCCGAGATCGGACGGCCGCAGGATGCGGCCCGCGGCGAGCGCACAGGCGCCGCGCGCGAGATCCTCGCCGGCTTTGCGGCAGTTCGCGCCGCGCGTGACGTCGTGCGTGGCGAAGCGGATCGTGTCGCCGTCGACGCGCACGCGTTCCTGCGGAATCACCGTGTCGCATCCGGCCGGCATCGGCGCGCCCGTCATGATGCGCACGCATGCACCGGCCGCCACGGCGCCGTCGAACGGATGGCCGGCGAACGCGGTGCCGGCGACCGCCATCACAATCTCGCCCTGCGCCGAGGCGAGCGCCGTGGCGCTCCCGTCGAACGCATAGCCGTCCATGGCCGAGTTGTCGTACGCGGGAATGTCGAACGGCGCGCGCACGTCGGCCGCGAGCACGCGGTCGAGCGCATCGCGCAGTGCCACCGTGTCGCACGCGTCGACGGGCGTCGCGAAGCGGCACGCGAGCGCCTGCGCGTCGGCGAGCGACAGCGGGGCGTCGGGGTCGGGTGCGGTTCGGGAGGCGGGCGAGGATTGCGTGATCATCAGTCGGACTGCGCCGCGAGGCGTATCGGGTTCGTGGCCGGTGGCGCGAGGAGGGTGCCTGGGCGCGGGTGTCGCGTGTGGCGGGCGCCGGGCGGGAACGGCACGGGGCCGTCAGCGGCGGGCCAGCGCGGCGAGTTCCTGCCAGGAGTTGGCATTGTAAAACGCACGCTCGTCGCGAAACTCGACTTCGACCGTCTTGTGGCGTGCGTACCACGCACGCACCTTGCGGTCGCCGGCCGCGAGCCGGGTGGCCAGATCGTCGGCCAGCGACGTGCGCAGCAGCGCGAACGTCGGCTGCGGCGAGGGCATCCGCTGCGCGTCGACGGTGACCGCCATCGCGATGTCGGCCTGCTGAGCGTCGAGCGCCGCATGCAGCCGTGCGACGAGGTCGGCGGGCAGATAGGGCGTGTCGCACGGCGAGCACGCGACCAGCGGCGCGCGCGCCGCGCGCATGCCGGCGAGCAGGCCTGCGAGCGGCCCGGGGAAGTCAGGGGTTTCATCCGCGACGATCCGCGCGTCGAACGGCGCACCGAGTTCGGCATAGCGATCGGCATGACGATTCGCGCTGATCAGCGTCTCGTCGACCTGCGGCGACAGCCGGCGCAACACGTGCAGCGCGAGCGGCGTACCGTCGAGCAGTTGCAGGCCCTTGTCGACGCCGCCCATGCGCGTGGCGCGTCCGCCCGCAAGCAGCAGGCCGGCGATCGACGTGGAGGCGGGAGCGGGCATCGTGCGAAGGCGGAAAGGGGCGGCGTGCGTCAGCCGCCGATATACGACATTTCGACGCGCTTGCCCGCGCCGTCGGGCGCGGCGGCGGCCGATGCGCTGCCGCGCAGTTGCGAATAGCGGTCGGTGCGCGCCTGCCAGATGCGGGCGATCGCGGTCGCGATCTCGGCATCGCTCGCGCCGCCGCGCACGAGCGCGCGCAGGTCGTGGCCGGCCGACGCGAACAGGCAGAGGTACAGCTTGCCTTCGGTCGACAGCCGCGCGCGCGTGCAGTCGCCGCAGAAGGCCTGCGTGACGCTCGAGATCACGCCGATCTCGCCGCGGCCGTCCGCATAGCCCCAGCGCTGCGCGGTTTCGGCCGCCGTGTGCGGCTCGAGCGGCACGAGCGGGAAATGTTCGGCGATGCGCGCGACGACGTCCGCCGACGGCAGCACCTCGGTCATGTTCCAGCCGTTCGACGTCCCGACGTCCATGTATTCGATGAAACGCAGGATCACGCCGGTGCCGCGGAAACGCTCGGCCATCGGCAGGATCTCGCTGTCGTTGGTGCCGCGCTTCACGACCATGTTGACCTTGACCGGCGCGAGGCCGGCGGCCTGCGCGGCGAAGATGCCGTCGAGCACGTCGGCGCTCGCGAACTCGGCATCGTTCATGCGCTTGAACAGCGTATCGTCGAGCGCATCGAGGCTGACCGTGACGCGCGTGAGCCCGGCGTTCTTCAGTGCGCGCGCCTTGCGGGCGAGCAGCGAGCCGTTGGTCGTCAGCGTCAGGTCGAGTGGGCGGCCGGCGTGCGTCGTCAGGCGCGCGAGGCGCTCGATCAGGAATTCGAGGTTCTTGCGCAGCAACGGCTCGCCGCCCGTGATGCGGATCTTCTCGACGCCGTGCGCGACGAAGAGCCGCGCCACGCGCTCGATTTCCTCGTGCGTGAGCAGCGCGCTGTGCGGCAGGAACGGGTAATCCTTGTCGAAGACCGCGCGCGGCATGCAGTACACGCAGCGGAAATTGCAACGGTCCGTCACCGAAATGCGCAGATCGCGCAGCGGCCTGGCGAACGTGTCGGCCAGCGTGCCGTCGGGGGCATGCGCGACGCCGGAGACGTCCGGCATCCCGCTGACGTCGGCGAGAGGAATGATGCGTCGGGACATGTTGAAAGAAGTACGAGCCAGACCGCTATTTTAGCTGCAACCGGCTGACGGGGCCGGTGAGCGGAAACCCGCAGCGCGGACGTAAAAAAGCCCGCCGGAAGGCGGGCTTTTCCTGGTCGGGCGATGCGCCGTTCAACGGTGCGTCGTTTCGACCTGCTGCATCGGGGCCGTATCGACCGGCGGCAGCACCTTGCGTTCGCGCGGCACGCGGGCCGGACGCGGGAGCCGCGACGCGGCTTCCTGCGCGGCCGCGAACTTGTCGGCGTCCGTGTTCACCCAGACGAGACCGGCCTGCTCCAGCACGACATCCAGGCTTGCCGACGCGGGCGCGGCTGCCGGTTGTGCGGGGGCGGGAGCCGGTGCCGGTGCCGGTGCGGCGACGGCCTCGGCCGGCGCAGGCGCAGTTTCGACCGGCGCCTCGACCGCCACCGACGCGGCTTCGATCGCCACGGCGGCCGGTGCGGCTGGCTCGACGGCCGCGGCTTGCGGTGCCTCGACAGCGGCCGCAGCGGCAGCCGGCACTTCGAACGCATCGGTCGGGGACACCGCGACCGGCGTCGGGCCCGCTTCCGCGGCCACCGGTGCTGCGACCGGTGCCGGTTCTGCTGCCTCGACGGCGACGACGGGCTCGACCGGTGCGACCGGCGCCGCTTCGGCGTGTGCCGGAGCCGGCTGCGCTTCGACAACGGCCGGTGCGGCCTGCTGCTCGGCGACGGCTTCGACGGCGACCGCGCTGGCCACGGCCGCGACGACAGCCGGTGCGGCCGTGTAAGCCGGTTCGGCTGCGACCGGGGCGGCCGGCGTCACGGTTTGCGCTGCGACTTCGCCATCTGCGCCTTGCTCGGCCTGGTCGACGACCGCGCCGTCTTCCTCGCGCTCGCGACGACCGCCGCGGCGGCCGCGACGGCGACGGCGGCGTTCTTCGCCGTCACGCGCACCGGCTTCCGCATCGGCTGTGAGGTCCGCGCCGGGCAGGGCTTCTGCCGCGGCCTTGTCGGTTTCCGGTTCCGGATGGTTTTCGCCACGGGTGACGGTTTCGAGCGTGGCCGCATGCTGGGTCGGCTTGCGGCGTTCGCCGCGCTCGCGACGCTCGCCGCGTTCCTGGCGCTCGCCACGACCGCCTGCTTCGACGCCTTCCGGCTGTTCGGCACGCTCGCGCGGCTCGCGGTTCTCACGCGGTTCGCGCGGCTCACGGCCTTCACGCGGCTCGCGGCCTTCGCGCGGGCCACGGCCCTCGCGACCTTCGCGGTTTTCACGACCTTCGCGGCCGTCGCGACCCTCTCGACCTTCACGCAGCTCACGGCCCTCGCGCGGCTCGCGGCCTTCACGCGGTTCGCGCACTTCCTTGCCTTCGCGCTCCTGGCGTTGCGGCTGGCCACGGCCGGCAGCCGCCTGGTCGCGGCCGCCTTGCGCCTGCTGGGCGCCGCCGCGACGGTTGCGATTGCGATCGCCGCCGCGCTGCTCGGTCTTTTCGGTGCGTTCGCGAGCCGGACGGGCTGCCTGCTCCTTCGCCGGTGCCGGCGTGGCAACCGGTGCGGGCGCCGGTGCCGGCGACACGCCGAACAAGCCCTTCAGCCAGCCGATGAAGCCGCCGCTTGTCGCCGCGACAGGCGCGGGCGCGGGCGCTGGAACCGGCTCGACCGCGCGCTGCGGGGCCGGGCTCGGCGCCGGACGCTCGGGTGTGATGCCCTTGACCGCGGCTTCCTGCTTCGGCTTCACTTCGGCCGCGCGCTTGCTGTAGCCGGTTTCCGACTCGAGCTCGCGTGCCGCTTCCTCGGCCATCTTCCAGGATGCGCGCGGATCGTCGAGGCGCGCGTCGTCGTGACGCAGGCGCTCGAGCTTGTAGTGCGGCGTATCGAGGTGCTTGTTCGGGATCAGCACGATGCCGACCTTGAAGCGCGACTCGATCTTGTTGATTTCCTGACGCTTTTCGTTCAGCAGGAAGGCGGTCACCTCGACCGGCACCTGGCAATGGATCGCCGCGGTGTTTTCCTTCATCGCTTCTTCCTGAATGATCCGCAGGACTTGCAGCGCGGACGATTCGGTATCGCGGATGTGGCCGGTGCCGTTGCAGCGCGGGCACGTCACGTGGCTGCCTTCCGACAGCGCCGGACGCAGGCGCTGGCGCGACAGCTCCATCAGGCCGAAGCGGGAGATCTTGCCCATCTGCACGCGCGCACGGTCGTGCTTGAGCGCGTCCTTCAGGCGTTGCTCGACTTCGCGCTGGCTCTTCGCCGATTCCATGTCGATGAAATCGATCACGATCAGACCGCCGAGGTCGCGCAGGCGCAACTGGCGGGCGACTTCGTCGGCCGCCTCGAGGTTCGTGCGGGTGGCCGTTTCCTCGATGTCCGCGCCCTTGGTCGCGCGGGCCGAGTTCACGTCGATCGCGACGAGCGCTTCGGTGTGGTCGATCACGATCGCGCCGCCGGACGGCAGCGGCACCGTGCGGGAGTACGCGGTTTCGATCTGGTGCTCGATCTGGAAGCGCGAGAACAGCGGCACGTCGTCGTGATAGCGCTTCACCTTCGCGACGTTGTCCGGCATCACGATGTCCATGAACGCACGGGCCTGATCGTGGATTTCGTTCGTGTCGATCAGGATTTCGCCGATATCGGGCTGGAAATAGTCCCGGATCGCGCGGATCACGAGGCTCGATTCCAGATAGATCAGCATCGGCTGGCCGGCGTTGCCGCTTTGCGAGGCGGCCTCGATCGCGCGCCACAGTTGCAGCAGGTAGTTCAGGTCCCACTGCAGTTCCTCGGCGCTGCGGCCGATGCCCGCGGTACGGGCGATCATGCTCATGCCGTCCGGAATCTGCAGTTGCGCCATCGTTTCGCGCAGTTCCTGGCGCTCGTCGCCTTCGATCCGGCGCGACACGCCGCCGCCGCGCGGATTGTTCGGCATCAGCACGAGGTAACGGCCGGCGAGCGAGATGAAGGTGGTGAGGGCGGCGCCCTTGTTGCCACGCTCTTCCTTCTCGACCTGGACGATCAGTTCCTGGCCTTCGCGCAGCGCGTCCTGAATGCGCGCGGAGCGCATGTCGACGCCGTCCTTGAAGTACTGGCGCGCGACTTCCTTGAACGGCAGGAAGCCGTGGCGGTCTTCGCCGTAGTTGACGAAGCACGCTTCGAGCGACGGCTCGATACGGGTAATGACCCCTTTGTAGATATTGCCTTTGCGCTGTTCGCGCCCGGCGGTTTCGATGTCGATGTCGATGAGCTTTTGCCCATCGACGATGGCGACGCGCAGCTCCTCCTGCTGCGTCGCATTGAACAGCATGCGTTTCATGAACGGCTCCAGGCGGCTCCGCTGCCGACGCCTCGCGGTTGTCAGGCGCGAGGGCGGGAACGACGGCAGGCCGCACCTTGTTGTGTTGTCACGAGCACGCTGGAGCGGGAACGCTGGCGGGGAGAATTGCCTGAAGAGGCGCTTGGGCCCGAAAGACGGGGCCGGCGGCCATAGGGCACCTGCGAATACGGCTTCAAAGCACGGCGTTCACACACCGCACGCTGCAAAAGCGCGCTAAGCCTGATCCGGGCATCGCCACGGGCGCGCGCAATGCGTCGCGCGCGCCGACGGGCGGCAGATGCTGCGGCTTGGGCCGCAGCGGGGAGTATCGAATCCAGCCCGACTTTCCCGCTTGGGGTGTACTTCCCTGGTTTGACGTCGCCAAGCCCCGCACGCTTCGCGGGGCCAAATCGGGCGCAACGCCGTAATTTTCGCAACCGGCAGCCTGCGGACGCACTTCGCGCCGTCAGGCTGCCGATCGAATTCTTTTCAACCAACTTTCCGTTACCGCGGCGCCTTGCCGACCGAATCCGCCTGTGGGCGAGATCCTTGCCGACGGGCGGCGCCGTGCGTGCAACTTGCTGCATCTCTTTGATCAGGGGCGAGCAGCGGACCCCCGGCGCAAGTAAAATAGCGGTTTGCGCTTGCGCCTTGCCCGATTCAGCCGGGGCCGGCCGGTCAGGCCACCCACAACGTCAGGCTGGGCAAAATTATATTCAGTATGAATGAGTTAGGCAAAATATCCCAGAATTCGGTCGCAAGCGGCCAGGTATCGATGATCGAGATCGACGAAAACTCGGCCGGTCAGCGCATCGACAACTTCCTGTTGCGCGTCTGTAAAGGCGTGCCGAAAAGCCATATTTACCGGATCCTCCGCAGCGGCGAAGTGCGCGTCAACAAGGGCCGGATCGACGCGCAGTACCGCCTCGAGCTGGGCGACCTCGTCCGCGTGCCGCCGGTGCGCGTGGCGGCGGCCGACCTCGCGCGCGCCGACACGCCCGTCGTGCCGCCCGCGAATTTCGACGTGCTGTACGAGGACGACGCGATGCTCGTGATCGACAAGCCGGCCGGCGTCGCGGTCCACGGCGGCAGCGGCGTCGCGTTCGGCGTGATCGAGCAGATGCGTCAGGCGCGCCCGCGCGCGAAATTCCTCGAACTCGTGCACCGGCTCGACCGCGAGACGTCCGGGATCCTGATGCTCGCGAAGAAGCGTACGGCGCTCGTCGGGCTGCACGAGCAGATCCGCGAGAACCGGATGGACAAGCGCTACTTCGCGTGCGCGCACGGCGAATGGCAGCCCGACTGGGGGCGCCGCCGCGCGGTGAAGGCGCCGTTGTTCAAGTATTCGACCCCGGAAGGGGAGCGCCGCGTGCGCGTGCAGGACGACGGGCTGCCGTCGCATACGGTGTTCAACCTCGTCGACCGCTGGTCCGACTATGTGCTCGTCGAAGCGGAACTCAAAACGGGGCGGACCCATCAGATCCGGGTGCACCTCGCGCATCTCGGCCTGCCGATCGCCGGCGACGCCAAGTACGGCGATTTCGCACTGAACAAGGCGCTGGCGCGCGCGAACGCGCAGCCGTCGCTGAAACGGATGTTCCTGCATGCGCACCGTCTCAAGCTCGCGCATCCGCTGACCGGCGAGGCGCTGCAGTTCGATGCGCCGCTGCCGGCCGAATGCCGGCGCTTCCTCGATCAACTCACCGCATTGCGCGATACCGCCTGAACCGCATGGCCCGACAGCAATTTGACCTGATCGTCTTCGACTGGGACGGCACGCTGATGGATTCGACCGCGCACATCGCGCACAGCATCCAGGCCGCGTGCCGCGATCTCGGCTTGCCCGCGCCGTCCGACGAGGCGTCCCGCTACGTGATCGGCCTCGGCCTGCGCGACGCGCTGCAGATCGCCGCGCCGACCCTCGATCCGTCCGACTACGCGCGGCTGGCCGAGCGCTACCGCTATCACTATCTGCTCGACGACCAGCGCATCGAGCTGTTCGCCGGCGTCCGCGAGCTGCTCGCCGAGCTGCGCGACATGGGTTATCTGCTCGCCGTCGCGACGGGCAAGGGTCGGGTCGGGCTGAATCGTGTGCTCGACCAGTCGAAGCTGACGAGCTGGTTCGACGCGACGCGCTGCGCGGACGAGACGTTCTCGAAGCCGCATCCGGCGATGCTGCACGAGTTGTCGCGGGAATTGGGGCAGGACCTGTCGCGCACCGTGATGATCGGCGACACCACGCACGACCTGCAGATGGCCGCCAGCGCCGGCGCGGCCGGCGTCGGCGTGGCGTACGGCGCGCATACGGCCGATGCGCTGGCGGCGCTCACCCCGCGCTTCGTCGCGCCGGACGTCGGCGCGCTGGCCGCATGGCTGCGGGAGCACGCATGAGCGCGGCGCCGGACGCCGTGCGCGTGTGCGCATCGAGCGCGCTGACCGACGGCGGCGCCGGCGTGCGCGTCGACGCGACGCTGCGCGGCGAGCAGGCCGTCGTGTTCTTCGTGCGCTACGACGGTCGCGCGTACGGCTACCTGAACCGCTGCGCGCACGTGCCGATGGAGCTCGACTGGGCCGAAGGGCAGTTCTTCGAGTCGTCGGGCCTCTATCTGATGTGCGCGACGCACGGTGCGATCTACGCGCCGGATACCGGCAAGTGCGTCGGCGGCCCGTGCCGCGGCGGCCGCCTGCGGCCGGTCGAGGTCGACGAGCGCGACACGCCCGACGGCCGTGCGGTATTCTGGGTGCCCGATACCGATCTGCATCCCGCCACTCCGGCCACGACCGACTGACGACACCACTGCATGACCGATCAACCGAATTCCCCGGATTCCTCCGCCCGTCCCGACAGCCGTGAACCGAGCTGGGAGCGCGCGGCGCTCGAACGGATCGCGCTCGCGGCCGTCAAGGAACAGCGCGCGGCACGGCGCTGGAAGATCTTCTTCCGCTTCGCGTTTCTCGGCGTGTTCGTGCTGTTCGCGTTCGCGCTGATCGATTTCTCGGGCGATTCGAAGCTCTCGTCGAGCGGGCGGCATACGGCGCTCGTGACGATCGACGGCGAGATCGCGGCCGGCGTCAACGCGAACGCCGACGACATCAACACGGCGCTCGACGCCGCGTTCGACGACGACGGCACGGTCGGCGTCGTGCTGCGGATCAACAGCCCGGGCGGCAGCCCGGTGCAGGCGGGCATGGTCTACGACGAGATCCGGCGGTTGCGCGGCAAGTATCCGGACAAGCCGCTGTACGTCGTCGTGACCGACATGTGCGCGTCGGGCGGTTATTACATCGCGTCCGCGGCCGACAAGATCTTCGTCGACAAGGCGAGCATCGTCGGGTCGATCGGCGTGCTGATGGACGGGTTCGGCTTCACCGGGCTGATGGGCAAGCTCGGCGTCGAGCGGCGCCTGCATACGTCGGGCGAAAACAAGGGCTTCTACGATCCGTTCTCGCCGGAAACGCCGAAGATGGACGCACACGCGCAGGCACTGCTCGACCAGGTGCACGCGCAGTTCATCAAGGCCGTGAAGGATGGCCGCGGCAAGCGCCTGCACGAGACGCCCGACATGTTCTCGGGCCTGTTCTGGACCGGCGAGAAGAGCGTCGAGCTCGGGCTCGCCGACGGCTACGGCACGACCGATACGGTCGCGCGCGACGTGCTGAAGGCGCCGGATCTGGTCGACTATACGGTGAAGGAAAGCCTGACGAATCGGGTCGCGCGCAAGTTCGGCGCGGCCGTCGGGGGCGCCGCGATGAAGGCGCTGACGGCCGGCGGCGCGGCGGTCAGCCTGCGCTGACGATCGACGGTACCCGGCGGGCCGCGATGGCCCGCCTTTCATTCAGTCAGCCGATCGCCGGTCGCGGCATCAGTTCGCGAGCAGCAGGAAGATCGCGGGGCGCTTGTGCAGATTCGGCGCGGGCGCCTTTTTCCAGTCCATGACGGTGCGGCTCGCGATCGTCTCGGTCGCGAGGGTCAGATCGGCCGCGACGCAGATCTGCGTCGACGGCGCGCAGGTCGCAACCAGCGTGTCCAGCATCGCGTGATTCCGGTACGGCGTTTCGATGAAGATCTGCGTCTGGCGCGCCTTGCGCGACAGTTGCTCGAGTTCGCGCAGGCGTTTCGCGCGCGCGGCCGCATCGACCGGCAGGTAGCCGTTGAACGCGAAGCTCTGGCCGTTCAGGCCCGACGCCATCAGCGCCAGCAGGATCGAGCTCGGCCCGACGAGCGGCACGACCTTCACGCCGCGCTCGTGCGCGCGGCGCACCAGCAGTGCGCCGGGGTCGGCGACGGCCGGGCAGCCGGCCTCCGACACGAGACCGGCGTCCGCGCCGGCCAGCACGGGCGCGAGCAGCCGGTCGATGGCGCCGGCCGGCGTATTGACGTTCAGCTCGCTGATCTCGATTTCCTGGATCGGCCGCGTCGTACCGATCTTCTTCAGAAACGCGCGGGTCGTTTTCGCGTTCTCGCCGATGTAATAGCCGAGCGTGCCGGCGCGCGCCTGCACGGCGGCGGGCAGCACGGCGGCGAGCATCGATTCGTCGCCTTCGCCGAGCGTGTTCGGGACGAGATAAAGCGTGCCGGCGGTCATGCGCGGTCTCCTCGGGTGGTTGCGAACAACGGGTAGCCGGCGGCGCGCAGCATCCGCGTGAGGGCGATCAGCGGCAAGCCGACGAGCGCGGTCGGATCGTCCGAGTCGATCGCGTCGAGCAGGGCGATGCCGAGCCCTTCGGACTTCGCGCTGCCGGCCACGTCGTACGGCGTTTCCGCGCGCAGGTAGGCGTCGAGTTCGGCCTCAGGCAGCGAACGGAAGCGCACGTGCGTGACGATGTCCTCGACCTGCGCGTCGTCGGTGCGGCTGTCGTACAGGCAGAGCGCGCTGTGGAATTCGACTTCGCGGCCCTGCATCGACATGAGCTGCGCGAGCGCGCGTTCGTGCGTGCCGGGCTTGCCGATCTGATACCCGTCGAAGGTCGCGACCTGATCCGACCCGATCACCAGCACGCCGTCCGGCGCATCGATCGTGGCGGCCACGGCGCGTGCCTTCGCGCCGGCGAGGCGCAGCGCGGTCGCGGCCGGCGTTTCGCCGGCGAGCGGAGTTTCGTCGAGGTCGGGCGACACGACGTCGAACGGCACGCCGAGGCGCTCGAGGAGCGCGCGGCGGTAACGGGAACTGGAAGCAAGAATCAGCCGCGGCGGGCGGCAAACGGTATCCGGCATGGTCGGTTGGATCGGTGAGTCGTCAGGTGTGGCGCGGCGTTGCGCGGACGCAAGCTTAAGTGATTGACCGCAAAAGGTAAAACAGGTATGCTTTCCCGCTTTTCGTCGGCAGGCTTTCGCTGTGGTGGCGCCTGCCGGTCTTCGGAAGCAAGGTACGTCATCCTTCGATGAGCCCGGTGCCAGGCCGGATCCCGCAAGTCAGCCTGTAGGCAGGAGCGCGCATGAACACTTCTTCTGGCAAGCCTGCGGCGGCGCTCGACCCGCACGCGGTCGACCTGTTCGAGTTCGCCCGCAGCGGGCGGCAGGCGGCTGGCGCGGTGCACCTGTCGCAACTGCCGCGCATGTTAAACGAAGTGCCGGCGGACGCGCCAGATCGCGACACGGTGTTTACGTGGCAGGCGGAAGGGTTCACGCAGAAGGAGTTGCAGGACGACGGCACCGACGGGCAGCAGCCGTATCTGCGCCTCGCGGTGCACGGCCATGCGTGGCTCACGTGCCAGCGCTGCATGACGCCGTACGACCAGACGTTCGACGTCGACATGACGTACCGGATCGTCGCGACCGAAGAAGAAGCCGAGGAATTTCCGCTCGACGACGATGAAGCCGATGTGATCGTGGGCTCACGCCAGTTCGATCTCGTCGACTTGATCGAAGAGGAGTTGCTGCTTTCGTTGCCGCTCGTGCCCAAGCACGAGGTTTGCCCGGCAGTTCACGAAAGCCTCGTGTCGGGTGCGAGCGGTCCCGCGGAAGAGACGGACGAGGCGTCCGACGAAGCCGGGGACGAAGGCAAACGGCCGAATCCGTTCGCAGCGCTGCAAGCGTTGAAGAAGGACGGTGACGGCACCAAGAAACACTAAGCAGTCGTGGCGCGGGAAGGCGTAAGGGCTTTGGGCCAGGGTAGTCAAGCGCCGGATCGGGCTGTGTTAGAATCCGGAAAATTATTTAGGAGTTAGTCATGGCAGTCCAGCAAAACAAGAAGTCGCCGTCGAAGCGCGGCATGCATCGTTCGCACGATTTCCTGACGGCAGCGCCGCTGGCAGTCGAGCCGAGCACGGGTGAAGTGCACCTGCGTCACCACGTCAGCCCGAACGGCTACTATCGCGGCAAGAAAGTCGTCAAGACGAAGAACGACTAAGCGTCAAGTCACGCGTTGCGCGCTACGCTCGCCGTTCGCGTGACAACTGGTTCGCTTGACACTTTCCTGGCTCAACGAAAAGGCGGCATTCAACTGCCGCTTTTTTGTGCCTGAAATTCGTCGCATTCCATGACCGTAAAGCTCACAATCGATTGCATGGGAGGCGACCACGGCCCGTCCGTGACCGTTCCCGCGGCAGTCAAGTTCGTCCGCGCGCATCCCGATGCGCACCTGATGCTCGTCGGCATCGAAAGCGCGATTCGCGCTCAGCTCAAGAAGCTGAAAGCCCTCGACGATCCCGCGTTGACCATCGTGCCCGCCACCGAAGTCGTGGCGATGGACGACCCTGTCGAAGTGGCGCTGCGCAAGAAGAAGGATTCTTCGATGCGCGTCGCGCTCAACCAGGTCAAGGAAGGCGCGGCGCAGGCCTGCATCTCCGCCGGCAATACCGGCGCGCTGATGGCCGTTTCCCGTTACGTACTCAAGACGCTGCCCGGCATCGAGCGGCCCGCGATCGCGTTCGCGCTGCCGAACCCGACCGGCTACACGATGATGCTGGACCTCGGCGCGAACGTCGACTGCGAACCGCAGCATCTGCTGCAATTCGCGGAGATGGGACATGCGCTCGTGGCCGCGCTCGAAGGCAAGGAGCGCCCGACGATCGGCCTCTTGAACATCGGCGAAGAGGTCATCAAAGGCAACGAGACGATCAAGCGCGCAGGCGAGCTGCTGCGCGCCAGCACGCTCAACTTCCGCGGCAACGTGGAAGGCAACGACATCTACAAGGGCACCGTCGACGTGATCGTGTGCGACGGCTTCGTCGGCAACGTCGCGCTGAAGACGTCCGAAGGGCTCGCGCAGATGCTGTCGGACATCATCCGCGAGGAGTTCGGCCGTTCGCTGATGTCGAAGCTGATGGCGCTGCTCGCGCTGCCCGTGCTGATGCGTTTCAAGAAGCGCGTCGACCACCGCCAGTACAACGGCGCGGCGCTGCTGGGGCTGAAGAGCCTCGTGATCAAGAGCCACGGTTCGGCCGACGCCTACGCGTTTGAGTGGGCGATCAAACGCGGGTATGATGCCGTCAAAAACGGGGTGCTGGAGCGCCTCGCGCGCGCGATGGCGGATAATTCAGTGTCGCTCGGCGAGGGCGAACACGACGCGGGCGGCTCGGGCCATGCAAGCCCGGCCCCAGGCCATCACGCCGAACCTTCCGCTGCGCAATCCTCTAAAGCATAAATGGCCCAATCGACTCTCTATTCCCGCGTGCTCGGCACGGGCAGCTACCTGCCGCCCGACCGCGTCACGAACCAGCAGTTGACCGATCGTCTCGCGAAGGAAGGCATCGAGACCAGCGATGAATGGATCGTGGCGCGCACGGGCATCCATGCGCGCCATTTCGCCGCACCGGACGTCACGACGAGCGATCTCGCGCTCGAGGCGTCGCGTCGTGCGATCGAAGCGGCCGGTGTCGATCCGCAGTCGATCGACCTGATCATCGTCGCGACTTCGACCCCCGATTTCGTGTTCCCGAGCACAGCCTGCCTGCTGCAGAACAAGCTCGGCATCAAGAACGGCGGCGCGGCGTTCGACGTGCAGGCCGTGTGTTCGGGCTTCGCGTACGCGATGGCGACGGCCGACAGCTTCATCCGCAGCGGCCAGCACCGTACGGCGCTGATCGTCGGCGCGGAGACGTTCTCGCGCATTCTCGACTTCAAGGACCGCACGACCTGCGTGCTGTTCGGCGACGGCGCGGGCGCGGTGATCCTGTCCGCATCGGAAGAGCCGGGCGTGCTCGGCAGCGCGCTGCACGCGGACGGCAGTTACTCGAACATCCTGTGCACGCCGGGCAACGTCAATCGCGGCGTGATCGACGGCAGCGCGTTCCTGCACATGGACGGGCAGGCCGTGTTCAAGCTCGCGGTCAACGTGCTCGAAAAGGTCGCGATCGAAGCGCTCGCGAAGGCGAATCTCGCGCCCGAGCAAATCGACTGGCTGATTCCGCACCAGGCCAACATCCGCATCATGACCAGCACCTGCCGCAAGCTCGGCCTGCCGCAGGAGCGCATGGTCGTGACGGTCGACCAGCACGGCAACACGTCGGCCGCGTCGATTCCGCTGGCGCTCGACGCCGCGGTGCGCGACGGCCGCATCCAGCGCGGCCAGCACGTGCTGATCGAAGGCGTCGGCGGCGGCTTCACGTGGGGCGCGTCGGTCTTCCGTTTCTGATCCGCGGCGCGCGTTTTTGCCGCGCGCGGATCCCGTCGGCGCGCCGCTCGTGCGCGCCGTCCGCATCGATTCAATTGGGGACGATATGAAATTTGCATTCGTTTTTCCGGGGCAGGGCTCGCAGGCGATCGGCATGCTCAACGCATTCGCCGATCTGGCCGTCGTGCGCGAGACGCTCCAGGAAGCGTCCGATGTGCTCAACCAGGATCTCGGCAAGCTGATCGCCGAAGGTCCGGCCGAAGAGCTGAACCTGACCACCAACACGCAGCCCGTGATGCTGACCGCCGCATACGCGTGCTATCGCGCGTGGCAGCAGGCAGGCGGCCCGGCGCCGTCGATCGTCGCCGGCCACAGCCTCGGTGAGTACACGGCGCTCGTCGCGGCCGGCGCGATTGCATTCAAGGACGCGGTGCCGCTCGTGCGCTTCCGTGCGCAGGCGATGCAGACGGCCGTGCCGGTCGGCCAGGGCGGCATGGCCGCGATCCTGGGCCTCGACGACGACACGGTGCGTGCGGTGTGCGCCGAGGCCGCGGAAGCGGGCGTCGTCGAAGCGGTGAACTTCAATGCGCCCGCGCAAGTCGTGATCGCAGGCAGCAAGGCCGCGGTCGAGAAGGCGTGCGAGATCGCGAAGGCGAAGGGCGCGAAGCGCGCGCTGCCGCTGCCGGTGTCGGCGCCGTTCCATTCGTCGCTGCTCAAGCCGGCGTCGGACCAGCTGCGCGACTACCTTGCGAACGTCGACGTGAAGGCGCCGCAGATTCCGGTCGTCAACAACATCGACGTCGCCGTGCTCAGCGATCCGGCCGCGATCAAGGATGCGCTGGTGCGCCAGGCCGCGGGGCCGGTGCGCTGGGTCGAGTGCGTGCGTCACATCGCGGGAACGGGCGTCACGCACGTGATCGAATGCGGTCCGGGCAAGGTGCTCGCCGGCCTGACGAAGCGCATCGACGGCAACCTGACGGGCGCGTCGGTGTTCGATCCGGCTTCGCTCGATGAAGCGCTCAAGCTCGCGACCGCCTGACGCGGCGCCTTTTCCCAAGCAACGGATATTCGATTCATGGACAAGACTCTCGATAAACAGGTTGCGATCGTGACCGGCGCGTCGCGCGGCATCGGCCGTGCGATCGCACTCGAACTCGCGCGCCTGGGCGCGACGGTGATCGGCACGGCGACGAGCGAATCGGGCGCCGCCGCGATCACCGCGGCGTTCGCGGAAGCGGGCGTCACGGGCCGCGGCGCGGTGCTGAACGTCAACGACGCGGCCGCCGCCGAGGCGCTGATCGATGCGACCGTGAAGGAATTCGGCGCGCTGAACGTGCTCGTCAACAACGCGGGCATCACGCAGGACCAGCTCGCGATGCGGATGAAGGACGAGGACTGGGACGCGGTGATCGACACCAACCTGAAGTCGGTGTTCCGCCTGTCGCGCGCGGTGCTGCGCCCGATGATGAAGGCGCGCGGCGGCCGTATCATCAACATCACGTCGGTGGTCGGCTCGGCCGGCAATCCGGGGCAGGTCAACTACGCGGCCGCGAAGGCGGGCGTCGCGGGCATGACGCGCGCGCTCGCGCGCGAAATCGGCAGCCGCGGCATCACGGTGAACTGCGTGGCGCCGGGCTTCATCGACACCGACATGACGAAGACGCTGCCGGAAGAACAGCAGGCCGCGCTCAAGACCCAGATTCCGCTCGGCCGACTCGGCAGCCCGGAGGACATCGCCCATGCCGTTGCGTTCCTCGCATCGCCGCAGGCCGGTTACATCACCGGCACGACGCTGCACGTGAACGGCGGCATGTACATGTCGTAACGGTTTTCGTTTACCATCCGCGCCGTATCCCGTTTTTCAGGCGGACCGGCGCTTGATCGACCATCAAGCCAACGCGCGTTTTGGCGTCAGCAAACCTGATAAAATGCGCGCACTTGTAAATCTGAACTTTCCCTCGGAGGGGTAATGGACAACATCGAACAACGTGTCAAGAAGATCGTCGCTGAACAACTGGGCGTCGCGGAAGCCGAGATCAAGAACGAGGCTTCGTTCGTGAACGACCTGGGCGCGGACTCGCTCGACACGGTCGAACTGGTGATGGCGCTCGAAGACGAGTTCGGCATGGAAATCCCGGACGAAGAAGCAGAGAAGATCACGACCGTTCAGCAAGCGATCGACTACGCTCGCGCAAACGTCAAGGCGTAAGCGCCTTTCGCGCTTGTCCGCCACGTCGCCGCGATCTTCGCGATTGACGCGCCATCCTGCCGGCTTCGCGCCGGACGGACTAACAGCCACAGGGCTCGCAGGGCTGGTTCCTGTGGCCACTGTGGCTTTTGTTTTTGTCATCCAATAATGGAAAAGAGGTTACCGTGAGCCGCCGTCGTGTTGTCGTTACAGGCCTGGGGCTGATTTCGCCTGTTGGCAATAATGTTGCCGACGGCTGGGCCAATCTCGTCGCCGGCAAGTCCGGTATCGCCACCGTCACGAAGTTCGATGCGTCGAACCTCGCCTGCCATTTCGCGGGCGAAGTGAAGGGTTTCAGCGCCGAGGAGTACATCCCCGCGAAGGAAGCCCGGAACATGGATACGTTCATCCATTACGGCATCGCCGCCGGCGTCCAGGCCATGCGGGACAGCGGGCTGGAAGTGACCGAAGCCAACGCGGAACGCATCGGCGTGCTGGTGGGTTCCGGCATCGGCGGCCTGCCGATGATCGAAGATACGCACCAGACCTACGTCGATCGCGGCGCACGCCGGATTTCGCCGTTCTTCGTGCCGGGTTCGATCATCAACATGATCTCGGGTCACCTGAGCATCATGTTCGGCCTGAAGGGCCCGAACCTCGCGGCCGTGACGGCCTGCACGACCGGCCTGCACAGCATCGGCCTCGCCGCGCGCCTGATCCAGGCCGGCGACGCCGACGTGATGGTCGCGGGCGGCGCCGAATCGACGGTGTCGCCGCTCGGCATCGGCGGCTTCGCGGCGGCGCGCGCGCTGTCGACCCGCAACGACGATCCGGCCACCGCGTCGCGTCCGTGGGACAAGGACCGCGACGGCTTCGTGCTGGGCGAGGGCTCCGGCGTGATGGTGCTCGAAGAGTACGAGGCGGCGAAGGCGCGCGGCGCGAAGATCTACGCGGAAGTCTCGGGCTTCGGCATGACGGGCGATGCGTACCACATGACCGCGCCGAACATGGACGGTCCGCGCCGCTGCATGGTCGCGGCGCTGCGCGACGCCGGCGTGAACCCGGATGAAGTTCAGTACCTGAACGCGCACGGCACGTCGACGCCGCTGGGCGACAAGAACGAGTCCGACGCGGTGAAGGCGGCCTTCGGCGAGCATGCGTACAAGATGGTGGTGAACTCGACGAAGTCGATGACGGGCCACCTGCTGGGTGGCGCGGGCGGCCTCGAATCGGTGTTCACGGTGCTGGCGCTGCACAACAACGTGTCGCCGCCGACCATCAACATCTTCAACCAGGACCCCGAATGCGATCTCGATTACTGCGCGAACACCGCACGTGACATGAAGATCGACGTGGCCGTGAAGAACAACTTCGGCTTCGGCGGTACCAACGGCACGCTGGTGTTCAAGCGCGTCTGACGCTGAATCGCTTGACGAGTCCATTCGATGCTCCGGCCGGGCGTCCGCAGCGCTTTGCGTTGCGGGCCTCGGCCGTGTCGTATTTCGTGCTGGCCGCGTTCGTCGCGTCGGCTGCCGCCTCGGCGTACCTGTTCTGGGCGCCGCGCGCGGGCGCTGCCGCCGGCGCGGGCGTGTCGGCCGTGACGGCTGCACTGCTGGCCGTATGCGCGGTGCGGGCTTGCGCCCGCCGGCTGCCGGCGGAGTTGCGGATCGATGCGTTCGGGGAGATCGCGGCGTTTGGCCGCACCGGGCGCTTGCTGGCCCGCGGCCGCGTGACGGGCCACGCGCACTGGAGCAGCCTGCTGCTGGTGCTGTCGGTCGGGCAGGGCGCCCGGCGCGCCCGGCCGCTGCTGATTCCGGCCGACGCGCTCGATGCCGCGTCGTTCAGCGCGCTGTCGGTGCTGGCGAGAACGGCCGGGGCGGCGGGGCGTGCATGACGACGGCATGGTTACCGACCGTAACCAGCGGCCGGCGCCGGAACGCTACAATAACGCTCCGCGTTGCATCCCTAGTTAACGGATTTGTCAGGTGAGTGAAAAAGAAATCGATCAGGCTCTGGTCGAGCGCGTACAGAAGGGCGACAAGGCGGCGTTCGAACTCCTGGTCTCCAAATACCACCGCAAGATCATTCGGCTGATCTCGCGCCTCGTGCGGGATCCCGCCGAGGTCGAGGATGTGGCCCAGGACGCGTTCATCAAGGCGTATCGTGCGCTGCCGCAATTCCGCGGCGAATCGGCGTTCTATACGTGGTTGTACCGAATTGCCGTCAACACGGCGAAGAACTACCTTGCGACGCAAGGCCGCCGGGCGCCGACCTCCACCGAGGCCGATGCGGAGGAAGCGGAAACTTTCTCCGACGCAGACCAACTAAGGGATATCAACACGCCTGAGTCGATGTTGATGAGCAAGCAGATTGCCGAGACGGTCAACGCTGCGATGGCTCTGCTGCCCGAGGAACTGCGTCAGGCAATCACGCTGCGCGAGATCGAGGGCCTGAGCTACGAAGAGATCGCGGAAATGATGGGCTGTCCGATCGGGACGGTCCGCTCGCGGATCTTCCGCGCGCGCGAAGCAATCGCTGCCAAATTGCGTCCGCTGCTCGATACGCCCGAAGGCAAGCGCTGGTAAGCGCGACGGGCGGAACGACGCGGGTCGGGGTCTAGTTACGGATAGAGTCGTGAAGTCACGACGGGGTGTGCAAGATGGGGAGCATCATGGGGTCGGTCAATACGCAATCGCAGGCGTGCTCGCGCGGCGAGCGCCTTTCCGCGCTGGTCGACGGCGAAATGTTCGATGGCCCGGATCACGGGCAGTTTCTGGCTGAGCTCGACCGCGCGGATCGCGCTGCGTGGGCCCATTACCACCTGATCGGCGATGCGCTGCGCTCGGACGAGCTCGCGCTGCCGCCCGCGCTGAGCGTCGCGTTCACCGCGCGCATGTCGGCCGCGCTCGAAAGCGAGCCGCACCTGCTGGCGCCGGCGGCCGCGCCGGTCGCGCGCAAGCTGCTGTCGCTGCGCCGCCGTGTCGTGCCCGCGTTCGCGGTGGCCGCCGCGGCCGCCACGCTGACGTGGATCGTCGTCCCGCAGATGCAGACGGCCGGTGCGCCGGGCGCCGTCCAGGTCGCGTCGGCAGGCGCGCCGCAAAACGGCAACCTGCAGCGCGTGACGGTTGCGCAGGCATCGGCCCAGCCGGGCCTGCAGGACGTCAACATCATTCGCGACGCCAGCCTCGACCAATACCTTGAAGCGCACCAGCAATTCGCGCAGCAGCCCGTCGTCACGGGTTCGATGCCGCTGATCCGCGCTGCCGTGACCACCACGCCAGGCCAATAAACCCGATGCGGACATTGCAGTTGAATCACGCCATCTCCGGATGGAAGCGGCTGCCGGCCCTCCTGCTTTGCGCAGCCGCCCTGTTGTCCGTTCAATCCCTTCCCGCCAGCGCCCAGCAACCGGACGATCCCCTCGCCACCCGCAAGGGCGCCGCGGACTGGCTCGACCGCGTCCAGCAGGCGGCGCAGCAGCAGAGCTACGAAGGGACGTTCGTCTACCAGCGCGGCGGGTATGTACAGTCGTCGCGCATTGCGCACGTCGCGTCCCGCGACGGCGAGTTCGAGCGGATCGAGACGCTCGACGGCAAGCCGCGCAAGCTGTTGCGGCATAACGACGAGCTGTACACGTTCGTACCCGAGCGCAAGCTGTGCGTGGTCGAGCGTCGCCAGACGCGCGATTCCTTTCCGGCGCTGCTCGGCGCGAGCGGCGAGCACGTGATGTCCGTCTACGATGCGAAGCCGCTCGGCAAGGACCGCGTGGCCGGGATCGACGCGCAGGTCGTCGAGCTCGTGCCGAAGGATGCGTACCGTTTCACGTACAAGCTGTGGGCCGACGCCCGCACCGGGCTGCTGCTGCGTTCGCAGACGCTCGACGCGAACGATCACGTGCTCGAGCAGATCGCGTTCTCGCAATTGCAGACGGGCGGTGCAAGCGGCGACAAGGCCGCGATTGCCGCCGGCATGCGCAACCTGAACGGCTGGACGGTCGTGCGCCCGCCGGTCGCGACGGTCGACATGGAAGCGCAGGGCTGGCAGCTCGCGCCGAGCGTGGCCGGCTTCCAGAAGATTCGTGAAGTGCGCCGGCCGATGGCCGCGCGCGATGCGGGCGATCCGCCGATCCCGGTCGATCAGGCCGTTTTCACCGACGGCCTCGCGACGGTCTCGGTCTTCATCGAGCCGGCCGAGAAAAATACGCGCAAGGAAGGCGCGGGCAGCACCGGTGCGACGCACGTTCTCGTGAAGCGTCGCGGCGACTACTGGGTCACCGTGCTCGGCGAAGTGCCGCCGGCAACGTTGCAGCAGTTCGCGTCTGCCATAGAATACAAGGCTTCCAAGTAACGCTACGGCTTCCGACATGACGAAACTCACGCTGCGCAAAGTGCTCGCGGCGGCGGCGCTGTGTGCCTGCCTGCCGCTCGTCCCGCAAACCGCGGTCGCTGTCACGCCTCCGGCTGCCAGCCTGCCCGATTTCGCCGACCTCGTCGAAAAGGTGGGCCCCGCGGTCGTGAACATCCGGACTACCGCGAACGTGCCGGTACCCGGCCCGCGCGGCGTGCTCCCGCCTGGCTTCGACAACGGCGACATGTCGGAATTCTTCCGGCGCTTCTTCGGCATTCCGCTGCCGCAGGCGCCCGGCAACGGCGGCAACCCGAAGAACGCGCCGACGCCGGACAATCCGCCCGACACCGAGCAGAACCGCGGCGTCGGCTCGGGCTTCATCGTGTCGGCCGACGGGTACGTGATGACCAATGCGCACGTCGTCGACGATGCAGACACCATCTACGTGACGCTGACCGACAAGCGCGAATTCAAGGCGAAGCTGATCGGCGTCGACGATCGCACGGACGTCGCGGTCGTCAAGATCCAGGCGTCGAACCTGCCGGTCGTCGCGATCGGCGATTCGAACAAGGTGCGCGTCGGCGAGTGGGTCGTCGCGATCGGTTCGCCGTTCGGCCTCGACAACACGGTCACGGCCGGCATCGTCAGCTCGAAGAGCCGCAACACGGGCGACTACCTGCCGTTCATCCAGACCGACGTCGCGGTGAACCCCGGCAACTCGGGCGGGCCGCTGATCAACATGCAGGGCGAGGTGATCGGCATCAACTCGCAGATCTACAGCCGCACCGGCGGCTTCATGGGCATTTCGTTCGCGATTCCGATCGACGAGGCGATGCGCGTGGCCGACCAGCTGAAGGCGACGGGCAAGGTCACGCGCGGCCGGATCGCGGTGGCGATCGGCGAGGTGACGAAGGACGTGGCCGACTCGATCGGGCTGCCGAAGGCCGAGGGCGCGCTCGTCAGCAGCGTCGAGCCGGGCGGTCCGGCCGACAAGGCGGGCATCCAGCCGGGCGACATCATCCTGAAGTTCAACGGCCGTCCGGTCGATGCGGCGTCCGATCTGCCGCGCATGGTCGGCGACACGAAGCCCGGCACGAAGGCGACGGTTAGCGTGTGGCGCAAGGGTCAGGCACGCGATCTGCCGATTACGATCGCCGAGACGCCGGCCGAGTCGACGGCGAAGGCCGAGCAGCGCAAGAACGCGCCGCAGAAGCCGCGCCAGAGCAATTCGCTCGGCCTGACGGTCAGCGACCTGACGGCGGAGCAGATGAAGACGCTGAAGCTGAAGAACGGCGTGCAGATCGACGGCGTCGACGGCCCGGCCGCCCGGGCGGGCCTGCAGCGCGGCGACATCGTGCTGCGCGTCGGCGACACCGACATCACGAGCGCGAAGCAGTTCGCCGACGTGACCGCGCAGCTCGACCCGCAGAAGGCGGTCGCGGTGCTCGTGCGGCGCGGCGACAACACGCAGTTCGTGCCCGTGCGGCCGCGCCAGAAGTAACCCGCCGATGTTCACGCTCTACGGCCGCGGCTGGTGCCACCTGTGCGACGACATGCGCGACGCACTGGCGCCGGTGGCGGCCGAATTCGGCGTCGCGATCGACTACGTCGACATCGATACCGATGCGGCGCTCGTCGCGCGTTACGACGAGGACGTGCCCGTGCTGCTGCTGGACGGCGCGCAAGTGTGCCGCCATCGGTTCGACGACGCGCGGGTGCGCGACGCGCTGGCAGCCCGGCGCGATGCTGGCACGCCGCCGGCCGGCGCTGCATTGCATGGGGCTTGATCCGGCGGGCGGCCCCGCCGGCGCCCCGCGTGGCGGGCCGTCCGAAATCCCGCCCGGCGTAAGCCTTTTCGGCTAAAATAAGCCGTTTTTTCACCGACTTACACAAGGCGTGCTCCGCAGTCGTCGAGCGCGCCTTTTTCGCTTGATCGGCACTGAATGGATCATATTCGCAATTTCTCGATCATCGCGCACATCGACCACGGCAAGTCGACGCTCGCGGATCGCATCATCCAGGTATGCGGCGGCCTCGCCGACCGTGAAATGGAAGCGCAGGTGCTCGACTCGATGGACATCGAGCGCGAGCGCGGCATCACGATCAAGGCGCAGACGGCTGCACTGTCGTATCGCGCCCGCGACGGCAAGGTCTACAACCTGAACCTGATCGACACGCCGGGGCACGTCGACTTCTCGTACGAGGTCAGCCGTTCGCTGTCCGCGTGCGAAGGCGCGCTGCTCGTGGTCGACGCGAGCCAGGGCGTCGAGGCGCAGACGGTCGCGAACTGCTACACGGCGATCGAGCTCGGCGTCGAGGTCGTGCCCGTGCTGAACAAGATCGACCTGCCGGCCGCGAACCCCGAGAACGCGATCGAGGAGATCGAGGACGTGATCGGCATCGACGCGACCGACGCGACGCGCTGCAGCGCGAAGACGGGGCTCGGAGTCGAGGACGTGCTCGAGGCGCTGATCGCGAAGGTGCCGCCGCCGAAGGGCGATCCGGCCGCGCCGCTGCAGGCGCTGATCATCGATTCGTGGTTCGACAACTACGTCGGCGTCGTGATGCTCGTGCGCATCGTCAACGGCACGCTGCGCCCGAAGGACAAGATCAAGATGATGGCGACCGGCGCGCAGTATCCGGTCGAGCACGTCGGCGTGTTCACGCCGAAGTCGCGCAATCTCGAATCGCTGTCGGCCGGGCAGGTGGGCTTCATCATCGCCGGCATCAAGGAACTGACGGCCGCGAAGGTCGGCGATACCGTCACGCACGCGACCAAGGCCGCTGCCGAGCCGCTGCCGGGCTTCAAGGAAGTGAAGCCGCAGGTGTTCGCGGGGCTGTATCCGGTCGAGGCGAACCAGTACGACGCGCTGCGCGAATCGCTCGAGAAGCTGAAGCTGAACGACGCATCGCTGCAGTACGAGCCTGAAGTGTCGCAGGCGCTCGGCTTCGGTTTCCGCTGCGGCTTCCTCGGGCTGCTGCACATGGAAATCGTGCAGGAGCGGCTCGAGCGCGAGTTCGACATGGATCTCATCACGACCGCGCCGACGGTCGTCTACGAGGTCGTGCAGAGCGACGGCTCGACGATCATGGTCGAGAACCCGGCGAAGATGCCGGAGCCCGGCCGCATCGCCGAAGTCCGCGAGCCGATCGTCACCGTGAACCTGTACATGCCGCAGGATTACGTCGGCTCGGTGATCACGCTGTGCGAGCAGAAGCGCGGCTCGCAGATCAACATGCAGTATCACGGCCGCCAGGTGCAGCTCACGTACGAGATCCCGATGGCCGAGATCGTGCTCGACTTCTTCGATCGCCTGAAGTCGGTGTCGCGCGGCTATGCGTCGATGGACTACGAGTTCAAGGAATACCGTTCGTCGGACGTCGTGAAGGTCGACATGCTGATCAACGGCGACAAGGTCGATGCGCTGTCGATCATCGTGCACCGGTCGCAGTCGCAATACCGCGGCCGCGAAGTCGCCGCGAAGATGCGCGAGATCATTCCGCGCCAGATGTACGACGTGGCGATCCAGGCCGCGATCGGCGCGCACATCGTCGCGCGCGAGAACATCAAGGCGCTGCGCAAGAACGTGCTCGCGAAGTGCTACGGCGGCGACATCACGCGGAAGAAGAAACTGCTCGAGAAGCAGAAAGAAGGTAAGAAACGCATGAAGCAGGTGGGTTCGGTCGAGATCCCGCAGGAGGCGTTCCTCGCGATCTTGCGCGTCGAAGACAAATAACAGGACTGATCCTTTTATGAATTTTGCGCTGATTCTTTTTGTGCTCGTCGTCGTGACGGGCGTAGCGTGGGTGCTGGACAAACTGGTGTTCCTGCCGCGGCGTCGCAAGGCGGCCGATTCGGCGATCGAGGAATTCGATCGCCAGCAGTCGCGCATCGACAAGCGTTTCGCGGACGAAAACGCGGCGCAGACGCGCTCGAAGCTGCGTGACGAAAAGCTGCGTCAGCCGTGGTGGCTCGAGTACACGGCGAGTTTCTTTCCGGTGATCCTGGCCGTGTTCGTCGTGCGCTCGTTCGTCGTCGAGCCGTTCAAGATTCCGTCGGGCTCGATGGTGCCGACGCTGCTCGTCGGCGATTTCATCCTCGTCAACAAGTTCGAGTACGGGCTGCGCCTGCCGGTCACCAACACGAAGATCACGCAGGGCAGCCCGCTGTCGCGCGGCGACGTCGTCGTGTTCCGCTATCCGAAGGACGAATCGGTCGACTACATCAAGCGTGTGATCGGCCTGCCGGGCGATACGGTCGCGTATCAGGACAAGCAGTTGACGATCAACGGCCAGCCGGTGCCCGAAGCGCCGCTGCCCGATTACTTCGACGACGAGCGCCAGAATTACGCGAAGCAGTTCGAGGAAACGATCGGCAACAAGAAGAACGCGATCCTCAACAACCCGGCCGTGCCGCCGTTCGTGATGGGCGCATACGACTATCCGTATCGCGACAACTGCACGTACAACAGCCGCGGCGTGATCTGCAAGGTGCCGCCCGGTCACTACTTCATGATGGGCGACAACCGCGACAACAGCGCGGACAGCCGCTACTGGGGTTTCGTGCCCGACCGGAACATCGTCGGCCGCGCGTTCTTCATCTGGATGAACTTCAGCGACCTGAAGCGCATCGGTTCCTTCAACTGATGCATTGATTCACACGCACTACGCGACGCACGGGCCGCGTCGCGTATTGCCGAACTACTTTAAGAACCGGCGGTAACACCGCCTCGTCACGCCTTTTCGTGTCCGGCCGTGCCGTTTCGGCCCGACCGGGCGCCCGCGTTATACTCCTGCACATGCCCCTATCCCAGTTGGAAAGCCGGCTGCGCTACGAATTTCGCAATGCGGAATTGTTGCGCCAGGCTTTGACCCATCGCAGTCACAGTGCCACGCACAACGAACGGCTCGAGTTTCTCGGCGATTCCGTTCTGAATTGCGCGGTGGCCGCCCTTTTGTTCCAGCGCTTCGGCAAGCTGGACGAAGGCGACCTGTCGCGCGTACGCGCCAACCTCGTCAAACAGCAGTCGCTGTATGAAATTGCTCAGGCCCTGAATATCTCGGACGGCCTGCGGCTGGGCGAGGGCGAGCTGCGCAGCGGCGGTTTCCGCCGCCCGTCGATCCTCGCGGACGCATTCGAAGCCATCATCGGGGCCGTGTTCCTCGATGGCGGCTTCGAAGCCGCCCAAGGGGTCATCAAGCGCCTCTATATCCCGATTCTCGACCATATCGATCCGCGCACGCTCGGCAAGGACGCGAAGACGCTGCTGCAGGAATACCTGCAGGGGCACAAGATCGCGCTGCCGACCTATACGGTCGTCGCGACGCATGGTGCGGCGCACAATCAGCAGTTCGAGGTCGAATGCACGGTGCCGAAGCTGGACGTGAAGGTATCGGGCTCCGGCGCGAGCCGGCGCGCGGCCGAGCAGGCCGCCGCGAAGAAGGCGCTCGACGAGGTAATGGCGGCCGCGCCGATGCTGGCCGCGAAGCCGAAGCGCTCGAAAAACGCGCGCGGGTCGAAGCATGTCGAACCCGAGATCGTGCCGGGCGTGAAGGGCGTGCAGGAAGCGCTCGACCTGCGCTCGCCCGAGCGGAAGGAGCGTGCGGCGGCGCGCGAGGCGAGGGCGGGCGGCGCGGTGCCGGCCGTAACGGCTGCGACGGCGGGCGCCGAACCGGCCGTCGCGCCGATGGCCGCGATTCGCGCGGCGCATGTCGAGCCGGCGGCGGACAAGGGCGAACGGGCGGCGAAGCCGGCGGCTGACAAAGTTGCCGACAAACCGGCCGAGCGGCCCGACAAGGCCGCGGAAAAGCCCGCCGAGGCCGCGCCTCGCGCAGCCGACAAGCCGGCCGGCCACGCAGCCGATCCGGCATCGTCGCCGGCCGACAAGCCTTCTGCGGGAGGCGACTCCGCCGCGCGCACGCCGGCGCGCGCACGCGATGCCGCGGCGCCCGACGCCGAGACGCCACCCGGCGGCGCGAGCCTTGCTGCCGCGCAGGCGCGCGTGGCCGATGCCGACCACTGAATTGCCCATCGATCGTGCCGCGCGCCGCGCGGCCGTTTCCGAACCTGTCTCCCAAACGATATGAACACTCCCGCTCCTACCGGTTTCCGTTGCGGCATGATCGCGATCGTGGGCCGCCCGAACGTCGGCAAGTCGACGTTGATGAACGCACTCGTCGGCCAGAAGATCAGCATTACGTCGCGCAAGGCGCAGACGACCCGCCACCGCATCACCGGCATCAACACGTTCGACGACGCGCAATTCGTGTTCGTCGACACGCCCGGCTTCCAGACCCGTCACAGCACCGCGCTGAACCGTTCGCTGAACCGCGCGGTCACGTCGACGCTGACGTCGGTCGACGTGATCCTGTTCGTGATCGAGGCCGGCCGCTTCGGGCCCGACGACCAGAAAGTGCTCGACCTGATCCCGCCCGGCATGCCGACGCTGCTGATCGCGAACAAGATCGACCGCGTGAACGACAAGGCCACGCTGTTCCCGTTCATGCAGAAGGTGAGCGAGCTGCGCGAATTCACCGAGCTCGTGCCGCTGTCGGCGCAGAAGCCGGAAGACATCAAGCGCCTGCTGGACACGATCAAGCCGTACCTGCCGGAAGGCGAGCCGATCTACGGCGAGGACGAACTGACCGACCGCAGCTCGCGCTTCCTCGCGGCCGAAATCCTGCGTGAGAAGGTGTTCCGCTGGACCGGCGACGAACTGCCGTACACGAGCACCGTGCTGATCGACAAGTTCGAGGAGGAGGGCCGCCTGAAGCGCATCTTCGCGACGATCCTCGTCGAGCGCGATTCGCACAAGGCGATGGTGATCGGCAAGAAGGGCGAGAAGCTCAAGCAGATCAGCACCGAGGCGCGGATGGACATGGAAAAGCTGTTCGACGGCCCCGTGTACCTCGAGACCTTCGTGAAGGTGAAGAGCGGCTGGGCCGACAACGAGGCGGGGCTGCGTGCCTATGGGTACGAATGACGCGCTGACGTCGACCGAAGACGCGGTGACGGCCGGCGCGAACGACGCGCCGCTGCCGGCACCGCCCGAACCGCCGCGCAAGGCGCGGCGCGCGACGTCTCGCACGTCCGATTTCCGCGTCGCCGAGCAGCCGGCGTTCGTGCTGCACAGCTATCCGTATCGGGAAACGAGCCTGATCGTCGACGTGCTGACGCGCGACCACGGCCGGCTCGCGCTCGTCGCGAAGGGCGCGAAACGCCCGCACTCCGCGTTGCGCGGCGTATTGCAGACCTTCCAGCCGCTGCTGCTGTCGTGGTCGGGCAAATCCGAGGTGCGCACGCTGACGGGCGCCGAATGGGTCGGCGGGATGCTGCCGCTCGGCGGCGACGGGCTGTTGTGCGGTTTCTACGCGAACGAGCTGCTTGTGAAATTCTGCGCGCGCGAGGATCCCCAGCCGCCGCTGTTCAATCATTACGTGCTGACGCTCACGCGCCTCGCGCACGGCGAGCCCGCCGTGCAGGTGCTGCGCTCGTTCGAGCGCGTGCTGCTGCGCGAGACCGGCTATGCGATGGCGCTGAATCGCACGGTCGCCCGCCGTGCGGTCGAACCCGATCGGCGCTACGTGTTCGACCCCGAGCGTGGCGTGCGCAACGCGGACGACGACGTGCCGTCGCACTGGCCGGTCATCACCGGGCAGACGTTGCTCGACATGGAGCAGGACGATTACCATCGAGCCCAGACGGTCGCGCAGAGCAAGACGCTGATGCGCTTCCTGCTGAACACCTATCTCGGCGGTACGCCGCTCGCCACGCGTCAGATCCTGATCGACCTGCAAAACCTATGAGCTTCTTCCTGACAACGCCCACCGCCATCGACCTTGGCGTGAACATCGACCACGTCGCGACGCTGCGCAATGCACGCGGCACGCGCTATCCCGATCCGATCCGCGCGGCGCTTGCCGCCGAAGAGGCGGGCGCGGACGCGATCACGCTGCACTTGCGCGAGGATCGCCGCCACATCGTCGACGCCGACGTGCGCGAGCTGCGCCCGCTGCTGAAGACGCGCATGAACCTCGAATGCGCGGTGACGGCCGAGATGCTCGACATCGCCTGCGAAGTGCGTCCGCACGATGCGTGCCTCGTGCCGGAGAAGCGCGCGGAACTGACGACCGAGGGCGGTCTCGACGTGGCCGGCCACTTCGAGGCCGTGCGTGCGGCGTGCAGGCAGCTTGCCGACGCGGGTGTGCGCGTGTCGCTGTTCATCGACCCGGACGACACGCAGATTCGCGCCGCGCACGAAGCAGGTGCGCCGGTGATCGAGCTGCATACGGGCCGCTACGCCGAAGCGCACGACGAAGCGCAGCAGCAGCGCGAATACGAGCGTATCGTCGCGGGCGTGCAGGCTGGCGCGCGGCTTGGCCTGAAGGTCAATGCGGGCCACGGGCTGCACTACACGAACGTGCAGCAGATCGCCGCGATCGACGGCATCGTCGAGCTGAACATCGGCCACGCGATCGTCGCGCACGCGATCTTCGCGGGCTGGGACAACGCGGTGCGCGAGATGAAGGCGATCATGGTCGCCGCACGCGTCGCCGCGCTGCACGGCGGCGCGCGCTGACGATGCGAGGCCGCCGCGCCCCGCACGCCGTTCGCGACGCTCTTGACCCGGCCTCGCCGGGCCACCCCCGCGGAGACTGACATGGCGATCTACGGTATCGGTACCGACATCGCGCAAGTGAGCCGCGTCGCGGCCGTGCTCGAGCGCACGGGCGGCCGGTTTGCCGAGAAGGTGCTCGGCCCCGACGAGCTACGCGTGTTCCACGCCCGGCGCGCGCGCTCCGAGGCGCGCGGCATCGCGTTTCTCGCGACGCGCTTCTCCGCGAAGGAAGCATTCTCGAAGGCGATCGGGCTCGGCATGCACTGGCCGATGACGTGGCGCGCACTGCAGACGCTCAATCATCCGAGCGGCGAGCCGTACGTGGTCGCATCGGGCGAGCTGGCCGACTGGCTGGCCGCGCGCGGCATCACGGCGCGCGTGACGGTCAGCGACGAACGCGACTACGCGGTGTCGTTCGTGATCGCCGAGACGGACGCTGAAACGGCCGCCGCGCGTGCCCCTGCACCTGTTTCCCGAACCTCCTACTGACGGAATTCCCGATTCGTTGACGTCATCCATCGCCTAAAGGCGGTGGATTCCCACACCTGGCGATGCACGTCCGCATCGGAGAATGTTCAGCGCAGCGTTGGTATCTCGATCATGCACGACACCACAGCCACTGCAGGCCCACTCTCTTATTCTCAGTCCCGCGATACCTTTCGGCCGCGCCGTGCTGTCTTGCGACCCGCACGCCGAACAGGACTGGGTGGAACCGCTTTCGTTGATTTCCTCGAACGTAGCAGTCCGTTGAGCGACTTCACCCGGTAGCTGGAGACAAGGATCATGCAGGTGATCCTAACCCGTGGAAGAAGCTGCCTGCCAACAGCACCCCCTTTCCTTCCCGCCATCAATGGCGGAGTTTCTCGGAGCAAATTCTGATGAAAACGACTCCCGGCCCGGTCATGCTCGACGTCGTCGGCACGGCCTTGTCGCGCGACGATGCGCGGCGCCTCGCGCATCCGAATACCGGCGGCGTGATCCTGTTCGCGCGGCACTTCCAGAATCGTGCGCAGCTGACCGCGCTGACCGACTCGATCCGCGCGGTGCGCGAAGACATCCTGATCGCCGTCGATCACGAAGGCGGGCGCGTGCAGCGGTTCCGCACCGACGGCTTTACCGTGCTGCCCGCCATGCGCCGCCTCGGCGAACTGTGGGATCGCGACGTACTGCTCGCGACGAAGGTCGCGACTGCCGTCGGCTACATCCTGGCCGCCGAACTGCGCGCATGCGGGATCGACATGAGCTTCACGCCGGTGCTCGACCTCGACTACGGGCACTCGAAGGTGATCGGCGATCGGGCGTTCCATCGCGACCCGCGCGTCGTCACGCTGCTCGCGAAGAGCCTGAATCACGGGCTGTCGCTCGCGGGCATGGCGAACTGCGGCAAGCATTTCCCGGGGCACGGCTTCGCGGAAGCCGATTCGCACGTCGCGCTGCCGACCGACGACCGCACGCTCGACGCGATCCTCGAACAGGACGTCGCGCCGTACGACTGGCTCGGGCTGTCGCTGGCCGCGGTGATTCCGGCGCACGTGATCTACACGCAGGTCGACAAGCGGCCGGCCGGGTTCTCGCGCGTGTGGCTGCAGGACATCCTGCGCGGCAGGCTCGGCTTCACGGGCGCGATCTTCAGCGACGACCTGTCGATGGAGGCCGCCCGCGAAGGCGGCACGCTCACGCAAGCGGCCGACGCCGCGCTCGCCGCCGGTTGCGACATGGTGCTCGTCTGCAACCAGCCGGACGCGGCCGAGGTCGTGCTGAACGGACTGAAGGCGCGGGCCTCGGCCGAATCGGTGCGGCGCCTCAAGCGGATGCGCGCGCGCGGCAAGGCGCTCAAGTGGGACAAGCTGATCGCGCAACCCGAGTATCGGCAGGCGCGGGCGCTGTTGAACAGCGCGCTCGCGTAAGCGGGCAGGGATGGCGCGAGTCGCGCCGTTCCGGTCTCCCCGAACGAAAGGCCGCGCAGTCGCGCGGCTTTTTTACGCGTTGCGACAGCCCTGAGTCGGGCAGTCGCCGGAGCGGACTTTGATGCAACTAACGGTCAAACTCGACCAGCGCCCGCATGCAGGGGCGCGTCCGCTCAGTTCACCTTCATCCGTTGCAGCTTGTTGTACAGCGTCTTCGGGCTGATGCCGAGCAGCGTCGCCGCGCGGTGGCGCGTACCGCCGACCGCGTCGAGCGTCGCCCGGATCAGCAGATCCTCGACGTCGGACAGCGGCGTGCCGACCTTGATCTGCACGCTGCTGCCGTTCAGTGCGGCGCCAGCGGAGAAGCTGGCCTCGCCGGCGCGCAGCGTCTCGATGAAGTCGCCCGATGCGTCGTACGCGAAGCGCACGCGTTCCCGCAACTCGCGCACGTTGCCCGGCCATTCGTAGGACAGGCATTCGCGCACGAAGCCCGGCGCCGCGCGCTTGTCGGTCGTGCTGCGGCCGGTCGCGCGCGCTTCGCGGTTCAGTTCGTCGATCTGCGCATCCGCGATCGCGAGTGCGTCGCCGTCGCGTTCGCGCAGCGGCGGCATCGTGATCGACGCCGCGTCGAGGCGCAGCCACAGATCCTCGCGCAGCGTGCCGTTCGCCACCGCTTCGCGCGCCGGGCGGCGCGTGGCCGCGATCAGCCGGAAATCGCTGGTGATCGAGCTCGTGCCGCCGATTCGCATGAAGTTCTGCGAATCGAGCGCGTGCAGCAGCGCTTCCTGCAGCACGAGCGGCAGTGCGGTGATTTCGTCGAGGAACAGCGTGCCGCCGCCGGCCTGTTCGAACAGGCCGGATTCGCGGCGCTCGGCGCCGTCGAACGCGCCGCGTTCGTGGCCGAACAGCACGCTGTCGAGCGAGGCGCCGTGCCGGCCGGCCTGCGCGAGCATGCGGCAGTCGAACGACACGAACGGCCCTTTACGGCGCCGGCTCAGCTCGTGCAGCGTGCGCGCGGCCAGCTTCTTGCCGGTACCGGCCTCGCCGGAGAACAGCACGGCCGTTTCGGTGTGGGCGTTGTGCTCGATCATGTCGTACACGTGCTGCATCGCGTCGCTGCGGCCGACCAGCGCGCCGAAGCGGCCGAGATGGCGCAGCGACGCACGCAACGATTGCACTTCGTCGATCAGCTCGTACGGGCGGGGAATCCGTGCGAGCAGGCTGCGCAGGCGCGGAATGTTGATCGGCTTGAGCAGGTAGTCCCAGATGCCGTGGCGCAAGCCCTCGATGGCGCTCTCGACCGTCGCGTTGCCCGTCAGCACGATCACCGGCAGCGAGCCGTTCGGCTGTTGCTGCGGCAGGTGCTGGAGCAGGTCGAACCCGCTGCCGTCCGGCAGGTTCAGGTCGACGAGCACGACGTCGGGAATCGAGCGGCCGAGCGCCGTGCGCGCTTCGGCGAGCGACGTGGCCGTGTCGACCGAGAAGCCGTCCGCGGCGAGCAGCGCGGTGAGGCCTGACAGGCTGTTGGGATCGTCTTCGACAATCAGGGCGTGTGGCATGGTGGACGCGAGTCGAGTCAAGAGAGGCGGGCTGTCGGCCAGCGGACCGCAGCCGCATGTCGGATTAAAGATTGATTTTATGCCCCGCCGAACGCGTCACGCGCATTATTTCTCCGGCGCTATAAAACAGTTACCGATGATACAAATTGAATATCTTTACCGGTGGCTTTTGTGCTGCGCATGGTTGCTGCCTGCGGCAGCTGTTGGCGCCAGACAAACAAAAAGCGCCCCGAAGGGCGCTTTGTTCGACGCGGATATCGCTGGCGCTTATGCGCGGCTGCGGTATTCGTTCGTGCGCGTATCGATTTCGATCTTGTCGCCGGTGTTGCAGAACAGCGGCACTTGCAGTTCGAAGCCGGTCGCGAGCTTCGCGTTCTTCAGCACCTTGCCCGACGACGTGTCGCCCTTGACGGCCGGTTCCGTGTAGGTGATTTCGCGAACGAGGATCGTCGGCAGTTCGACCGAGATCGCCTTCTCGTTGTAGAACACGACTTCGCAAGCCATGCCGTCTTCGAGGTAGTTCAGCGCTTCGCCCATCATTTCGGCTTCGACTTCGTACTGGTTGTAGTCGGCGTCCATGAACACGTACATCGGGTCGGCGAAGTACGAGTACGTCACTTCCTTGCGGTCGAGCACGACGACGTCGAACTTGTCGTCGGCCTTGTAGACCGATTCCTGGCCCGCGTTCGTCAGCAGGTTCTTCATCTTCATCTTGACGACGGCGGCGTTACGGCCCGACTTGTTGTATTCCGTCTTTGCGATGACCCAGGCATCGTTGCCGATCTGCACGACGTTGCCTACGCGGAGTTCCTGTGCGGTTTTCATAAAAAAACTGTCCTGATCAAATCAAATAAATAAGTGCCTGAGCGGTGCACAACGGGTGAGGCGCCAAGCAGATGCGTTCCGGTGGGCGCCTAAAGCTCAAACGCGAGCGCTTGCGTGGCCAGCCGTCGGATAACCGCTTATTTTAACTGAGATTTTGCGTATTCCGCCAGCTTTCCGGCGAGATCGCCAACGGCCGCGAGCGCGTCGGCCCAGCGGGCCGCATTGGCGTCCAGTGCGGCGCGGTGTTGCCAGAAATCGGCCCAGTCCGGTGTGCCCGCGCCGTTCCACGCGTGCCAGAACCGCTCGAGCGCCGTGCGGGGCGCATCGGCGAGGCCGGCCGACAGGTGCGCGAGCGCGGCATCGAGCTTCGGCAGGTGCACGTCGTCGGCCTGCGGGTAGATGTGCCACACGAACGGCTTGCGCGCCCATTGCGCGCGGACGAACGAATCCTCGCCGCGCACGAAATTCAGATCGGCGACCCACAGCAGCGGATCGTAGTCGGCCTGCGGAACGAACGCGAGCCCATGGGCGGTCAGGTTGCCGCTACGAGCGAGCGCGCCGGCGCCGAACGATTCGGCCCCGAAAAAACGCGCGACGGCGGGCGACAGGCGCCCGGCCGGCACGAGCGCGACCACCGGCGACGGGCCGTCGCGCCACTGCGCGAGCAGTGCATCGACGGCGGGATTCTCGTAGGCGAACAGGCTGACGACCGTCGTGCCGGGCGCCGGCGGCGCGCCGCCGGTCGCGCGCCGCCACCACGCGGCGCGGGCTGCCGGATCGGCGTCGAAGGCCGTGCGGCGCGCGTCGAGGTCGCGCTCCTTCGGCACGCCGCCGGTGCCCGCCGACAGGCCCGGGAAGAAGAACGTCTTCAGCAGCGGGTAGCGCGGATGCGGCGACGGCCGCAAATGGAAATCGGCGACCCAGTCCTCGGCGCTCAGGTATTCGAGGTTGATCCACACGGGGCGCCGCGCGCGCCGCGCCATCGCCGCGAGATAGGGAGCGGGCAGCTCGCACGCGAACGCCTCGATCACGACATCGGCGATGTCCAGCGCGTCGCCGACGTCCGCATGCCAGTGCTCGATCACGATCGCGTCGACCGTCTGCCGCGCGGCGTCGGGATCGACCTGCGGCAGCAGGCGCGCGAACGTGTGCAGGTCGTCGACGAACAGGCGAACCTGCCAGCCGTGCTCGTGCGCGAGCTGGCGCGCGACGCGCCAGCACACGCCGATGTCGCCGAAGTTGTCGATCACCGTGCAGAAGAGGTCGCAGGCGATCGGTTCGCCCGGCGCGAGCGGGACGGCGCGGAGGGGGATGGCGGTGGGGCGTGGCATCGAAGCGGGCCGGTGAATGCTCTAAACTGGCGATTCTAATAGACCCGTTCCGCGTTACAAGGCGCCCGGATCACGCATGACATCCCCAGAAGCCTCCGATACTCCGTTCGAACCGAAGAAGATCCTTGCGCAGTTGCCGCACATGCCGGGTGTCTATCGCTATTACGACACGGCGGGCGCCGTCCTCTACGTCGGCAAGGCGCGCGACCTGAAAAAGCGCGTGTCGAGTTATTTCACGAAGACGCAGCTGTCGCCGCGCATCGCGATGATGGTCACGCGCATCGCGCGCATCGAGACGACCGTCACGCGCTCGGAAGCCGAGGCGCTGCTGCTCGAGAACAATCTCATCAAGGCGCTCGCGCCGCGTTACAACATCCTGTTTCGCGACGACAAGTCGTATCCGTACCTGAAGCTCACCGCGCACCGCTTTCCGCGGATGGCCTACTACCGCGGCTCGGTCGACAAGCAGAACCAGTATTTCGGGCCGTTCCCGAGCGCGTGGGCCGTGCGCGAGAGCATCCAGATCCTGCAGCGCGTGTTCCAGTTGCGTACCTGCGAGGATTCGGTCTTCAACAACCGCACGCGGCCGTGCCTGCTGCATCAGATCGGGCGGTGCACGGCGCCGTGCGTCGGCGCGATCTCCGACGAGGATTACGCGGTCGACGTGTCGAACGCCGCGCGGTTTCTGCTCGGCCGGCAGTCCGAAGTGATGAAGGAACTCGAGCAGAAAATGCACGCGTTCGCGGCCGAGCTGAAATTCGAGCAGGCGGCGGCCGTGCGCAACCAGATGAGCTCGCTCGCGACCGTGCTGCACCAGCAGGCGATCGAGGTCGGCAGCGACAGCGACGTCGACATCCTGGCGGTCGTCGCGCAGGGCGGACGCGTGTGCGTGAACCTGGCGATGGTGCGCGGCGGCCGGCATCTCGGCGACAAGGCGTATTTCCCGACGCACGTCGAAAGCGCGCTGACGCTCGCCGAAGGCGGGCTCGGTGAAGAGGCCGAGCCGGCAGAGGCGATCGACGCGCCGGCCGATGCAGTGCCCGACCAGCCCGCGCAAGAGGCCGGCGGCGCGCGTGCCACGGCGGCGGCCTCGGTCGAGGCCGAGGTGCTCGATGCGTTCATCGCGCAGCACTATCTTGGCAACCGCGTGCCGCCGGTGCTCGTCGTCAGCCATGCGCCCGCGAGCCGCGACCTGCTCGAGCTGCTGTCCGAGCAGGCCGGCCACAAGGTGTCGCTGGTGCGGCAGCCGCAGGGGCAGCGGCGCGCGTGGCTGTCGATGGCGGAGCAGAACGCGCGGATCGCGCTCATGCGGCTGCTGTCCGAACAAGGGTCGCAGCAGGCGCGCACACGCGCGCTCGCGGAGACGCTCGGCTACGACAGCGACGATCTTGCGACGCTGCGGATCGAATGCTTCGACATCAGCCACACGATGGGCGAGGCGACGCAGGCGTCGTGCGTCGTCTATCACCATCACAAGATGCAGTCGAGCGAGTACCGCCGCTACAACATCACGGGCATCACGCCGGGCGACGATTACGCGGCGATGCGGCAGGTGCTCACGCGCCGCTACGAGAAGATGGTCGAGCAGGCCGCGCAGGCGGCCGCCGCCGACGAAGCGGCCGGCATCGACGGCGAGTCGACGCGCCAGGCAGAGGCGTCGAGCCTGCTGCCGAACATCGTGCTGATCGACGGCGGCAAGGGCCAGGTCGAGATCGCGCGTCAGGTGTTCACCGAGCTTGGGCTCGATACGTCGATGCTGGTCGGCGTCGCGAAAGGCGAGGGGCGCAAGGTCGGCCTCGAGACGCTGGTGTTCGCGGACGGCCGCGCGCCGCTCGAGCTCGGCAAGGAGAGCGCCGCGCTGATGCTCGTCGCGCAGATCCGCGACGAGGCGCACCGCTTCGCGATCACCGGCATGCGGGCGAAGCGGGCGAAGGCGCGCCAGACGTCGCGGCTGGAGGAGCTCGAGGGCGTCGGCGCGAAGCGCCGGCAGCGGTTGCTCGCGCGCTTCGGCGGGTTGCGCGGCGTGGTGGCCGCGAGTGTCGAGGAACTGGCGAGCGTCGAAGGCATTTCGCACGCGCTCGCCGAGCAGATCTACAAGCAGCTTCACTGACGCGGCCGTGCGGCCGGCGGCGTTGCCAGCGTTCTTGTGGCAGGCCGGTCGACACGGCACAATTGCGAATCCTTTACTGTCCCGCATGCCATGCCGTTCAATTTCCCGATTTTCCTGACGTGGGTACGGATCGTGCTGATTCCGCTCGTCGTCGGCGTGTTCTATCTGCCGGACACGGTGATGGGCGGCGCGCACCGCAATCTCGCGGCGGCGGCGATCTTCATCCTCGCCGCGCTGACCGACTGGTTCGACGGCTTCCTCGCCCGCAAGTGGAACCAGACGTCGTCGTTCGGCGCATTTCTCGACCCGGTGGCGGACAAGCTGATGGTGACGGCCGCGCTGCTGATCCTCGTGCAGATTTCGCGGGTCGACGCGGCGATCGCGCTCGTGATCGTCGGTCGCGAGATCGCGATTTCGGCGCTGCGCGAATGGATGGCGCAGATCGGCGCGTCGAAGAGCGTCGCGGTGAACCAGCTCGGCAAGTTCAAGACCGCGTGCCAGATGGTCGCGATTCCGATGCTGCTGTTCTACGGGCCGCTGCCGCTCGGCGTCGTGACGATCGATACGCGCGTGTGGGGCGAGTGGCTGATGTATCTCGCGGCGGTGCTGACGATCTGGTCGATGCTGTACTACATGAAGCTCGCGTGGCCGCAGATTCGCGAGCGCGGCGGCGCGTGACCCGCGTCGCCTCTGCGCGTCTGCTTCCGCAGAGCTTCAGTGGCAGCGGTTTTTGTAAAAAGGGCTGGAAAAGCCCTTGACATACGAATGTGCCTTCGACATAATCTCGCTTCTCCGCTGCACGACGAAGTGAATGTGTGACGGGGAAGCAGCAGTGCAGCAATACGCGGGAGTAGCTCAGTTGGTAGAGCGCAACCTTGCCAAGGTTGAGGTCGCGAGTTCGAGACTCGTCTCCCGCTCCAGATTTTTTCTGGCAGCGCGTGGTACGGCGAAGCGCTGCAGATGCAGGACACATGCGGGAGTAGCTCAGTTGGTAGAGCGCAACCTTGCCAAGGTTGAGGTCGCGAGTTCGAGACTCGTCTCCCGCTCCAGATTTTTCTGGCAGCGTGTGGTACGGCGAAGCGCTGCAGATGCAGGACAATGCGGGAGTAGCTCAGTTGGTAGAGCGCAACCTTGCCAAGGTTGAGGTCGCGAGTTCGAGACTCGTCTCCCGCTCCAAGTCATGGGAAGCCACGCTTCCCTTTTTATTTGATGGATTTCCGGTCCTCGAATAAAAATCTGTCGCTTGCCTCGCGGCATCCGGACAGTCCGCTTTTGGCGCGATAGCAAAGCGGTTATGCAGCGGCCTGCAAAGCCGTTTAGGCCGGTTCGACTCCGGCTCGCGCCTCCAAGTAAGAAAAGAAAAAGCCCTGAGAAATCAGGGCTTTTTCTTTTTCTGGCTCCACTTTCATTCTTGTAAGAAAGTCGTCTAGGGTGGTACAAAGTCGCCTCTAACCACTCAAGAAACACGCGTAACCACGCCTAAGTCGGGTCTTTGGCCGTATAGGTGAGTTCGCATCAGCGCATGGCAACCAAGCGACTAGACCCTCTGGAACGTGGGAATACATCATCCGACGTTCGAAGCTTCTCCCAAAGCCACTTTCCCTGACGTTTCCATCTGAAGAAGAGGGCGACGCGTACGCTTTTCTATTTGAACCCACCGCATTACGAGACGGAGGGGTACGGCGTGGCGTTTCCATTCGGCGAGTACGAGAAGATGGCGCAGCGCCTGCGCTCGATCAAGGGGCGCGCGATCGTGAGCCTCAATGATCATCCCGACATTCGGCGCGTGTTCGACGGCTTTCACATCGAGACCGTGCCGATTCAATACACGGTCGGCGGTGGGAGGGGCGTCGAGCGAAACGAATTGATCATTTTCAGTTGGGACGACGCGGCGCAGCCGGTCGGGTTGTTCTGAAGAGGAAGAGAAGCCGGTGGGGCGATTGCCCCACCTGACTCAGATACTCGAGTAGGTCGGGAGAAGATCCTGATCGACGAGGCGGATTTCGATGCGATTGGCAACCTCGATGTGCTCGGGGTTGTCGATCGAGAATGGGGCATCTGTCACGCTGACGATGATTGTACCGGTCTGGTTTTTGCCGGCTTCGGGAACAGGGATCAGGGCGCGTGCCTCGGGGACCTGCTGTTGTGTGATGACCTTCGGCAGATATAGCATCGCGCCTACACCCGGCTTGTCATCGAACACCTGCTTCTCGAAATAACCCTTTGGCGAAGCCTCTACGACCAACGGATGGAAGGTAGCGACGATCGTCTGAATCGAGTCAGCGAGATCATCCACGGATTGATAGCAGCGCGGTGCGTCAATGTCGATTGTGACCCGATCAGGCAGCACCTTCGCGTCTGATACGTGGCACGAAATCGCAGCTCCTTCATTGTCGCTTGCTGCGACGTTCCAGATTGCGGCGTGCGATGCGCCTCGCTTCCTGGTACTTCCGCGTTCCGTCAAAACAGCGAGCGCTGCCGTCGACGGTGCTTCGCTTTCGTCGAACGCCGGATAGAGGCTCGCCTCTTCCAGCGAATCACCGGTCAGTCGCCAGTTTGCATGCGCCATCAATGGCTCTTTTGCCGACAGGGCCGCGACGAGTCGCGATTCTCTAACCAGCATTTCCCGAAAATCTTGGGACGACAGGGAAGCGTCCCGAAACATCGCGTTGATTTCCATGATTCGTCACGGTTGATAGACGGATTGCACACCCATGCGAGCCAGTAGGGGGGCCATTTTCCTGTGGGTGAGCGGAGTCTGAAAGTACCACGTCAGGCGTGCCGGCGGATTTGCGCGTACGACCGACCCTTGGTCGACGATCTGGTCTTCCATAGTGCGAAAGCCATCGAACCATTTATCGGCCTTCGGAATCGATCCGTCGAGAAACTGATCGTAATTCCCCTTTGCCTCCTGCAGCATACATGCGCCGGGTTGGAAGCCGTCGAAGAACGTGCCAAGCCATTCCCATTCTTCGCTCCAGCGGCACTCTTCAATATCGAACGGGAAGCCGGTGATGCGGGCCTGATACCGATAGGCGTTCCAATTCACACCGTGATTGCGACGCATCGCGGCGCCAGCTTCCGGCGGACACTTCTTGCAGCTCTCACCAGTACGTGGAATCGCCCGGACATCCGGCTTCGCCTCGCTTTCGTCTTTCGGCGTGTCACCCGACAGGCTGCCCGTCCCCGCCACCGCTGCCCCGCCCAATAATGCGACGCCAGCGCGTGCCAATAGCGGCCCAAGCTCCACTGCCGCCGCTTCGACTATCGGTACTACGAATCCCACCATTTCGAGATCCCCTGTTGTATTCCGGATGTTCGATGCGCCATTTGATGACGCGAAGGTAATCGTGAAAGCGTTCGTCGGCCGAGCGGCCGGGACGAGTCAGCCACGCGCGCGTGGCCGGCTTTTCGTAAAACTTCGGAGCGTATGCCTCGATTCGAAGGAACGCGGCGACATTTTCGTCGGACTGGATGCCGAGCTGGCGAGCCGCGACGTATGCGCTCCAGAGTCGTGTCACCAGAGTTTCGTCGTCGGCCAGCTTCGGGTCCGCTTTGACGAGATCTAGCCGGGTGCGCTCGACGTATCCGCGTGCATCGATCTCGGCAAGGCCGGCGACCTGTTCGCTGGTCAGCTCAAGCATGCGGGTGTACTCCCCTGAGTATTCCATTTACTTCGACAAGCCAGTCGAATGTCGGCACGAAGAACTGCATGCGCTGCGTGAATTCCATCAGCGAAGCCACGTCGGCCATGATTCGGGCATCGTAGAAGCGGAGCAGGGCAGTGCTTCCATCCGGCAAGCGTACGTCGAGCCGGCCGCGCAGCTCGTCAGCGAGTGATTCGATCGGATATGCGCTGATCAGCCACGACACACCGGTGGAGCTGCTGGCCATGGTGGAGAGGGTTCGCCGAATATTGCCAGCGGCCGTCTCGTACGCAAACAGCCATGGCCCAGCGTCTGCGAGTGACGCGTCCTGCGTGCCGTCGAATACGGCTATGGCCGACTGCGATCGTTGGGGCGATGAACCGCCGGCCGCATCAGCGTACAGAAGGCCATCGACAAGGGCGTACAGATGCACCTGCATGGTCAACTGCTGTTGACGCTTGATGAAGTAAGCCTCGATCGAATTTCCGGTCATGGGCTATCCGCGCGCGATCATCGTCGCGGCATTCTCGGCCGCGGCTTTCAGGCATTCGAGACAGAGCGTCGGCGAGGGGGCAAGCGCTGCAGCCGCGGCTGCGACAGCTGCGACTGCGCCGCCCGACGTCGCTTCGCCTGATCCGACGTCGTCGAATGTCGCGGACGACTGCGAGGCGATCAACGTCGCTCCGCACGCGGTTTTCATGCCCTCGACGGCGGTTTCTCGTCCGTCGAACGTGTGCGAGTATTGCCGCCCCGTCGGCAGGATCGGAAAGACCCCCTTGCACTGCGGGCAAAGTACCTTGTGTCCGACGCCGGCAACGGGCTTTCCATCAATGGTCGAGGTCGCGCTGCCCTCCAGCACGCGGCCGCCATGCGTCGTCGTATCGCCGACGCAGATCATGGCTCTGGCCATATGTTCTCTCGTAGGTTTGGTTTTCGTATGAATTTACCATTTCCGGGGGAACGTCTGATCGTTGGCCACCTCGCGCTCAGTCAACTATTGTCAATCGAAGCGAGCGCCGTCGATCATGCGGCGGAGCTGGTCAAGCGCGAACGAATCGGGATAGCCGTTCTTCTTCAGCTCCAGCTCGGCCGCGCAGACCATTTTTTCCATGAGCCGCAGCGCTCGGCGGACATGCACCACTGACCTGCCGTGGATTTTTGGGCCTCGCGTGCGAGCCAGTCTGTCTGCGAAGTGCTTGACGGAGCGAGGTAATCGCATCGGGCGAGAGGATCGTCATGGTGCAGGCGAAAAGTTACTTTGGGGGCTCGCGTCAGCCCAGATCTTCTCTCGCGAAGTTCGCATTTCAGCCAAGAACCGTCATTGAAAGATAGAATTTGAGCAGCCGTACTATTTCGTTTGCGGGCATTCGTGCTGAACGTGTAAATGGCCGCTGCAGGGGCGAGTGAGCGACTTTCCCTACATCGGCACGAGCAACCTTTCCGCTAAACTCTGCGGACTAACATCTCACAATGAGGGACGCACATGGCCGGGGCCCACAAGATTACATTGTCAAACCCACGACTCTCGTCGCAGCTCGCCTTGGTCAACCAGATGATCGCGGATATGTCGCGTCAACGCTCGTTGCTTGTGCGCGCGACAGTCGGGATATTGCTTGTCGCCAGCGTGTTTTCAGGGTGTGCGCCCCTATCGGCGTCTGCGCCGACGGATCCTCAACAACGATCTGCCGCAGAGCAGCGGAATGCAAATGCGTTGTATAGCCAGAAAGTGTTGGCATATAAGCCGATGTTTGAGAATCCTGGCGGCTATGGTCGAGCGCAGATACTGGAAGCGTACGAGGCAGTGCTGCAGCAGTACTCCGCCGCAGCAATCGCTTATGCCCGCACCATTTATCCCGAGGCTCGACAGACGCTTCCACCTTCCCTGCAGCCATTGCCGACGCCGTCGGGGCCGGTCACGCTGGCGGTTGTCAATCGCGACTACGAACATGTGCTCGGAATGGACGCTGCTTTGTGGGAGATGAATATGGCGGCAAAGTTCGGGCGACCATCCAAGTTGCCGATACCGAAATACACCGGCCCTGTGCTCATCATGCCGCCTGCGCCACCGTTACCGCCCCTGCAGGATGTTCGCGATCCAAAGTTCGCGCGGCTCGTGACCATGACGAAGAAACTCGACGATGCGCAGAAGGCCGATCTGGCACGAGAGCAAGCCGCGATCGAGCAACAGTATGCCGACCAAGCCGCGTGGAGGGCTCGACACCCCACGGGGCAGTATGACCACATCGACCCGAGGACCGGACTACCGTATGCGCCTCCGCAACAGGAGACGCAGCGATGGTGCATGATGGGCGGTGGCCGGGTGCCTTGCTGAAACAGATCTGTTGGCGGTGTGCGCTTCCCAAATCGTCCATTGGGTTGATCTGGAGTACTCGCCGGTAGTAGACGTCCCATTCTAGGGGGCTGCGCCGATCATTCGCAAAGTGGCTAATTTGAGTGGCTAATCAACGTAGATCATTGAATTTGCAAGTTTCGCCACGGCCTGCAAAGCCGTTTAGGCCGGTTCGACTCCGGCTCGCGCCTCCAAGTAAGAAAAGAAAAAGCCCTGAGAAATCAGGGCTTTTTCTTTTTGTGCGCCGAGCATGGGCGCCCGCCTGCGGGTGCTAGTCCCGACATAACTGATCACCGCAAATACAGCGAAGCGAAACTGCACGAGGGTGGAAGCGTGGTGCAATGATGCGCTGATCGGCATGTGTCGCCGCACGGGCTGGCTGACCGTGGCGGGCCTCACATATTCTGTCGGGAACATGGTTTCCTCATATTATTTAATAATCTCGGAAGAGCGGGCCACCGGTACTGTTTTGTCGGCGCTTCACGTTCGATAGACTCTAGCCGTTTCCGGTTTTCGGTCAGTTTGGCGCTGCACCCGTCAATGCGTCGAGCCGATCCTGTATGCGCACTCACGCCCGGTGCGGGCGTGCACAATGAGCAGCGAGGAGATTCATGCAACCCCGGACGGCAGCCCCTTATTTCGTTGTGGCAGTCGGTGTCGTGATCGCATGCGCGCTGATGGGCCTGTGCGTGCTGCAACTGTTCCAAAGCCGCCATGACGCACTGGAGCGGGCCAGCGAAACCTCGCGCAATCTCGGCCTGATGGCCGAGCGCGACATCGAGCGCAACTTCGAACTCTACGATCTGTCCTTGCAGGCGCTGATCCATGGTCTGCAACGTCCCGACGTGATGGCAGCGGCGCCCGCGCTGCGGCGGGGCGTGTTGTTCGATCATGCAATGACGGCGCAATTCATCGGATCCCAACTGGTGCTCGATGCCGACGGAAACATCATTCTGGATTCGGCCAACGACGTGCCGCGCAAGGGCAATTTTGCCGATCGCAAGTACTTCACCGTCCATCGCGACAACCCGAACGTGGGGCTCTATGTCAGCGACCCATTCGCGTCGCGCTTGCGCGCCGGCATGCTCAGCATTGCGCTGTCGCGGCGCATATCGAATCCGGATGGCTCGTTTGCCGGTATCGCGCTGATCGCGATCAACCTCGAATATTTCCACAAGCTGTTCGCCGGATTGTCATTGGGACAACATGGCTCGATATCGCTGATCGGCAAGGACGGCATCATGATCATGCGGCAGCCGTACGACGTCCGGACCATCGGCCGCGATCTCGGCAAGGCCGCAACGTTTCAGCGCTTCCGGCGCGCACCCGATGGCTCGTTCTCGGAAACGTCGTCGATCGACGGCGTGCGCCGTCTCTACTACTTCAAGAATTTTCCGAGTCTGCCACTGATCATCATGGTCGCAGAGGCGGAGCAGGACATTTATGCCGCGTGGCGCCGCCGCGCCACGACGATCGGTCTACTCGTCGCGACATTCGGCGCAGCCTTCATTGCGCTATCCGTATTTCTCAGCGCGCAGCTGCGGCGTCGGATGCGCGCGGAATCCGAGCTCGAACTGCTGGCTCGCACCGACGGGCTCACCGGCCTCAACAATCGCCGCACCTTTGGCGAGGTTCTGGACCGGGAGTGGCGCCGTGCGCGGCGAGCCCATTCCGTTTTCTCGTTGCTGTTCGTCGATGTCGATCGTTTCAAGGCCTACAACGATACCTATGGCCACCAGGCGGGCGACGATGCGCTGGCTGCAGTCGCGCGCTGCATCGGCGACAACATTCGCCGACCGATCGATACAGCGGCTCGCTATGGCGGAGAGGAATTCGTCGTGCTGCTGCCTGACACACCAGAGACGGGCGCAGCCCAGACTGCTGAACGAATACGCGCGGCGATCAACGAACTGGCGCTCGAGCACGCCGGAAGCGAATATGGGCGCGTGACCGCCAGTATCGGGTTGGCGAGTTGGGTGCCGGATCAGGACGGCGAGCCTGGAGCGATCATCAAGGCGGCCGACGAGGCGTTGTATTACGCGAAGGCAACCGGTCGGAACAAGGTTTCCACCTTTCAGTCGTCGGTTTGACGGTGGCCCACCCGCGGAGGATTGTCGAAGTTATTTTCGTTTCGGGCCGTCGGTGACTCTGCGAAGGCTCGTCATTGACGGACGAGAAAAGTCCCGCAGGGCACTTCCTTTTCTGCGTCGCGGTGGGTGCGACGGCCGCCACGCGAGGCGAGATCACCCGTCCACCGGCTGTGCCGGTGTCTCGAGCTTCAACTGATAGAACGCCGCATCGAGCCAGCGGCCGAACTTGAATCCCGCTTCCGCGATCGTGCCTGCGTGCACGAACCCCAGCTTCGTATGCAGTGCGATGCTGCCGGCATTGGCCGCGTCGATGCAGCCCACCAGCACGTGCACCTGCGCTTCGCGTGCACGCCGGACCACTTCGCGCAGCAGCAGTTCGCCGAGCCCGCGACCGCGCTGGTCATGGCGCACGTAGACGCTGTGTTCAACCGTGTACTTGAACGCCGGAAATGCGCGGAACGTGCCCCAGCTCGCGAAGCCGAGCAGCGTGCCCGCCGCGTCGACGGCGCCGATGACCGGAAAGCCGCCCGCGCGCTTCGTCGCGAACCACGCGACCATCGCTTCCGGCGGGCGCGGCCGGTAGTCGTACAGCGCGGTCGAGTTCAGGATCGCGTCGTTCAGGATCTCGAGGATGGCCGCCGCGTGGTCGGCCTCGCTGCAATCGATCAGGCGCACGTCGTCGCGCGGTGTCGGGGAATTCATGCGGGTTCCTTCCTGTTGGCTTTAAACCGCTTGCGCACGCGATGCACGCATCATGCGCTCCGCACGGCGGCGGATGCATCGCAGATCGCGACGACATAGCGCGCGGCATGCGACGACGGATTGCTGAAGATCAGCGGCTGGTCGAGCCGCATGGCCAGACAGTCGCCTTCGTGAAGTTCGTGAAGCGTGTCGCCGAACGTGACGTCGACGCGGCCGCTGATGATCCACACCTGCTGATGCAGCGCGCTTTCGCGCCCGCCGCTGTCGTACGCGACGCGCGCGCCGGGCGGGAAATCGACCTCGACGAGCTGGATCGGCGACGGCCAGCCGGCCGGCGACAGGTTGCGCCGCACATAGCCGGACGCCGGATCGCGCCATTCGACCTGCTGCGCGCGCCGTGCGAGCGGCTGGGCGGGCGCATCGTTCCGGTCGCCGCCGAACAGCCCGGCCAGCGATACGCCGAGGCCGGCCGCGAGCTTGTCGAGCACGACGGCGGTCGGGCTGGCCGATGCGCGTTCGATGAGCGAGATCATCGAACGGCTGACGCCGGAGCGCGCGGCCAGCGCGTCGAGCGTGTAGCCTCGAACGGTGCGCAGATCGCGCACGCGCCGGGCAATGCGTTCGTTGATGCCGGTATCGTCGGCTGCGGTGATCGCAGATTCTTGCATGATGGATTGATTTTCCAGCAAACTGGAATTCGATGTCAACGGCATTCGCCGCGGCTCGTCGAGCGAGGCGGGAGTCGAATGGCTTGCCCGGGCGTCGCGTGCGGCGTAATATACGAAACAGCTACGTTTCGTTTAATTGGGGATATATGGGCATCATCAAGATTTCCGAGCACATGCATGAACGGCTGCGCTCGACGAGCACGGCGCTGAGCCGGTCGATCAACGCGCAGGCCGAACACTGGCTGCGCGTCGGGATGCTGGCGGAACTCAACCCGGCGCTGTCCTACGGCGACATCTGCAAGATGTTGATCGAAGCCGAGGCGCGGGGCGGCGACGCGAGGGCGGCGGAACCGGTCGCGCATCACATCGAGCAGGTGGCGTAATGGCGAAGCGAGAAATCCCGATCCGCGGCGCCGCGGAAATCGCGAAATCGCGCGAAGCCGCGAAGCTGGCGTCGCAGGTGCTGACGATGATCACCGAGCATGTGAAGCCTGGCGTTACCACCGACGAGCTGGACGCGCGCTGTCGCGAGTACATCGTCGACGAGCTGGGTGCGATTCCCGCGAACATCGGCTACCACGGCTATCCGAAGACGCTGTGCACGTCGGTCAACCACGTGGTCTGTCATGGCATTCCGACGTCGCGGCCGATGCGCGACGGCGACATCGTGAACCTCGACATCGCGGTGATCAAGGACGGCTGGTTCGGCGACACGAGCCGCATGTATTTCGTCGGCGAACCGAACGAACTCGCGCGGCGGCTCGTCGCGGCGACCTACGAGGCGATGCATGCCGGCATCCGCGCGGTGCGTCCGGGCGCGACGCTTGGCGACGTCGGCTACGCGATCCAGCAGGTCGCACATCGCGAAGGGTTCAGCGTGGTGCGCGAGTATTGCGGGCACGGCATCGGCGACGTCTATCACGACGAGCCGCAGGTGCTGCACTACGGCCGCCCGGGCACCGGCGTACCGCTGCGGCCGGGGATGATCTTCACGATCGAGCCGATGCTCAACGCGGGCAAGCGCGATACGCGCGTGCTGGCCGACGGCTGGACGGTCGTCACGAAGGACCATTCGCTGTCCGCGCAGTGGGAGCACATGGTCGTGGTGACGGAAACGGGCTTCGAGGTGCTGACCGAGGATGCGACGCCGCAGGCGTTCGCCGCGTCTTCCGGCGCGCACGCAGCCTGACGCGGCCGGATGCGGCCAGCGCGCCGCATCCGGCCGCGCGGCGTTGCAATGAAACGGGCCCCTTCACGGGGCCCGTGTCGTTCGCGGCGGCCGGCGCCGCCGCGCAGCGACGGTCAACCGCGCGCCTTCCGCCACGCGTGTTCGACGAACACGCGGCACAGCGCTTCCATTCCTTTGCGGTCTTCGTCGTCGAAGCGCGCGGCGACCGGGCTGTCGACATCCCATACGCCGATCAGCGTGCCGTCGCCCGCCACCAGCGGCACGACGATTTCCGATTCCGACGCCGCATCGCACGCGATATGGCCCGGGAAGTCGTGCACGTCGCGCACGACCTGCGTCTCGCGGGTTTGCGCGGCCGTGCCGCACACGCCCTTGCCGAGGGCGATCCGCACGCACGCGGGCTTGCCCTGGAACGGCCCGACCACGAGCTCGGTGCCGTCGAAGAAGTAGAAGCCGGCCCAGTTCAGGCGATCGAGCGAGTGATAGACAAGCGCGGAGAAATTCGCCGCATTGGCGGTCAGGTCGCGTTCGGATTCGACGAGCGCGCGGGCCTGCTCGACGAGCGTCGCGTATTGATCGGCCTTGGAGGCGGTGGGGTCGTTGGACAGCGTGAACATGGCGGGAAAGCGATAGGGGTTGTCAAAAGGCGCACTGACGGCGCACTGCGCGTACCGCAGTCTACGGCACGCGCGGGCGGTCTGCAGCGCACGATGGTGTGGGACGCGGTGCGCTCAGTCGGGTTCGAGCTCGGCGAACCGCTCCGCCAGAAAGTCGAGCAGCGCTCGGACCGCGGGCAGCAGCCCGCGACGCGATGCGAACACCGCGTGCACGATCTCGCGGCGCGGCGCCCAGTCGGGCAGGACGGTCGTCAGTTCGCCGCGTGCGACTTCGTCGCGCACCATCATCGTCGGCAACTGCACGATGCCGACGCCTGCGGCGGCCGCCGCGCGCAGCGCGAGCATGCCGCCCGTCACCAGGCGCGGCTGGTGATGGATTTCCGCCTGCGCGCCGTCGGGCCCGCGCAGCCGCCACACGTGCGTGGACTGCGGCACGCCGTGATCGAGGCTCGGCAGGCGCGCGAGATCGGCGGGAACGGCCGGCACGCCGTGCTCGCGCAGCAGCGCAGGGCTCGCGACGAGACACTGGCCGCGCTCGGCGAGCACGCGCAGCGCGAGATCGCTGTCCTCGAGCGGCGGCGGACGCACGCGGATCGCGACGTCGATCCCTTCGCCGACCACGTCGACGCGCCGGTTGGTCGCTTCGAGATGGATCTCGACGCGCGGGCAGGCGGCCATGAACGCGGCGATCATCGTGCCGACCAGCGAATCGAGCAGCACGATCGGGCAACTGACGCGCACGATGCCGCGCGGCTCCTCGTGCAGCAGCGCGATCGCCTCGTCGGCGGCGTCGGCCTCGACGAGCATCGCGCGGCAATGCGCGTAATAGGTCTGGCCGACGTCGGTGACCGTGAAGCGGCGCGTCGAACGCTGGATCAGCCGCATGCCGAGCCGCGCCTCGAGCAGCGCGATGCGGCGGCTCAGCTTCGATTTCGGCATGTCCAGCGCGCGTCCGGCCGGCGCGAAGCCGCCGTGTTCGACGACCTGCACGAAGTAGTAGAGATCGTTGAGATCCCGCGCTTTATCGTTCATGAAATGGAACGCTGAGTGCGATTTCGGCAGTCTACCGGATGGATCGTTCCATCTCTATATTGTTATTCAAGATGCGAAACACGGGTTTCGCCGCAATATGGAGAAGGGCAATGAAGAAGATCCAGGGTGTCTACAGTGCGCCGCGCGGCCATTGGGTCGGCGACGGTTTCCCGGTGCGTTCGATGTTCAGCTACCAGTCTCACGGCGCGCATCTGAGCCCGTTCCTGCTGCTCGACTACGCCGGCCCCGCGAACTTCGAGCCGGCTTCGGCGCCGCGCGGGGTCGGCCAGCACCCGCACCGCGGCTTCGAAACGGTGACGATCGTCTACGACGGCGAAGTCGCGCACCGCGACTCGACCGGCGCGGGCGGCACGATCGGCCCGGGCGACGTGCAGTGGATGACGGCCGCGAGCGGGATCCTGCACGAGGAATTCCACTCGGAGGCGTTCACGAAGCGGGGCGGCCCGCTCGAGATGGTGCAGCTGTGGGTGAACCTGCCCGCCGCGGACAAGATGGGCGCGCCGGGCTACCAGACGCTGCTGAACGCCGATATCCCGGTGGTCGAGCTGCCGGAAGGCGCCGGGCGGGCGCGGATCATCGCCGGCGAACTCGACGGGCGGCGCGGCCCGGCCCGCACGCACACGCCGATCGACGTGTGGGACGTGCGGCTCGTGGCGGGCGGCCACGCGCGGTTCCCGATCGCCGAAGGGCGGACGCTCGCGGTAGTCGTGCTGAGCGGCACCGTGCAGGTGAACGGCGAGACGGTGGCGCGCGAAGCGCAGTTCGTGCAACTCGGCCGCGACGGCCGAGACGTCGAGATCGAGGCGAACGGCGACGCGAAGCTGCTGATCCTGAGCGGCGAGCCGATCGACGAGCCGGTCGTCGGTTACGGCCCGTTCGTGATGAACTCACAAGCGGAGATTCGCACCGCGATCGAGGACTTCAACAACGGCCGCTTCGGTCGGATGCCGGCATGACGGCATGACGGGCAGGCCCCGCGCGATGCGGGGCTTTTTTTCGCGTGCGGGCAGGCAGTCGCGCGCGATACGTGCTTCGGGGCATAATCGACGGTTGCCGCGCGCCGGCCGGCGCGCCCGAATCAGGACCCCACATGAACGCATCCGCACCCGCCGCACTTCCGAGCACCGCCGATCTCGACTGGCGCTGGAAACCCTTCGACGCGCTGACGGCGCGCGAAATCTATTCGATCCTCGAAGCGCGCAGCGCCGTCTTCGTCGTCGAACAGAACTGCGTGTATCGCGACATCGACGATGCGGATCAGGCCGCGTGGCATCTGGCGGCCTTCGATCCGGCCGGCCGCCTGGCCGGTTATCTGCGCGTGCTGCTGCCCGACGCGCAGCATACCGACGTGCGCATCGGCCGCGTGCTGACGACCGCCGCGTTTCGCGGCGCGGGCCTCGGCAACGGGCTGCTGTCGCGCGCGCTCGAGCATATCCGTGCGCAGTGGCCGGAAACGCCGGTGAGCCTGCATGCGCAGGCCCACTTGCAGCGCTTCTACGGGGCATTCGGCTTCACGCCGAGTTCGGACGTGCACGACGAGGACGGCATTCCGCACGTGTGGATGCGCAGCGCGCGCGCGTGACGCGCGCCGCGGCGGTCAGTGCGCGGCGCGTGCGACCGGCGGCTCGTCCGCAGGCAGCGCGGCCCGTTCGCCGATCAGGCGCCCGCGCGCGGACAGCCGCAGCCAGTGCCGCAGCGCGATCAGCGCGCCGATCACGCTCATCATCGAGCCGGGAATCCACAGCAGCAGGCCGCCGATCTGCTGGTCGCGCATCGGGCTCAGCCACGTGAACGCGCGGCCGCAGATTGAGTAGATCGGATACAGCTCGTGCGGCGTGAAGAAGATCAGCGCGCCGAGCGCGATCTGAGGCGGGATCGCCGCGACGACGATCAGGATCCGGCGGCCCGGCGACAGCCGCGCGGGCGGCGCGGGACGCGGATCGACGACGAGCCACCAGAACAGCAGCCCGTCGATCACCATGCTCCAGTTCATCACGCGATACAGGCGCCAGTCGAGCATCGCGATGAAGTGGATCGGCGACAGCAGCCAGAAATAGATCAGCCCGACGAACAGCACGACCGCGACGACCGGATGGAACACCACGTCGAGCGTCGCCCGTACCGGCGCCCACGCAAGCGCGGGACGCACGAAGCGCTGCCGCCAGCGGAACGGAATGCCCGCCCGGATCGCCGCGCCCGGATAGGACAGCGCGATGAAGAACGGCCCGAGGTGATGCAGCACGAGGTGCTGCGCGCGGTGCAGGAAGAATTCGTGCTCGAAGAAATAGTCGAGCCGCGTATGCAGCGCGATGTAGAGCGCCGTCAGCCCGAACCAGAACGAGAACTGCCGCAGCGGCGACACCTTCGCCTTCTTCACGCCGCGCGCGAACAGCACGGCGGCCGTGAGCACCGCGATGACCACGGTCGGCGACGGTTCCCACGGATCGAGCCAGTACAGGAGGTTCATCGCGCGCGCATCACTTCGCCTTGGCCGGCGATTTCACGGCGAACGGCGCATCGACCGTTTCGCCGTCGGAGAATTTCAGGCGCAGGTGCACGGTGTCGCCCGGTTTGATCGCGTGCTTTGGCTCCTCGAGCATGAAGTGATAGCCGCCCGGCGCGATGTCGACCTTGCCGCGCGCGGGGATGGTCAGCTTGTCGACCATTTCCATCTTCTGCGTCGAGCCGTTCGATACCGTCTGGTGCAGCATCGCCATCCCGTAGTCGGGGCTGTCGACGTCGACGAGGTCGATCGGCTTGTCGCCGGTGTTCACGAGCGTCACGTAGCCGCCGGCGGGCAGCTTGTTCGGCAGCCAGCGCACCCACGCGTTCTGCGCGCTGATCGCGCCGGAGGCATATGCGTGGGCGCCGGCGCACAGCGCGGCGAGGAGGGCGAGCGTCTTGAGTGTCGTTTTCGTGTTCATGGCGCGGTTCAGGTCGTGGAGGCGGTGTCGATGATCCGGCGCACATCGGCGGCGATGGCGTCGGGCGAATCGCGATCGGTCGCGAGCAGGCGTGCGCGGCCGGTCGCGTCGAAGATGTAGACGGCCGAGCTGTGCGTGACTTCGTAGCCGCCGGACGGATCGCGTTTTTCCATCTGGTACGCGACGCGATAGCGCTTGGCGAGCGACTCGATCTGGCCGTCGGTGCCGGTCAGCCCGCGCGCATGCGCGGGGTCGAACGCGGCGACATAGGACTGCATCGCCTGCGGCGTATCGCGCGCGGGATCGACCGATACGAACAGGATGCGCACGTTGTCCGCCCGGGGGCCGAGCTTCGCGAGCACGTCCATCAGCCGCGCCAAGGTTTCGGGGCAGACATCGGGGCAGTGCGTGTAGCCGAAGTAGACGAGCGCGACCCGGCCGCGGAACGCATCGGCGTCGACGGGACGGCCGTCGCCGCCCGTCAGCCTGAACGACAGGTCGGGCAGGTGGCCGGTGACGTTGGTCAGGTTCCAGCGCGGCTCGTCGCGCGTGCACGCGGCGAGCGCCACGGCGGCGGCGAGGGCCGCGGACCTGCGGATGAGGCGGGAGAGGCGAGACGGCATCCTGGGCTCGATCGGGCGAAATGGGTGACCGGCCGGCGCGATGCCATGCGTCGCGCGGCAGGCGGTTGCGACTGTAGCGCAATTCGCGCGCCTGCGTCCTTTTGAAACCGGTACGGTGCCGGCCAGCGGGGCAATATGTCGCAGTTGACGCGGTGGGGCGGCGCGAGGTTCGCGCTGCCCCGGTTTCGCCCATCTGGGGGCGCAGGCGCGGTAAGATGCGCACAACTCCATTCGCGCAGCGGCGGCCGGCGTGTGCCGGCCGCCCTCAGACTATCGAATCGATGCAATCCGTTCCGGCTTCCCTGTCCCTGACCGATACCGCGTTCTTCTTCGACTTCGACGGCACGCTCGTCGAGCTGGCGCCGACGCCCGACAGCATTCGCGTTCCGCCGTCGCTGCTGACGCTGCTCGACGAATTGTCGCGCCGCTCGCACGGCGCGGTCGCGATCGTGTCCGGGCGCGGCATCGACAACCTCGACACGTTCCTGAAGATGCCCGGCCTGCCGATCGCCGGCCTGCACGGCGCGGAGCGCCGCGATGCGAACGGCGACACGCAGCGCATCGGCTTCAACGACGAACGCCTGCTGCGCATCGAGCGCGAGCTTGCCGACGTGGTCGACCGCCATCCGGGCATGCTGCTCGAAATCAAGGGCGCGGCCGTCGCGCTGCACTTTCGCAATGCGCCCGAGCGCGAGGCGGTGGCGCGCGAGGCGGCCGAGCGCCTCGTCGCCGACTATGCGGATGCGTACGTGCTGCAACCGGGCAAGATGGTGTTCGAGATCAAGCCGAAGGGCGTCGACAAGGGCCGCGCGCTGGCCGCGTTCCTCGACGAGCCGCCGTTTGCGGGCCGCGTGCCGCTGTTCGCGGGCGACGACCTGACCGACGAGAAGGGCTTCGCGGTGGTCAATGCGCGCGGCGGCCTGTCGATCAAGGTCGGCGCGGGCGAGACGTCCGCGCGCATGCGGCTCGATTCGGTCGACGCCCTGCATGAGCAGATCGCACGCTGGCTCGGCGCGGGGCAGCCTCACGCATGAGCCGGCTCATCATCGTTTCAAACCGCGTCGCGCCGATCTCGGAAGGCGAACCGGCGGCGGGCGGCCTTGCGATCGGCGTCTACGACGCGCTGAAGGAAACCGGCGGCATGTGGTTCGGCTGGAGCGGCGACGTGGTCGCGTCCGGCGCGCCGCAGCCGCAGATCCGCATCGAGGAGCGCGGGCCCGTGACGTTCGCGACCGTCGGGCTGTCGCGCCGCGATTACGACCAGTATTACCGCGGTTTCTCGAACGCGACGCTGTGGCCCGCGTTCCATTACCGCGCGGACCTGATCCAGTACGATCGCCACGAATTCGACGGCTACCGCCGCGTCAACGTGTGGCTCGCGCAGCAGCTCGTGCCGCTGCTGCAGGACGACGACGTGATCTGGGTGCACGACTATCATCTGATTCCGTTCGCGCGCGCGCTGCGCGACGCCGGCGTGAAGAACCGCATCGGCTTCTTCCTGCACATCCCGTTTCCGGCCGCGCAGGTGCTCGTCAACGTGCCGCCGCACCGCGAGCTCGTCGAGTCGCTGTGCGCGTTCGATCTGCTCGGCTTCCAGACCGAGCCCGACCTGCGCGCGTTCTGCGACTACGTCGAGTTCGAGGCGGGCGGCGACGTCGAGCGCGACGGGAATACGGTAAGCGTGCATGCGTTCGGCCAGACGCTGCGCGCGGCCGCCTATCCGATCGGCGTGTATCCGGACGAGATCGCGTCGCTCGCGCAGGCGGGCGAGAACGGCAAGGCGGTGCGTACGCTCGCGACGTCGCTACGCGGGCGGCAACTGATCATGAGCGTCGACCGGCTCGATTATTCGAAGGGGCTCGTCGAGCGCTTCCGGGCCTTCGAGAAGCTGCTCGAGCACCAGGCGTCGATCCGCAACCGCGTGTCGTTCCTGCAGATCGCGCCGTCGACGCGCGCGGACCTGCGCGCATACCAGGACATCCGCCTGCAGCTCGAGGCGGAGTCGGGGCGCATCAACGGGCGCTACGCGGAACTCGACTGGGCGCCGATCCTCTACATTCACCGCCAGTACGACCGCCAGCTGCTGGCCGCGCTGTACCGGCTCGCGCGCGTGGGCTTCGTGACGCCGCTGCGCGACGGGATGAACCTCGTCGCGAAGGAGTACGTGTCCGCGCAGAATCCGGACGATCCGGGCGTGCTGGTGCTGTCGCGCTTCGCGGGCGCCGCACGCGAGCTTACCGGCGCGCTGATCGTCAATCCGATCGATATCGACGGGATGGCCGATGCGCTGTCGCAGGCGTTGACGATGCCGCTCGCCGAGCGGCGCGCACGCTACGCGGACATGATCGCGCAGCTTCGCGAGAACAACGTGTCGGTGTGGCGGGACAATTTCCTGCGCGATCTGCAGCAGGTCTGACCGGATTGCCCCCGCTGCAATTGAAAAAGCCGCCGTGCGCAAGCAAGGCGGCTTTTTCGTCGGCGGTATGCCGGCGCGTCAGGCCACGCGTTCGCCGGTGGGCGTGTTGCCGTCGACGGGCGCCGCGTGATGGCGGCCGTGCTGCTTCGCGAGCAGGTCGCGGTACAGGCCGGGACGGTTGCGCAGCACGTCGGGCGGGCCGTCGTCGATCACCTTGCCGTTGCTCATCACGATGATGCGGTCGAAGTTGCGCAGCGTCGACAGGCGGTGCGCGATCGCGATCACCGTGCGGCCGACCATCAGGCGGTCGAGCGCGCTCTGGATCGCTTCCTCGGACGCGCTGTCGAGCGCCGACGTCGCTTCGTCGAGCAGCAGGATCGGCGCATCCTTCAGGATCGCGCGCGCGATCGCGATGCGCTGGCGCTGGCCGCCCGACAGCTTGACGCCGCGGTCGCCGACGATCGTGTCATAGCCTTCCGGCATCGCCTCGATGAATTCCGCGCAGCGCGCGTCGCGCGCCGCGGCGAGCACTTCCTCGCGGGTCGCGTCGGGGCGGCCGTACGCGATGTTGTCGTAGATCGTCCGGTGCAGCAGCGAGATGTCCTGCGGCACCAGCGCGATCGCATGGCGCAGGCTGTCCTGCGTGATGCCCTTCACGTCCTGGCCGTCGATCTTCACGACACCGTCCTGCGTGTCGTAGAAGCGCTGCAGGAGCGCCAGCACGGTCGACTTGCCGGCGCCCGACTTGCCGATCAGGCCGACGCGCTGGCCCGGCTCGATATGGAGGTCGAAATGGTCGAGGATCGCGCGGCGGTGCGGGTACGCGAACGTCACGCGCTCGAAGTCGACGCGGCCGCCCGTGGCCGACAGCGGTTGCGCGTCGGAACGGTCCGGCATCCCGTGCGGTTCGAGCAGCGTCTTCACCGCTTCGGACAGGCGTGCGACGTGCTGCGTGACGTCGACGAGCGCGACCGCGAGGTCGCGCGTGCCGTGCAGGATCGTGAAGCCGAGCGAGCTGACGAGCACGATGTCGCCCGACGTCGCGCGGCCCTGGTCCCACAGCCACAGCGCCCAGCCGAGCAGGCCGGCGGACAGCATCGCGGTGATCACCGCGTGCAGCAGGCGCAGCTTTTCGAGATAGAGCAGGCTTTGCTGGCGCGCATCCATCTCCGCCTTGACCGTCGCGCTGAAGCGCTTCTGTTCGCGCAGCGTCATCCCGAACGCGCGCACGAGGCCCATGTTGCCGATCACGTCGACGAGCTCGCCGTCGACCGCCGCTGCCTTCGCCGCGAACGCGTGATGGCGTGCCGAGCCGCGGCCGGCCAGCTTGAACAGGATGACGGACAGCACGGCCGAACAGCCGAGCAGGCCGGCCGCCATCAGCGGATTGACGACGATGATCATCAGGATCGCGCCCATCACCGCGATGCACGGCGGCAGCACGTTCCACGCCATCGTGTTCTCCGACGTGTAGACCGCGTTCGACGTGGCCGTGATGCGGCTGGCGAGCGTGCCCGGCTGCTTCTCCGAGTAATACGTCGGCGAATGGCCGATCAGGTACTGGAACAGGTCGCGCCGCAGGTCGCCGGTGACCGCGACGAACGTGTGCGCGGCGACCCAGCCGCCGACGCGCCACAGCAGGTTGTCGGCCGCGATCAGGCCGACGAGCAGCGCGAACGCGCTCCACAGCGGGCCGGGATGATGCCGCCCGGTCGCCAGCACGTCGATCAGGTGCTTGATCGCATATTGGGAGCCGAGCGCGCAGCCGACGGCGGCCAGCACGCTGCAGAGCACCACCAGGTGGGCGACCGGATGGAGGCGGATGTAGCGGAACAGGAACGCGATCGGCCGATGCGCGTAGCTCGACAGCTTCGCGTTGTGGGCGTTGCGCTGGGCAGGGGTGAGAGATTCCAAAATATGCGTGCGGTGATTCGGTGATTGAGCGTGGCGGCTGGATCGCAGGCCGGCGCGCTCGGACTGAATAATCCGGCATTGTAAACAAGGCCGCGCGTCGCGCTGCGCGAATCTTGCCTTGGCCAGGGGCTCGCGTTCGATTTTGAGATAAAATCCGGCATCCCGTCCTGCCGCGTGTGCCGAAATCACGCTGCCGGCAGCTGCGGGTTAACGAGGATCGCCAAAACGGCCTTCCACTCTAGAACGGACGCCCGAGTCCGCGGGTTGCAAAGTGTTGCGCCTTTGTAACAAAGTAAAGAGTTTGAAATGTCGTGCGCCGTATCGGGATTAACCCTAGATAATCGGCTCCGGGTTCGATTCCAGGTTTTTTACGAACCCCTGTCAACGGGTCTTCGTTTCAAACGTTCTATGCCTGTCGCGTCGACGACGCTCCTTGAGCAGCGCGGGTTCGACGCCCCGGCAGGCTGATTCGTCCGACTTTCGGACGACATGCATCCCGGCCCCCGGCAGGTTGCCGACCCATACCTGGTTTTTTGCCGATTTTTTAGGAGTTACGCATGCGAATCGCCCAAATCGCTCCGTTGCATGAAGCGGTGCCCCCGAAACTGTACGGCGGTACCGAGCGAGTGGTGTCCTACCTCACCGAAGCACTCGTCGAGATGGGGCATGACGTCACGCTCTTCGCGAGCGGCGATTCGCAGACCTCCGCGAAGCTCGAAGCGTGCTGGCCGCAGGCGCTGCGCCTCGACCCGACCATCCGCGACGTGATGGCCCCGCACATGCTGCTCCTCGAGCAGGTGCGCCGCCGCGCGGAAGAGTTCGATGTCCTGCACTGCCACATCGACTACTACCCGTTCTCGCTGTTCTCGCGCCAGCCGGTCCCGCATCTGACGACGATGCACGGCCGTCTCGACCTGCCGGAGCTGCAGCCGATCTTCAACGCATTCAGCGACGTGCCGGTCGTGTCGATCTCCGACAACCAGCGCATCCCGCTGCCGCAGGCGAACTGGCTGTCGACCGTGTATCACGGCCTGCCGGAAAACCTGCTGACGCCGATCCCGAACGTGAAGCCGAGCTACCTCGCGTTCCTCGGCCGCATCTCGCCGGAAAAGCGCGTCGACACCGCGATCCGCATCGCCGAGCAGGCCGGCCTGCCGATCAAGATCGCCGCGAAGCTCGACAAGGCCGACCGCGCGTACTACGAAGAGAAGATCAAGCCGCTGTTCGCGCTGCCGCACGTCGAGTACATCGGTGAAATCAGCGAAGCCGAAAAGACCGAATTCCTCGGCAACGCGCACGCGCTGCTGTTCCCGATCGACTGGCCGGAGCCGTTCGGCCTGGTGATGATCGAGGCAATGGCCTGCGGCACGCCGGTGATCGCGTTCAAGCGCGGCTCGGTGCCGGAAGTGATCGACAACGGCGTGTCGGGCTTCGTCGTCGAAGACGAACTGTCGGCCGTCGCCGCGCTCAAGCGCCTCGATACGCTGCCGCGCGAGAAGGTTCGCGCCGCGTTCGAAGCCCGTTTCTCGTCGAAGGTGATGGCGCAGAACTACGTGAAGGGCTACGAGGAACTGCTGCGCCAGAAGCGCCGCACGGTGCTCCGCGAAGTCAACGCGAGCTGATTGCGGGCCGCCGCCGCATGGCGGCGCGCGACCGTACGACGCCCCGTCCGGGTCTTCCGGCGGGGCGTCGTCACATCCGCGGCGCGGATGTGTTGTATTCTCGCCGCGCCCGGCGCCGCGAACCCGCTTCGAAGCGGCCCGGCACGCCATCCGGCCATCTGTCCAGACGGTAATGTCCCTATAATGGCCGTGCCGTGAAATCCGGCCCGGTACGAATATCCAGAGGAGAGCAGTCTTGGCGAGAACGAAAACCACGCGCGCAGCGCCGGCCCCCGGCGCCGGTGTGATCTTCGCGTTGCGCGCGATCGGTCTCGTGCTGCTCGCGCGCTGGCTGTTCTCGATGTCCCAGATGGGCTATCGCTCGTCGCTGTCGGCGATGGTGTCGTCGCCGTGGGCATTCATCTACCTCATCCTGATCTTCCTGCTGCTCGCGCTGCCGGGTGCCGCCGCACGGGCCGAGCGGCCGTTCCATCCGCTGCCGCAGTGGCTGCGCCAGGCGCTGCGCGTGTTCGCGCTGATCGGTTTCCTGTTCGCGGTGTGGTCGATCGGCGCCTTCACGTGGGCGGCCGGCTGGCGCCGCGCGCTGCACGCGGTGACGGCCACCAACGGCTGGCTCGTCGCCGCGCCGGCGCTGTACGCGGCGATCGTGTGGATCTGCCGGCCGCGGCCGCTGTGGCGGACCAACGTGGCCGCGCGCCGCTTCGCGGTCGGCCGGTATGCGATCTCGCTCGACATGCTGACGCGCACCGCGATCGTCTGGATGGAAAGCCGCAAGGTCGGCCAGTACGACGCGCGCGAACTGTCGGTGCGCTGGCCCGGCCGCGCGGCGCCCGCCGCGGGCGAACAGGGCGAGCAAGGCGCGCAGCCGGCGGTCGTGCCGCCGCGTCGCGGCAGCCTGTTCAATCGACCGAAGGTGGAGCTGCTGTGGGATTCGCCGGCGGCTGTCGGCCACAACCGGCAGATCGTGATGCGCACGCCGCTCGCGACCGAAGGCGACCGCGTCGCGGTGCTCGCGCTCGACGCGGCGCTCAAGCAAATCGTCTGACACGGCCCGCGCACGGACGCGGGCGACAAGGAGGCGCGATGATCGTCCGTTGGTTGCTGGCTGCCATCCACCTGAGTGCGTTCGGCGTCGCGTTTGCCGCGATCGCGGCGCGTAACCGCGCGTTGCGCCGGCTCGTCGCGTCGGCGCAGGCGGCCGATTTGCCCGGCGTGTTCAAGGCGGATGCGCTCTGGGGGCTGTCCGCGCTCGTCCTGATCGCGACGGGCCTCGCGCGTGCGTTCGGCGGTTTCGAAAAAGGGACCGCGTACTACCTGCACGAACCGCTCTTTCACCTGAAGATGACCGCGCTCGTGCTGATCCTGCTGCTCGAGGTCGTGCCGATGCTGGGGTTGATCCGCTGGCGTGTCGCCGCGCGGCGGCAGCAGATGCCCGATATCGACCGTGCGCGCACCTATGTGCGGATCGGCCACTGGCAGGCGGTGCTGGTGATCGTCATCGTGTTCGCCGCGTCGGGGATGGCGCGGGGGATCGGTGCGGCCGGCTAGGTGCGGCCGGCTAGGGACGTCCGGTCAGGGACGCCCGGTCAGGGACGCCCGGTCAGTGATCCCCGGCTAGAGGCGGCCGCCCGGGCGTGACCGGGCGACGTTGCCGCCCGGTCGGTCCGTGCTCAGCGCACGAGGCACGGGCGCTTGTTGTTGAACGTCCAGCCCGGAATCAGATACTGCATCGCCGCCGCGTCGTCGCGGGCGCCGAGGCCGTGCTGCTTGTACAGCTCGTGCGCGAGCGCGACCGCATCCATGTCGATGTCGATGCCGAGCCCCGGCCGCTTCGGCACGTCCACCAGACCGTTCTCGATCTTCAGCGGCTCGCGCGTCAGCCGTTCGCCGTCCTGCCAGATCCAGTGCGTATCGATCGCGGTGACCTGGCCCGGCGCCGCGGCCGCGACGTGCGTGAACATCGCGAGCGACACGTCGAAGTGGTTGTTCGAATGCGAACCCCACGTGAGGCCCCAGTCGCGGCACATCTGCGCGACCCGCACCGAGCCCTGCATCGTCCAGAAGTGCGGATCGGCGAGCGGGATGTCGACGGCGTGCAGCTGCACCGCATGGCCCATCTGCCGCCAGTCGGTCGCGATCATGTTGGTCGCCGTCGGCAGCCCCGTCGCGCGGCGGAATTCGGCCATCACCTCGCGGCCCGAGTAACCGTTCTCCGCGCCGCAGGGATCTTCCGCGTACGCGAGCACGTGGTGCTGGTCGCGGCACAGCCGCACGGCCTCGTCGAGCGACCACGCGCCGTTCGGATCGAGCGTCACGCGCGCGTCGGGGAAGCGCTCGGCGAGCGCCGTCACGGCCTCGATCTCGCTTGCCCCTTCGAATACGCCGCCCTTCAGCTTGAAGTCGTTGAAGCCGTAGCGCGCATGCGCGGCTTCGGCGAGCCGCACGACGGCTTCGGGCGTCAGCGCGGCTTCGTCGCGCACGCGCGTCCAGTCGTCGGTCGCGCCGCGGCCGTCGCGATAGGGCAGCGCCGTCTTCGTGCGATCGCCGATGTAGAACAGGTAGCCGAGCATCTCGACACGCTCGCGCTGCTGGCCTTCGCCGAGCAGCGCGGCGACCGGCACGCCGAGATGCTGACCGAGCAGGTCGAGCAGCGCGGCCTCGAGCGCGGTGACCGCGTGGATCGTCGTGCGCAGGTCGAAGGTCTGCAGCCCGCGGCCGCTCGCGTCGCGGTCGGCGAAGGTGCGCCGCACGTCGTTGAGCACCGCGTGATAGTTGCCGACCGGCTGGCCGACGACGAGCGCGCGCGCGTCGTCGAGCGTGCGGCGGATGCTTTCGCCGCCCGGCACTTCGCCGACGCCCGTGCGACCCGCGCTGTCCTTCAGGATCACGAGGTTGCGGGTGAAGAACGGGCCGTGCGCGCCGCTCAGGTTGAGCAGCATGCTGTCGTGGCCGGCGACCGGAATCGCTTGCAGGTCGACGATGCGCGGCGTGTCGGGGGAGGGCGAGGCAGTGACGGCGTTCATGGGCGGCGATGGCGAGAGAGTGGGCGATGCCGTGCGGCAAAAGCTTTGCCGCGCGCGGCGGGAGGTGCGATCATTCGACAACCGATGTGCGCGGCGCGCAAGGCCCGCATGTCGACGCAACCCGAAACGGGGTGAAAGCGGCAACCGGGCCGGCGGCGCGCGAAACGCGAACGCGGCCCGATTGTCACGCACGGGACCGGGGCGGTGCTGAACGGCCGACCTGAGTCGACAGGAGATCCGTGCGCCGATCATCAGTCGTCGGATGACTTGTGACGCAGTATAATGAATCATCGGCTTTCGCTCAAACCCCGCGTAAACCCTCGGCTCACATTACGATCATTCAAAAAGGAACCGGCCACATGTCCGTGCCTACGCTTCCCGCAGCGCCGCGCCGTCGCGCACGCAGCCTCGCACAAGATGTCGTCGACGCGCTGACCGCGCAGATCGAAAACGGCACGCTGCGTCCCGGCGACAAGCTGCCGACCGAAACCGAAGTCATGGCGGCGCAGGGCGTGAGCCGCACGGTCGTGCGCGAGGCGATCTCGCGGATGCAGGCGAGCGGCCTCGTCGAGACGCGCCACGGCATCGGCAGCTTCGTGCTGGAGCCGTCGCGCCGCCAGACGCTCGGCATCGATCCCGCGACGATCACGACGCTGCGCGATGTGCTCGCGGTGCTGGAGCTGCGCATCAGCCTCGAAAGCGAGTGCGCGAGCCTGGCCGCGCAGCGCGCGAACGATGCCGACCTCGCCGCGCTGCGACGCGCGCTCGACGCGATCGCGACGGGCGCGGGCGGCGGCCGCGACACCGCGCAGCTCGACTTCCAGTTCCACCTGCAGATCGCGCAATCCACCGGCAACCGCTATTTCGTCGACATCATGACGCAGCTCGGCACGTCGATCATCCCGCGCACGCGCGTGAACTCGGCGCGCTTTGCCGGCGACGACCTTGAGCGTTACGTGGGCCGGCTGAACCACGAGCACGAGGACATCTACGAGGCGATCGCCCGCCACGACCCGGAAGCGGCCCGCGCCGCGATGCGCACGCACCTCACGAACAGCCGCGAGCGGCTGCGCCGCGCGCACGAGGCGGCGGAGGCCGAGGCCGGCTGACCGCTGGCCGGGGTGTGGGGGCCGCGCGGCGGCGGGCCTGCCTCGAATCGCTTCAACATCAGTCGTCATACGAGATCGGTGCGGGCGGCGCCGGTCTCAGCGGCGAGGCGGCGTTTCCGCCGCCGGCCGCCTCCGTCGCCGATCAGCCTCCCTTCGTCACGATCGTCTTCCACGCGCCATTCTTCACCTGGTACAGCGTCGACATCCCGCTCTTCAGCGAGCCGTCGTTCGCGAACGAGATGCGGCCGGTCACGCCTTCGAAGTCGATTTTCTTGAGCGCCGGGCGATAGGCCTTCGGGTCGGTCGAGTTGGCCGCCTGCATCGCCTTGATCGCCGCCCACGCCGCGTCATAGCCGAACTGCGCATACGACAGCACGTCGACGCCGAAGCGCTTCTTGAAGCGTGCCTCGAAATCCTTGCCCTGCGGCAGCTCGTCGAGCGGACGGCCGTATTCCCATGCCATCGCGCCTTCGGCGGCCGGGCCCGCGATCTTGATGAACTCGTTGTCCTTCACGCCGCCGCCGCCGACGAACTGCGCATTCAGCCCGAGCTGGCGCATCTGCTTGATGAAGTTCGCGGCGAGCGAATCGAGGCCGCCGAAGAAGATCAGGTCGGGATTCTTGGCCTTCAGGCTCGTGATCTGCGCGCGGAAATCGACCGCCTGGTTGTTGGTGAACTCGCGGCCGATGAGGTTGCCGCCCGCAGCCTTCACGGCCTTCTCGAATTCGTCGGCCTCGCCCTGGCCGAACGCGGTGCGGTCGTCGATGATCGCAATGCGCTTCGCCTTCGTCACGTCGACCGCGTACTTGCCCGCGTTGCCGGCATTTTGGCCGTCGGTCGCGATCACCATGAACATGTTCGCGAGCCCGCGCGATGTGAGCGTCGGGTTGGTCGCGGCCGGGTCGATGACCGGAATGCCGGCCTTGTCGTAGACCACCGACGCCGGGATCGTCGTCCCCGAATTGAAGTGGCCGACCACGACCGACACGTTCTGGTCGACCAGCGCCTGCGCGGCCTGCACGCCGATGCGCGGATCGGCCTGGTCGTCCTGCACGACGAGATTGAAGCGGGCGGGCTTGCCGGCGATCTGCACCTTCTGCGCGACCGCATCGTCGAGCGCGAGCTGGACACCGTTTTGCAGATCCTTGCCGTAGCCGGCGTTCACGCCGGTGAGCGGCGCGGCGAAGCCGACCTTCACGTCGGTTGTGTCGGCCGCCTGCGCGGCCTGTTGCGAGAGGAGGGCAAGCGCGGAGGCGATGGACACCGACAGCAGGGAATGACGGAATTTCATGTTGTTCCTCTTGTTCGACACCGGCGAGTGGATACCGCGCGCACCAGGACGGGCCGGGCGCGTGCGACGGGCGGGCGGTTCGACCGCTTCTCGGAATCGGGCGGGGAGGTCGGCATCGTGACCCTCGGAAACATCTCCCAGCCCCGATTGCCTCGATATATAGGTCGCCGATATGCGCGGGTCTTGGAAATTTGCCGCGCATTCGATGCGGATTTGCGCATAGCTTCCGCGCGACCGGCCACGGCCGGTATCGGGAGTTTCCCGTCGCGAACGGAACGGGTGCGGAGAAGGGGGAGCGGTGCGGGGCAAGGGCGCGGCGCGGCCTGCCGGGGCCGCGCCGCGCGTGGGCCGACGTCAGTCGGACAGGGCGTCCGAGGCGGCCTCGGCGTCGTCGTGCGACGCGGTCGTGCGGATCAGCGGGTCGCTGGTGCTCGGGCGGCCCGTTTCGACGTGGCCGGCGAAGCGGCGCAGGAAGCCGAGCTGCCGGCCGTCGCTGACGGTCAGGTCGTACCAGCCGTGGCTGCCGCGCAGGTCCCAGTAATCGTCGACGTGCGCGCCCGGCGCGAGATCGAACGTACGCGCGTGACCGTGGCCGTACGCGTTCGTGACCTTGAGCCGCACGGCCTTGTGGCCGCGGTTCATCAGGCGCAGCGTGATGTTGCCGTTCGCGACGTCGTAGCCGTAGATCACTTCGGGGTTCACGTTCGCGCTGCCGACGCCGGTCGCGAACGGGCCGCGGAAATGGCAGTAGAAGCCGTTCGGGCCGTACACGTCGAGGTCGTACAGGCCGAGCGACGCGGCCGCGCTCCACGTATCGGCGATGCGTTTGCCGGCTTCGACCGTGTACGTCCACGGGCCGTCGACGCGGTTGCGCGACTGGACCTGGAACGCGACGCCCGCGCGGCCCGTGTTCGCGAAGGTCAGCCGGAACTGGCCGTTCGCGGCTTCGACGCGGCCGTGCACGAACAGCTCGTACGGCAGCGCGCGCGCCGGGCGCAGCCCGGCTTCCTGTTTCGGCAGCTTCTGCAGCACCGGCGGCACCGGGATGTAATCGGGGTGGCGATTGCGATCCGGCGGCGCGTAGCCGCTCGTATCGGGCAGCGTCGGCCAGCCGGCGTCGGCCGTCGCGAAATCGAACGCGGCGGTCAGGTCGCCGCACACCGCGCGACGCCACGGCGACACGTTGGCGGCCGTGACCGGATACTGCGCGCCGAACCGCGCCTCGATGAATTGCAGCAGCGACGTGTGATCGAAGGTCTGCGAGCAGACCCAGCCGCCCTTGGTCCACGGCGACACGACCAGCATCGGCACGCGCGGCCCGAGCCCGTACGGGCCGGCCATGTGCGATGCGTCGCCGGCGAACACCTCGTTGGTCGTCGCGACGGTCGACAGCCCGTTCTCGCGCGACTGCGGCGCGAACGGCGGCGGCACGTGATCGAAGAAGCCGTCGTTCTCGTCGTACGTGATGAAGAGGGCGGTCTTGCTCCACACGTCGGGATTCGACACGAGCGCCTTCAACACCTGCTCGATGTACCACGCGCCGTAGTTCGCGGGCCAGTTCGGGTGCTCGGAATACGCTTCCGGCGCGCAGATCCACGACACCTGCGGCAGCGTGCCGTTCTTCACGTCCTGTTGGAGCACGTCGAACAGCGTGCCGCCGGCGCTGATGTTAGTACCGGTGCGCGCCTTGTCGTACAGCGGCGTGCCGGGCAGCGCGGTGCGGTACTGGTTGAAGTAGAGCAGGGAGTTGTCGCCGTAGTTGCCGATGTACGGGTTCTGCGTCCAGCCCCACGAGCCGTTCGCGTCGAGCCCCGTGCCGACGTCCTGGTAGATCTTCCACGACACGCCGGCCTGTTCGAGCACTTCCGGATAGGTCGTCCAGCCGTAGCCCTTTTCCTCGTTGCCGAGCACCGGGCCGCCGCCCGTGCCGTCGTTGCCGACGTAGCCCGTCCACATGTAGTAGCGGTTCGGGTCGGTCGAGCTCGGGATCGCGCAGTGGTACGCGTCGCAGATCGTGAACGCATCGGCGAGCTGGTAATGGAACGGGATGTCGTCGCGCTTGAGGTACGCCATCGTCGTGGTGCCCTTGTTCGGCACCCACTGGTCGTAGCGGCCCTTGTTCCACGCGGCGTGCATGTCCTGCCAGCCGTGCGGCAGGTCCTGCAGGAACTGCAGGCCGAGCTTGTCCGCGCCGGGGTGGAACGGCAGCAGTTCGGCCGGGCCGACCGGCTGGTGAAACACCGACTTGCCGTTCGCGAGGCGCAACGGGCGCGGGTCGCCGAAGCCGCGGACACCGCGCATCGTGCCGAAGTAGTGGTCGAACGAGCGGTTCTCCTGCATCAGGATCACGATGTGCTCGATGTCGCGGATCGTGCCGGTGCGGCGGTTCGCGGGAATCGCGAGCGCATCCCGGATCACGGGCGGAAACAGGTTCAGCGCGGCGGCGCCGGCAGTGCCGGCGGCGACGCGCAGGAAGTCACGACGGTTCGATCGGGTCATGGTCGTTATCGTGCGGTAAAGGGGGAGCCGATTGGCGGGACCTGCGGGAAAGGCGCGCACCGAATCGCAGGATGCGGCTGCGTCGGTGCGTGCCGCCGCGAGCATAGCGAGGAATCGGTGTCATTCATGTGAAGTCCGGAAACGTTTGCATGGACGGCGAACCGGTATCGGGATGCGCATCGAAGGCGGTCGTGGTGTAACGGGGAAAGCAGGAAAGCAGCGCGGCGGAGCAGCGCAACGCGGTGCCGGCGCGTCAGGCGTCGGTCACCCACGCGCCGAACCATTCGCTCGGGCGGGCGATCTCGTCCTGCGCGGCGACGAGTTCGAGTTCGTAACGGCGTGCGTCGTAGGTGGCCTTCACGACCGCATGCACGGCCGCGAGCGTGTGTTCGAACGCGGCGCGCACGGAGTCGCCGCGCAGCCGGCACGCGACGAAGATCGCGCTGGTGAGGTCGCCGACGCCGACCGGGTGGCGCGGAAACGCATACAGCGGCCGCTGGCCGATCCACGCTTCGGTTTCGGTGACGGCGAGCATGTTGAAACGGTCGGCCGGGCTGTTGCGGTCGTGCAGGTGCTTGACGAGGATGATCTGCGGGCCGCGGCGGATCAGCGCGCGGCAGGCGTCGACGGCTTCGGCGACGGTCTCGATGCGCCGCCCGGCGAGCTTCTGCAGTTCGGTATGGTTCGGCGACATGCCGTCGGCGAGCGCGGGCACTTCCTGGACGATGAATTCCTCGACGCCGGGCTCGGGCCGGATGCCGCCCGTCTGGCCCATCGCCGGATCGCAGAAGTACCACGCGTTCGGATTCATCGCCTTCACCGAGCGCACGATCTCGACCGCCGCGCGCGCCTGCGGCGGCGAGCCGAGGAAGCCGGACAGCACCGCGTCGCAACGCTTGAGCGCGCCGATGGCGGCGATGCCGTCGACGAGCTGTTCCATCTTCGCGGCATCGATCGCGCTGCCGGCCCAGTGGCCGTACTGCATGTGATTCGACAACTGGACGGTGTTGAGCGGCCAGACGTTGACGCCGAGGCGCTGCATCGGGAACACGGCCGCACTGTTGCCGGCATGGCCGTAGATGACGTGCGACTGAATGCTGAGGACGTTTTTCATGGGAATTCGCCTGCACGCGTTTCAGGGTCACGTCACACGATACCCGAGTTCGTCATACGCGCGGAAGTCGCGCGGCTCCGGAGTGTTGCGCGCCGTCGTCACGCGAGCGCGTAGAATCGCGGGGCGCGAGCCCGTCCCGCCGCACTCCGGCGGCCCGCGCGCGTCCCCCATCACGGTGATCGCCATGCTTTCGATTTGCAAGATGTTGTCCGTCGCGCGCGCCGCGGTGCTCGGCGCGAGCGCCGCCGCCGCGTGCGCGCTGCCCGTTGCGGGCGTTGCCGCGACGCCCGCCGCCAACGACGGGCCCGCGTACGGCCCGCGGCTGGAAGGGTTTGCGTATCCGGCGCCCGTGCACGCGTACGCGTTCGTGTCGCAGCGGGAAACCCTCGAGATGGCGTACCTCGACGTGCAGCCCGCGCACCCGAACGGCCGCACCGTCGTGCTGCTGCACGGCAAGAACTTCTGCGCGGCGACCTGGGAAGACACGATCGACGTGCTGAGCCGCGCCGGCTATCGCGTGATCGCGCCGGACCAGATCGGCTTCTGCAAGTCGTCGAAGCCCGAGCGCTACCAGTACAGCTTCCAGCAACTCGCGCGCAACACGCACGCGCTGCTCGAATCGCTCGGCGTGAAGTCGGCGACGATGATCGGCCATTCGACGGGCGGGATGCTCGCCATCCGCTATGCGCTGATGTATCCGAAGGCGACCGACCAGCTCGTGCTCGTGAACCCGATCGGCCTCGAGGACTGGAAGGCGCTCGGCGTGCCGCCGCTGTCGGTCGACTACTGGTATGCACGCGAGCAGAAGACCACGGCCGACGGCATCCGCCGCTACGAGCAGGCGACCTACTATGCGGGCAAGTGGTCGCCGTCGTACGAGCGCTGGGTGCAGATGCTCGCCGGGATGTATCGCGGCGCCGGCCGCGACGCGGTCGCGTGGAACTCCGCGCTGATCTACGACATGATCCTCACGCAGCCGGTGGTCTACGAATTCGGCGCGATCCGCGTGCCGACGCTGTTGATGATCGGCGACAAGGACACGACCGCGATCGGCAAGGACGCCGCGCCGCCCGACGTGCATGCGAAGCTCGGCCGCTATCCGGAGCTCGCGAAGCGCACGCAGGCCGCGATTCCCGGCGCGCAGCTCGTCGAATTCCCGGCGCTCGGGCACGCGCCGCAGATCCAGGACCCCGACGCGTTCCACAAGGCGCTGCTCGACGGGCTGGAGGCCGTGCGCCCGCAGTGACGCGGAGCAGGCCGCCGGCCGCGCGCCGTCGGGCTGTCAGCCTGCCTCGTTCGCGAGCTCGTCGCGGATCTGCGCGGCCAGTTCGAACGAGCGCAGCCGCGCGGCGTGATCGTAGATCTGCGCGGTGATGATCAGCTCGTCGGCGCCCGTCTGCGCGATGCGCTCGCGCAGCTTGTCGCGCACCGTGTCGCGCGAGCCGACCGCCGCGAACGACAGCGAATGCGCGACGGTCGCGAGTTCGAGTTCGTTCGCCTCGAGCACGTCGACGGGCGGCGGCAGCTTGCCCGGCGTGCCGCGCCGCAGGTTGATGAACTGCTGCTGCAGCGACGTGAACAGGCGCCGTGCGTCGTCGTCGGTCTCGGCCGCAAACACGTTGACGCCCACCATCGCATGCGGCTTCGGCCACGCGGCCGACGGCCGGTACTGCGCGCGATAGATATCGAGCGCGCGCATCAGGTAATCCGGCGCGAAGTGCGACGCGAACGCGAACGGCAGCCCGAGCATCGCCGCGAGCTGCGCGCTGAACAGGCTCGAACCGAGCAGCCACACCGGGACGTCGAGCCCCGCGCCGGGCACCGCCCGCACGCGCTGGCCGGGCACCGGCTCCGCGAAGTAGCGCTGCAGCTCCGCGACGTCGTCCGGAAACGAATCCGCGCTGCCGATCAGGTCGCGGCGCAGCGCGCGCGACGTGGTCTGGTCGGTGCCGGGCGCGCGGCCGAGGCCGAGGTCGATGCGCCCCGGATACAGCGACGCGAGCGTGCCGAACTGTTCGGCGATCACGAGCGGCGCATGGTTCGGCAGCATGATGCCGCCCGAGCCGACCCGGATCGTGCGCGTGGCGCCCGCGACGTGGCCGATCACGACGGCGGTGGCCGCGCTCGCGATGCCCGGCATGTTGTGATGCTCGGCCAGCCAGTAGCGCCGGTAGCCCCAGCGTTCCGCGTGCTGCGCGAGATCGACGGTGTTGCGGAACGCTTGCGAGGCGTCGGCGCCGGCCGGGATGGGGGCGAGATCGAGTACGGAAAACGGTGTCATCGGAAGACCTTCGAAACGGGTGGCGTGGTGATGCGCTGACGCAACAAACGCCAACGATTTTGCCAAAGGGTTCCGGAACGTGCTGGCGGCGCGCGCATACCCATGCGCCTTACAGGGACGCAGGGTTCCTTGCGATGATCGTTGCAAAAATCAATCTAATCGCTGGTTAATTACCAAACTTTACGGCGATTGGAAATGAAACCGCATCGACATACAAATTTGCACGAAATGTCTGATTTTAAAGACTGCAATACGCCTGCAAAGTACTTACGCTAACGTGAACGTGGCCGGGCCGATCGGGTTCGTCGACCGCTCAGCTTTGCTGGAATTGCACTAGTCCGTTTCCCGGAACGCCGAGCGCCGGGGGGCGCGGACTGTTAAAATCCGGCGCCTGCCCATCTTGTGCCGATGGAGCCATTCGAGTCTTCCCGCATGCCGCCCGGGCGCTGCACGGGGGATACGCCACGCGAAGCCGGGCATGGCCGCACCCGAACGACGGGTCGTGCCTCCCCCATTACAGACGCTGCAGGAACAAGGAGTCGGGTCGTGCCCGCGTTCGTCGTAGTCGGAATACCGCATCACGTTCAATCACGCTCGAGCGTTTGCCATGGCGCCCAGGTCGCCGGGAGGCGTCGCGCATGACGCCGATCGTCACGCTGCTCGACTGGCTCCTGATCGCGTTCACGCTCGCCGCGGCCGGCTATGCGCTCGTCGCGGCCTTCGCGCCGCGGCCGCGCACGCCGCGCACGGCGGTGCGCGACGGCTTCGAGCCGGTCAGCGTGCTGAAGCCGTTGTGCGGCGCGGAGCCGCACCTGTACGACAACCTCGCGACCTTCTGCACGCAGCGCCACCCTTGCTACGAGGTGCTGTTCGGCGTCGCATCGCCGGCCGATCCGGCCATCGCCGTCGTCGAGCGGCTGCGCGCCGCTCATCCGGCGTGCGACATCACGCTCGTGGTCGACGCGCGCGTGCACGGCAAGAACCTGAAGGTCAGCAACCTGATCAATCTCGCCGAGCGCGCGAAATACGGACGCATCGTGATCGCGGACAGCGACATCGCGGTGCAGCCCGACTATCTGGAGCGCGTGACGGCGCCGCTCGCCGACACGTCGGTCGGGGTCGTCACGTGCCTGTATCATGCGCGCAGCGTCGGCGGCTTCTGGACGCGGATCGGCGCGCAGTTCGTCGACGCCTGGTTCGCGCCGTCGGTGCGCATCACGCACCTCGGCCGCTCGAGCCGCTTCGGCTTCGGCGCGACGCTCGCGCTCACGCGCGACACGCTCGAGCGGATCGGCGGCCTCTTCGCACTGAAGGACGAACTGGCAGACGATTTTTGGCTGGCCGAGCTGCCGCGTCGGCTCGGGCGGCGCACCGTGCTGTCCGAGGTCGAGGTCGCGACCGACGTGATCGAACCGTCGTTCGGGCCGCTGTGGCGCCGCGAGACGCGCTGGCTGCGTACGATCCGTTCGCTGAACCCGGCCGGCTTCGCGTTCCTGTTCATCACGTTTACCGCGCCGTGGCTCGCGATCGGCGCGGCGCTCGCGTGGCGCCTCGACGGCACCTTCGCCGGCACGCTGGCGGGCGGGGCGGCCGCGCTCGGCGCATTCGGGCGGCTCGTGCTGCACGCGCGCGGTGAGGACGGCTGGCGCGCGTTCTGGCGCGACCTGCCGCTCGTCGCGGTGCGCGACACGCTGCTCGCGCTCGAGTGGCTGGCGGCCGTGTTCGGCACCCATGTCGTGTGGCGCGGCGCGAGGATGACGGTCGTCGGCGGCGAACGCGCGACGGCGGCCGTGGAAGCAGTGGACGGCCGCTAGGGCTGGCGATCGGACCCGGCCCGCGGGCCGACACGCGTCGCACGGCGTAGCCGCGCGGCGCGACATGACGAAGAGGCGGGCGCCGGCATGGCGGCCCGCGGTTTTTTGACTGAATCGTTGTAACGAAACGAACTATGCAGGCTACCGGAGCATTCATGAAAACGCTGTTCTTGCAGGCCCCTTCGTATGACGGCTTCGACGGCGGAGCCGGCTCGCGCTATCAGGCGAAGCGCGAAATCCGTTCCTTCTGGTATCCGACCTGGCTCGCGCAGCCGGCCGCGCTCGTGCCGGGCAGCCGCGTCGTCGACGCGCCGGCCGACGGCCTGTCGGTCGAGGAAACGCTGAAGATCGCCAACGACTACGACCTCGTGATCATCCACACGAGCACGCCGTCGTTCCCGACCGACGCGATGTTCGCGCAGGATCTGAAGAAGATGAAGCCGTCGATGCTGGTCGGCATGGTGGGCGCGAAGGTGATGGTCGATCCGCACAACTCGCTCACGGCGAGCGACGCCATCGACTTCGTGTGCCGCGAGGAATTCGACTACACCTGCAAGGAGCTCGCCGAAGGCAAGCCGTTCGCCGAGATCAAGGGCTTGAGCTGGCGCGCGAAGGACGGCTCGATCGAGCACAACGAAGCGCGTCCGATCCTCGAGAACATGGACGAACTGCCGTTCGTCGCGCCCGTCTACAAGCGCGACCTGAAGATCGACAACTACTTCATCGGCTACCTGAACTATCCGTACGTGTCGATCTACACGGGCCGCGGCTGCAAGTCGCGCTGCACGTTCTGCCTGTGGCCGCAGACGGTCAGCGGGCATCGCTACCGCACGCGCTCGGTCGAGAACGTGCTCGCGGAAGCGAAGTGGATCCGCGACAACATGCCGGAAGTGAAGGAGCTGATGTTCGATGACGACACCTTCACCGACGATCTGCCGCGCGCCGAAGCCATCGCGATCGGCCTGGGCAAGCTCGGCATGACCTGGTCGTGCAACGCGAAGGCCAACGTGCCGTACAAGTCGCTGAAGATCATGAAGGAAAACGGCTTGCGCCTGCTGCTGGTCGGCTTCGAATCGGGCGACGACCAGATCCTCGTGAACATCAAGAAGGGTGTGCGCACCGATTTCGCGCGCCGCTTCAGCGCGGACTGCAAGAAGCTCGGCATCAAGATCCACGGCACCTTCATCCTCGGGCTGCCGGGCGAGACGAAGGAAACCATCAAGAAGACGATCGAGTACGCGAAGGAAATCAACCCGCACACGATCCAGGTGTCGCTCGCCGCACCGTATCCGGGCACGACGCTGTACAAGCAGGCCGTCGAAAACGGCTGGATGGAAGAGAACAAGACGATCAACCTCGTCAGCAAGGAGGGCGTGCAGCTCGCGGCGATCGGCTATGCGCACCTGTCGCGCGACGAGATCTATCACCACCTCGAACAGTTCTATCGCGAGTTCTACTTCCGTCCGTCGAAGATCTGGGAAATCGTGCGCGAGATGCTGACGAGCTGGGACATGATGAAGCGGCGCCTGCGCGAAGGCGTCGAGTTCTTCCGCTTCCTGCGCGCGCACGAGGCCTGATCCGTGGCGACGCAGCGGGCGGCGCGGGCGCTGATCTTCACCGCGGACGACTTCGGGCTGCACCCGCGCGTCAACGCGGCGGTCGAGCGCGCGCACCGCGACGGCGTGCTGAACGCCGCGAGCCTGATGGTCGGCGCACCCGCCGCGCAGGATGCGATCGAGCGCGCGCGGCGGCTGCCGTCGCTCGCGGTCGGGCTGCATCTGGTGCTCGCGGACGGCCCGGCCACGCTGCCCGCGCATGAGATTCCCGCGCTCGTCGGGCCCGACGGGCGCTTCGGCGACGCGATGGCGAAGGACGGTTGTCGCTTCTTCTTCCTGCCGCACGTGCGCGCGCAACTGCGCCGGGAAATCCGTGCGCAGTTCGACGCGTTCGCGGCGAGCGGCTTGCCGCTCGACCACGTGAACGCGCACAAGCATTTCCACCTGCATCCGACCGTGCTGTCGATGATCGTCGAGATCGGCCGCGACTACGGGCTGCGTGCGGTACGGCTGCCGTACGAAACGAGCGCGCCCGCGCTGCTGAAGCCGTGGATCGCGCTGGTGCGCGCGCGGCTCGACCGCGCGGGGCTCGCGCACAACGACTACGTGGTCGGCATCGAGCATACGGGCGCGATGGACGAGGCCGTGCTGCTCGACGCGCTCGCGAAGCTGCCGCCGGGCGTCGGCGAGATCTACTGCCATCCGGCCGAAGCGGGCGATGGCCCGATCACGCCGACGATGGCCGGCTATCGCCCGGTCGACGAACTCGATGCGCTGCTGTCGCCGCGCGTCGCGGCCGCGCTGAAGGCGGCGGGCGTCGCGACCGGCGGCTTCGCCGACGTGTTCGGCGGGCCTGCGGCACGACGTGGCGCGCACGCGTCGCGCGCAGCGGGAGCGCAGCCGTCATGAGCAAGTGGATCAAGTGGCTCGGCTGGCCGATCGGCATCGGCATCCTGCTCGCGCTGGGGCTGCACGAGGGCGTCGATGACGTATCGCAGATGCTCGCGCGCGCCGGCTACGCGCTGCTGTGGCTCGTGCCGTTCCACGCGCTGCCGCTGTTGCTCGATGCGTACGCATGGCACCAACTGCTCGACCGGCGCGGCTCGCTGCCGTTCCTGTGGTGGATCGCGACCGTGCGCGAGGCGGTGAACCGGCTGCTGCCGGTGGTCGGCATCGGCGGCGAGATCGTCGGCATCCGGCTCGCGCGCTGGCAGGTGCCCGACGCGAGCCGTGTGACCGCGTCGGTGATCGTCGAAGTGCTCGTGACGATCGTCGTCCAGTATGCGTTCGCGGCGCTCGGCCTCGTGCTGCTGCTCGCGACGACCGACAACATGGGCGGCGGCACGATCGGCCTCGCGCTGCTGCTGACGCTGCCGTTGCCGGTGCTCGGCGTGGTGCTGATGCGGCGCGGCGGCATCTTCCATGCGATCGAGCGTTTCGCGGGCCGCCTGCTCGGCGATTCGCACCGGCTGCTGCAGGGCGTCGACGGCCGCCGGCTCGACGCCGACATCGATTCGCTGATGTCGCGCACGGGCCTGCTGTTCAGCGCGTTCTTCTGGCAACTGGCCGGCTACGTGCTCGGCGCGCTCGAGATCTACTGGGCGCTCGCGCTGCTCGGCCACCCGGTGTCGATCGGCGGCGCGATCGCGATCGAGGCGATGACGCAGGCCGTGCGGCATGCGGCGTTCATGGTGCCGGGCGGGCTCGGCGTGCAGGAGGCGACCGTCGTGCTGCTCGCGCAGATGTTCGGCGTCGACCGCGAGACCGCGCTGTCGCTCGCGGTGGTCAAGCGCGGCCGCGAGGTGCTGTTCGGCTGCCTCGCGCTCGGCTCGTGGCAGCTTGCCGAGCTGGTGCGCACGCGCCGCCGCCTGGGCGCGCCGCCGGCCGGGCCGCGCGCGACGGCGCCGGCGAATCGGGCGCCCGAAACCCGGACCGAAACCGAAACGACGCATTGAACAGCGGACGGCCCGCGCGGCCCGTCTCGCGCTTTTGGCGTCGCGCGGGTATCCTTGCCGCGTGTTTTCTCCACGCGCCATTCTTCCGATGATTTTCCGTTTCCGGCTGCTTTCCGTGACGATGCTGGCCGCCGCGCTGGCGCTGACCGGTTGCGACGACCAGGGCCATCTCGACGTGCAACGTATCAGGGATTTCTTCAACGCGATCAAGCCCGCGCCGCTGCTGCTGAAGGGGCTGAAGGTCGGCGAATCGACCGAGGCCGACGTGCGCGGCACGATGGGCAAGCCCGAGACCGAGCGCACGTTCACCGACGGCTCGAAGCGTCTCGAATATCCGCGCGGCCCGATGGGCAACCAGACCTGGTTCGTCGATCTCGATGCGAACGGGCGCTACACGGGCGCGACGCAGGTCCTGACCGCCGAGAATTTCGCGAAAGTGCGCCCGGGGATGGACGAGGACGAGGTGCGACGCCTGCTCGGCAAGCCGGGCGACATCGCGCAGTATCCGCTGAAGCCGGAGACGGTCTGGAGTTGGCGCTGGCTCGAGGACGGCGTCAACACCGACGCGTTCTTCAACGTCCATTTCGGCCCGGACGGGCTCGTCTACACGACTTCGCGCTCCGACATCCTGAAAGGGCGGTGACGCTCACGCGCGGCGCTTCTTCAGCCAGTCGCGCAGCGCGTCGCGGGCATGAGCAAGCGATTGTGTGGTGTACGTCCCGACCTGCCCATTCGGCCCGATGGCCAGTCCGGCGCTATATCGAAAAAGCGACCGGAAAATTGCAAAAAAACCGCTTCCCGGCATGTCATCCGACTGTCAGGGAGCGGTTTTTTTCCTTTTGAAACAGCGGCGTAGGTCGTGTGCAGAAATGGTGGGACGAATTGTTGCGACGCAGCAATCGCGCGCATGGTGATTTGTGGCAAATAATTTCGCTTGCGACTATCCGCGTCACTCCGGCGCGGGACAGGCATGCGCGTCGGCATTCATTCAACTCTGGAGACGCGCGTGTTCCTTTACGGCTTTGGTCCCGTCCTCTGGGCCGGCACCGTGCAGACCATCGAGCTGTCGGTGCTGTCGCTCGCCACCGCGGTGGCGCTGGGGCTGATCGGCGCGGTGGCGAAGCTGTCGCACAACCGGGTGCTGCGAGCGATCGCGACCGGTTATACGACGCTGATCCGCTCGGTGCCCGATCTTGTGCTGATGCTGCTGCTGTTCTACAGCATCCAGATCTGGCTGAACCAGTTCACCGACCTCGTCGGCTGGAACCAGATCGACATCGATCCGTTCGTGGCCGGCGTGCTGACGCTCGGCTTCATCTACGGCGCGTACTTCACCGAGACGTTTCGCGGCGCATTCCTGTCGGTGCCGCGCGGCCAGCTCGAAGCCGGTTCGGCTTACGGGATGAGCGGCGCGCGCGTGTTCGTGCGGATCATGTTTCCGCAGATGATGCGCTTTGCGCTGCCGGGCATCGGCAACAACTGGCAGGTGCTCGTGAAGGCGACCGCGCTGGTGTCGATCATCGGTCTCGCGGACGTCGTGAAGGCCGCGCAGGACGCCGGCAAGAGCACGTTCAACATGTTCTTCTTCATCCTCGTCGCGGCGCTGATCTACCTTGCGATCACGACCGTTTCCAACCTCGTGCTGATCCAGCTCGAGAAGCGTTATTCCATGGGCGTGCGGCACGCAGAACTATGATCGAGATCCTCCAGGAATTCGGCAAGGCGTTCCTTTTCTGGGACGGCCAGCGCCTGTCCGGCCTCGCGGTCACGCTGTGGCTGCTCGTCGCATCGATTTCGCTCGGCTTCGTGTGCGCGGTGCCGCTCGCGGTCGCGCGCGTGTCGAGGAACAAGTGGGTGTCGACGCCCGTGCGGTTCTACACGTACGTGTTTCGCGGCACGCCGCTCTACGTGCAGTTGCTGCTGATGTACACGGGCATGTACAGCCTCGAGTTCGTGCGCTCGCACTCGCTGCTCGACGCGTTTTTCCGCAGCGGTTTCAACTGCGCGATCCTCGCGTTCGCGCTGAACACCTGCGCGTACACCACCGAGATCTTCGCCGGAGCGATCCGTGCGATTCCGCATGGAGAGGTCGAGGCGGCGCGCGCGTACGGGATGTCGCCGTTCACGATGTACCGCCGCGTGATTCTGCCGTCGGCGCTGCGCCGTGCGCTGCCGCTGTACAGCAACGAGGTGATCCTGATGCTGCACGCGACGACCGTCGCGTTCACGGCGACCGTGCCGGACATCCTGAAGGTCGCGCGCGACGCCAATTCCGCGACCTACATGGCGTTCCAGTCATTCGGGATCGCCGCGCTGATCTATCTTGCGGTATCGTTCGCACTCGTCGCGGCGTTTCGCCGCGCGGAGCGCCACTGGCTCGCGTATCTCGCGGCCGCCCGTCACTGAATTACTTCGAGGAGAGCCAGTTGGCCGAGATCACTCAAACGAGCGCGTCCGCTTCCGTCAAGCTTGCCGCGGTCGATATCCACAAGCGCTACGGCGACAACGAGGTGCTCAAGGGCGTGTCGCTGAACGCGAAGGCCGGCGACGTCATCAGCATCATCGGCGCGAGCGGGTCGGGCAAGAGCACGTTTCTGCGCTGCATCAATTTCCTCGAGCGGCCGAATGCGGGGCAGATCGTCGTCGACGGCGAGGCCGTGCGCACGAAGACCGACCGCGCCGGCGCGCTCGAAGTCGCCGATCACAAGCAGTTGCAGCGCATCCGCACGAAGCTTGCGATGGTGTTCCAGCACTTCAATCTGTGGGCGCACATGAACGTGCTCGAGAACGTGATGGAGGCGCCCGTGCACGTGCTCGGCATTTCGAAGAAGGAAGCCGAGGAGCGTGCGCGCGAGTATCTGGAGAAGGTCGGTTTGCCGCCGCGCGTCGAGAAGCAGTATCCGTCGCATTTGTCGGGCGGCCAGCAGCAGCGCGTGGCGATCGCGCGGGCGCTGGCGATGCATCCTGACGTGATGCTGTTCGACGAGCCGACTTCCGCGCTCGATCCGGAGCTGGTGGGCGAAGTGCTGAAGGTGATGCAGAAGCTGGCCGAGGAAGGCCGCACGATGATCGTCGTCACGCACGAGATGGGATTCGCGCGCAACGTGTCGAACCACGTGATGTTCCTGCATCAGGGGCGTACCGAGGAAGAGGGCGATCCGAAGGAGGTGCTGGTGCGTCCGCAGAGCGAGCGGCTCAAGCAGTTCCTGTCGGGCAGCCTCAAGTAACGCGACAGGGCGGGTTTCAACGTGGTACCGGTGTCTCGTCCCGCAGGCGCCACCCGCACGACGCAGGTGGCGATCGTTGCATTGCCGCCCGTGTCGATGTCGGGCGTGGGGCCGATCGTCGATGCGCTGAATCTCGCGAACGAGATCGACGGGCGGCTTTTGTACCGCTGGCAGGTGTGTTCGTGGGATGGGCGGCCGGTGCCGCTCGCGGGCGGCGCGCAGTGGCATGCCGATGCGGCGTTCAACGATGCGATCGCGTGCGACTGGTTGATCGTCGTGTCGGAGCGGTTTCAGCAGTTTGCCGATTATCGGTTGTTTCTCGCGAGTCTCGCGCGGGTCGGGCAGCGCACGCCCGTTGTGACCGGCATTCATCACGGCGTGTGGTGGCTGGCGATGGCGGGGCAGCTTTCCGGGTATCGCGTGAGCGTGAACTGGGAGACGTATCAGCAGTTCGCCGAGCAGTTCGAGCGGTCGATCGTCACGCAGCAGATCTTCGAGATCGATCGCGATCGGGCGACCTGTGCCGGTGGGCAGGCGACCGTCGATTTCATGCTGGCCATGATTGGCCGCGAACATGGGGCGGACCTCGCGGAGCGGATTGCCGATGCGCTTGGGGCCGGCACGCTGCGCAGCGGTGAGGAACGGCAGCGGATTCCTTTTGTTACCGCGCCCGGTGAGCGACATCCTCGGTTGAATGATGCTTTGCTTTTGATGGAAGCCAATATCGAAGATCCGTTGACGACCGATGAGATCGCCGGGCTCGTCGGCGTTTCACGCCGGCAACTGGAGCGGCTCTTTCGGCAGTATCTCGGGGCGATGCCCTCGAAGTATTACCTCAATCTTCGGCTGCTCAAGGCTCGGACGCAGTTGCAGCGGACCAGCAAGTCGGTCGTTCAGGTTTCTCTCGCTTGTGGGTTCTCTTCTGCCGCGCACTTCTCTAACGCTTACCGCGAAAGGTTCGGGGTCACGCCTCGGGAAGATCGGCGAGCGTGGCTCGAGAAGCAGACTGGCGGCGGCAGTGAACCTCGTGGAGGGGCGCTCGTCGAGCGCGAGAAGGGGTGATGTTCGGGGTGGTGAGCGGTCGTGCGGTTTGCTCTCTCGTGAAGTACCTGTGATCGTGTCGGTCTATTAGCGTCGCCCCTGCGCGGGGCAGCGGTCACTTTTCTTTGTCTTGCCAAAGAAAAGTAACCAAAAGAAAGGCGCCCGAAAACGCATGACCTCCCGGTGCCATGGCACTCAGAGTGGATCGCACAAAAGTGTCCGCGCCAGTCACGAACCCGGAGTGGTTCGAGCAATGGTTCTGACACCACTGGCTACCCCACGGAGCGGTATGCCGCCCGCTGGCTCCGTCCTCGCTTCGCTCGGCCGACAGGTCCATCCCAACCAATTCCGACAACGCGCCCCAACGTGCTTTCGATAAACGGGAATTCGCCGTTCTGCTCGCGAGAAAAATGGGGGCGCAAATACATCGTCTCGCGAAGACACCGATGGTCAAACGATTCGGATACGCAAATGCGAAGAGCAGAAAAAGTGCCTGGCCGTCGACGCCCGATGGAGGAAGCACGAACGCAACCGCCCGCCCTGAAGTACCTTGCAGCCGAGCGCAGCGAGGATGGAGCTAGCGGACGGTATACCACTCCGAGGGGTAGCGAGTGGTGTCAGAACCATTGCTCGAACCACTCCGGGGTCCTGACTGGCGCGGACACTTTTGTGCGATCCACTCTGAGTGCCATGGCACCGGGAGGTCATGCGTTTTCGGGCGCCTTTCTTTTGGTTACTTTTCTTTGGCAAGACAAAGAAAAGTGACCGCTGCCCCGCGGAGGGGCGACGCTAATAGACCGACACGATCACAGGAATTTCACGACCCCGGAAGCGCCCCCAGACAGCGAGAAAAAAGCCGCAAAATACCGACCCACAGCTACCAACCGACCTGCCCGGAAGGGCAAAACCCAAACCTTCCGATAGAACCCGTCGCAATTGCGCAAGACGCTTGCGTCACCCTTACCTAAACTTGATCCTGTTGAACCCTCTTACGAAACCGAAAGGAACGACCATGACGACCTCGACCGTGACCCGCCAGACATTCGACGAAGTGATGGTGCCGGTATTCTCTCCCGCTCCGTTCGTGCCGGACCGTGCAGAGGGCTCGCGCGTATGGGACACGGCTGGCCGTGAATACATCGACTTCGCCTGCGGCATCGCGGTCACGTCACTCGGCCACGGCCACCCGGAACTGCTGAAGGTGCTGGACGAACAAGGCCGCAAGCTCTGGCACATCGGCAACGGCTACACGAACGAACCGGTCCTGCGCCTCGCGAAGCGCCTCGAATCGCTGACCTTCGCCGACCGCGCATTCTTCGCGAACTCGGGCGCGGAAGCGAACGAAGCCGCACTGAAGCTCGCGCGCCGCGTCGCCTTCGACCGCCACGGCGCCGACAAGGTCGAAATCGTGTCGTTCGTGCAGTCGTTCCACGGCCGCACGTTCTTCACGGTCAGCGTCGGCGGCCAGCCGAAATACTCGGAAGGCTTCGGCCCCGTGCCGGAAGGCATCAAGCACCTGCCGTTCAACGACATCGAAGCCGCGAAGGCCGCGATCGGCCCGAAAACCTGCGCGGTGATCGTCGAGCCGGTGCAGGGCGAAGGCGGCGTGATTCCCGCCGATCCGGCGTTCCTCAAGGCACTGCGCGAAGCGTGCGACGCGAACGACGCCCTGCTGATCTTCGACGAAGTGCAAACGGGCGTCGGCCGCACGGGCCAGTTCTACGCCTACATGGACACGGGCGTCACGCCCGACATCCTGACGACCGCGAAAGCGCTCGGCAACGGCTTCCCGATCGGTGCGATGCTGACGACGAACGAACTGGCCGCGCACTTCAAGGTCGGCGTGCACGGCACGACGTACGGCGGCAACCCGCTCGCATCGGCGATCGCCGACAAGGTCGTCGAACTGATCGGCGACCCGGCCCTGCTCGAAGGCGTGCGCGAACGCAGCGTGCGCCTGAAGGGCGCGCTCGAACGCATCAACGCGCGCTTCGGCATCTTCAAGGACATCCGCGGCAAGGGCCTCCTGGTCGGCGCCGAACTCACCGCCGCATTCGACGGCCGCGCGAAGGACTTCGTCACCGCCGCCGCCGAGCAAGGCCTGATCATGCTCATCGCCGGCCCGAACGTGCTGCGCTTCGTGCCGTCGCTCGTGATCCCGTTCGACCTGCTCGACGAAGGCGTGAAGCGCTTCGAGAAGGCAGTCGAGCAGGTGGTCGCGGCCCAGGAAGCCACCGCGCGCTGATCGGCGCCCCCATCGCAGACAGGAACGACGATGCTATTTGTTCGCCCCGGCAAACTCACGGATCTCGATGCGCTCGCGCACATGGCGCGCACCGCGCAGCCGGTCCTGCACTCGCTGCCGCACGACCGCGCGGCGCTCGAAGCGCGTGTGGCGCTCTCGGAAGATTCGTTTCGCGCGGACGTCGACTTCGCCGGCGAGGAGTTCTACCTCTTCGTACTCGAGGATTCGTCGACCGGCAAGCTGCTCGGCACGGCGAGCATCGTGGCCGCGGCCGGCTACTCGGAACCGTTCTACGCGTTCCGCAACGACGCGCTGATCCACGCGTCGCGCGAGCTGCACGTGAACCGCAAGATCCATGCGCTCACGATGTCGCACGAGCTGACCGGCAAGAGCCGGCTCGCGGGCTTCTACGTCGATCCGTCGCTGCGCGGCGACGCGGCCGCGCACCTGATCTCGCGCGCCCGGATGATGTACATCGCCGCGAACCGCCGCCGCTTCACGCCCGAAGTATTCACGCTGCTGCTCGGCGTGAGCGACGGCAACGGCGCATCGCCGTTCTGGGAAGCGGTGGGCCGCAAGTTCTTCGGCCGCGATTTCACCGACGTCGACATCGCATCGGGCGGCCGCAGCCGCACGTTCATCGCCGAAGTGATGCCGGCCTATCCGCTCTACGTGCCGCTGCTGCCGGAAGCCGCACAGCGCGTGCTCGGCGAGCCGAACGAAACGGCGCTGCTCGCATACGACATCCATCTGGAGGAAGGCTTCGAGCCCGACCGCTTCGTCGACATCTTCGACGCGGGCCCGGTATTGACCGCGCAGGTCGATCGCACCGCGTGCGTGAAGCACGGCGCGGAGCGCGTCGTGCGCGAGGCCGCGCATCAGCAGGGCGACGTCGCGTACCTGGTGTCGACGGGCAGCGGCGAATCGTTCCGCTGCGTGCTGGCCGACCTGCCGGGCGAGACCGCCGACGCGCGGGGCGCCGAGGCGCCGCTGGCCGGCGACGTGCGCGCGGCGCTCGACGTGAAGGAAGGCGATGTCGTGCGCTGCGTGCCGCTGCATCGCCGCGACGATGAAGAATCGAAGGGAGACGCAACATGATCGTCGTTCGTGTCGTACAAACGGGCGACGTCGACGCGCTCGTGTCGCTCGCGCAGGAAACCGGGCCGGGCCTGACCACGTTCAAGCCCGACCGCGACGCGCTCGCCGCGCGCATCGAACGCTCGCGCCGCACGCTGGAGGGCAAGGCGGCGCCGGGCGAAGCCGGCTACTTCTTCGTGATGGAAGATTCGAAGACGGGCGACATCGCGGGCGTGTGCGGGATCGAGACGCAGGTCGGCCTCGAGCAGCCGTTCTACAACTACCGCGTGAGCACGGTCGTGCACGCGAGCCAGGAGCTCGGCGTGTGGACGCGGATGTCCGCGCTGAACATCTCGCACGACCTGACGGGCTACGCGGAAGTGTGCTCGCTGTTCCTGAGCCCGCGCTACCGCACGGGCGGCGTCGGCGGCCTGCTGTCGCGCTCGCGCTTCATGTTCATCGCGCAGTTCCGCGACCGCTTTCCGGAGCGCATCTGCGCGGAACTGCGCGGCCACTTCGACGAGGACGGCACGTCGCCGTTCTGGCGTGCGGTCGGTTCGCACTTCTACCAGATCGATTTCAACGCGGCCGATTACCTCAGCTCGCACGGCCGCAAGTCGTTCCTCGCGGAACTGATGCCGCGCTACCCGGTGTACGTCGACCTGCTGCCGCAGGACGCGCAGGACGCGGTCGGCCTCACGCACCGCGACACGCTGCCGGCCCGCAAGATGCTCGAGGCCGAAGGGCTGCGTTACCAGAATCACGTCGACATCTTCGACGCGGGCCCCGTGCTCGAATGCCACGTCAACGACCTGCGCACGGTGCGCGAGAGCGTCGTCGTGCCGGTCGCGATCGGCGCGCCGGACGCAACCGACAACGTACCGAAGTCGCTCGTGTCGAACACGTCGCTCGACGATTTCCGCGTCGGCGTCGCGCCGGGCGTGGTCGCGAACGGCGCGTTCGTGCTGTCGGCCGACGATGCCGCCGCGCTCGACGTGAAGGCCGGCGATCCGGTTCGCGTGCTGCCGCTCAAAGTCAAACAGGGATAAACGAATCATGACGGAACTCTTCATCGACGGCGCCTGGGTCGCAGGCTCGGGCCCCGTCTTCGCTTCGCGCAACCCGGGCACCGACGCGATCGCATGGCAGGGCGAAAGCGCGTCGGCGGCCGACGTCGACCGTGCGGTCGCGAGCGCGCGCCGCGCGTTCGCCGGCTGGTCGGCGCTCGACTTCGACGCGCGCTGCGACATCGTCAAGCGTTTCGCCGCGCTGCTCACCGAGCGCAAGGAAGCGATCGCGACCGCGATCGGCCGCGAAACCGGCAAGCCGCTGTGGGAAGCGCGCACCGAAGTCGCGTCGATGGCCGCGAAGGTCGCCATCTCGATCCAGGCCTACCAGGAACGCACCGGCGAGAAGCGCCAGGACATGGCCGACGGCGTCGCGGTGCTGCGTCATCGCGCGCACGGCGTCGTGGCCGTGTTCGGCCCGTACAACTTCCCCGGCCACTTGCCGAACGGTCATATCGTGCCGGCGCTGATCGCCGGCAACACGGTCGTGTTCAAGCCGTCCGAACTCGCACCGGGCGTCGCGCGCGCGACGGTCGAGGTGTGGCGCGAAGCCGGGCTGCCGGCCGGCGTGCTGAACCTCGTGCAGGGCGAGAAGGACACCGGCATCGCGCTCGCGAACCATCGGCAGATCGACGGGCTGTTCTTCACCGGCAGCTCGGATACCGGCACGCTGCTGCACAGGCAGTTCGGCGGCCGGCCGGAAATCGTGCTCGCGCTCGAGATGGGCGGCAACAACCCGCTCGTGATCGGCGAGGTCGAGGACATCGACGCGGCCGTGCATCACACGATCCAGTCGGCGTTCCTGTCGGCCGGCCAGCGCTGCACGTGCGCGCGCCGCATCTTCGTGCCGCAGGGCGCGTTCGGCGACCGCTTCCTCGCACGCTTCGCCGACGTCACGTCGAAGATCACCGCCGACGTGTTCGATGCCGATCCGCAGCCGTTCATGGGCGCGGTGATCTCGGCACGCGCGGCCGCGAAGCTGGTCGACGCGCAGGCGCGCCTGGTCGAGCAGGGCGCGAAGCCGATCATCGCGATGGCGCAGCGCGATCCGCGCCTCGGCTTCGTGAATGCGGCGATCGTCGACGTGACGGGCGTCGCGAACCTGCCCGACGAAGAGCACTTCGGCCCGCTCGCGCAGATCGTCCGCTACGCGACGTTCGACGAAGCGATCGAGCGCGCGAACGACACGGCGTTCGGCCTGTCCGCCGGGCTGCTCGCCGACGACGCGAAGGCATGGGAGCACTTCCGCCGCACGATCCGCGCCGGCATCGTCAACTGGAACCGCCCGACCAACGGCGCATCGTCGGCCGCACCGTTCGGCGGCACGGGCCGCTCGGGCAACCATCGCCCGAGCGCGTACTACGCGGCCGACTATTGCGCGTACCCGATGGCGTCGGTGGAAAGCACGCAACTGACCTTGCCCGCGAGCCTGTCTCCGGGCCTGCATTTCTGATCGAGGGAGCGACGATGAACGCACAAGAAGCCAATTTCGACGGACTCGTCGGCCCGACCCACAACTACGCCGGGCTGTCGTTCGGCAACGTGGCGTCGCTGAACAACGAGAAGTCGGCCGCGAACCCGAAGGCGGCCGCGAAGCAGGGGCTGCGCAAGATGAAGCAGCTCGCGGATCTCGGCTTCGCGCAAGGCGTGCTGCCGCCGCAGGAGCGGCCGTCGCTGCGCCTGTTGCGCGAGCTCGGCTTCTCGGGCAAGGACGCGGACGTGATCGCGAAGGCCGCGAAGCAGGCGCCCGAACTGCTCGCCGCGGCGAGCTCGGCGTCGGCGATGTGGACCGCGAACGCGGCCACCGTCAGCCCGTCGGCCGACACGAGCGACGGCCGCGTGCACTTCACGCCGGCGAACCTGTGCAGCAAGCTGCATCGCGCGATCGAGCACGAAGCGACGCGCCGCACGCTGTCGACGCTGTTCGCCGACCCCGCGCACTTCGCGGTGCACGAAGCGCTGACGGGCACGCCGGCGCTCGGCGACGAAGGCGCGGCGAACCATACGCGCTTCTGCGCCGAATACGGCAAGCCGGGCGTCGAATTCTTCGTGTACGGACGCGCGGAATACCGTCGCGGGCCGGAGCCGAAGCGTTTCCCGGCCCGCCAGACGTTCGAGGCGAGCCGCGCGGTCGCGCATCGCCACGGGCTCGCGGAGGAAGCGACGGTCTACGCGCAGCAGGATCCGGACGTGATCGACGCGGGCGTGTTCCACAACGACGTGATCTCGGTCGGCAACCGCGACACGCTGTTCACGCACGAACGCGCGTTCGTCAACAAGCAGGCGATCTACGACACGCTGACCGCCGCGCTCGACGCGCGCGGCGCGCGCCTGAACGTGATCGAGGTGCCGGACGCGGCCGTGAGCGTGAACGATGCCGTCACGTCCTACCTGTTCAACAGCCAGTTGCTGTCGCGCGCGGACGGCTCGCAGGTGCTCGTCGTGCCGCAGGAATGCCGTGAGAACGCGAAGGTCGCCGCCTACCTCGACCATCTCGCGGCCGGCAACGGCCCGATCCGCGACGTGCTCGTGTTCGACCTGCGCGAAAGCATGAAGAACGGCGGCGGCCCCGCTTGCCTGCGCCTGCGCGTCGTGCTGAACGAAGCGGAGCGCGCGGCCGTCACGTCGAACGTGTGGATCAACGACACGCTGTTCGCGTCGCTCGACGCGTGGATCGACAAGCACTATCGCGATCGCCTCGCACCGGAAGACCTCGCCGATCCGGCGCTGCTCGACGAATCGCGCACGGCGCTCGACGAGCTCACGCAGATCCTGCGCGTCGGTTCGCTGTATGACTTCCAGCGCTGAGGCACGGATGCCGGCCGCCGCGCTGTTCGACGATTTTCTCGCGTTCACGCTGGCGGGCGGTGCGCCGGCTGAAACGCACGGCGCCTGCGCGGGCGCCGCGGTGCGCTGGCAATGGCTCGGCGACGGGCTGATCGCGTTCGAGCCTGCCGCCGCTGACGCCGCGGCGCGCGCGAGCGTGCTCGTGTCGGCCGGCGTGCACGGCGACGAGACCGCGCCGATCGAACTGCTGTCGATGCTCGTGCGCGATCTCGCGTCGGGCGCGCTGCCGCTCGCGTGCCGGCTGCTCGTCGTGCTCGGCAACGTGCCGGCGATGCGCGCGGGCGAACGCTATCTCGACGACGACCTGAACCGCCTGTTCGGCGGCCGTCACGCGCAGGTGCCCGCGAGCCGCGAAGCGCCGCGCGCCGCGCGGCTCGAAGCGGCGGCATCCGCCTTTTTCGCGGCGGCGCCGGCGAGCAGCGCGCGCTGGCACATCGACATGCATACGGCGATCCGTGCGTCGGTATTCGAGCAGTTCGCGCTGCTGCCGCACACGGGCACGCCGCCCACGCGCGCGATGGTCGAATGGCTCGGCGATGCGCGCATCGCGGCCGTGCTGCTGCACACCGCGAAGGGCAACACGTATTCGCATTTCACGGCCGCGCAGTGCGGTGCGCTCGCGTGCACGCTGGAGCTCGGCAAGGTGCGACCGTTCGGCCAGAACGACCTCGCGCGTTTCGCGCCGGCCGATCGTGCGGTGCGCAAGCTCGTGTCGGGCAAGCGGCGTGAAGACGCGGCCGAGGGCGGCCGTCCGCCGCTGCCGCGCGTGTTCACCGTGATCGACCAGATCACGAAGCAGAGCGACGCGCTCGAGCTGTTCGTCGCGGCCGACGTCGCGAACTTCACCGCATTCGCACGCGGCACCGTGCTCGCACGGGACGGCGACTACCGCTACACGGTGACGCACGACGAGGAACGGATCGTGTTTCCGAACCCGACCGTGAAGCCCGGGCTGCGCGCGGGCCTGCTCGTGATCGACACGACGCGCGAGACGCTGGCCGCACTCGTCTGATCGATGCGCGACCGTGCGGGCCGCGGCGGCGCTCGGCGTGCGCATCGTCCTGCGGCCCCTTCAATTTTTGCGATGACGCCTGCCCGCCGCGCAGAAGGCGCGTGCGTCGCGCTTGCTGATTTGCGACACCGTCTTGCAAGTTCGGCGGGTCGCGTGGCGGCCGCCGGGCACGCGGCGCAGCATCGCGCGCCGACGCCCGCTCCGCCATGCCGGGCCGTGCGGATTGGTACAATCGCGGCCTTGCGGCTGTTGCGCCGCATCACGGCGCGGCGTCGGCATTGCCGGTGTCATCCGACCCTGCAATGATGGATGCGCCCGTCGTTTCGGAACATTCGAGTATCGAGGAGAACACCTGATGAAGTTGGATTGGCGTAAAGTGGCCGCGCATGCGGTGGTGGCGGCATCGGCGGTGGCGGCAGGCAGCGCGCTTGCCGCGGATCTGAAGGAGATCCGGTTCGGCGTCGAGGCCTCGTACGCCCCGTTCGAATACAAGACGCCCGACGGCAAGCTGACCGGCTTCGACATCGACATCGGCAACGCGGTGTGCGCGAAGCTGAAGACGAAGTGCGTGTGGGTCGAGAACGACTTCGACGGCCTGATCCCGGCGCTGCAGGCGCGCAAGTTCGACGCGATCAACTCGGACATGACGATCACCGACCAGCGCAAGCACGCGATCGCGTTCACCGATCCGATCTACACGATTCCGAACCAGCTGATCGCGAAGCAGGGCAGCGGCCTGCTGCCGACCCCGCAAGCGCTGAAGGGCAAGCGCGTCGGCGTGCTGCAGGGCACGATCCAGGAAGCGTACGCGAAGAAGAAGTGGGCGCCGGCCGGCGTTGAAGTCGTGCCGTACCAGACGCAGGATCTGGCCTATGCCGACCTGAAGTCGGGCCGTCTCGACGCGACCTTCCAGGATTCGGAAGCCGGCTCGAAGGGCTTCCTGACGAAGCCGCAAGGCCAGGGCTTCGGGTTCGCGGGCGGCACGGTCAGCGACGCCGAGATCCTCGGCTCGGGCGTCGGCTTCGGCCTGCGCAAGAACGACGCGGCGCTGAAGACCGCGCTCGATCAGGCGCTGAAGGAACTGAAGGCCGACGGTACGATCGACAACCTCGCGAAGAAGTACTTCAGCGTGCCCGTCACGCTCAAGTAAGCGTTTCGTACGCGCGCGATGTAAAAAACCGGCCGCCGATGCGGCCGGTTTGCTTTTCGGCAGCGAAAACGGCAGCGGCGTGCCGGCCGTCAGCCAGGCTGCGCGGCGAAGAACCGCCCCAGCTCGCGTGCGAGCTCGTTGAGCACGGCCATCTCCTGCTGCGAGATCTTGCGCGCGGGCTGCGCGCCGGCCCAGTCGCCGTACAGCAGCGCGACGCTCGTCGCGCCGACGCGTACGGGCAGCAGCACGAATGCGCGCGTGTCGTCGAACGCGTCGAGATACCACGCGGGCAGGCGCTTCACCATCTTCGGCTCCCGCGCCTGCTCGATGAAGATGCCGACCGAGTTCGTGATCGCGAGATGGAACACGTCCGGCTCGAAGCGCTCGTCGAAGCGCAGCCGGTCGAGCGCCGTATCGACGCCGGGGCCGAAGCCCAGGCGCGCGGCGAACGTGCCGTCGTCGTGACGCACGAACATCACGGTGCGCGTGAACGCGAGGCCGGCCAGCAGGCTTTCCGACGCGAGCGCGAGCACCGGCGTCAGCACGTGCTCGGACGGCAGCGCACGCAGGTCGGCAAGACCGGCTTCGAGGCATGCCTCGGGTTCGGCCTGCGCGCGCGCGATCGCATCGGCGTTCGCGCGCAGCTCGACGATCTCGCGCATCACCGTGTCGCTCGCTTCCTCGCGCGCGAGCCGCTCGGCGATTTCGACGATCGCCTCGGATTCCATGTCGAGCTCGGCGCCGTAGTGCTGCGCGAGCGCCGCGATGCGCGCGTCGCGCTGCGCGCTGGCAGGCATGACGAGCGCGCCGGCGACGTCGGTCGAACAGCGGCTCACCGCGCGCAGCCAGCGGATGCGCTCTGCCGGGCCGTCGTCGGCGGCCGGGCCCGCGTGGCGGGCGTCGCCGTCTTCGTCGTCGAATGCGTCGGCGTGCGCCGCGTGGTCGCCGTCGGCCATCCCCGCGCGGATCACGTCGGGCAGCCGCCAGCGCGCGGCTGCCTCGAGACCGATCTCGTCGAAGCCGACGCCGAGCACGTCGGTGCAGGCGGCCGATTCGTCGCCGTTCAGTTCGGCCGCGCGGCGGCGGATGCGGTCCCACTCGCTGTCGAGATAGCAGACCACCAGCAGCTTGCCGACCTGGCGCATCAGCGTGCAGACGACGGCTTCCTCGCCCGCGCGCAGTTCGGCGCGCTCGGTGAGCTTGCGCGCGACGCAGCCGGACAGCAGCGCGCGGTTCAGCTCCAGCTTCGCGTCGATGCGCCGCGGCGTGCTCTGATGGAAATGGTCGACGAGCTTGAGCCCGACCACGAGATGGCCGACGGCATCCATGCCGAGCACCATCAGCGCGCGGGTCACGGTGGTGATGTTGCCGCCGAACGCCATGTACATCGCGGAGTTCGCGAGCCGCAGCACTTTCTGCGTGAGTGCGAAATCCGACAGCACGACGCGCACGAGCGCGGTGAAGTCGAGATCGTCGTTCTTCATCGCGGCCATCGTCGCGCGCAGCGATTCCGACAGCAGCGGGAAATCGCCCCGTTCGTTCATCCGCGCCCACAGCTTGTCGAGCAGCGCGGTGCGGGGCAGGTGTTCGGTGATTGACATACGGATCCGTCCGGTTCGCCGCGCGCGTCAGGCGGCGGCGTGCAGGTGCAGCTGCTGCGCCGCGAAGCGCCGCGCGAGCTCCTCGGACGGCAGCGCCTGGCAGACGAGCCAGCCCTGGATGTGATTGCAGCCCATCTCCGTCAGCAGCTCGCGCTGCGCCTCGGTCTCGACGCCCTCGGCGACGAGCTCGAGATCCAGTGTCTGCGCGAGGCCGACCACCGCCGACACGATCGCGCGGTCGTTGCGCGACGTCAGCAGGTTCTCGACGAAACTGCGGTCGATCTTCAGCTTCGCGAGCGGGAAGCGCTGCAGATAGGCAAGGCTCGAATAGCCGGTGCCGAAATCGTCGATCGCGAAGCGGATGCCGAGATCGGTCAGCTCCTCGAGCAGCATTTTCGCGTGCGCGGGATCGTGCATCAGCAGGCTTTCGGTGATTTCGAGCACGATACGGCGCGGGTCGATGCCGGTCAGCGCGATCGCCTCGCGCACGCTCTGCGTGAAGCGCGGGTCGCGGAACTGCTGCGGCGACACGTTGACCGCCACGTATTGCAGCGCGAGCCCCTGGCCGTCCCAGGCGACGAGCTGCATGCACGCGGCCTTGAGCACCCAGTTGCCGAGGTAGTTGATCAGGCCGATCGATTCGGCGAGCGGGATGAAGGTGGCCGGCGGCACGAGGCCGTGCACCGGATGGCGCCAGCGGATCAGCGCCTCGACGCCGACCACCGCGCCCGACTGGCTGTGGGTGATCGGCTGGAAATGGAGCGAAAACTCGCCGTTGCGCACGCCGTCGTACAGGTCGGCTTCGAGCTTGAGCCGTTCGGCGTCGGCCGGATCGTCGACGGGCGCGTGGAACGCGAGCGCGTTGCCGCCCGAGGCCTTCGCCTGCGCGAGCGCGTGGTCGGCGCGGCGCAGCAGCGGGCTGTGATGCTGCGCCCGATGCGGCGCGGCACGTTCGTCGGGGTAGAGCGCGATGCCGATGCTCGCGGACAGGTGCACGGTCTGCCCCTGGAATACGTACGGCTCGCGCACCGCGGCCTGCAGCCGGCGCGCGAGCGCGTCGGCTGCATGGCTCGCCTGCGTGCGGTCCGGTGCGCCCAGCACGACCGCGAACTTGTCGCTCGCGACGCGCGCGAGCTGCTCGTTCGGCGTGACGAGCGCCTTCAGCCGCTGCGCGGTTTCGCGCAGCAGCGTGTCGCCCGCGTCGTAGCCGAGCGCGCGGTTGATCCGCTGGTAGTCGTCGAGGTCGAGCAGCAGCAGCGCGGCGCAGGTGCCGTCCTCGTCGGCGGTCTGCTGCGCGCGCATCAGCGCCGGCACGAGCGCGGACAGGTTGTCGAGCCCCGTCATCGGGTCATGGTGCATTTCGTACGTCAGGCGTGCCTCGAGCGCGCGCCACGACGACACGTCGAACGCCGCGATCGCGAAGCCGTCGACGCCGTGGTGGCGGCTCTTGAACGCGCGGACCTCGACGTCCAGCGGGTAGGTGAGCGATTTGACGATGCACATCGTCGCCTTCTCGACCTGGCCGGAGCGTGCGGCGCGGGCGAGCAAGCCTTCGAGCGCCGGGGTATCCTGTTCGGCGATCAGGTCGCGCAGCGTCAGCGTATGCAGGTAGTCGCGGTGGTAGCCGATGAAGCGCAGGCTCGCGTCGGACACGTACAGAAAGCGCAGCTCGCGGTCGACATGGGCGAGGAAATCCACCGTGCCGACCGTCTGTTCCAGCCAGTCGCGCACGGAGTCGTCGCGGCGCGGCGCCACGGCGCGCGCGGGCATCAGCGCGCCGCCCGACCGAGCGAAGCGGCGCAGCGTATGCAAGGCGCTGCGCCAGGAGCCCTTGCGTGACGTCTGTTTCCTGTTGGCTTCCATGTTTCTCGCTGACGTGAAGGGCTGGAACCGGTTGTCCGGAAGGAATAACGGCAGACTGTCAGAAATCTTTAACGGGCCGGCCACGCGCGGCGCAGCCGCGGGTCCGGATCATCGATGCGGTGTTCGGCAGGCGAACGCCCACGTGGCCTACATCGAGGCTGACTTTATAAGAAATGAGGACGCAGATGAAGAGAAAACTGTTGCTGGGCGCCATGGCGGCGCTGGTGGCCGGCCATGCGCTGCTGGCGCAGGCGCAACTGAAGCCGGGCGCCGCGGCGCCCGATTTCACGACGCAGGCGTCGCTGGGCGGCAAGACGTATACGTACTCGCTCGCGGACGCGCTGAAGCAGGGGCCGGTCGTGCTGTATTTCTATCCGGCGGCGTTCACGAAGGGCTGCACGATCGAGGCGCATGCGTTCGCGGACGCGGTCGACCGTTACAAGGCTTACGGCGCGACGGTGATCGGCGTGTCGGCCGACAACATCGACACGCTGACGAAGTTCTCGGTGAGCGAATGCCGCAGCAAGTTCCCGGTAGCGGCCGACCCGGACGCGAAGATCATCCGCGAGTACGACGCGAAGCTGCCTGCGCTCGACCGGGCGAACCGCGTGTCCTACGTGATTTCGCCGGAAGGGAAGGTTCTCTACGAATACACGAGCCTGTCGCCCGACAAGCACGTCGAGAACACGCTCGCCGCCGTGAAGGCGTGGGCCGACGCGCATCCGAAGCAGTAGGCGGCTGCCCGCGCGCGTGAAAACGGCCCGTCGTGCGGGCCGCGGGCACGGGAACGCCCGGCCTGTGCGTGGCCGCCCGTTGCCGTTACGCGCGCAGCGCCTGCTCGATCGGCACGCCGCCGCCGACGAAGCCGACGATCTTGCGCGAGATGCCGAGCTTGATCGCCTCGATCGCGGCCCATGCAACGTCCTGGCGCGACACGGGCGGCGCGGGATCGAGCCACGTGTCGGTCAGCGCGATCTTGCCGACGCCCGGATCGTCCGTGAGCGGGCCCGGGCGCAGGATCACGTAATCGACGCCCGACGCGATCACGCGGTCGTCGCCTTCGCGCTTCATCTGCGAATAGTGGCGCAGCGCGTCGGGCCCGTGCTCCGGCCGGTATGCGGACAACGAACTGACGACCACGAGCTTCTGCACGTTGAACGCGAGCGCGTAGTCGGCCGCGCGGGCGACCGCGTCGCGGTCGATCTGCTCCTCTTCGGCCGCGCCCTCGGATTCGGCGGAGCCGGCCGCGTAGATCACGTGCGTGATGCCCTGGAAGGCGTGCGAGAAATCGTTCGTCAGATCGGCCTCGACGACCCGTGCGCCCGCCAGCGCATAGCCGTGCCGGCGCACGAGCGCCGTGACCTCGAACTCCGGCTGCTTGAGCAGCAGATCCGCGCAGGCCTGGCCCGTTCGTCCGGTCGCGCCAATCAGCAGTACCTTCGTCGTCATGAAACCGCTCCTTGCTCGATGCGTCATCCGTGCAGATAGGGACGGACGACCGATAACTCAAGTGTAATGTCGAATCGGCCCGGCGGTGGGGGCGTAATAAGGGGCGTACCGGCGCGGGCGTACTGGCTGCGGGCGTACCGGCTGCGGGCGTACCGGCTGCGGGCGTACCGGCACGACGCATGCCGGCGTGCATTCATTCGCCCGGATGCGGGAATGACGCGCCGACCGGCTATCATGTGCGCGATGCATTTTTCGCCGCTACGCGTGAATAACGCGTCGGCCCACCGGTTGGAGTACACATGGCATTACCCTTGGACAACGTCAGCATGGCCGTGTTCTGCGACTTCGAGAACGTCGCGCTCGGCGTGCGCGACGCGAAGTACGAGAAATTCGACATCAAGCCCGTGCTGGAGCGCCTGCTGCTGAAAGGCAGCATCGTCGTGAAGAAGGCCTATTGCGACTGGGATCGCTACAAGGGCTTCAAGGCGTCGATGCACGAGGCGAGCTTCGAGCTGATCGAGATTCCGCACGTGCGCCAGTCGGGCAAGAATTCGGCCGACATCCGGCTCGTCGTGGACGCGCTCGACCTCTGCTACACGAAGTCGCACGTCGATACGTTCGTGATCATCAGCGGCGATTCGGATTTTTCCCCGCTCGTGTCGAAGCTGCGCGAAAACGCGAAGAAGGTGATCGGCGTCGGCGTGAAGAAATCGACGTCGGACCTGCTGGTCGCGAACTGCGACGAATTCATCTTCTACGACGATCTGGTGCGCGAGCAGCAGCGTGCGCTCGCGAAGCGCGAACAGCAGCAGCGCGCGGGCAACGGCGGCGCGAAGCGGCCCGACGAGCCGTCGCGCAAGCACGACATGGAGGCGCGCAAGGCCGAGGCGATCGCGCTGGCGGTCGAGACGTTCGACGCGCTCGCGTCGGAGCGCGACGACGTCGGCAAGATCTGGGCGTCGGTGCTCAAGAGCGCGATCAAGCGCCGCAAGCCGGATTTCAACGAGTCGTACTACGGGTTCCGTGCGTTCGGCAACCTGCTCGACGAGGCGCAGGCGCGCGGCCTGCTCGAAGTGGGGCGCGACGACAAGTCGGGCGCGTTCGTGTCGCGGGCCCGCCAGTCGGCCGTGGAGCACGCCGTGGCGGCCGAACACGCAGCGGCCCAGCACGGCCGGCGCCCGGCGGAGCCGGTGCAGGCCGAGCGCGAGCCGCGCCATCACCGCGGACGCGGGCGGCACGGCGAGCCGGTTGGCGAGCCGTTCGGCGAGCCATTCGGCACGCCGTTCGTGCAGGAGAACGAGTCGGTCGAGACGGCGGTCGAATTCACCGAAGCGGACGAAGCCGATGTGACCGTCGGTGAAGCCGCGGCCGCGCACGGCGAACCGGCGGGCGGGCACGATGATGCGAAGACCGCACGCAAGCGTGCTCGCAAGACCCCCGCGAAGAAGGCCGGTACGAAGAAGGGCGGCGACGGCAAGAACGCCGGCCGGCAGGCGGCGGTGCAGGAAGGCGACGCCCCGCGGGACGACGCGAAGCACGGCGGCGGCAAGCATGCCGAAGCGATGCATCGCGACGGGCAACATGACGACGGGCGAGCCGCCGGCGCGGCGCCGGCACGCGGTGAAACCGGCGGCGATGCTGTCGGGGAGCCCGCGCACGATGCTCCCGTACACGCCGAACCGGTCGCGGCGGTCGCCGACGCGCCGGCCCCGGCCAAGCCGAAGAAGCCGGCCCGCAAGGCGGCGCCGCGCGCGCGGCGGCCGCGCAAGACGGCCGAGGCTGCCGAGTAAGGGCCTGCCTGATGAAGCGCCATCCGTCGCGCCGCCGCGAAGTGCGGGCCGGATGGGGTGCAGGCAGAGGCCGCGCGTTTTGCATGAAGCAGCGCGGTTGCGAGGCCCGCCGCCCCGTGGCCGGCGCGATGCCGGCCTTCTTCCACTAACCGTTCACCGCATACGGTCGCGTCATCACTTCGAGAAAGTGGCCGTCCGGATCGTCGAAGTACACGCCGCGTCCGCCGTTGTGGCGGTAGATGTCGTCGGCTTGCCGCTTCGCCGGATCGGCCCAGTGCGGCAACCCGCGTTCGCGGATGCGCGCGAGCACGCGATCGAAGCCGGCTTCGTCGATCAGGAACGCGTAATGCTGCGACCGGATCTCCCCCGCCTGTTCGTAAAAATCGAGCGACACGCCGTTGTCGAGCGCGACGACCAGCATCGCGCCGAACGGCGTCGGCGGCGGCAATTCCAGCAACTCGGTGAGGAAGCGGCTCGACGCATGCTTGTCGCGGCACCAGACGATCGTATGGTTGAGCTGGACGTTCATGGCGAGATTCCGGGACGGGAACGAGGTGGGCATGGATACACGATAGCCGATCGCGGCCGGCAAACAAGTCCGGCCACCACGTCCGGCCACCAAGTCCTGCAATCAAACCCGGCAATCAAGCGCAAAAGACGGCCGCCCGAGGGCGGCCGCTTTCGTCACTCGCCGGCGACGGCCGGCCCGCCGCTGTTGCCGCGGCGATTGCGCCGCTTTTCGGCCCACACGCGCAGCCGATCCATGTACAGGTAGACGACCGGCGTCGTATAGAGCGTCAGCACTTGCGACATGATCAGGCCGCCGGCGATCGCGATCCCGAGCGGCGCGCGCAGCTCGGCGCCGTCGCCGCTGCCGAACGCGAGCGGCAGCGCGCCGAGCAGCGCCGCCATCGTCGTCATCATGATCGGGCGGAAGCGCAGCAGGCACGCCTCGTGGATCGCGTCGAACGACGACTTCCCGTTGTTGCGCGTCTGGTCGATCGCGAAGTCGACCATCATGATCGCGTTCTTCTTCACGATGCCGATCAGCAGGATCACGCCGATCAGCGCGATGATGCTGAACTCGGTCTTGAACAGCAGCAGCGCGAGCAACGCGCCGACGCCGGCCGACGGCAGCGTCGACAGGATCGTGATCGGGTGGATGTAGCTCTCGTACAGGATCCCGAGCACGATGTAGACGGCCAGCAGCGCGGCGAGGATCAGGATCGGCTGATCGTTCATCGACTGCTGGAACGCCTGCGCGGTGCCCTGGAAGCTGCCGACGATCGTCGGCGGCACGCCGACCTCCGCCATCGTCTGATAGATGATCTGCGTCGCCTGCGACAGCGACACGCCGGGCGGCAGGTTGAACGAGATCGTCGTCGCGACGAACAGCCCCTGGTGGTTGACCGACAGCGGCGTCGTGCTCGGCCCGAACGTCGCGATCGCCGACAGCGGGATCATCGTCGATTTCGACGTCGACACCGACGCGCCCGACGACGCGCTCGACTTGCCGCTCGCCGCGATCGCGTTGAGCGCCTGGTTGCGCGCGGAATCGGACGCGATCGCCGCGGCGCTCTGCGCGGCCGTGCCGGCGCTCGACGTGCCGGCCGAGGTCGCGACGAAGGTGCCGGCGGCCGCGTTGGTGGTCTGCGAGCCGTTCGCGCTGCCGCCCGACGTGCTGATCCACACCTGGTTCAGCATCTCCGGGCTCTGCCAGTACTTCGGCGCGACCTCCATCACGACGTGGTACTGGTTCAGCGGGTTGTAGATCGTCGAGACCTGGCGCTGGCCGAACGCGTCGTACAGCGTGTTGTCGATCTGCGCGGGCTTGATGCCGAACCGCGCGGCCGTCGCGCGGTCGATCGTCACCATCGCCTCGAGGCCGCCTTGTTGCTGGTCGGAGTTCACGTCGGTCAGCTCGGGGCGCTTCTGCAGCGCCTCGGTCAGGATCGGCCCCCACTTGTACAGGTCGGCGCTCGAATCGCCGAGCAGCGTGAACTGGTACTGCGCGTTGCTCTGCCGGCCGCCGACGCGGATGTCCTGCGCCGCCTGCAGGAACGTGCGCGCGCCCGCGACGTCCGCCAGCCGCGGGCGCAACTGCTGGATCACCTGGTCGGCCGACAGCTTGCGCTCGGTGCGGTCCTTGAGCGTGACGAACATGAAGCCCGAGTTGGTCTGCGTGCCGCCGGTGAAGCCCGCGACGCTCTTCACGTTCGGGTTGCCCTGCACGATCCGCATCATCTCGGAGAACTTCAGTTTCATCGCCTGGAACGACGTCGACTGGTCGGCCTGGATGCCGCCGATCATCAGCCCGGTGTCCTGCTGCGGGAAGAAGCCCTTCGGCACGACGACGTACAGGTAGACGTTCAGCCCGATCGTCGCGAACAGCGTCAGCAGAATCAACAGCGGCCGGCGCAGCGCCCACGACAGCGAGCGCTCGTAGCCGCGCTGCATGCGCGTGAAACCGCGTTCGAGGAAGCGCCCGAAGCGGCCCTCGCGTTGCGGGTTGTGTCGGTCGGGCAGCAGGCGCGCGCACATCATCGGCGTGAGCGTGAGCGACACCGCGAGCGACACGGCGATCGCGAGCGACAGCGTCAGCGCGAACTCGCGGAACAGGCGCCCGACGATCCCGCCCATCAGCAGGATCGGCAGGAACACCGCGACGAGCGAGATGCTCATCGACAGCACCGTGAAGCCGACTTCGCGCGCGCCGTCGAATGCCGCCTGCATCCGCGACTTGCCGTTCTCGATGTGCCGCGAGATGTTCTCGAGCACGACGATCGCATCGTCGACGACGAAGCCGGTCGCGACGATCAGCGCCATCAGCGACAGGTTGTCGATCGAGAAGCCGAGCAGGTACATCGCGCCGAACGTGCCGACGATCGAGATCGGCACGGCGACGCTCGGGATCAGCGTCGCGCGCCAGTTGCGCAGGAACAGGAACACGACCATCACGACGAGGCTGATCGCGATCAGCAGCGTGTGCTCGGTGTCCCTCAGCGACGCGCGGATGGTGGTCGAGCGGTCGAGCACCGGCGTGACCGTGATGTCGGCGGGCAGCGACGCGGTGAGCTGCGGCAGCGCCGCGCGCACGCGGTCGATCGTCTCGATGATGTTCGCACCGGGCGAGCGGTAGAGGATCACGAGCACCGCGCGCTTGCCGTTCGACAATCCGAGGTTGCGCAGGTCCTCGACCGAATCGACGACGTCGGACAGGTCGGACAGCCGCACGGCCGAGCCGTTGCGGTAGGCGACCACGAGATCGCGGTACTGCGACGCCTGGGACGCCTGGTCGTTCGTGTAGAGCTGGAAGCGCTGCGGGCCGAACTCGATCGCGCCCTTCGGCGCGTTGGCGTTCGCGGAGGCCAGCGCCGCGCGCACGTCCTCGAGGCCGATCCCGTAGTGGAACAGCGATTGCGGTTCGAGCTCGACGCGCACGGCCGGGTTCGCGGAGCCGCTCACGGAGACCTGGCCGATCCCGTCGATCTGCGACAGCGACTGCTGCAGCACCGTCGACGCGGCGTCGTACACCTTCGCCGGCGACGCCGTCTCCGACGTCAGCGACACGACCATGATCGGCGAATCGGCCGGGTTGACCTTGCGGTAGGTCGGATTGCTCTTCAGCGCGGCCGGCAGGTCGGCGCGCGCCGCGTTGATCGCGGCCTGCACGTCGCGCGCGGCGCCGTCGATGTCGCGGTTCAGGCCGAACTGCAGGATGATCCGCGCATTGCCGACCGTGCTCGTCGACGTCATTTCGGAGACGTCCGCGATCGAGCCGAGGTGCCGCTCCAGCGGGCTCGTCACGCTGGTCGCGACCGTTTCCGGGCTCGCGCCCGGCAGCGACGCCTGCACCGAGATCGTCGGGAAGTCGACCTGCGGTAGCGGCGACACCGGCAGCTTGATGAACGCGAACAGGCCCGCGAGCGCGACGCCGAGCGCGAGCAGCGTCGTCGCGACGGGGCGGGTGATGAAGGGACGCGACAGGTTCATCGCTTACACGTCCGTGCGCGTGCCGGCGTCGGGGCCGTGCCGCTCGAACCAGCCGCGCATGCGGCGCGCGAGCGAGTCGAAGCCGAGGTAGATCACGGGCGTCGTGAACAGCGTCAGCACCTGCGACACGATCAGGCCGCCGGCGATCGCGATCCCGAGCGGCTGGCGCAGCTCGGAGCCCGCGCCGGAGCCGACGATCAGCGGCACCGCGCCGAGCAGCGCGGCGAGCGTCGTCATCAGGATCGGCCGGAAGCGCAGCAGGCACGCCTGGTAGATCGCTTCGCGCGGCGGCTTGCCTTCGACGCGTTCGGCCTCGAGCGCGAAGTCGATCATCATGATCGCGTTCTTCTTGACGATGCCGATCAGCAGCACGATGCCGATGATCCCGATGATGTCGAGGTCGTGCCCGGTGATCATCAGCGCGAGCAGCGCGCCGACGCCGGCCGACGGCAGCGTCGACAGGATCGTGATCGGGTGGATGTAGCTCTCGTACAGCACGCCGAGCACGATGTACATCGTGACGACCGCCGCGAGGATCAGGAACAGCTGGTTCGACAGCGACGCCTGGAACGCGAGCGCCGCGCCCTGGAAGCGCGTCTGGAACGAGCCGGGCAGGTCGATGTCCTTCTCGGCGGCCCCGATCGCCTTGACCGCTTCGCCGAGCGACGCGCCCGGCGCGAGGTTGAACGAGATCGTCGTCGACGGGAACTGCGACAGGTGCGCGACCAGCAGCGGCGACGGCCGCTCGTGAAACGACGCGATCGACGACAGCGGCACCTGGCCGCCGCCGGCCGACGGCAGGTAGATGTCGTTCAGCGATTGCGCGTAGTGCTGCTCTTTCGGCTCCGACTCGAGAATCACGCGGTACTGGTTCGACTGCGTGAAGATCGTCGACACGATGCGCTGGCCGAACGCGTCGTACAGCGCGTTGTCGACGGTCGCCGGCGTGATGCCGAAGCGCGCGGCGCTCGCGCGGTCGATCTCGATGTACACCGACTGGCCGTTGCTCTGCAGGTCGGTCGCGACGTCGGCGAGCGACGGCTCCTGCTGCAGCCGCGCGACGAGTTTCGGCACCCAGGTCGCGAATTCTTCCGAATTCGGGCTCGTCAGCATGAACTGGTATTGCGTCGGGCTGACCGTCGAGTCGATCGTCAGGTCCTGCACCGGCTGCATGAACAGCGAAATGCCGGTGACGTTCGCGACGCGCCGCTGCAGGCCGCGAATGATCTGCGCGGCCGTTTCGCCGCGTTCGTCGCGCGCCTTCAGGTTGATCAGCATCCGCCCGCTGTTCAGCGTGATGTTGCTGCCGTCGACGCCGATGAACGACGTGAGGCTGGCGACGTTCGGGTCCTTCAGGATCTCGGCCGCGAGCGCCTGCTGGCGTTCGGCCATCGCGCCGTACGAGATCGACTGCGGCGCCTGCGTGATCGCCTGGATCACGCCGGTGTCCTGCGCGGGGAAGAAGCCCTTCGGCACGAACACATAGAGCAGCGCGGTCAGCCCGAGCGTCAGCAGCGCGACGACGAGCGTCGAGCGCTGGCGGTTCAGCACCCATTCGAGCGCGACCGCGTAGCGCGCGATCACCCAGTCGATCGCGCGGTGCACGCGTGCCTCGAAGCGATGGCTCTCGGGCGGCGGCGAATGGCGCAGCAGCTTCGCGCACAGCATCGGCACGAGCGTGAGCGACACGATCGCCGAGATCACGATCGTCACCGCGAGCGTGATCGCGAATTCGTGGAAGAGGCGCCCGACCACGTCGCCCATGAACAGCAGCGGGATCAGCACCGCGATCAGCGAGACCGTCAGCGAGATGATCGTGAAGCCGATCTGGCGCGAGCCCTTCAGCGCGGCCTCGAGCCCCGATTCGCCTTCCTCGACGTAGCGCGCGATGTTCTCGATCATCACGATCGCGTCGTCGACGACGAAGCCGGTCGCGATCGTGAGCGCCATCAGCGACAGGTTGTTCAACGAGAAGCCGGCCATGTACATCACCGCGAGCGTGCCGATCAGCGACAGCGGCACCGACAGGCTCGGGATGATCGTCGCGTAGACGTTCGCGAGGAACAGGTACATCACCAGCACGACGAGCGCGACCGCGAGCAGCAGCTCGAACTGCACGTCGCGCACGGCCGCGCGGATCATCGTCGTGCGATCGGTGACGATCTCGACGTCGAGCGCGGCCGGCAGCGTTTCCTGCAGCTTCGGCAACTGCGCCTTGATCGCGTCGACCGTCTGGATCACGTTCGCGCCCGGCTGGCGCTGCACGTTCAGGATGATCGCCGGGTCCGCATTCACCCACGCGCCGAGCTTGGTGTTTTCCGAGCCGGCGACGACCGTCGCGACGTCGGTCAGCATCACCGGGCGGCCGTTCTTGTACGCGACGACCGCGCTGTTGTACTGGTCGGCGCTCGTCAGCTGGTCGTTCGCGTTGATCGTGTACGCGCGCGTCGGGCCGTCGAAGTTGCCCTTCGGCGTGTTGACGTTCAGGTTCGAGATCGTCGTGCGCAGGTCGTCGAGATTCATCCCGTACTGCGCGAGCGCGGTCGGGTTCGCCTGGATCCGCACGGCCGGCCGGTTGCCGCCCGACAGGCTCACGAGGCCGACGCCGGCGATCTGCGAGATCTTCATCGCGAGGCGCGTGTCGGCGAGGTCCTGCACCTGCGTGAGCGGCAGCGTCTTCGACTTGACGGCGAGCGTGAGCACCGGCGCATCGGCCGGGTTCACCTTCGCGTAGATCGGCGGGGCAGGGAGGTCGGACGGCAGCAGATTGCCGGCCGCGTTGATCGCGGCCTGCACTTCCTGTTCGGCGATGTCGAGCGGCAGGTCGAGCGAGAACTGCAGCGTGATCACCGACGCGCCGGCCGAGCTTTGCGACGACATCTGGTTCAGCGACGGCATCTGCCCGAACTGGCGTTCGAGCGGCGCGGTGACCGACGACGTCATCACTTCCGGGCTCGCGCCCGGGTAGAAGGTCTGGACCTGGATCGTCGGGTAGTCGACCTCGGGCAGCGCGGCGAGCGGCAGGAAGCGCAGCGCCACGAGGCCGGCCAGCATGATCGCCGCCATCAGGAGGGCGGTGCCGACCGGCCGGAGAATGAAGAGGCGGGATGGATTCATCGAGCGGCCCGCGCGTTACTGGGCCGCGGGGGCCGCTGCCTGCGACGCGCCGTGCTTGTGTCCGCCGCGATGGCCGGCTGCACCGGACGCAGCCGATGCGCCCGACGCCGCGCCGGCGCCGCGCGCGCCCGACGCGCCTTTCGGCTTGTCGGCCGGAATCGAGATCTTCGAGCCTTCGCGCAGGCGGTCCGAGCCGTCGGTCACCACGCGTTCGCCGAGCGCCACGCCGCTGACGATGCTCGTGCGTTCGCCGTCGACCGGGCCGACCGTGACCTTGCGCACCGTCACCGTGTTGTCGGGTTTCACGACGTAGACGAACTGGCCGATCGAGCCCGTCAGCACGGCGGAGGTCGGCACGATGATCGCGTTGCGCAGCACGTCGACGAGCAGCCGCGTGTTCACGAACTGATTCGGGAACAGCATGCCTTCCTTGTTGTCGAAATTCGCGCGCAGCTTGACCGTACCGGTGCTCGTGTCGATCTGGTTGTCGAGCGTCGCGAGCGAGCCCGTCTCGAGCGGCACCGTGTTGTTGCGGTTGTAGGCGGTGACCGACAGCTTCCGGCCCGCGTTCATCTGCTTGAGGATCTGCGGCAGGTTGTCTTCCGACGTCGTGAAGATCACGCTCATCGGCTGCAATTGCGTGATCACGACGATGCCGTTGGTGTCCCCCGGCGTCACGTAGTTGCCGGGGTCGACCTGGCGCAGGCCGACGCGGCCCGAGACCGGCGCCGTGATGCGCGCATACGTCAGGTTGAGTTTCGCGGAATCGATCGCGGCCTGGTCGGTCTTCACCGCGCCTTCGTACTGCTTGACGAGCGACGCCTGCGTATCGACGGTTTGCGACGCGATCGAATCCTGCGACAGCAGCGTCTGGTAGCGCTTCAGGTCGAGGCGGGCCGTCGCGAGCAGCGCCGCGTCGCGCGCATGCGTGCCTTCGGCGTTCTCGAGCGCGACCTGATACGGGCGCGGGTCGATCTGCGCGAGCACGTCGCCTTTCTTGACGATCTGGCCTTCCTGGAACGACACCGATTGCAGGTAGCCCGACAGTTGCGTCTTGACCGTCACGTTCGCGAGCGGCGTGACGGTGCCGAGCGCGGACAGCACGATCGGCATCTCGCCCTGCGTCGCGGTGGCGACCTGCACCGGCTGCGGAACGTTCGCCATCGCGGCGGGGCCGCCGCGGCCGCGATGGCCGCCCACGGCGCTGGCGCCCATGCCTTTCGCCGTGCTGCCTGCCGCCGGCGTGCGGTTCCACGGGTGCCACCACAGCAGGCCGCCGATGACGACGGCCGCGACCGTGCCGATCAGCAACGTGCGGCGCGGGCGCCGGGCGGCGGCGGGCGCGGGGTCTTTCGAAGGGGGCGTGGGCTTTTGTTCGTTATCCATCGTGTTCTGTCAGGAAGACGGCGCGGCGGGCCGGAAATCGGACTGCTCGGCTGCGCGTGGGCGTGCGGAAGACGCGACGGGGCGGCCCGGCTCGGTCCGGGGCCCCGCCGATCCGCACGGGAAAGAGCGGTGCGCACCGCGAGTGCGGCGCGACGATGGGCATGATCCTACGTGCCGTCCCCGTTACAGTCCAGCGGTCTATCTTTCAACGGGTTACGGTCGTTACAGAACGCGACACGGCGATGACGAAACGATTACACGCCGACGCGCCGGGCCGGCGCGCCGCCGATCTCGCGCGTGATTTTCGCGATGCATTCCTGCAGCGCGGGCACGACGTGTTCCCGCAGCCATTCGGGAGGACACTGGTGCGACGCGCCGCCGCAATTCACCGAATAGCGCTGACCCGACGGGCCGACGAAACCGGCCGCGACCGCGTTCAGCCCCTCGCGCCATTCGCCGATCGCGATCGCATGGCCGTCGCGCATCGCTTCGTCAAGCGCGGGCGTCAGGCGGGCGGACACGTGTGGCCAGTCGTCGCCGGCGGTGGTGCGCAGCGACTCGAGCAGCAGGCGGCGCTCGTCGTCCTCGAGCGCGGCCAGATACGCGCGGCCCACGGCCGTGCGCGCGATGTCCATCCGCGAGCCGATCTCGAGGCGCGTGACGAGCACGGCCGAGCGCGGGCGGATCACGTCGATCGCGACCATGTCGAGCCGGTCGCGCACCGCGAGGTGCACGGACAGCGACGTGCGTTCGGCCAGTTCGATCATGAACGGCCGCGAACGCGCGCGGATGTCGAAGTTGCGCAGGAAGCCGTGGCTCAGTTCGAGCACCGACGCGGTGAGCACGAAGCGCTCGCTGTCGGGCAACTGAAACAGGAAGCCGGCGCTGACGAGCGTCGCGGTGATGCGCGAGACGGTCGGCTTCGGGATGCCGGTCAATTCGGTCAGCTCGCGGTTGCTGACGGGCGCGTCGGCAGCCGCGATGCGGCGCAGCACGGCGAGGCCGCGGGCGAGGGCGGTGATCTCGTCGGGCGACGATTCACGGTCCCGCGACGCGGGAGAGGTTACAGGTGTCGACACGAGGGATTCTCTCTAATTCCGAAACTCGATTTCAATTTTGTTGGTATTGTAGGACTATTGTCAAAGGATGCATGTTCCGCGGGAGAACCGGTCATTGGATGAGATTTTACGGGTTCACCCTTGGTTTATTAGGAAAACGCTCAAATGAGCGTTGCCGGAAAGTGCATGAGCCGGTGCAAATACCGCTTGACTTGTCGGGCGGAAACGGAAAGAATGTCTCACGTTTTCGAAACATCGTTTCAAGAGTTTAACCGGCAACGATGTTTCGCGCAGTCTCTCAGGTTCTAGCACGGCCCTCGGAATGGCTAGAACTTTTTTAGCGCCACGGTCTCCGTGGCGCTTTTTTTTGCCTGTCTTTCCGACCGTCCGCCCGGACGCGTCAGGCCCGTATTATCCTCCGATCGCCGCAAACGCCTGTCCACGGCCGCATCGCGCCCGCCTGCACGCGCGATGCGCGCCGCGCTCGCTTCACGCAAAAAAAAGCGCGATGCCCGCAGTGGGCATCGCGCATGAAACGGCGTGGAGCGCCGACGAATGAACGGTGATCGAAGAAAGAACGCCCGGTCCGGGAGGCCGGGTCAGGGACGCCCGGTTAGGGACGCCCGGTCAGGGACGCCCGGTCAGGGCGCCCTGCAACGCGCAACGTCCCCGCGCGCGACGGTCAGCCCTTCGCGAGCTTGATGCTGGTCTGCTCGGCCGTCAGGTAACCGACGCTGGCGCCGAAGCGGTCCTTGTAGTTCGCGCGCACGAGCGGGTCGAGCGTCGGCTTGACCTTGTCGTGCAGCGGCGATTCCCAGTCGCCGGCGTGCTGGAAGTTGCTCATGATGTAGGTCCAGCCGTTGATCTCGTCGACCGCGTGCAGGCCCGTCGATTCGGCGCCGGCCGGGCACGACAGCACGCGCGCGAGCGATTTCGTGTCGACGTTGTAGGCCCACAGGAAGTTGTTCACGTGCATGCCCGAGTCTTCACCGATGAACAGCGTGCGCAGCTTTTCGGAAAACTTCAGGTTGTCCGGATTCGCGATCTTGTCCGGGTTCGCGAGGTTGCCGAGCGCGTCGGCCGCGGCGAGATCCTCGCCGACGAGCGCGGCCGGCGCGCCCATGTCGACCGGCACCCATTCGCTGTCGATCGCGCCGCCCGTCGTGTCGCGCTGGCCCGCCTTCAGGTTCAGCGCGTAGACGGCGCCCGCGGCGATCTTCTTGTCGAGCGCGACGTCGCGCGACACCGCGTTGCCCTTGACCATCGACGTCTCGATCCGCGACATCGCCGTGTAGACGATCTTGTCCTTCGCGTTCACGGTCGTGCCTTCGAGCTTCGTGAACGCCATGCTGCCGCCGAGCAGCGCCGCGTAGCGGTGCGTCTCGAGGAACGCGGCCGCCTTTTCCATCCCCGGCTTCACGCGCATCCAGTTGAACTTGCCGCCGAAGTGGATCTTCGTGTAGCTCGCATCGTTCGGGTCGACGGTCACCAGGTCCATGATGTCCGACGCCTTCAGCGTGTTCGCGAGCGCTTCGATCTCGCTGCTGGTCGCGTGGCCGATCCTGATCCACGTGAGCGTCGCGGTGCCGGCGCCGGCCGACGACGTCTGCGTCCACTTCGCGACGTACAGCGTGCCGGCCGACAGGTCGGCCGCCTTGTCGGCGACGAACATGAACAGGCCGCCGTTGGTCGCGTCGTCGCCCATCATCACGGTGCGCTGGTCCGGCATCACCTGGATCAGCTCGTGCGAGATGCGGCCGAGGCAGTAGTGCTTCTTCACGGTGCCCGTGCCGTCCGGATTCACGGTGATCTCGGGCAGGTGACCGTAGTGATAGGGGTTCGCCTTCGTCTCGTCGCCGAACGTGTTCTTGCTGAACGCCTTGAACTGCGCGTCGGTCGCGGCCTTCGTCGCGTCCGGCTCGTATTCCTCGCTCGACAGGTGCGTGCCCCACGGCGACAGGCTCGCGCCGCACGTGATCCACAGGCCGTGTGCGCTCGACGTGTCGACGTTGTGATACTTCACGAGCTTCAGCGCGCCGGTGGCCGGGTCCTGGTCGAGCGTGAGCACGGCGATCGGCGACGGCAGCTGGCCGTACTGCGACGCGCTCGCCTGGTCGCGCGTCGTGTATTCGAACTGCACGACTGCGAACACCGTGTTGCCCTTCACGCCGGGCACGTTCGCGTTCTTCAGCGTCAGCAGCGAGCTGCCGTCCGGGCAGTCGGAATAGAACTGGCGCTCCTTGCCGGCCACCGAGCGGTCGATGATCGGCTGGTTGTTGATGTCGTAGTAGCCGCCCGCGAGCGTCGTGCCGCCCTTGCCGTCCGGCACCATGTCGCCCGTCACGAAGAACGGCTTGTACGCGAGCTTGAAGTTGCGCGACGAGCCGTCCGAGAACGACACCGACAGCGTCGAGCCGACCGTCGTCGTCGCCATCGCGGCCGCGTTGTCGAGCGTCGGCGCGGCCATCGCCGAGAAGGCCGCCGACGTATAGGCGGCGGCGACCGGCGTTGACGCGGGATCGTCGTCGCCGCCGCAACCCGTCAGCAGGGCCGGCAGCGCGAGGCCGGAAAGGGGAAGCATCGGCGCGCCGGCGAGGATCTTCAGGGCCTGACGACGGGAAGCATTGGGCAACGCGGGCATGTGGAGTCCAGTTTCGGTTGTTGGAAACATGGCCTTCGCGATGCAGGCGTACGGCAAGCAACGCGAAGGCAAATTGAAAACTGGACGGAAGTGTAGGGACGCTAGATGAAAGTTTTTTGAATCGAGAACGTAATGATGTGTCGGGCGTCCGTCAGGTGAACGGACGGACGCCGGTCGCAAGCGTTTGCGCTCAGTCGCGCTCGGGCGTGGCCGAGATGCGGTGGATCGACAGGTCGGCGCCGTCGAATTCCGCTTCGCGATCGAGACGCAGGCCGACGGTCGCCTTCAGCGCGCCGTAGACGAGCGTGCCGCCCGCGGTCGCGATCGCGATGCCGCCGAGCGTGCCGACGAGCTGCGACAGGAACGACACGCCGCCGAGCCCGCCGAGCGCGGGCAGCCCGAACACGCCGGCCGCGAGGCCGCCGAGCGCGCCGCACATCCCGTGCAGCGGCCAGACGCCGAGCACGTCGTCGATGCGCCAGCGGTTCTGCACGCAGGTGAACATCGCGACGAACAGCGCACCGGCCGCGGCGCCCGTGACCAGCGCGCCGATCGGGTGCATCACGTCGGAGCCCGCGCAGACCGCGACAAGGCCCGCGAGCGGCCCGTTGTACGTGAAGCCCGGGTCGTTGCGGCCGGCCACCCACGCCGCGAGCGTGCCGCCGACCATCGCCATCAGCGAGTTCACCGCGACGAGGCCGCTGATCTTGTCGAGCGTCTGCGCGCTCATCACGTTGAAGCCGAACCAGCCGACCGCGAGCACCCATGCGCCGAGCGCGAGGAACGGGATGTTCGACGGCGGGTGCGCGGCGATCCGCCCGTCCTTCGCATAGCGGCCGTGGCGCGCGCCGAGCAGCAGCACGGCCGGCAGCGCGACCCAGCCGCCGAACGCATGCACGACGACCGAGCCCGCGAAGTCGTGGAACGGCGCACCGAACGCGTGCGCGAGCCAGGCCTGCACGCCGAAGCGCTCGTTCCACGCGATCCCTTCGAAGAACGGATAGATGAAGCCGACGATGATCAGCGTCGCGACGAGCTGCGGATTGAACTTCGCGCGCTCCGCGATGCCGCCGGACACGATCGCCGGGATCGCCGCGGCGAACGTCAGCAGGAAGAAGAAGCGCACGAGCGCGTAGCCGTTGTGCTGCGACAGCGAACCGATGTCGTCGAAGAATTCGACGCCGTACGCGATCGTGTAGCCGACGAGGAAATACGCGAGCGTCGACACCGAGAAGTCGACCAGGATCTTCACGAGCGCGTTGACCTGGTTCTTCTTGCGGACCGTGCCGAGTTCGAGAAAGGCGAAGCCCGCGTGCATCGCGAGCACCATGACGGCGCCGATCAACAGGAACAGTGTGTCGACGCCGGATTTCAGACCATCCATGCCGTGGCTTCCTTGCGCAAAAAACGGGCGAGGAATGCAAGTATCGAGCCAAGCTGGTGAATGACTGCGTGAAATTGGTGCCCGGGTACCGTGCGATGCGGCATGCCGGTGAATCGTGCACGGGATCGGGGCGTGGCCGCCGGTCGCCGATCGCTTCGCCGGATGCGCGTTTATGGTGCGATCGTGACGAAATTGGTGCGTATGCCGAATGAAGCGGTGCGCGGCGTGCGCCGCTCACGCACCGATCTGGCGCGTCAGTGGCGCGCGAACAGCGCGGGCGGCCGGCGCAGCCGCAGCGCGCACGCGGACCAGTAGAGGGCGACGGCCGACAGCCCGATCGCGGCGACCGCGAGCGCCGCGAAGCCCGCGAGCGACTGGCCGTCGCCATCGGCGCCGAGAATGCCTCGCGCGACGATCAGCGCGGCCGTCCAGAAACCGATCACGGCCTGGGTGAGCAGGCGCGCGGACGCGATGCGGCGCGGACGCCCCGATTCGGCGAGACGGCGCGCCGACGGCGCGCGCAGGCAGAGGAACAGAGTGGCGGCGAGCAGCGCGGCCAGGACGATGAACCAATCGATGAGGAAAGCCATGACGAAGAAAAAGGGGGCACGTACGAAGTGAATTGAGGCGTGCCCACTTTAGAGGCGTGGCGCGTTCGATTGAATCAGACGAATCCGAAATTGAAAGGCATTTTTAACAACGGGTCGTCATTGGGCCTGTTCCACAGGCGGTATCATCGACACCGGTCCAACCACGAGGTCGCGCCACGTGCGGCCGGAGATTGCTGATGAACATGAAGACATCGCGGGCGCGTCGCGTGCCCGGGTCCGTGCTGGCGGCCGTGGCCGCCGGTGCGCTGCTGTTGCTCGCGGGCTGCGAGAAGTCCGGTACGTCGACCGCGCAACCCGATACGGCCGCGAGCGCGGCCGCCGATGCCGCCAACAACGCGGCCAAGGCGCTCGACCAGGTGGCGAGCACCGTCAATCAACAGATCAACGCGGCGAAGGCCGGCATCGCGTCCGCGGCGTCGGCCGTGCCGCCGTTGTCCGCGAGCGGCCTCGCGTCGGCTGCGCAGGCGCAGATCGACGCGGCGGCGTCCGCGGTCGTCGCGCATGCGGCTTCCGAAGCGGGCGCGAAGATCGCCGAAGCCGGCAAGAAACTCCAGCAGTGGAGCCAGCAGAGCGCCGCCGGGGCGAAACCCGCGAGCGGCGAATGACGCGGGCTTGCACGATCCGCAAAATGTAATTATCATGGTTACACATGTCGCCGGTTGCGGGTCGGGCCGGCGTCGCCGAGTGAGTCAGGAATGAATACCAGCAGCCGGTTCGCGTTTGCCGTTCACGTGCTTGCCTTGCTGTCGATGCAGGAAGGCGTGCCGTTGTCGTCCGACGTCATCGCGGGCAGCGTGAATACGAATCCGGCGCTGATTCGCCGGCTGCTGTCGATGCTGGCGGCAGCAGGGCTGACCACGTCGCAACTCGGCGCGGGCGGCGGCGCGCTGCTGGCGCGCGAGCCCGGCGAGATCACGCTGCTTGACGTGTATCGCGCGGTCGACGATGCGCAACTGTTCGCGCTGCACCGCGAGGCACCGAATCCTGCGTGTCTCGTCGGGCGGCACATCCAGGGCGCGCTGACCGGCTATATCGGCGACGCGCAGCGCGCGATGGAAGCGTCGCTCGCCACGCGCACGCTGGTCGATGTGACGACCGACATGCTGGATCGGGAGCAGCGCACGCAGCGGGCGGCGCACGCCGGCGGGTGACCGCGGGCAGGCAGGGCAGGAAGCCGGACGGCGCGTACGCGCGGCGGTCGGCGCAACGGGGGCTTCGCCCCGTTTTTTTCGATCTTATATGTAATTAACTATGTTACATATTTTCTTTTCTGGAGAATCGACATGACGCAACGTTCTTTGAATATCGCGCTGTTCGGCGCCACCGGCATGATCGGCTCGCGCATCGCGGCGGAAGCCGTGCGGCGCGGCCACCGCGTCACCGCGCTGTCGCGCCATCCGGGCGCATCCGGCGACGGCATCACCGCGAAGGCGGCCGACCTGTTCGACGCGGCCAGCATCGCGGCCGCGCTGCCGGGGCATGACGTCGTCGCAAGCGCGTACGGCCCGAAGCAGGAAGATGCGGCGCAGGTCGTCGCGGTCGCGAAGGCGCTGGTCGCCGGCACGCGTCAGGCCGGTTTGAAGCGGCTCGTCGTGGTGGGCGGCGCCGGTTCGCTCGAAGTCGCGCCGGGCAAGCAGCTCGTCGATACCGAAGGTTTCCCCGAAGCGTACAAGGCGGTCGCGCTCGCGCATCGCGACGCGCTCGACTACCTGAAGACGGTCGCGGATCTCGACTGGACGTTCTTCGCGCCGGCCGCGCTGATCGCGCCGGGCGAGCGCACGGGCACGTTCCGCACGGGCGTCGGCAAGCTGATCGTCGACGCGCAAGGCAACAGCAAGATCTCGGCGGAAGACTACGCGGTCGCGTTCGTCGATGCGCTCGAGCAGGACAGCTTCGTGCGCGAGATCGCGACGGTCGCGTATTGAGCGGCGCGACGGCCGGCGGCGACGTGTGAGCGCCGGCCCGCGCGCGGCAGGCAAGCCGCGACGCGCGGCGATGTCAGGCGACGCCACGCTTCGCGGGTGGCGTCGCCTGTTTCGTTTGGCGCGGTGAGTGCGTGACGGGTCGGTATTTACACCGGTCGACGCGCCCGGACACTTTTCATATTGTTCCCCGTTGGGCAGGATGAATAGAATAAATTTCTATCGACGAGGGAATGGAGAAATGGACGCCATCGATCGCAAGCTGCTGGAGCTGCTGCAGACGGATGCCACGCTGCCGATCGCGGAGCTGGCCCAGCGCGTGAACCTGTCGCAGACGCCGTGCTGGAAGCGCGTGCAGCGGCTGAAGGAAACCGGCGCGATTCGTGCGCAGGTCGCGCTGTGCGATGCGCGCAAGCTCGGCGTGGGCACGACCGTGTTCGTCGCGATCCGCACGAACCAGCACACCGAGGAATGGGCGCAGCGCTTCACGCAGGCGGTGCGCGACATGCCGGAAGTGGTCGAGGTCTACCGGATGAGCGGCGAGACCGATTACCTGCTGCGCGTCGTGGTGGCCGGCATCGACGACTACGACCGCGTCTACAAGCAACTGATTCGCACGGTGCCGCTGTTCGACGTTAGCTCGTCGTTCGCGATGGAGCAGATCAAGTATTCGACCGCGCTGCCCGTGCGCGATCTGGCCGAGCCCGCCTGACGGGCGCGCCGCCGCGCCGGCGGCGCCGCTTCATCGGCCGCGCGCCAGCGCGCGTGCGCGTTCGTCGGCCAGCGCGTCGCGGCGCACGAAATCCGCGACGAACGGGCTGGCCGGATGATGGTGCAGCGCATACGGCGTATCCCATTGCGCAAGGTGGCCGTCCTTCATCACGCCGATCCGGTCGGCGATCGCGAACGCTTCCGCCTGGTTGTGCGTGACGAGGATCGCGGTATGACCCGTGTGCTTCAGGATGTCGCGCAGCTCGAACGCGAGCCGCTCGCGCGTATCGACGTCGAGATTCGAGAACGGCTCGTCGAGCAGCAGCAGTTCCGGCGACGGCGCGAGCGCGCGCGCGAGGGCGACGCGCTGCTGCTGGCCGCCCGACAGTTCGTGCGGATAGGCGTCGCCGGAATCGGCGAGGCCGACGAGGTCGAGCATCTCCGCGACGCGCAGGCGCCGTTCGGCCTTCGGCATGCGCCGCAGGCCGAACGCGACGTTGTCGGCCGCGCTCAGGTGCGGGAACAGCGCGTAATCCTGGAACATCATGCCGATGCGTCGCCGCTCGGGCGGCACGTCGAGCGACGGCGCCGCGACGGGCGTGCCGTCCAGCACGATGCGTCCCATGCGCACGGGCTCGAAGCCGGCGATCGCGCGCAGCACGGTGGTCTTGCCGCAGCCGGACGCGCCGAGCAGGCAGCCGATGTCGCCGCGCGGCAGCGCGAGGCTCAGGCCGTCGACCACGGTGCGGCGGCCTTGCGGCGTGTCGTAGGCGACGCAGAGGTCGTCGAGTTCGAGCAGATTCACGGTGTCAGGCTCCGATCTTGTGGCGGGTGCGGGCGAGCAGGATCACGGGCACGAGCCCGGCCAGCACGATCGCGAGCGCGGCGACCGCGCCTTCTTCATAGGTGCCGCGCACGGCTTCCGCATACAGCCAGGTCGCGAGCGTGTCGAAGTTCAGCGGGCGCAGCAGCAGCGTGGCCGGCAATTCCTTCATCGCGTCGACGAACACCAGCAGCGCGCTCGTCGTGAGCGCGGGCCGCAGCAGCGGCAGGTGGACGCGGCGCAGCGTGCCGCCCGCCGTCTCGCCGAGCGAGCGCGCGGCCTGTTCGAGGGACGGCGGAATGCGTGCGAGGCCGGCCTCGATGCCGCCGGCCGGGATCGCGAGGAAACGCACGGTATAGGCGATCACGAGCGCGGTCGCCGAGCCCATCAGCAGCAGCGCGTCGCGGCCGAGCGCCGCGCCGAACAGGCGGTCGGCCGCCGCGAACGGCATCAGCAGGCCGATCGCGAGCACGGTGCCCGGCACCGCGTAGCCGAGGCTCGCGATCCGCGCGCACAGGCGGGCAGGGCCTGCCCGGGCGCTGTCGCGCTGCGCGCGGGCGGCCCACGCGACGACGAGCCCGCACGCGAGCGTCGCGGCGGTGGCGGCGGTCGCGATCGTCAGCGTGTTCGCGAGCCCGGTCATCAATTGCGCAGATACGCCGCCGACGAGGTGCAGCCGCTTGGCCGTTTCGACCGCGAGGTACGCGGCCGGCGCGCCGAAGCCGAGCAGGACCGGCAGCCAGCCGAGCCCCGCGGCGGCGAGCGCGGCCGAGCCGGTCAGGCGGCGCGGCGCGATCGGCCGCATGCGCCGGCCGTGCGCGTAGCGCTGGCGGCGGCGTCCGTAGCGTTCCAGCGCGATCATGCCGACGACGATCGCGAGCATCGCCAGCGCGATCTGCGCGGCGCCGGCGAGATCGGAGCGCGTGATCCACGTCGTATAGACGGACACGGTCAGCGTCTGCACGCCGAGAAATTCCGACGCGCCGATATCGTTCAGCGTTTCGAGCAGCGCGAGGCTCACGCCGACCGCGATCGCCGGCCGTGCAAGCGGCACGACGACGCGCCAGAACGTCGCGACGCGGCCGGCGCCGAGCGTGCGCGCGGCTTCGAGCAGGCTCGCGGACTGCGTGACGAACATCGCGCGCGTGCTCAGATAGACGTACGGATACAGCACGAAGCCGAGCACGAAGATCGCGCCGGGCAGCGAGCGCACGTCGGGCAGGCGGAACTGGCGCGGGCTGTCGAAGCCGAGCAGCCAGCGGATCGCGCCTTGCACGGGGCCGATCGGATGCAGCAGGTCGAGATACGCGAACGCGACGATGTAGGTGGGGACCGCGAGCGGCAGCAGCAGCGCCCAGGTCAGGATCCGGCGGCCGGGGAAATCGTACGCGGTGACGAGCCACGCGCAGCCGGTGCCGACGATCGACACGATCGTGCCGACGCCGGCGAGCAGCAGCAGCGTGTTGACGAGCGCCTGCGGCAGTACGAATTCGGCGAGATGCCGCCAGTGCGCGAGATCGGCGTCGAACGCGGCGGCCACGAGCACCGCGAGCGGCGCCGCGACCGCCGCGGCGATCGCCAGCGCCGCGATCAGCCACAGGCGGCCCGCGCGCGGCCACAGGCGCGCACGCGGACCGCGCGGCTCGCGCAACGCGCGGGCAGGCGATGCGTCAGTTGTCAAAGCCGACCTTGTCGACGAGCTGGCTCGCCTGCTTGCGATGCTTCGCGATATCCGCGAGCGGCAGCGGGTCGACCTTCAGCGTGCCGAAGCTCGCGATCACCGGGTCGAGCTTCACGTTCGCGCGCACCGGGTATTCGTAGTTCGCCTGCGCATACAGCGCCTGCGCTTCCGGCGACACCAGGTATTCCAGCAGCTTCACCGCATTGGCCTTGTGCGGCGCATGCTTCGCGACCGTCGCGCCGCTGATGTTCACGTGCGTGCCGCCGCTCTTCGTATTCGCGAACGTCGGACGCACGACCTTGATCGCGTCGCCCCACTTGCGCGCATCGCTGCCGGGTTCCGCATTCTTCATGTGGCCGACGTAGTAGGCGTTCGCGAGGCCGACGTCGCAGATGCCGCCGAGGATGTCGCGTGCGACGTCGCGGTCGCCGCCCGTCGCCTTGCGCGCGAGGTTGGCCTTCACGCCGCGCAGCCACTTTTCGGTCGCGGCTTCGCCGTCATGCGCGATCATCGCCGCGACGAGCGCCGTGTTGTAAGGATGCTGGCCCGACCGGATGCAGACCTTGCCCTTCCATTTCGGATCGGCGAGCTCCTCGTAGCGGAACGCATCGACCTTCAGGTCCTTTTCGACGTACAGCACGCGGTCGCGCAGCGACAGTGCGTACCAGTCGCCGTTCGCGCCGCGCAGGTTCGCGGGAATCGCATCGTCGAGCGCCTTCGAGCGCACCGGCTGCGTGACGCCGCCGTCGACGAGGTCGAGCAGGTTGCCGACGTCGACCGTCATCAGCACGTCGGCCGGCGATTGCGCGCCTTCCGCCTTCACGCGCTCGAGCAGGCCATCCTTCACGAACACCGTGTTGACCTTGACGCCGCTCTGCTTCGTGAACGCGTCGATGAGCGGCTGGATCAGCTTCGGCTCGCGGGTGGTGTACAGGCTCACTTCCTCGGCTGCCTGGGCAAGCGGCGCGAAGGCGGCCGCAGCCAGGACGAGGGCGCCGGCGAGCGGCAGCAGGCGGGTGCGCGGATTCGACATGGAGACTCCGGTGGGGCAGGTGGACGAGGGAGCGTTCCGGGGCGCGCCTGCCGCCCGAGCGACCCGGAACATTACAAAGTGAAAGATTCTGGATTCTAAATCGAAATGGGAATGATTAACAAACGAAAGCTTGCGGAAAGCAGGGGGAAGCCGGGAGCGGAGACCGGCGAACGGGGGCGGCCCGGCGCGGGCGCAAGCGCGTAGAATGCCCGCTTCGAGGAATTTGACGGAGCGGCACCGACCATGAACGATCAGCGCAAGAAGAACCCTGTCCGCAACGTGAGCATCCTGATCGTCGTGGCCGTGCTGCTCGTGATCGGGACGATCCTGTACAACGCGATTTCGCAGAAGCACGCGTACGACGAGGCCCATCCGGCCGAGGCCGCGAGCGCGGCGTCGCACTGACGTGCCGGTGCGCGGCCCGCTCGGGTCGCGCGCGCGGCAGGCGAACGGCGTCGATTCGCGGCTTCCGGCGCGACGGGCGCCGTGCGGAACCGGGACAGCGGAAGGCGCGCCGGAACCGGCGCGCCGTATCGACAGGTCAGCCGTGCGTCAACGTGACGCGGGCCGTGACGCGGGCGCGAATTTCGGGCGGATCCGCGCGTAGAACACGGACATCCGCGCTCAGGCGGGCAGGCGGATCACGCTCGCGTCCTTGCGGATCAGCAGCGACGACGCGAGCATCTGCTTGCACTGGTGCGCGAGCACCTTCAGGTCGTGCGTGAGCTCGGCGCCGACCGCATCGGATTTTTCCGCGGACACGACCATCGCATCGAGATCGCGCGTGATCTGCTTCGATGCTTCGAGCTGGTCGGCCGGCGGCGGCTCGCCGGCTTCGGCCTTCTCGAGATTGTCGAGCACGGCGGCCAGGCCGCGCTGCAGCGCGTCGTCGTGGACGAGCCCGCCGTCGGCCGCGCACGCGCTGCGGATCAGCGGCGCCGCAGCCGTGATCTGCGCGCCGAGCACGTGCGTCTGCACGAGCAGGTCGTTCAGTTCGGGCACGAAGCGCTGGTGCGCCTTCGGCTCGATCATCATCCGCTGGAACGCCTGCCCGAGGTTCGCGAACGCGATGTGCACGTCCTTGCGGGCGAGCCGGTAGCGGTAGTCGTCGTCGAGGCTGGCCGCCGGAGACTCGATCGCCGCGGCGACGCCCGCGACGACGGCGGCACCGTCGGCGGCCGGCACCGGCGGCGGCGACATGCCGCGCCCGGCGCGCCACACGGCCTCGAAGTACTTGCGGGTGGCGCTCAGCATGTCGGTGACGAGCTTGCCCATCAGCCGGTATTCCCAGTACGGGAACAGCCGGCTCGCGGCGATCGCGATCATGCAGCCCACCACCGTGTCGATCGCGCGCTCGCCGATGATCCGCATGCTGCCCGGCGCGAGCAGGTGGAACATCAGCAGCACGTACGACGACGTGAACACGACACTCGCCGCATAGTTGAACAGCAGCAGGCTGTAGCTCATCACCATCGACCCGAACATGATCGCGATCAGCAGGTGCGTGTCCTTCACCGTGTAGATCAGCGCGACGCTCGCCGCGCAGCCGATCAGCGTCCCGACGATACGCGCCGCGTTGCGCTGCTTGGTCAGCGAGTAGCCGGGCTTCAGGATGATGATGGTCGTCATCACGATCCAGTATGCGTTGGTGAGCGGCAGCAGGCGCCCGATCCAGAAGCCGACCGCCACGGCGATCGTCACGCGCAGTGCGTGGCGAAAGCTCGGCGAACGCATGTTCAGGTTCGAGAAGATCAGCAGCGGCGACAGGCGGCGGCGCTGCAGGAAGCGCGTGAGCGCCTTGTCGATCTTCAGTTCGGTTTGCTGCGGATCGGCGCGGCCCGACAGGTTGCGGCGCATCCGGTCGATCAGGCGCGTCGCGCTCCAGATGCGCCGGAACGTCGCGACCACGGCCGCATAGGCTTCCGCGTGGGTGGCCGCGAAGTTCTTCTTGCGCATCAGCTCGATCTCGTACTCGATCGCGCGCAGCTCGGCCTTCACGCTGATGTGCGAATGCGGCGCGCGGTTTTCGAGCACCGCGAGGCCGACCTCCTCGAGATCGGCGGCGGCCTTGCGGATCAGGTCGCGGTAGAAGATGATCAGGTCCGTTCCGCCGAACGTGTTGCGCACGAGCGGGTAGTCGGTGTGCGCGCCGACGAACAGCTCGTGCAGATCGACGCTGTTGATGAACAGGTTGTACATCGTCGTGCGGCCGGGATCGAGCTTGCCGCGCCGCAGCTTCGGCAGGTTGCGCAGCACGATGTCGCGCGCGGTTTCCTGCGTTTCGACCGCGGTGATCTGCCGGGCGACGAGATTGCGGTAGCACTCGTCGAGATCGGCGTCGAGATCGTAGAACTGCGCGCGCGCGAGCAGATAGTCGGCGCAGGCGAACAGGCTTTCGGCCAGCGCCTGCTGCTCGATCCGGCGCGCCTGCCACTGCGACACGAGCGTGGCCCAGTACGTGTACCAGAGGCCGCCCGCGAGAATCCAGCCGGCGTTGACGAACGCCTGCAGCGGCGTGAACTTCTCCTCGAGCGTCATCACCATCATGAACAGCGTCGCGAAGCTGATCTGCGGCCAGCGGTTGCCGTAGACGACGATCAGCGACAGCACGAACGTGAGCGGCACGATCGTCAGCCACAGCGCGAAGATGTTCGGTGTCGCGAGGCCGGTGGCGAGCGCCGCCAGAAAACCGATCACGCTGCACGCGAGCATTTCGTTGTGCTTGTACTTGAGCGGGCCCGGCATGTCGACGACGCACGCGCCGAGCGCGCCCGTCGAGATCGTGAAGCCGAGCTCGCGGTTGTGAAACACGATCAGGCACAACACGGCCGGCAGCGACACGCCGACCGCGATGCGCAGGCCGCCGAAAAAGTACTGGCTGTAGAAAAACTTTCTGATTTCGACCGAATAGCGCATCGATGGGCTGAATGGCAGACGAAGACGCCCGGGGGCGGCGTATTGACTGGCGACGAGTCTATCGTATTTCGCGGTTCGCAAAAGCTGGCTTTCCGGCCGAGGTTCGCTGCGGCGGCCCATTTGCTATCCTTGGTGATCCTGTTCGCCCGGCCCCGCCGGTCCGAGGTTCCGACGCCCGCTTCATGCTCCATCTTTTCTATTCGAACCGTCACGAAACGCTGGCCGACGCGCTGCTCGAGGATCTGGCCGCGTTCCCGGCCCGTAACGGCCCGTGGGCGCCGCAACAGGTCATCGTGCCGAGCGCGGCGCTGCGCCGCCGCCTCGAGCTCGACATCGCCGCGCGCAACGGCGTGTGCGCGAACGTCGAGTTCACGTATCTCGCGCAGTGGCTGTGGGCGCAGATCGGCCGCGTGCTGGCGGTGCCCGCGCGTTCGCCGTTCGCGCCCGACCGGCTCGTGTGGCGCTGCTACCGGCTGTTCGCGCAGGCGGCAGGCGACGCGCCGTGGCTCGCGTCGCCGCGGCTGGCCGCGTATCTGTCGGCCTCCGACGATGCGATGCGCTACGAGCTGGCCCATCGCGTCGCGGCTGTGCTCGATCACTACCTGACCTACCGCCCCGAATGGCTGGCCGCGTGGCAGGCCGGCGAGTCGGTGCTCGCGGACGACGCCGCGCCGCGCGGGATCAGCGACGCCGCGCGCGACGACGAGCGCTGGCAGGCCGCGCTGTGGCGCGCGCTGCTCGCCGAGCTGAGCGACAGCGGCACGCCGCCGGCGCACCGTTTCCTCGTCGAGGCGCGCCATCTCGATGCCGATACGGTCGCGCGCGCCGACTGGCCCGAATCGGTCAGCGTGTTCGCGCTGCCGACGATGCCGCCGCTGCACGTCGCGCTGCTGCGCGAACTGTCGCGCTGGATCGACGTGCGCGTCTACGCGCTGAATCCGTGCCGCGAATTCTGGTTCGACATCGTGACCGCCGCGCACGCCGAGGCGCTCGATGCGGCCGGGCGGCGCGATTACCAGGAAGTCGGCCATCCGCTGCTCGCCGAATGGGGCAGGCAGACGCAGGCGCAACTGCACATGCTGCACGAGCTGACTGAAAGCGCGGCGTCGGGCGATGCGTCGCGTTTCGTCGAGAATCCCGCTCCGACGTGGCTCGCGCGCGTGCAGAACGCGATCCTCGAACTGCAGCCGGAGGCCGACATCGGCGGCACGCCGCTCGAGCGCGGGATCGAGGTGCATGTGTGCCACAGCCTCGCGCGCCAGCTCGAGGTGCTGCACGACCGGCTGCTCGCGTGGTTCGACGCCGATGCGAGCCTGCAGCCGTCCGACGTGCTCGTCGCGGTGGCCGATCTTGCCGCCGCCGGGCCGTTGATCGACGCGGTGTTCGGCACCGCAGGCGCCGGCGGCGCGCGGGTGCCGTACCGGATCACCGGCCTGCCGCCGTCGCAGGCGAACCCGGTCGCGCGCGTGCTGCTCGACTGGCTCGCGTTGCCCGAGCGGCAGGTCGGCGCGCCGGAGCTGGTCGAATGGCTGCGCGTGGATGCGGTGGCCGCGCGCTACGACATCGACGCGGCCGCGCTCGAAACGGTGCAGACCTGGCTCGCGGCCGCCGGCGCGCGGCGCGGGCTGTCGCCGCGCGCGAGCGACGACGCGGCCGTGCCCGCGCCGCGCCATACGTTCTCCGATGCGCTCGCGCGGCTCTTTCTCGGCTATGCGATGCCCGAAGGCGCGGCGCCGATCGGTGCATGGCTGCCGATCGAGGCGGCCACGGGCAGCGAGGCCGAACTGCTCGGCCGGCTCGCACGCTTCACCGACGATCTCGACGGCTTCGCGCGGCGGCTCGCGCAGTCGCACACGCCGCGCGGCTGGAGCGAGCTGTTCGCCGACACGCTCGCGCGCTTCTTCGATTCGGGCGCCGCGTATGCCGACGCGCTAGCCGGCGTGCGCGACGCGCTCGACGCGATGCTGGCCGCGATGACGGAAGGCGCGCCCGACGAGGCGCTGCCGGCGGCCGTCGTCCGCGCGGGGCTCACCGCGGCGCTCGACGATCCGGCCCGCGGCGGGGTGCCGTGGGGCGGCGTCACGTTCTCGTCGCTCACGAGCTTGCGCGGGCTGCCGTATCGCATCGTCTGCCTGCTCGGGATGGACGACGGCGTGCTGCCGAGCCTCGCGCGCGCGGACGAATTCGACCTGATGGCCGTGCTGCCGAAGCTGGGCGACCGGCAGCGCCGCGACGACGAGCGCAATCTGTTTCTCGACCTGCTGCTGGCTGCCCGCGACCGGTTGCTGATCGCCTATACGGGCCGCAGCATCCGCGACAATGCGCCGTTGCCGCCCGCGGCGCTCGTCGACGAGTTACTCGATCATCTGGCGATCGTCACGGCGGGGCCCGGCGCCGCCCCGGATGCGGTCGATGCCGCGCGGCGCGCGTTCATCGTCGAGCATCCGCTGCAGCCGTTCGCGGCCGCGTATTTCCAGCCCGGCAGCGAACTCGTTTCGTACGACACCGAGCGGGCGACGCTTGCGTCGCTGCTGGCCGCCGAAGCGTCGCGCGGCGGGCCGCGCGAGCAGCCGTTCTTCGCGCAGCCGCTGCCGGCCGAGCCGGTCGAGCCCGTCGCGTTCAGCGAATTCGAACGTTTCTGGCGGCATCCGGCGCGCGCATTGCTGCGCGGCCGGCTCGGCATCGTGCTGGCGGACGCGCAGGCCGAACTGCTCGATACCGAGCCGTTCGCGCTGGACTTTGCCGGCAGCGACGCGCTTGCCGAGCGCGTGCTGCCGCTCCTGATCGAAGCGGGCGAGGGCGGCGTGCACGATCACGCGCTGCGCATCGCGGACGCGAGCCCCGAACTGCCCGGCGGCGCGACGGGCGCGGTGTGGCGCGACCAGGCGCTCGGCTCGATGACGCAGCTTGCGTCGAACGTGCGCGGTGCGCTGGCCGGCGGCATCGAGCGGCGGCCGTTCTCGCTCGCCGTCGTGCCGAAATGGCCCGACACCGAGCAGGCGCTGTTCGGCGCCGACGACGCGATGCTGGCGGCCGACGCGGTGAGCGCGCCGCTCGAGTTGCACGGCACGCTGAACCGGCTGACGCCGGGCGGGCAGGTCATCTACCGCTATGCGCGGCCGAGCGCGCGCGACTACCTGTCCGCGTGGCTCGCGCATCTCGTCTACTGTGCGATCGAGCCCGGCGGCCCGCGCCGCACGCTGTGGTTCGGCAGCGGCGGCGCGTTCGAGCTGACGCCCGTCGCGGCGCCGCTCGAACGGCTCGCGCCGCTGGCCGCGCTGTTCCGCGCGGGGCGGCGCATGCCGCTGCGGTTTTTCCCGCGCAGTGCATGGGCGCGGGTGTCCGACGGCGAGGCCAAGGCCGCGAGCGTGTGGATCAACGAGCGGGTCGTGAGCGAAGCCGACGATCCGGCCATCGCGATCGCGTGGCGCGGCGCGCATCCGTCGCTCGACGAGCCGTTCGGCACGCTCGCGCGGCTCGTGTTCGAGCCGCTCGTCGAACATCTGAAGGAGGTCGCATGAGCGCCGGGGCGCAGCAGCAGGCGCTCGAACTGGACGTATTCGCGTGCCCGCTCGACGGCGTCAACCAGATCGAGGCGTCGGCCGGCACCGGAAAGACCTGGAATATCTGCGCGCTGTACGTGCGCCTGCTGCTCGAAAAGGATCTCGGCGCGGACGAGATCCTCGTCGTGACGTTCACGAAAGCGGCGACGGCCGAGTTGCACGAGCGGATTCGCGGCCGGCTCGCGCAGCTCGCGCATGCGCTCGACACGGGCGACGACGGCGGCGATCCGTTCATCGCGCGCCTGCTGGAGACCACGCTCGGCGACGACGGCGCGCTCGATCCCGAGACGGCCGTGAAGCGGATCCGGCGTGCGCTGCGCGCGTTCGACCAGGCGGCGATCCATACGATCCACGCGTTCTGCCAGCGCGCGCTGCAGGAAGCGCCGTTCGCGGCGGCGATGCCGTTCGCGTTCGACATGGAGGCCGACGATGCGTCGCTGCGCTTCGAACTCGCGGCGGATTTCTGGCGCACGCGTGTCGAACCGGCGGCCGCGCGCTGGCCGGGCTTCGCGACGTGGCTCGTCGAATCGGGCGCCGGCCCGGCCGCGCTCGATGCGCAGCTCGCACGCCGGCTGAAGAAGCCGCTTGCCGCGCTGCGCTGGGATGGCGTGACCGAGCCGGACGAATCGGCCGAAGCGGCCGCGGCCGAATGCTTCGCGGAGGCCGCGCGGATGTGGGCGGCCGAGCGCGACGCGATCGATGCGCTGCTGCGCGCCGCGCAGCCCGCGCTCAATCAGCGCTCGCACAAGCCCGACGCGCTCGCCGATGCGCTCGCCGCGTGGGCGGCGCATTTCGCGCAGGGCGACGCGACGGCCGCGCTGCCGAAAGCCGCGCTGAAGCTCACGCAAACCGCACTGACCAAGGCGACGAAAAAAGGCGGTGCGACGCCCGCCCACGCGTTCTTCGACGTGGCCGACACGCTCGAGGCCGCCGTGGCCGCAGCCGAGGCCACGCAGCGCGCGCGCTGGCTCGCGCTGATCGCCGAATGGCTCGACATGGCGCCGCGCGAGCTGGCCGAGCGCAAGCGCACGCGGCGCGTCGTGTCGTTCGACGATCTGCTCGCGAACCTGTATCACGCGCTGCACGCGCATCCGTGGCTCGCCGAGGCGCTGCGCGCACGCTATCCGGCCGCGCTGATCGACGAGTTTCAGGATACCGATCCGCTGCAGTTCGCGATCTTCGACCGGATCTTCGCGCCGGGCGGCCCGCTGTTCCTCGTCGGCGATCCGAAGCAGGCGATCTACAGTTTCCGCGCGGCCGATCTGCATACCTATCTCGCCGCGCGCGCACGGGCGAGCGCGTGCTACACGCTCGCGGTCAACCAGCGCTCGACGCCCGCGATCGTCGACGCGTGCAACCGCTTGTTCATGTCGAATCCGCGCGCGTTCGTGCTCGACGGGCTCGACTATTACGCGGTGCGCGCCGGCACGCGCGTGCGTGCACCGTTCGTCGACGAAACCGATCCGGGCCCCGCCGGCGATTTCCGGGTGTGGGCGCTGCCGGGCGGCGAACGCACGCTGCTCAAGCGCGATGCGCAGGCGCAGGCCGCCCAGGCGTGCGCGGCCGAGATCGCGCGGCTGATGCGCGGCGCGCGTGAAGGGCGCGTGCGGTTGGGAGACACGCCGTTGTCGCCGGGCGACATCGCGGTGCTCGTGCAGACGCACCGGCAGGGCAGCCTCGTGAAGCGCGTGCTCGCGACGTGGGGCATCGGCAGCGTCGAGCTGGCGCAGGCGTCGGTGTTCTCGACCGGCGACGCCGAGCAGCTCGAACGCGTGCTGGCGGCGATCGATGCGCCGGGCGACCTGCGGCGCCTGCGCGCGGCGCTCGCGTCCGACTGGTTCGGGCTCGATGCCGGCGCGCTGTGGCGTATGGAGCAGGGCGACGGCGGTGCGCCACCCGGCGCGCCGGCGGCCGACGGTGCCGACGCGATGAGCTGGGTCGAGCGCTTCTCGCGGTATCGGCTGCTGTGGCGCGAACGCGGTTTCGCGGTGATGTGGCGCACGTTCACGCGCGAGCTGCGGATCGCCGAGCGGCTGATGGCCGGTGCGGACGGCGAGCGCCGCGTGACCGACATCAACCATCTGGCCGAGTTGACGCAGGCCCGTGCATCCGCGCAGCCGGGCATCGCGCCGACGCTGCGCTGGCTCGCCGCGCAACGGCTCGACGGCGGCGACGAGGAAGCGCAACTGCGGCTCGAATCCGATCGCAATCTCGTGCAGATCGTCACGGTGCACAAGTCGAAGGGGCTCGAATACGCGATCGTGTTCTGTCCGTTCCTGAACGACGGCGGGCTGCGCGAGCCGCCGTCGTCCGCGTTGCCCGATGCGCGCGAGTATCACGACGAGGCGGGCGATGCGGTGCTGCATTACGGATGCGACGACGAAGCGGCCGCGCACGCGGCGCGGCAGGCGCTGCGCGAGCAGGCCGCGGAACGCGCGCGGCTCGTCTACGTGGCGCTCACGCGCGCGGTCTATCGCTGCTATGTCGTCGCCGGGCCCTACCTGTCGTCGCGCTCGACGCGCGAAGCGCGGCGCAGCGTGCTCAACTGGCTCGTCGCGGGGGCCGGTCATGCGTTCGATGCGTGGCTCGACGAGCCGCCCGACGAAGCCGCGCTCGACGCGGCGTGGCACGCGCTCGCGGGCGGCCCCGTGAGCGTCGCGCCGCTGCCGGTGCCTGCGCGCCGCGAGCGTCTCGAAGCCGGGCACGACGCGTCGCAGACGCTCGCGGCGCGCCATGCGACACGCGTGCTGCGCGATGCGTGGCGGATGGCGAGCTTCAGCTCGCTGACCGCGTCGATGGCGCGGGAGGAGGCGGGCGTCGCGGCCGTGCCCGACGACGAACTGCGGCCCGATCACGATGCGCTTGCGGCGGTGACGCCCGACGGCGAACCGATACTGGCCGATACGGCCGCGGCCGGCCCGCCGGACGACGACATCCTCATGTTCCCGCGCGGCGCGGCGGCCGGCGAATGCCTGCACCGCCTGTTCGAGCTCAGCCGGTTCACCGAGCCCGAATCGTGGCACACCGCCGCGCTCGGCGCGCTGCACGACCGGCCGGTCGAGGCCGAGCCGGAGCTTGCGGCGCGCCTGCCGGCGATGATGGCGCGGCTCGTCGACGACGTCGTGCACACCGAGCTCGTGCCGGGCATGCGGCTTGCCGATCTCGATCCGGCGAAGCGGCTCGACGAAATGGGCTTCCTGTTTCCGGCGCCGTCGCTCGATCTGACGGCGCTACGCCGGCTGCTGGTCGCGCACGGCTATCCGGACGTTGCACTGGAGGCGGGCACGCTCGCCGGTTTCATCAAGGGTTTCATCGACATGATCGTCGAACACGACGGCCGTTTCTGGATCGTCGACTGGAAGTCGAATTACCTCGGCACGACGCCGGATGCCTACGGCCCGCGCGCGCTCGACGTCGCGATGGCCGATCACGCGTATCACCTGCAGGCGCTGCTCTATACGGTCGCGCTGCACCGTTACCTGCGTGGCCGCCTGCCCGATTACGACTACGACACGCACATCGCCGGTTACCTGTACCTGTTCGTGCGCGGCGTGCGGCCCGGCTGGCGCAGCGGCGGCGAGCCGGCCGGCGTGCATGCGCGGCGGCCCGCGCGCGCGCTCGTCGACGCACTCGACCGGATGATGGAAGGGAGCCGCGCATGACCGCGTCCGACGACATGCTCGAATTCACCGGCGGCCTCGTCGCGCGGCTGCCCGAGCCGGCCGATTTCGGCATCGCGCTCGCGGAAGGCTTCGCGCGCCGCATCGGCGACCTCGCGCGGCGTGCCGGTGCGCCGCCCGCATCGGCACGCTGGGCGGCGCGCGCCGCGTTCGCGACGAGCCGCGCGACCGCCGGCGGCCACGTGTGCGTCGCGCTTGGCGCGCTCGCGCAGCGCTACGAAGCGCCGCTCGACGAGGTCCGTGCGGCGCTGGCCGCAAGCGGCGTGGTCGCGTTCGGCACGCTCGCGCGCGGCGACGAGCGGCCGCTGATCGTCGACCGGCTCGATCACCTGTACCTGTCGCGCTATTTCGATTACGAACGGCGGCTCGCCGATGCGCTCGTCGCGCAGGCCGGCGTCGCCGCGCCGGACGAACGCCTGTCGCCCGACCGGTTGCGCGACAGTCTCGCCCGTTACTTCGGGCCGGCCACCGGCGAAGTCGACTGGCAGCGCGTCGCGGCGATCGTCGCGCTGACGGGCCGCGTGACGATCGTCAGCGGCGGGCCGGGCACGGGCAAGACGACGACCGTCGTCGGCGTGCTCGCCTGTCTGCTCGACGCGCACCCGGGGCTGCGCATCGCGCTGGCCGCACCGACCGGCAAGGCCGCACAGCGGATGCAGGAGGCGCTGCACGCGCGCGCCGGCGATCTGCCGCCGGAACTCGCCGCGCGCCTGCCCGACACGTCGTACACACTGCATCGGTTGCTGGGCGGCGGTGGAGCAGGCGGTTTCCGGCATCATCGCGACAATCCGTTGCCGTACGATCTGATCGTCGTCGACGAGGCGTCGATGATCGACGTCGCGCTCGCCGCGCATCTGCTCGACGCGCTCGCGCCGGGCGCGCGGCTCGTGTTGCTGGGCGACAAGGATCAACTGGCCGCGGTCGAGGCCGGCGCCGTATTCGCGGAGCTGAGCGCGCGGCCGGCGTTCACGGCCGCGGCGCGCACGCGCATCGCGCAGGCGCTGGGCATCGACGAGGCGGCGTTCGTCGCGGCGTTGCCGGTGCCGGACGAAGCCGCACCGGCTGCGGTTCCGGCCGCGCATCCGGTTTCCGCTTCCGCACGGGCTTCGGCGTCGCCATCGGCGTCCGTACCCGTTTCACGCAAGCCGGCGGCCCGGCCGAAAGTCGATGCGCGACAGGCGTCGCTCTTCGACGACGAACCGCAGGACGACGAAGCGTCGTCGCCCGGCATCGCGCCGCCACCGCGCGCGGAGTCGGCACCGGCCGATGCCGGCGTACCGGGCGGCACTGCGCCCGCCTGGATCGAGGCCGACGAACTCGCGTGGCTCGACACCGTCGAGCTGCCGCCGTTCGACACGGCCGATGCGGCGCTCGCGTCGGTGACGGCCGCCGCATCGCCATTGACCGGCGAAGCCGCCGCCGCGTCCGCCGGCACGTCCGCTCCGGCACCGCTCGCGGATTGCGTCGTGTGGCTCGAACGCAATTACCGGTTCGGTCTCGATTCGCCGATCGGGCGGCTGTCGCTCGCGATCCGCCGCGGCGACGTGCAGGCGGCGCTCGATGCGCTGCCTGCCGACGACTCGGCCGCCGCGTCGTTTCATGACGATGCGGGCGACACGCTGGCGTCGTCGACGGTCGAGCGGCTCGCGCGGCGCTTCGGCGCCTATCTCGACGCATTGCGCGACGCGTTGGCCGCGCCGGTGCCCGATCCGCTGCCGATGTTCGACGCGCTCAACCGGTTCCGGATTCTGTGCGCGACCCGCGGCGGCTCGCGCGGCGCGGAACACGTCAATGCGCTGGTGGCCGCGCACGTGCGGCACGCGGCGCGCGTGCCGCTCGCGGTCGGCGCGCACTGGTTCACCGGGCGGCCGATCATGGTTACGCGCAACGACTATGCGCTGGGGCTATTCAACGGCGACATCGGCATTGCGCTGCCCGACGCGCAAGGCGTGCTGCGCGTGTGGTTCCGGCGCGCGGACGGCACCGTGCGCGCGGTGTCGCCGGCCGCGCTGCCGCCGCACGAGACGGCGTTCGCACTGACGGTGCACAAATCGCAGGGCTCGGAGTTCGACGAGGCGGCGCTCGTGCTGCCCGCGTCGTTCGGCCGCGTGCTTACGCGCGAGCTCGTTTATACGGCCGTCACGCGCGCCCGCACGCGCGTGCAGGTGATCGGGCCGCGGCGCGTGCTGGCGCAGGCAGTCGCGACGCGCACGCAGCGCGATTCGGGGCTCGCGGCCCGCATCGACGAGGCGCTCGCCCGGTGCCGCATGGAGGTTTCGCGATGATGATCCGCTACACGCTCGATCCGGCCGAGGTCGAATGGACCGCCGTGCGCGCGCAGGGCGCGGGCGGGCAGAACGTGAACAAGGTGTCGAGCGCGATTCATCTGCGCTTCGACATCCGCGCGTCGTCGCTGCCGCCGGTGCTCAAGGAGCGGCTTCTCGCGCTGTCCGACCAGCGCATCACGCGCGACGGCATCGTCGTGATCAAGTCGCAGGAATATCGGACGCAGGAGAAGAACCGCGAGGCGGCGCTCGCGCGGCTCGATACGCTGATCGGCAGCGTCGCGTACACGCCGCGTGCGCGGGTCGCGACGCGACCGACGCGTGCGTCGAAAGAACGGCGGCTCGAACACAAGTCGCGCCGCAGCGTGGTGAAGTCGGGGCGAGGGAAGGTGGTCGACTGACGAACGACGGGCCGGTGCTCGTCGCGAGCGAAGGTCCGCCGTGCGCGGCCCGTTAGCGCATCACGGTTCCGGCGCTGTCGAGCACGAAATCGACGCAGAACACGACGAGCCGGCTCTGCGCGCGGATCGCGACGGCGGCCGTATAGCAGTCGCGGCCTTCCGTCAGCGAAAAGTGCGGGCCCATCAGCGCGACGCGCCCGGGGGCGGCGATCGCGCGCTGGAAATACGGGCGTCGCGACCAGTTGCTGTGGGTCTCCGGGAACAACGGGGCGAGGCGGGTCGCGCTCGCCTGACTATCGTCGAGCGGGGCGCCGATCGACGGCAGGAACTGTTCGCCCGTCTCGTCCGTGACGAACACGCGACGCGCGGCAGGCACCGCGAATACGCGCTGTGCGGCGTCCTGCAGGTTGCCGCTCGCCGAAAACGCGGCCGCGCCGCCGAGCACGAGGCGTTCGATCGCGTCGAAGCCCGGCTGCCCGGCGGCCACCGGCGTGTGCCGGCGGGCGATGAAGCGCCGCCACGCGGCGTCGAGCATCGCGGGCGCCGCCGCGCTCGCGTGCGCGATCGATGCATCGGGCTGACCGAACCGGAAACCCTGCACGAAATCGATGTCGGCTTCCATCAGCGCCTGCAACGCGTCGTCGCTTTCCACGCCTTCGGCCAGCACCATCGCGCCGGCCTGGTGCAGCATCGACACGAGGTGATGCATGATGCGGCGATCCTCGGCCGAGCTGGTCGAACGCTCGACGAGCGAGCGGTCGAGCTTCACGATGTCGGGTCGCGCCCGCCACACGCGGTCGAAGTTGGAGAAGCCGGTGCCGAAATCGTCGATCGCGATCAGGAAATCGCGATGCTGGATCATGTCGATCGTGCGGGCGAGCGCGGCTTCGTCGCGCGCCGGCTGCTCGACCACTTCCAGCACGATGCGGTTCGGCGGCAGCGCGAAATGCCGGCATAGCGCCTCGACGAACTCGCGCTGCACGAGGCCCGTATCGAGCACGCGCGGCGTCACGTTCAGGAACAGCCAGCCGTCGCCGATGCCCTGCGCGACGAAGTTGGCCGTGTGCAGGCAGCGCGCGAGCCGGTCGAGCAGCAGCGCGTCGGCGTCGCCGCGCGTCTTGTCGAGCAGGGCGGTGGGCGACGCCAGCGCGCCGTTCCCGTCGACGACGCGCAGCAGCGCCTCGTAGCCGACGACGCGCTTGTGCGTGATCGACAGCACGGGCTGGAACACGCTGCGCAAGGTCGTGGTGCGATAGGTGGCGAGCCAGCCGTGGGGTGTCGGCGTGAGGCGTTCGAGCAGGGCGTCGAGCGACAGGTCGCGGGTGGGCTTCATGTCAACGGTGCCCAGGCGGGGGCGGCGGGGTGTCGACACTCCGCCACGCCGATGCAGCCGCATGCGCAGGCGGACGCGAAAGAACGTGGGGCATCGAGACTGCCTTCTGCGGATAAGTGTCCCGAGTGTAACGGGATTGCCGCGGCGCGCGTATCAGGGTAACTCCAGACGCAAACGCTACATCGCGATTCCGGCACGCGGGCGGCGGCGCGGCCGCGGGCGCCGCATGCGTGCGTACGGTGCATGATCGTCGCGAAACGAAGCGCGCCGCGGCCGCGGGCGAGCATCCCGCGACAGGGCGTGATCGTGCGTCGTTGCCGCCCGATACGGGAAATCCCGGCGGCCGGCCGCCGCTGTCAGACGAATGAGACGAATGCCGCGCGCCGCGGTGCGATCGGCGGCATGTCGGCCAACCCGCGGCGCGCCGTCATCGGCATTGCCGCGCGGCGGCCACTGGGCTGCGGCCTGCGACGGTCCGTGCGCGCCCGGCGTGCCGATCGTCAGGCCGCTTCGCCGCCGCGGGGCCGGACGCCGGGAATCCGCTTGATCACGCCGGTCGCGAGCGCGGTGCCGACGAGCACGATCGCGCAGCCTTCGATCATCACGGCCGACACGTGTTCGCCGAGGAACAGCGCGCCCCACAGCAGGCCGAACACGGGGATCACGAACGTCACGGTAATCGCGCGGGCGGGCCCGATGTGCGCGATCAGGTAGAAGAAGATGAAATAGGCGATGCCCGTGCACGCGACGCCGAGCGCGAGCACCGCGCCCCATGCGTGCACGCCGATCGGCGCGGCCGGCCACGTCGCGATCGCGAATGGCAGCAACAGCACGGTCGAGCCGATCATGCTGCCCGCTGCGTTGACGAGCGGATCGACGCCGCCGAGGTTGCGTTTCGTATAGTTGGCCGCGACGCCGTACAGCAGCGTCGCGCCCAGTGCGGCCGCCGCGGCGAGCGCGGTCGCGCCGGCGCCCGTGTCGCCGTGCGCGGTCGCGATCTGGTTCCACACGAGCGTGAGTACGCCGGCGAACCCGATGACGAGGCCGAGCGCGCGCGGCAGCGACAGCTTGTCCTTCAGCCACAGATAAGCGACGAGCGCGCCCCACAGCGGCGTCGTCGCGTTGATCACCGACGTCACGCCGGCCGACAGCGTCAATTCGGCGAACGCGAACAGGCAGAACGGGATGCCGGAATTCAGCGCGCCGACGACGAACAGCGGCCACGCATGACGGCGCAACCGGGCGCCGAGATCGGCCGGTTTGAAGCGCGTCAGCGCGAAGCCCGCGAGAAACAGCGCGCCGATGCCCACGCGCAGCGCCATCAGCGGCGCGACGCCGAAATCGACCACGCCGATCCGGATGAACAGGAAGGATGCGCCCCACAGGGCGGCGAGCACGGTCAGCAGGAAAGCGTTTTTGGGCGACATCGATCGGGGAGGGCGGGGACGGGATGCGAGGATCTTACACCGCGTTACCACACCGTCGTTTCACGATCGGATGAAACGACAAGAAACGGGAACGTCGCCGGTCGTGCCCGGCGGCGGGCGGCCACGCGCGGTGCGGCCGATCAGCGATGACGCCAGCCGCCGCGTCCGCCGAAACCGAAATTGAGCGACAGTGCCGGGCCCCAATAGCCGCCCCACGCCGGCCCATACGCAGGCGCCGGATAGTAGTAGGCGGGGGCCGGATCGACATACACGGGCGCGGGCTGTACCGGCGCCGGCGCCGCCGTGTAATAGCCTCCGGGATAGTAGGCGTATGGGTAATAGCAGCCGGCAAGCGTCGCGCAGGCAAGCGCCGAGGCGACGAAGGTCCTGTTCATGATGTGTCTCCGGCGCAGCCGGCTATCGGCAGATACTCGAAGCTTAGGCCGAGGACCGGTGACACGGTATGAGAAACGGTAACCGATCATTTCCGGTCAGCGGCCACGCCCTGCGGCGCTACATGCAAAAACGGCGCGTCCGCGGTGCGGAAGCGCCGTTGAGCCGATCGGCCGTGGCCGGATGACGCCCGGCCGGCCGGAGTCGGGCTGCTTACTTGCCGATCTGGTTACCGATGATGCCGCCGGCCGCCGCGCCGCCCAGCGTCGACAGCGCGTTGCCGCCGATCGCCGCGCCGGCGACGCCGCCGACACCCGCACCGATTGCCGTATCGCGCTGGCGCCGCGACATCGAATCGCAGGCCGACAGGCTGGCCACTGTCGCGACGAGGAGCGCGCATACCCCAAAACGCCGAATCGAATTCATGATCGTTGTCCTTGTGGTAGTGAACGGAGGGCGCGCGACCGGCCGGCGGCCGCGCATGACCCCAATCTACGCGCCGTCCTGCGGCGCTGCTGTAAGGACTTGTTAAGGCTCGCGCGCTTTCGTAATCAATTGTTTCCCCTGCGCCGGCAGGCACGCGGCATGCGCAAAAAAGCCCGCTCGAAAGCGGGCGTCGTGCATCGCGACGCGAGCCGGTGCGGCTCGCGGCGTGTGCTTACTGGCGGTGGTAGATCTCGGCGCCGGTCTTCACGAACTCGACCGCCTTGACCTCCATCCCCTTCTTCAGCGCTTCGGTTTCCGACACGCCCTGCTGCGCCGCGAACTCGCGCACGTCCTGCGTGATCTTCATCGAGCAGAAGTGCGGGCCGCACATCGAGCAGAAGTGCGCGACCTTCGCCGAATCCTTCGGCAGCGTCTCGTCGTGGAATTCGCGCGCCTTGTCCGGGTCGAGACCGATGTTGAACTGGTCTTCCCAGCGGAACTCGAAGCGCGCCTTCGACAGCGCGTTGTCGCGCACCTGCGCGCCCGGATGACCCTTGGCGAGGTCGGCCGCGTGCGCGGCGAGCTTGTACGTGATGATGCCTTCCTTCACGTCGTCCTTGTTCGGCAGGCCGAGGTGTTCCTTCGGCGTCACGTAGCACAGCATCGCGGTGCCGAACCAGCCGATCATCGCGGCGCCGATGCCCGACGTGATGTGGTCGTAGCCCGGCGCGATGTCGGTGGTCAGCGGCCCGAGCGTGTAGAACGGCGCTTCCTTGCACCAGTCGAGCTGGAGATCCATGTTCTCCTTGATCAACTGCATCGGCACGTGGCCGGGGCCTTCGATCATCACCTGCACGTCGTGCTTCCACGCGATCTGCGTGAGCTCGCCGAGCGTCTTCAGTTCGCCGAGCTGCGCTTCGTCGTTGGCGTCGTAGATCGAGCCGGGGCGCAGGCCGTCGCCGAGCGAGAAGCTCACGTCGTACGCCTTCATGATCTCGCAGATCTCTTCGAAGTGTTCGTACAGGAAGCTTTCCTTGTGATGCGCGAGGCACCACTTCGCCATGATCGAGCCGCCGCGCGACACGATGCCCGTCATCCGGTTCGCGGTGAGCGGCACGTACTGCAGGCGCACGCCCGCGTGGATCGTGAAGTAGTCGACGCCTTGCTCGGCCTGCTCGATCAGCGTGTCGCGGAAGATTTCCCAGGTCAGGTCCTCGGCCTTGCCGTTGACCTTTTCGAGCGCCTGGTAGATCGGCACCGTGCCGATCGGCACCGGGCTGTTGCGGATGATCCACTCGCGCGTTTCATGGATGTGCTTGCCGGTCGACAGGTCCATCACCGTGTCGCCGCCCCAGCGGATCGCCCACGTCATCTTGTCGACTTCCTCGCCGATCGACGACGTGACGGCCGAGTTGCCGATGTTCGCGTTGATCTTCACGAGGAAGTTGCGGCCGATGATCATCGGCTCGGATTCCGGGTGGTTGATGTTCGCGGGGATGATCGCGCGGCCGCGCGCGACTTCGTCGCGCACGAATTCCGGCGTGATCTCGGCCAGCGCGTTCGCGCCGAAGGCCGCGGCGCCGAACGCCTGGCCCGGATGCTGGCGGCCCATCATCGCGGCGAGCTTCGCGCCGTTCGGGCCGCTCGACTTCAGGCTCTCGATGTATTCGGCGCGGCGCTGGTTCTCGCGGATCGCGATGTATTCCATTTCCGGCGTGATGATGCCCTGACGCGCGTAGTGCATCTGCGTGACGTTCTTGCCGGGCTGCGCGCGGCGCGGGTTGCGGTGCAGGCCGGGGAAACGCAGGTCGGCGGTGGCCGGATCGGCCGCGCGCTCGAGGCCGTACCGGCTCGACAGGCCGGGGAGCACTTCGGTGTCGCCGCGCGCTTCGATCCAGCGCTGACGCAGTGCGGGCAGGCCCGCGCGGATGTCGATCTTCGCGTCCGGATCGGTGTACGGGCCCGACGTGTCGTACACGTAGATCGGCGGATTCTTCTCGCCGCCGAAGCCGGTCGGCGTGTCGGCCTGCGTGATCTCGCGCATCGGCACGCGGATGTCGGGTTGCGAGCCGGTGACATACACCTTGCGCGAATTGGGCAGCGGGGCGACGGCGGCGGCGTCGACGTGGGCGTCGGCAGACAGAAACTTCGGATTGGCGTTCATGCAATCTCCTGTGCGGGCGCCGGACAGGCGCTTCGGCGCTTGCCCGGAGCCCTTGACGAATGTGGGGCTCGAGCTAAGCAGGAGACAAGGCTTGGTGAGGCGGCGGGTTTCGTCAGAGGGATGGCGGCGAAATCCGTACGCTTCCCTGCGCTGGCATTATCCAGATCAGGTTCAAAGGGTATTTCTCACCCGCAATGCCGGTTGTTTGACCGAACGCATTGCAGGACCCCCGCGTTAGCAGCGCACACGATACACCGGCTTGGCGGCGGTTTCAACCGGATGCGGCGCGGATGTCGCCGGGCGATGGCCGGATCGCGGCCGCTGGTGCGTGCACGCTGCGCCGCAGCAAGCGCTGCGGTCGAACCGCGATGCAGGGCCGGACAGAACGGCCGAGCGGGGCAGTAGTCCGTTCCCTTTTTTCGGGCGCAAAAAAATTTTCGTCATCGCTGTCATTTCCGTCCGCGTGCTCCGTCTATTCGGCTCCTTAACCCATGTATCGGAGAGATGTCATGAAAAAAGTATTCGTCGCCACCTGTATCGCCGCACTTGCCACGATCGCAACGGGGGCCTACGCGCAGAACGATGCGATGTCGAAGGACGGCATGTCGATGTCGAAGGACGCGATGGGCCACGACGCGATGGCGAAGGACGGTGCGATGTCGAAGGACGGCATGAAGAAGCAGGCGATGAAGAAGGACGCGATGAAGAAGGACGCGATGGGTCACGATTCGATGAAGAAGGACGACGCGATGAAGAAGGACGCGATGAGCCCGTCGAACTAACGAATGCGTGCGGGGCGCGACCGGCCGGTCACCGGCGCGCGTCGCGTCCCGCCACATCATCCCGGGAGTCTTCATCATGCAAACGGTCCCTGTCACGGATCGCGCGAGTGTGCCGCCGCCCGCGCCGACGATCCATCCGCGGTGGGTGCGCGCGAGCCACTGGCTCAACGCGCTCGCGGCGATCCTGATGGCGCTGTCCGGCTGGCGCATCTACGATGCGTCGCCGATCTATCCGTCGTTCACGTTCGCGCACGGCATCACGCTCGGCGGCTGGCTCGGCGGTGCGCTGCAATGGCATTTCGCGGCGATGTGGCTGCTGGTCGGCAACGGCCTGTTCTACCTCGCGATGTCGATCGCGACGGGGCGCTTCGCACGCAAGCTGCTGCCCGTGACACCTGCGTCGGTGTGGCGCGACGTGCGCGCCGCGCTCGGCGGGCGGCTGTCGCACGACGACCTGAGCGTCTACAACGCGGTGCAACGTGCCGCGTATCTGACCGCGATCGTCGATCTCGTCGTATTGGTGCTGTCGGGGCTCGCGATCTGGAAATCGGTGCAGTTCCCGCTGCTGCGCGAACTGTTCGGCGGTTACGACAATGCGCGCATCGTGCACTTCTGGGCGATGTCGCTGCTGGTCGCGTTCGTGGTCGTCCACGTCGCGATGGCGTTGCTGGTGCCGCGCTCGCTGCTCGCGATGCTGCGCGGCCGCTGACCCGTACACCGCGGGCGAAGGAAATCATCATGTCGGAATCTGAAAACAACCGCGGCGAGCCGCGCTGGGCGCTCGACCGGAAATCGCTCGAGCTCGACGTGCGCCGCGAACTCGAGATGCCGTCGCGACGGCTCTTCAACCGGCGCGTGCTGACGCTCGGCGGCCTCACGATGCTGACCGGCTGCACGCTGCAGGACGACGCGTCGGTCAACACGTTCCTCGAGAAAGTATCGCGCATGAACGACCGCGTGCAGGCGTGGCTGTTCAACCCGAACCAGCTCGCGCCGACCTACACCGAGGCCGACATCACGCGGCCGTTTCCGTTCAACGCGTACTACGGAATCGACGACGTGCCGCACGTCGACGAATCGACGTATCGGCTCGTGCTGTCGGGCCGCGTGACGGGCAAGCGCGTATGGACGCTCGACGAGCTTCGCGCACTGCCGCACGCGGAACAGATCACGCGCCATATCTGCGTGGAAGGGTGGAGCGCGATCGGCCGCTGGGGCGGCACGCCGTTCGGCGCATTCCTCGCGCGCGCCGGCGCGGACACACACGCGAAATACGTGGGCTTCAAGTGCGCGGACGACTACTACGAAAGCATCGACATGCCGACCGCGCTGCATCCACAGACGCTGCTCGCGTTCGAATACGACGGCCGCCAGCTGCCGCCGGAGTACGGTTTCCCGATGAAGCTTCGGATGCCGACCAAGCTCGGCTACAAGAACCCGAAGCACATCATGGAAATCTTCGTGACCGATACGTTCCCGGGCGGCTACTGGGTCGATCAGGGCTACAACTGGTTCGGCGGATCGTGACGTGGGCCGCATCGCGCGATGGACTGGCGACTTATCTCGAAAAAGATCGGTAAAGGTCGAATTTCATGGCGTTAATGAGGATCGTAATTTAGTACTTGTACGATTGTTTGCCGAATACGTCGAATTTTATAATTTTCTCGTCGCGCCGGTCTCCTCGCTGGAGATCGGCGTCAATTGACGTATGTATCTGGCAGCAGCGGAATTTAACCTATTCGCTATTCGAATCGCGAATGACAGGTCGAGTAACGCTGGTCGCGCACGGTGTGATGCGTGTGCGGCTGCGCCTTCCTTTTTCCTATTCGCGGTGAGTCGATTAGCATGGGTCGTGTATTTTTTCGGCGTGGTTTGCCGTTGGGAGCATTTTGTCTGCTGGCGGGTTTGACGTTGTCGGCCTGCGGCGGTGACGATTCGTCCGAGGTCGTGCAGATCGAGGACGCGAGCCCGCGTCCGGAGCCGGGCGATGTTGAAGTGGTCGATCCGCCGCCCACGCTGCCCGAGGCGGTGCCCGGCGAGCCTCCGCCGGTTGTGCCGCCGCCGGTCGTGCCGCCGCCGGTTGTGCCTCCACCGGTTGTGCCTCCGCCGGTCGAGCCGCCCCCGGTCGAGCCGCCGCCGGTTGTGCCTCCACCGGTTGTGCCTCCGCCGGTCGAGCCGCCCCCGGTCGAACCACCCCCGGTCGAACCACCCCCGGTCGAACCACCCCCGGTCGAACCGCCGCCTGCACCCATCGACACGAGCTTCGCCATCCGCAACCTCGCCCAAGGCGGCGAGCGCTGCCTCACGATGTCGACTGTCGATGGCGTGTCCGTCGGGTTCGCGGCCTGTTCGGGATCGGACGCGCAGCGCTGGCGCATGGAGCGGGCCAACAACGAGAACTTCAGGGTGAAGAACGTGCTGGCCGCATCGCAGAGCCGCGACGTCTGCCTGCGTGCGGCGCCTGCCGCGCCGGGCGCGGTGAGCATGTCGTCGTGCGGCGGCGCCGATTACCCGGCGACGCGGCTGTGGCGTGCGGCGATGCTCGATCCGAACGGCACGTTCACGATGCTGAACAAGCACTGGGCCGCGACGAACACGCTGCAGGCGACGGAGGGCGCACCCGCGATGCTGCCCGAAACCGGCCAGCCCGCCGCGCGCTGGACCTATGAAGGCGAGGTGCCGACCCTCATGCGAAGGGTCGGCGGCACCGATCGCGTGTTGCTGATAACGGGCCGCTTTACGGGCCAGACGGCGAATCCCGCCGAGCCGATCCGCAAGGCGGTATTCGGTGACGGCGACGATTTTTCGTCGCTCGCGCACTACCTCAAGCTGGCATCGCGCGGCAAGTTCGGGATCGAAGGCACGATGCTGACCGACGTGGATCTCGGCGATTTCCCCAAGGGGTGCGATTCGGTCGCCATTCGCGCGCAGGCGAAGGCCGCGGCGAAGGCGCGCGGCGTCGATGCCGGCAAGTTCAACTTGTTGTTCGTCGATTTCCCGTCGAACCGCGAATGCAGATTTTCAGGTCTGGCCGGGAGCCCGGGCGCGTGGATCCTGTCGAACGGCTCCGGGCATGGGTACTGGATGTGGACGCACGAGTTCGGGCACGGGCTCGGCGTACACCACCCCGATTCGCTGCAACACTGCCCGGTCAAGGATGGCGCCGTCGTGATCGGCAACGGCTGCGTGACGGGCGGCATCGACGATCCGACCGATACCGTGGGCGGTGGCGGCCGGCGGATGTATCCGGTCGATTACCAGTTGTTTACCGGCTGGCTTTCCGAGGAGGACGTGCCCGCCATCGTCAAGCCCGGCACGTATCGCCTCGCGCCGTTGTGGAGCACGCTGCCGGGCAAGCAGGGCTATCGGCTGCCGCGTGGGGACGGCTCGGCGCTGGTGCTCGAATTCCGCCGTCCGCAGCTCGACGCGGGCAAGCGCGGCACGTTCGAGGACTGGCCGGACACGTCGCCGTTCGTCAACGGCGTGACGGTGCGGATCATGCGCCACCCGAACACCGTGAGTATCAAGAACACCCTCGTCGATGCGACGCCCGGCAGCGCGGACGGCATGAAGGACGCGCCGCTGATGCCGGGCAAGTCGATCGTCGATACGCTGTCCGGACGCCGGATCACCGTGCTGTCGGCCGACGAGAGCGGCGCGGTCGTGCAGGTCGAACTGACGCGGTAGACAGGAAGGGCTCGCGGCACGCTGGGTGTCGCGCCGAAACGTCACTCCCGATCCTTTCGGACAGGTCTGACGATGCTTTCGAATCCTTGATGCCATAATGCCGAGCGTGCGCAACCGAAACGGTTGCGCGCGTTTTTTTTGTCCCTCTGCCGCCGCTTGCCGGTTCTTTTTCGTCGCCGTTCGCACTGCCATGTCGTTCCGCACGTTTGCTCTGCCTTCCCGGTTCCGCGTGGACCGTTTGCCGGCATTGCCGGCGTCTTTCCGCGGAGCACGCGACGCGACGTGCGGGCGGGCAGCGCAATGACACCGCTCGACCGCCTTCTCGATTTCCTCGCCCGATTTTCGTTCCGGATCCGTCTGCCGCAAAGCCGCGGCGGTCGCGTGGCGCTGGCGCTCGTCTTCATCTATTTCGTCTGGGGCTCGACCTACAGCGGGCTGCATTTCGCGCTGCAGTCGTTTCCGCCGCTGCTGCTGTCGGGGCTGCGCAACCTGCTCGGCGGGATCGGCCTGTTCATCTTCGCGCTGCGGCGCAAGCCCGAATGGCCGACGCTGCTGGAAATCCGCAACTCGGCGATCGTGGGGACGATGCTCGTCGCGCTGTCGTCCGGCACGATCGCGCTCGGCATGCGCACGGTCAGCAGCGGGTCGGCCGCGGTGATGGTGGCCACGGTGCCGCTGTTCGCGACCGTGATCGCGGCGGTCGCCGGGCGGCCGGTGGCGAAGGGCGAATGGGCGGCCGTCGCGCTCGGGATGGTCGGCATCGTCGTGCTGAATTCGGGCGGCGCGGCCGCCGCGAACTCGGCGCTCGGCACGATCTGCGTGCTGGCCGGCGCACTGTTCTGGGCGGGCGGCGCGCATCTCGCGACGCGGCTCAAGCTGCCGTCCGACCTGTTCCTGTCGACGTCGCTGCAGATCGGCCTCGGCGGGCTGATGTCGACGATCGTCGCGTGGCTGTTGGGCGAACGCGTCGAACAGTTGGCCGTCGGGTCGGTGTTCGCGTTCGTGTACCTGATGGTGTTCTGCACGATGGCCGCGTACGTCGCGTACGGTTATCTGATCCGCCATACGAGCCCGATCATCGCGAGCAGCTGCATGTATGTGAACCCGATCGTCGCGGTTGCGCTCGGTGCGCTGCTGCTGGGCGAACCGGTGACGATGGCGACCGTCGTTGCGACCGTCGCGATTCTCGGCAGCGTCGGGTTGTCGTTCGTGTTCGATCCGGCGCGTCGGCCCGCGGCTGCTACGGCCACCGCCTCGGCCGCCACTTCACCGGCCGCACCGGCCGCACCGGCCGCGGCGGTGGAGCAGGCGCTCACAAGCGATGCTTCGCCGCCGTCCGAGCCGATGGCGACACCCGATCCGGCGCCGATTCTCGCGCCTTCGGCCGTCCCGTTGGCGGTACCGACGCCTGCCGCGGTCATGGATCCCGGCGCGGTGATCGACCCGGCCCCGGCGTTCGCGCCGCCGCCCGCCGCCGCCGAGCCGGCCGCCGCGCGCACCGACGCGTGACGCCGCCGCAGCCGTAGCAGCCGCAGCCGATCCCGCTCAGCCGCGCCGGCCGCCGCGGTGGTGGGACCAGCCGGCGAGCGCCGCAAACAGCAGGCCGGCCGCGCACATGCCGGTCCAGCCGAACGCGCGCCATGCGGCGACGCCGGCCGACGAGCCGAGCGCGCCGCCGATGAAGTAGCACACCATGTACACCGTGTTCACGCGGCTGCGCGCGTCGGGCTTCAGCGCATAGATGCGCGACTGGTTCGAGATCTGCGCGGCCTGCACGCCCACGTCGAGCACGATCACGCCGATCACGAGCCCGACGAGGCTCGACCCCGACAGCGCGAAGATCACGAACGACAGCGCGAGCAGCGCGATCGCGAGCGAGATGATCGCGCGCGGGCCGCGCGTGTCCGCGAAGCGGCCCGCATAGGGCGCGGCGAGCGCGCCCGCGGCGCCGACGATCCCGAACAATCCGGCTGCCTGCGGGCCGAGATGGAACGGCGCGCCGGCGAGCAGCAGCGTGAGCACGGGCCAGAATGCGCTGAACGCCGCGAACAGCGCGGCGCCCGTCAGCGATGCCTCGCGCAGCCCGCGCAATTCGACGGCCAGATGCCACATCGAGCCGAGCAGCTTGCCGTACGACAGCGTCGACGTCGGCGAGCTGCGCGGTAGCCGCAGCACGATCACGACGGCGAGCGCGACGAGCGCCGCGACCGAGGCGGCGAACACCGCCCGCCAGCCGAAATACTCGGCGACGAAGCCGGCGGCGGTACGCGCGAGCAGGATGCCGAGCAGCAGGCCGCTCATCACGGTGCCGACCGCGTGGCCGCGTTCGGCCGGCGGCGCGATTTCGGCGGCGAACGGCACGGCCTGCTGCGCGATGGTCGCGAGGATGCCGATCGCGAGGCTCGCGATCGCGAGCACGGCCAGCGACGGCGCGGCGGCCGCCACGATCAGCGCGATCGACAGCCCGGCGATCTGCAGCAGGATCAGCCCGCGGCGATCGAAACGGTCGCCGAGCGGCGCGAGCAGGAACATGCCGGCCGCATAGCCGAGCTGCGTCGCGGTCGGCACCGCGCCGATCCATGACGCGCCGTCCGGAAAGGTCGCGCGGAAGCTGTCGAGCAGCGGCTGGTTGTAGTAGATGTTGGCGACCGACACGCCCGCGATCGTCGCGAGCAGCAACAGCAGGCTGCGCGAGTAGTGGGGCGAGGCGGCGTCGGTCGGACGGTCGGTGGAGGCGGTGGACATGGCGGCGGCAACGGAGTGGGGCGGCGCGGCAGGCGGCGCACGCGTCGGATGCGTCGGCAGGCCGGGCGCCGGTCGAGGCTGCCGATCATACCGGAGCGACGCGAATCCTGCCGGCGGCAAGCCGGCGCGACGGGCCTGCCGTCGCCCGTCACCGCGCTTCACATCGGTCAGTCGACCAGCTCGCCCGTCGGCTCGTAGAACGGATACGGCCCCGCGCCTTCGTCGATATACACGTGATGCGACGTCATCCCCGTATCGGGCGCATGACGGTGGACCGCGAACGCCGGCGGTTCGAGCCGGAACGCGGACGGCGCGTCGGCCCGCAGGTCGAACGCGACCTGGTGCGCGGGCGACGGCACCGCGCACGCGAGCGTGCCGCCGAAGCGCGTGAACATCGTGCGGTGCACGTGGCCGCACAGCACGCGCTCGACGTTCGGATGCGCGCGCAGCAGCGCATCGAGTTTCGCGGCGGCGGTGGGCGCTAGACGCAGCTTGTCCATGTGGCCGATGCCCGACACGAACGGCGGGTGATGCAGCGCGACGATCACCGGCTGCGCGCGCGCGGCGTCGAGCTGCGCGGCGAGCCACGCGAGCCGCGCGTCGCACAGGTCGCCGTGGCTCGCGCCCGGCACCTGCGAATCGAGCGCGAGCACGCGCACCGCGCCGACGTCGAGCGCGTACTGCACGAATTCGCCGTCCTGCAACTCGGCGCGATCGGCGAACGCGCGGCGCAGACCGGCACGGTCGTCGTGATTGCCGATCATCAGGTAGTACGGCATCTCGAGTGCCGCGAGCAGCCCGCGCAGGTTGCCGTACTCTTCATCGTGGCCGAAGTCGGTCAGGTCGCCGGTGACGAGCACGGCGTCGGGGCGCGGCACGAGTGCGTTCAGCTTCGCGACGCAGCGCGCGAGCGCGGCCGCGGTGTCGACGCGCCGGTACGCGAGCTGGCCCGGCCGCTTGATGTGGAGATCGCTGATTTGAGCAAGCAGCATCGTCGTTCCTCGGAATCGTCTGGTTGTTGTCGCGGCGGCGTGCGCCGTCGTGGGGGGCTGCATGCATGATGCCCGATCGGCGGCTTACGCGCCGAGCGCGATCAGGCCTTCCGGCGCGATCGTGAGACCGACCGCCGTGCCGCGCGCGAGCGCGATGCGGCCCGGTACGTCGATCACGAGCGCGTCGGGCGCCGCATCCTCGATCGTGAGCCGCGTGCGCTCGCCGAGGAACGCGCATGCGCCGACCGCCCCGCGCAGCGGCGCGTGCGCGGGATCGGCGAGTTGCGCGTCCTCGGGGCGGAAGAACCATTCGTCGGCCGCATGCGGCGTGACGATCGCGCCGCCCGTCGTTGCGAGCGCCCCGTCGCGCCACTGGCCTGCCAGCCGGTTCAGCGTGCCGATGAAGTGCGCGACCGTGCGGTTCGCGGGGTGGTAGTAGATCTCGCGCGGCGTGCCGATCTGCTCGATGCGGCCCGCGCCCATCACGACGATCCGGTCGCCGAGCTCCATCGCCTCGGCCTGATCGTGCGTCACGTAGACGGTCGTCACGCCGAGCGCGCGCAGCAGCGCGTTCATGTCGCGGCGCAGCACGTCGCGCAGCTTCGCGTCGAGCGCGGTCAGCGGTTCGTCGAGCAGCAGCACGCGCGGCCGCACCGCGAGCGCACGCGCCAGCGCGACGCGCTGACGCTGGCCGCCCGACAGTTGATCGACCGGTTTGTCCGCATGCGCGTCGAGCCGCATCATCGCGAGCAGTTCGTCGACGCGTTCGCGCAACGCGCGCGGCTCGGTCTTGCGGATCTTCAGCCCGTAGCCGACGTTGCCGCGCACCGTCAGGTTCGGAAACAGCGCGTAGTTCTGGAACACCATGCCGACCTGCCGGCGCTCGATCGGCAGCGCGGTCACGTCGTCGTCGCCGAACGCGATCGTGCCGCCGGCGTCCGGCGTGTCGAGGCCCGCGATCAGGCGCAGCGTGGTCGTCTTGCCGCAGCCGGACGGCCCGAGCAGCACGAGCGTTTCCCCGGCGCCGATCGACAGGTCGAGCGGCTCGAGCACGCGTGTGCCGCGGAACGTCTTCGCGCAGCCGGTCAGGGTGATGGGCGTGGAATCGAGTTTCATGGGATCGGTAAAGTCAGCACAGGGTCAGCGCGGGCGCTTCTTCAGCGCACGCGTACCGGACGGATCGACGCCGAGCCACTGCATCGCGACGAGCAGCGGCAGCGTCATCAACAGGAACAGGATCGTGTACGCGCTGCCGACTTCGAGCCGCAGCGACGCATAGGTATCGGCGAGCCCGACCGGCAGCGTCTTGGTGTCGGGCGTATGCAGCATCCACGTGAGGTTGAACTCGCCGATCGACAGCGTGAGCACCGCGAGCGCGCCGGCGACGATGCCCGGCCGCAGGTTCGGCAGCACGATCGTGACGAAGCGCGTGACGAACGACGCGCCGAGGCTCGCCGCGCCTTCCTCGAGCGTGCGCAGGTCGGCGCCGGCCGCAACCGCCGCGACCGCGCGCACCATGAACGGCAGCGTGAACACGACGTGGCCGACGACGATGAACCACAGGCTCATCCGGAATGCGGTGAAGCCGCCGTACACGACCAGCAGCGCGAGCGCCGAGGCCAGGCCCGGCAGCGCGACCGGCAGCACGAGCGCTTCCTCGATCGCACGCGCGACGCGGCTCTTGCTGCGCGCGAGCGCATAGCCGGCCGGCACGCCGATCGCGAGCACGATCGCGAGCGTCGCGAACGCGACGTAGAGCGACAGCGCGACCGAGCCGTGATACTGCTGCCACACCTGTTCGAGCCAGCGCAGCGTGAGGCCGCTCGACAGCCCGCGGAAATAATTGACGGTGAGGCCCGCGAGCACCGACATCACGACGGGCACGATCAGGAACGCGCACAGCAGCAGCGTGACGCTCCATTGCAGCGCGGCGATCGCGCGCGCGCCCGTGACGCGCGGTGCCCGTCGTGCGACGCCGTTCGCATGCGACCGAGCGGGCGCCGACGACAGCGTGGAAGGGCCGGGAAGCGATTGCATGAAGGAATCCTCAGGCCGCGGCGGCGGCGGTGTGGCCGGTGAAGCGGCGCGCGAGCGCGAGCACGGCCCAGGTGACGATGCCGAGCACGATCGAGAGGCTCGCCGCCGTCGCGATGTTCGCGTTCAGCGTGAACTCGGTGTAGATCGTCATCGGCAGCACGTTCAGGTCGGTGGCGAGCGTAAACGCGGTGCCGAACGCGCCCATCGCGGTCGCGAAGCAGATCGCGCCGGCCGCGATCAGGCCCGGCGCGAGCGCGGGCAGCACGATGTCGGCGAAGATGCGCCACGGCGACGCGCCGAGCGAACGCGCGGCTTCCTCGAGCGACGCGTCGAGCTTCGACGCGGCCGCGATCACGGTGACGATCACGCGCGGAATCGAGAAATACAGGTAGCCGATGAACAGGCCGGCAACCGAGTACGCGAACACCCACTTGTCGCCCGTGAGCTTCGCCGACAGCATGCCGATCAGCCCCTGGCGCCCGGCGAGCATGATCACCATGAAGCCGACGACGGCGCCCGGGAACGCGAGCGGAAACGTGAGCAGCGCGAGCAGCACGCGCTTGCCGGCGAATTCGCGGCGCGCGAGCAGCAGGCCCGAGATCGTCGATAGCGCGAGCGTCGCGAGCGTGACGCCCGCGGACAGCGCGACCGTCTCGCCGAGGCTCTTCATGTAGCGCGCATTGCCGAGCAGCGCCGCGTAGCGCGAGAAGAACGCGCCGTCGGCGGACACCTGCACGAGCGACGCCATCGGCAGCAGCCAGAACGCGGCGAATACCGCGAGCGCCGGCGCGACGAGCGCGAGGCGCCAGCGCAGCGGAAAAGTGAGGTCGAGCATCGGTTGCGTCCCGCGGCTTACTGCATCACTTGCAGGTACTGCTGGCCGAACGCCTGCTGGCCGGCCGCCATCTTGCCGAAGTCGACCGGCTTGGCGCGCGCGTATTCGCTCGCCGGCAAGAACTTCGCGGCGACGTCGGCGCCGAGCGCCTGCGCGCGCACCGGGCGCAGGTACGCATTGGCCCACAGCTTCTGGCCTTCGTCGGACAGCACGAAATCGAGCACCTTCCTGCCGTTCGCGTCGTGCGGCGCGCCCTTCACGAGGCTCATCACGTACGGTACCGCGATCGTGCCTTCCTTCGGAATCACGAATTCGACGTTCGCGTTGTCCTTGTATTTCGCGCGATACGCGTCGAAGTCGTAGTCGAGCAGGATCGGAATCTCGCCGGACAGCACGCGCGCATACGCGGTCTGCTTCGGCACGATCGGCGCATTCGCCTTCAGCTTGCGAAACCAGTCGAGCGCCGGCTTGAAGTTGTCGAGGCTGCCGCCGAGCGCCTGGTTGACGGCGACGGCGCCCGCGTAGCCGACGAACGCGCTCGACGGATCGAGGTAGCCGACCATGCCCTTGTATTCGGGCTTCAGCAGATCGGCCCACGAGCGCGGCACCGGCTTGCCGTCGAGCGCGTCCTTGTTCACGAAGAAGCCGAGTGTGCCCGAGTGGATCGCGAACCAGTAGCCTTGCGGATCCTTCAGGTTCGCGGGAATGTCGTTCCAGTGCGCGGGCTTGTACGGTGCGATCACGCCCTTGTCCTTTGCCTGGAACGCCGACGACACGCCGAGGTAGACGACGTCGGCGACCGGACTCTTCTGCTCGGCGATCAATTGCGCGATCGACTGGCCCGAGTTCTTGTTGTCGAACGGCACGCGAATGCCGGTTTTCTGCTTGATCGCCGCGATCTGCGCGGCCCAGTCCGCCCATTCGGGCGGGCAGTTGTAGCAGATCGCCGTTTCGTCGGCATGAGCCGCGGGGGCGCCGGCGACGAGCGCGGCAAGGGCGAGCGGCGCGGCAAGCGCGCGCAGCAGCGAGGTCAGGCGAAAGGACACGGTGGGTCTCCGGGCGAGTGGGAGGGTGGTCGGTGTGCGTGGCGCGTGCGTGTTGCGATCAGGCCTTGCGCAGTTGCAGGTCGGTGGCGGGCGGCGCAATCGTCGCACCGTCGCGCACCGCATGCGGCAGGATCGTCGACGTGCGGTCGATCGCCGCGCCGCCGATGCATTCGACGAGACGCTGCCACGCGTGGCAGCCGATGTCGTGGTTCGGCGTCGCGACGCTCGCGAGCGGCGGCGCGAGCAACTCGCCGATCGCGATGCCGTCGAAGCCGAGCACCGACAGATCGTCGGGAATCGAGAAACCCGCGCGGCGCAGGCCGCGCATCACGACCATCGCGAGCAGGTCGTTGCTGCAAAAGAGGGCGGTCGGGCGCGTGGCGTGCGCGGTGAGATGCGCGAGCACCGCATCGGGCAGTTCGGGTGCGTTGAAGTCGACCTCGACGGGCGGCAGCGGGGCCACGCCGCTTTCCTCGAGCGCCTGCGCATAACCGAGATGACGCTGGCGCGCGCGATCCGATGCGGCGAGCGAACCGGCCAGCATCAGCACGCGGCGGTGGCCGCGCGCGGTCAGCAATTGCACGCCGTCATGGGCGGCGCGGCGGTTGTCGACCGACACCGACGGACGGCGCCGCGTGTCGTTGTGCATCAGCACGTAGTGCGGGCCGTCGCGGTCGAGCATGTCGAGCAGCGGGTGCGTGTCCGCATCGGCGACGGTGAGGATCAGCCCTTCGACGCGCTGCTCGCGCAGCGTCTCGATCGCATGACGCTCGCGCGCCGCATCGTATTCGGTGGTCATCAGGATCAACTTGAAACCGGCCGCGGTCGCGAGCGCGTCGATGCCTTGCAGGCAGTCGGCGAACACCGGGTTCGACAGCGTCGGCACGACGACGCCGACGAGCCGCGTGCGTTCGCCGCGCAGTTGCCGGCCGAGCGGACTCGGGCGGAACTGCAGCGTGTCGATGGCGGTGCGGATCGTCTGCAGCGTGGCGGGGCTGACGGTATGCGGCGCGTTGATCGCACGCGAAACGGTGGCGATCGAGAAGCCCGCGAGGGCAGCGACGTCCTTGATGGTCGAGGTCATGAAGTCATGCGATGTAAACGTTTTCGGCCGGGGAATTATCGAAAACGTTTGTGACTTCGCGATGACGCATGCGACGCTTGTTTCGCGAACGGCACGACACAAACGTCAGACGGTTGACGGCGTCGGACGACGCGCGACCGATTGTATCGACGGAGGCGGCGGCGCGGGATGAAATCGTCGGGCGTGCGGTGTCGGAGTCGTATCGGCGTCGAATGCGCGGGCCGAGGCGATGCGACGATGGCTGGCGTGGCGATGCGGCGCGGCGGAATAAGGGAACGCATGCGCCAAGCAATGGTAGAATCGCGTCCGCCCTCTTGCCGGGGTGATGAAATTGGTAAACATAGCGGACTTAAACGATTGAGTGCCCGGCCGGAAACGGTCGGTGCAGAACCCTTCAAATTCGGCGAAACCCCTGATGTGCGCATCGAGGCAACGCCGAGCCAAGCCTCGCGGTACCCGCGAGGAAGGTGTAGAGACTAGACGGGGGGCGCCTAAGGCGCACGGGCAGCGGTCACGCCCGCGCGCGACGGTGAAGGCATAGTCCAGCGCACGAACGGTTCTCGCACGCGAGGCCGGCTTTGAAAGAAGCAGTGTGACGAAAATCCGCCGCCTTAACTGGCTTGCCGGTTCGAGTCCGGTCCCCGGCACCATCGATTGCGTCGACGCGATTCGATGACGGTGTAAAAAACCCGCGAGAAATGCAGCGCTCGCGGGTTTTTTATTGCGCGCCCGCATGTGCGGCGGCACGCCGGCGTGGCTCGCGATGAGCTTCGCTGCGCCGAAAACGGCGCCATGTGATACTGGCACGCTCGTCGCGGCGTACGCCAGCGTCACCCTGGCGAACGCGCCCCCCGACCGCTTTTTCCCCATCGTTTGCCTCTCGCCAGACCACCCGTCATGACCGACTCGACCCATCACTATTACGAACCGTCGCAAGGCCACGGCCTGCCGCACGATCCGTTGAACGCGATCGTGGGCCCGCGCCCGATCGGCTGGATTTCATCGCGCGGCAGCGACGGCACGCTGAACCTCGCGCCGTACAGCTTCTTCAACGCGTTCAACTACCGCCCGCCGATCATCGGCTTTTCGAGCACCACCGCGAAGGACAGCGTGCGCAACGTGCAGGAAACTGGCGAGTTCGTGTGGAATCTCGCGACGCGCGATCTCGCGGAGCGGATGAACCAGACCTGCGCCGCCGTGCCGTACGACGTGAACGAATTCGAACTCGGCGGCCTGACCGCGGTGCCGTCGCGTCTCGTGAATGTGCCGCGTGTCGCGGAAAGCGGTGTGAACTTCGAATGCAAGGTGACCGACGTGATCCGGCTGCGCGATCATCACGGTGTCGAGACGCCAGCCACGCTGGTGCTGGGCGAGGTCATCGCGGTCCATATCCGCCACGACCTGCTGAAGGACGGCATCTTCGACACGTTCGGCGCGGGCATCATTCTTCGTGCGGGCGGCCCGTCAGCCTACGTGCACGTGAAACCCGACAGCCGCTTCGACCTGTTCCGTCCCGACGCGTGATCGCTCGCGCGCCGCAGTAAGCCGGCAACCGGCGCGTACAAGCGCCCGAACCAGACGCAAGACCCCGCGGAGATCCCAGGATTTCTCCCGAGGTCTTTTGCTTCGTACCCTCACATGATCGGGACGGCGCCGATACGTCCGTTCCTCGATGCCCGCTCGTCGTCTCAGCCGCGGCGACGATGCGCTGCAGCAAACCCGTCCTTCGCCGCCTCCGCCCGCCGCACTCACGAGCCGCCGACCGCGCCATGGCAAATCTGCTCACCACGAACGAGCGGCTTGGGCATCGACGCCCGCCGCTGCCAGGCATAAATTTCCAAGGTTGACGCGCTTATCCGCGCGTCAGCTCGCGCGCGGGCCGGCAACCGGCTCGCGCGTTCCCAACCAGCGTGAGACACAATCGAGCGTGGAGACGACACGATGAGCCTGTCAGAGCCATTGCGTCTGCATGTGCCGGAGCCCACCGGGCGCCCGGGCTGCAAGACGGACTTTTCCTATCTGCATCTATCGCCGGCCGGCGCCGTTCGCCGCCCGCCGATCGACGTAGCCGCGGCGGACACCGCCAATCTCGCCCGCAGCCTCGTGCGCGTGCTCGACGACAGCGGCAAGGCCGTCGGCCCGTGGGCGCCCGATCTCGACGATGCGCGACTGATCGCCGGGCTGCGCGCGATGCTCAAGACCCGCATTTTCGACGCGCGCATGATGATCGCGCAGCGCCAGAAGAAAATCTCCTTCTACATGTTGAGCCTCGGCGAAGAGGCGATCGGCACCGCGCATGCGATGGCGCTGCGCGACGGCGACATGTGTTTTCCGACCTACCGGCAGCAGAGCATCCTGATCGCGCGCGACGTGCCGCTCGAGCGGATGATCTGCCAGCTGATGTCGAACGAAGGCGATCCGCTGAAGGGTCGCCAACTGCCGGTGATGTACTCGGATCGCGAAGCCGGCTTCTTCTCCATTTCCGGCAACCTCGCGACGCAGTTTATCCAGGCGGTCGGCTGGGCGATGGCGTCGGCGATCAAGGGCGACACGAAGATCGCGTCCGCGTGGATCGGCGACGGCGCGACGGCCGAAGCCGATTTCCACACCGCGCTCACGTTCGCGCACGTGTACCGTGCGCCGGTCGTGCTGAACGTCGTCAACAACCAGTGGGCGATCTCGACGTTCCAGGCGATCGCGGGCGGTGAGGGCACGACCTTCGCCGGGCGCGGCGTCGGCTGCGGGATCGCGTCGCTGCGCGTCGATGGCAACGACTTCCTCGCGATCTACGCGGCATCGAGCTGGGCGGCCGAACGCGCGCGCCGCAACCTCGGCCCGACGCTGATCGAGTGGGTGACCTACCGCGCGGGCGCGCATTCGACGTCGGACGATCCGACCAAGTACCGGCCGAGCGACGACTGGTCGCATTTCCCGCTTGGCGACCCGATCGAGCGCTTCAAGCGCCACCTGATCGTGAAGGGCATCTGGTCGGACAGCGCGCACGACGCACTGACGGCCGAGCTCGAGGCCGAGGTGATCGCCGCGCAGAAGGAAGCCGAGAAATACGGGACGCTGGCCGACGACCGGATTCCGTCGCCGGCCTCGATGTTCGACGACGTATACAAGGAGCTGCCGGCGCACCTGCGCCGTCAGCGCCAGGAACTGGGAGCGTGATCATGGCGCGACACGAAACGGATACGGCGACGCAGCCGATGACGATGATCCAGGCGCTGCGCTCCGCGATGGACGTGATGCTCGGGCGCGACAGCGATGTGGTCGTGTTCGGGCAGGACGTCGGCTATTTCGGCGGCGTGTTCCGCTGTACCGAAGGACTGCAGAACAAATACGGCAAGTCGCGCGTGTTCGATGCGCCGATCTCGGAAGGCGGGATCGTCGGCGCGGCGGTCGGGATGGGCGCGTACGGATTGCGGCCCGTCTGCGAGATCCAGTTCGCCGACTATTTCTATCCGGCTTCCGACCAGATCGTGTCGGAAGGCGCGCGGCTGCGCTACCGCTCGGCCGGCCAGTTCACCGCGCCGATGACGATCCGGATGCCGTGCGGCGGCGGGATCTACGGCGGACAGACGCACAGCCAGAGCCCGGAGGCGATGTTTACGCAGGTGTGCGGGCTGCGCACGGTGATGCCGTCGAATCCGTACGACGCGAAAGGGCTGTTGATCGCATCGATCGAGAACGACGATCCGGTGATCTTCCTCGAACCGAAACGGCTGTACAACGGCCCGTTCGACGGCCATCACGAACGGCCGGTCACGTCGTGGCTCAAGCATCCGGCGAGCGCGGTGCCCGAAGGCTACTACACGGTGCCGCTCGATACGGCCGCCATCGTGCGGCCCGGCAACGGCGTGACGGTGCTGACGTACGGCACGACCGTGCACGTGTCGCTGGCCGCGGCCGAGGAGACGGGCATCGACGCGGAAGTGATCGACCTGCGCACGCTGTGGCCGCTCGATCTCGATACCGTCGTCGCGTCGGTGCGCAAGACCGGGCGCTGCGTCGTGGTGCACGAGGCGACGCGCACCTGCGGCTATGGCGCGGAGCTCGTATCGCTGGTCCAGGAACACTGCTTCTATCACCTCGAAGCGCCGGTCGAGCGCACGACGGGCTGGGACACGCCGTATCCGCATGCGCAGGAATGGGCGTACTTTCCGGGGCCGACGCGGGTCGGTGAAGCGTTGCGACGCGTGATGGAGGCGTGAGATGGGGATTCATGTCATCAAGATGCCGGATATCGGCGAAGGGATCGCCGAGGTCGAACTGGTGGCCTGGCATGTGGAAGTCGGGCAGACGATCAAGGAAGACCAGCCGCTCGCCGACGTGATGACCGACAAGGCGGCGGTCGAGATTCCGTCGCCGGTGACGGGCAAGGTGATCGAACTGGGCGGCCGGATCGGCCAGATGATGGCGGTCGGCAGCGAGCTGATTCGGCTGGAAGTCGAAGGCGACGGCAACCTGAAGGCCGCCGCACCGGTGCGAGAAACAAAGGTAGCAACCGCACCGGTCGCGTCGGCGACGTCGAGGCCGGTGGCCGACGCGCCGTCCGAGCCGCCCGAGCCGCCCGCGCATGCGGCGCCTCGCGCACCGGCGAAACCGCGCCGCGGTGAACCGGCCGCGCAGCCGCGCGCGGCGCTCGCGCCGGGCGAACGGCCGCTCGCGTCGCCTGCCGTGCGTCAGCGTGCGTGGGACATGGGTATCGAGCTGCGCTACGTGCGCGGCACCGGCGAAGCCGGGCGGATCCTGCATGCGGATCTCGATGCGTATGCGCGTACCGGTGGCACCGCGAGCGGCGCGCAACCGCGCGGCTACGACGAACGCCATGACGAAACCGACGTGCCGTTGATCGGCCTGCGGCGCGCGATCGCGCGCAAGATGCAGGAAGCGAAACGCCGCATCCCGCATTTCAGCTACGTCGAGGAAATCGACGTCACCGAGCTCGAATCGTTGCGCACGGAACTGAATCGCCGCCACGGCGACACGCGCGGCAAGCTCACGCCGCTGCCGCTGCTGATTCGCGCGATCGTGATCGCGCTGCGCGACTTCCCGCAGATCAACGCGCGTTTCGACGACGAAGCGGGCGTCGTCACGCGCTACGGCGCGGTGCACATGGGCGTCGCGACGCAGACCGACGGCGGCCTCACGGTGCCCGTGCTGCGCCATGCGGAAGCGCGCGACGTGTGGTCGATCTCGGCGGAAATCGCGCGACTCGCCGACGCGGTGCGCGCGAACCGTTCGCAGCGCGACGAGCTGAGCGGCTCGACGATCACGATCTCGAGCCTCGGCGCGCTCGGCGGCATCGTGTCGACGCCGGTGATCAATCATCCGGAAGTGGGCATCGTCGGCGTGAACCGGATCGTCGAGCGGCCGATGATCCGCGACGGCGCGGTCGTCGCGCGCAAGATGATGAACCTGTCGTCGTCGTTCGATCATCGCGTCGTCGACGGCGCGGATGCGGCCGAATTCATCCAGGCCGTGCGCGCAGTGCTCGAACGCCCGGCACTGCTGTTCGTGGAGTGAGCCGATGAAGAACGAACACACCACACTGCTCGTCATCGGCGGCGGCCCGGGCGGCTACGTGGCCGCGATCCGCGCCGGCCAGCTCGGCATCCCGACCGTGCTCGTCGAACGCGACCGGCTCGGCGGCACCTGCCTGAACATCGGCTGCATTCCGTCGAAGGCGCTGATCCACGTGGCCGACGCGTTCGAACAGGCGTGCGGCCACGCGGGCGAAGGGGCGCTCGGCATCCGTGTGCGCACGCCGGAGATCGACATCGCGAAAAGCGTCGCCTGGAAGGACGGGATCGTCGAGCGGCTGACGCGCGGCGTCGGCGCGCTGCTCAAGAAGAGCGGCGTGCGCGTGCTGCACGGCGAAGCGCGCGTGATCGACGGCAAGACCGTGGAAGTGGTCGCCGGCAGCCATACGGTGCGGCTCGGCTGCGAACATCTGTTGCTCGCGACCGGGTCCGAGCCGGTCGAGCTGCCGTCGATGCCGTTCGGCGGACACGTCGTGTCGTCCACCGAAGCGCTGTCGCCCGCGACGCTGCCGAAGCGGCTGGTCGTCGTCGGGGCCGGCTATATCGGGCTCGAACTCGGGATCGTCTATCGCAAGCTCGGCGTCGACGTCAGCGTCGTCGAAGCGGCCGAGCGCGTGCTGCCCGCGTACGACGCCGAACTCGTGCGGCCGGTTGCCGATTCGCTCGCGCGGCTCGGCGTGCGGCTGTGGCTCGGCCACAAGGTGCTCGGGCTCGACGCGCACGGCGCGGTGCGCGTGCAGGCGGCCGATGGCGCCGAGCAGACGTTGCCGGCCGACCGCGTGCTGGTTGCGGTGGGCCGCCGGCCGCGCGTCGAAGGGTTCGGACTCGAGACGCTGATGCTCGATCGCAACGGCCGCGCGCTGCGGATCGACGACGCATGCCGGACTTCGATGCGCAACGTGTGGGCGATCGGCGACGTCGCGGGCGAGCCGATGCTCGCGCATCGCGCGATGGCGCAAGGCGAGATGGTGGCCGAGCTGATCGCCGGCCGGCGCCGCCGGTTCACGCCCGCGTCGATTCCGGCCGTGTGCTTCACCGATCCCGAGATCGTGACGGCCGGCTGGTCGCCGGACGATGCGCATGCGGCCGGCGTCGATTGCCTGAGCGCGTCGTTCCCGTTCGCCGCGAACGGGCGGGCGATGACGTTGCAGGCGACCGACGGATTCGTACGCGTCGTCGCGCGGCGAGACAATCATCTGATCGTCGGCTGGCAGGCGGTCGGGCGTGGGGTGTCGGAGCTGGCCGCGGCGTTCTCGCAGTCGCTGGAGATGGGCGCGCGGCTGGAAGACATCGGCGGCACGATCCACGCGCATCCGACGCTCGGCGAAGCGCTTCAGGAGGCGGCGTTGCGCGCACTCGGGCATGCGCTGCATGTCTGACGTCATCGCCTGACGGGGCGCCGCCGGTGCGTCACGCACGTATCGGCGGCGCTCGCGGCGTCTGATGCACTTCATGTTGTTCATCGGTATCGGCACGCGCCGGTCCCGAAGCCGATCCGATCGGGTTGCCCGTACTCGCACGCCGGGTCGGGAACGCGCGCAACGGCAGCGCCGGCCGCGCCGCATTCGATCGCACCCGACAGCGCCGTAATTTTTCGAGACGAGGGGAGGGTTGCCGCCGCCGCGTCGGCCGACGATCATGTCGATAGCCGGAAACCGGGCCGCCTGGGTCCGCCAACGCAGGCTCCCTCCACACGGAATAGCGGACATGAAACTGCTGCTCGTCGGTGCGACCGGACTCGTCGGGCGCCACGTCCTCGAAGCCGCGCTGGCCGATGCGCGAGTCGATCAGGTGATCGTCCTCGCGCGCCGGCCGTTGTCGCCGCATCCGAAGATGCGCGCGCTGGAAGTCGATTTCGACCATCTGCCCGACGCGGCCGACTGGTGGCGCGCGGATGCCGTGATCTGCACGCTCGGTACCACGATGCGGGCGGCCGGTTCGCAGGCGGCCTTCCGGCGCGTCGATCACGACTATCCGCTCGCGGTCGCGCGGCTCGCGCACCGGCACGGCACGCCAACCTACGTGCTGAATTCCGCACTCGGCGCGGATGCTGCGTCGCGGATCTTCTACAACCGCGTGAAGGGCGAGGTCGAACAGGCGCTCGCCGGCGTCGGGTTCGATTCGCTCACGTACGTGCGACCGGGCCTGATCGGCGGCAGCCGCGACGAGTTTCGATTCGGCGAACGGCTGCTGGTGTTCGCGCTGAGCGCCGCCGCACCGGTGCTGCCGGTGAAGTGGCGCGTGAATCCCGCGTCGCGGATTGCGCGCGCCTTGCTCGACGCGGCGATCGACGCACGGCCGGGCGTGCGGGTCGTCGCATCCGACCGGCTCGTCTGACGCGGCCGGGGCGGTGCGCTCGGCAGGCCATTCGTCCGCGCTTGCGGCGCAGTGACGGCTGCGCCCGATCGACCGCCCCCGGCCAGCCGAACTTTCATTTTCCCGACATCCGGCTCGCGCCGAAACTGCGCGGGCGGGGCCGCAATTGCTCGGACGACTTCAAAAATCCCTTGATACCGGGTAATCACCGATATCTCGTAAGTTGTATATACAAGATCATCCGCTGGCAATGTCGGCACCCGTCGTGCCGCTTGCGCGCCAGCGTGCAGGCCATGCGTGCGTGGCGCATGCCGGCGATCCACGGCGCGTGCATTCGCGGAGCCGAAAGAGTGGCGCGCAGCTTCCTGTCCCGTTCAAACCATGTGTGATCCTGAGTATTGTGGAGATCGACCCGTGTCAACGAATTCCAGTGGAAAAGCCGGCGGACTGATCGAGGTACGCTCGATCGACTTCATTCCCGACGCCGAGCGCCACGGCGGCCTGCTGAGCCAGTTCACGCTGTGGCTGTCGGCGAACATGCAGATCACCGCGATCGTCACGGGCGCGCTCGCGGTCGTGCTCGGCGGCGACGTGTTCTGGTCGCTGGTCGCGCTGCTGCTTGGCCAACTGGTCGGCGGCGCGGTGATGGCGCTGCACGGCGCGCAGGGGCCGCAGCTCGGGCTGCCGCAGATGATCTCGAGCCGCGTGCAGTTCGGCGTGTACGGCGCGATGATTCCGATCGTGCTCGTGTGCCTGATGTACATCGGTTTTTCCGCGAGCGGCTCGGTGCTGGCCGGGCAGGCCGTCGCGCAACTGCTGCACGTCGACGACGCGGCCGGCATCCTGCTGTTCGCGGCCGTGATCGTCGTGCTGACCGTGTTCGGCTATCGCGCGATCCACTTCGTCGGCCGGATCGCGAGCGTGGTCGGCATCGTCGCGTTCATCTACATGTTCGTGCAACTGTTCGCGAACCACGACGTCGGCGCGCTGCTCGCGAACAAGCATTTCTCGCTGGCGAGCTTCCTGCTCGCGATGTCGCTGTCCGCGTCGTGGCAGATCGCGTTCGGCCCGTACGTGGCCGACTATTCGCGCTACCTGCCGCGCGCGACGTCGTCGGTCGCGACGTTTCTCGCGGTCGGCCTCGGCTCGGTGATCGGCGCGCAGGCGGCGATGGTGTTCGGCGTGTTCGCGGCCGCGCTCGCCGGCAGCCAGTTCGCGCACCATGAAGTGTCGTATATCGTCGGCCTGGGCTCGACGGGCGCCGTGGCCGCGCTGCTGTATTTCAGCATCGCGTTCGGCAAGGTGACGGTGACGGCGCTCAACGCGTACGGCAGCTTCATGTCGATGGCGACGATCGTCAGCGGCTTTCGCGGCAAGGGCGCGGTGTCGTCGAAGAGCCGCCTCGCGTACATCCTCGGGATGATCTGCGTGTCGACGCTGATCGCGCTCGCGGGCCGTCATTCGTTCCTGAAGGAATTCACCGCGTTCATCCTGTTCCTGCTCGCGTTCTTCACGCCGTGGAGCGCGATCAACCTCGTCGATTACTACTGCTTCACGCGTTCACGCTACGACGTGCCGGCGCTGTCCGATCCGGACGGCCGCTACGGCCGCTGGAACGGGATGGCGATCGCGATCTACGTGGTCGGCATCCTGGTGCAACTGCCGTTCATGTCGACGCACATCTACACGGGGCCGCTCGTCGACGCGCTCGGCGGCACCGACATCTCGTGGATCCTCGGCCTGGTCGTGCCGGCCGTGCTGTATTACGTCGGCGCCCGCGCGTCGCGACGCAGCATTCCCGAACGCCTGATTCTGCCGCTCGAACGCGGCGAGGTTCACCACTGACGACACGTCTCGCGCATCGGGCCGGCACGCCGCCGGCTCGAGCGCCGGGCCGGGCGCCGCCCACGCGCCGTCACTTCCCCAGCCGCTGCGCGAGCGAGTAGCGCTGCATGCAGCGCTCCATCGCGTCGAGAAACGCGTGCTCGGCCGCATTCATCTTGCGGTCGCGATGCCACAGCAGGAACACGTCGACGTCGACGAGCCCGTCGTCGGGCGGCAGCCGCCACAGCCGCTGCTGCGCGATGTCGTCGCGCACGATGTGCTCGGGCAGGCAGCCGATCCCGTAGCCCGCGAAGATCAGCCGACGCACTTCGTCGAGGCTCGGCGACGATGCGACGATACGCCCCGTGAAACCCTTCTGGTCACGGAACACGGTGAGCGGCGACAGGCTGTCGCCGATCTGGTCGCTCGTGAACGACACGAAATTCTCCGCGAGCAGATCGTCCATCCGCAACTGCGTCTGCCCGAACAGCCGGTGATGGCGGCCACAGTAGATCGCATAGCGCTGGCGCAGGAAGCAGCGCATCTCCAGCTTGTCGTGCGGCGTGCGGCACAGGCCGAGCCCGGCCGTGGCCGTTTTCTGCAGCAGCGACGACAGGATGTCCGACGAGCGCATTACTTCGATCTGCAGATCGATACGCGGATACGCACGATGGAAATCCGCGAGGAATTCGTCGTAGACGGGCGATTCGATGCGGCTCACCGTCAGCAGCCGGATCGAGCCGGTCAGATCGGCCGTGCTGTCGTCGATTTCGGTTTCGAGGCGCGAGATGCCGCCGTAGATGTCGCTCGCGATCCGGTACACGGCTTCGCCGGCCGGCGTCGGCGCGAAGTGCGCGCCGCGCCGCTCGATCAGCCGGCGCTCGAGCGTCTCCTCGAGCCGCCGCAGCGCCTGGCTCACGGCCGGCTGCGTGACGTGCAGGCGGGCCGCCGCGCGGCTCACGCTGCGCTCCTGCATGATCACCAGATAGGTGCGCAGCAGGTTCCAGTCGAGGCGGTCGTTCAGGAACGGGGCGAGATCGGGGCGCATCGGGTCTCCGGGCAGGGCGGCGGCTAGTCATTAGTTGAATTTATACGGCGAATAATAACTTGAAATTTGACTAATGATTTGCGGCCACCGATAAAGGAGGGGCGCCGCAGCGTGCGGCGCGAGGCCGCGACAGACGGCCGTCGTCACGATATTGCGTGCCGCCCCGCCGCGGCGCGCGTCAGGAGCCCGCATGAGCCAGTCCCTTCCTTCCGCCCGCCAGCCGGCACGCGCCGCGACGGCCGCGTTCATCGGCACGATGATCGAGTGGTACGACTTCTACATCTACGCGACCGCCGCCGCGCTCGTGTTCGGCGAACTCTATTTCCCGTCGCACGACCCGTTCGTCAGCACGATGGCATCGTTCGCGACGTTCGCGGTCGGCTTCTTCGCGCGCCCGCTCGGCGGCGTGATCTTCGGCCATCTCGGCGACCGCATCGGCCGCAAGAAGGCGCTGATGACGACGCTGATGATGATGGGCGTCGCAACCGTGTGCGTCGGGCTGCTGCCCGCCTATTCGAAGGTCGGCATCCTTGCACCGGTGCTGCTCGTCGCACTGCGCGTCGTGCAGGGGATCGCGGTCGGCGGCGAGTGGGGCGGTGCGGTGCTGATGGCGGGCGAGCATGCGCCGCAGGGGCGCCGCACGTTTTTCGCGTCGTTCGCGCAGCTCGGCAGCCCGGCCGGGCTGATCCTGTCGCTGGTCGCGTTCCGCGCGGTCACGTCGATGGACAAGGCCGACTTCCTCGCGTGGGGCTGGCGCCTGCCGTTTCTCGCGAGCGCGGTGCTGCTCGTGGTCGGCATCCTGATCCGGCTCGGCGTGAACGAGTCGCCGGAATTCGCGCGGGTGAAGGAAGCCAACCGCACGGTGAAGCTGCCGGTCGCGGAAGTGTTCCGCTCCGCGTCGGGGCTCGTGCTGCTCTGCATCGGTGCGAACACGATCGGCATCGCGGGCGTCTATTTCACGAACACGTTCATGATCGCGTACACGACGCAGTATGTCGGCGTCTCGCGCTCGCTGATCCTCGACAGCCTGTTCGCGGTCGCGATCATCCAGTTCTTCGCGCAGCCGCTCGCCGCGTGGATCGCCGAGCGCATCGGCGGCGCGCGCTTCCTGAAGCTCGCGGCGCTGCTCGCGATGCTGTCGCCGTATCCGATGTTCATGCTCGTGCAGGGCGGCACGTCCGCGTCGCTGATCGCCGGCATCGCACTGGCCGTCGTCTGCATGGCCGGGTTCTATTCCGTGATCGCGGGCTTCGTCAGCGACGTGTTTCCCGCGCACGTGCGCTATTCGGCGATCTCGCTCGCTTACCAGATTTGCGGCGCGATCGCGGGCGGCCTGACGCCGCTCGTCGGCACCTGGCTCGCGCATCGCTTCACGGGCCAGTGGTGGCCGCTCGCGGTGTTCTACACGTGTCTCGCCGGCGTTTCGCTGCTCTGCATCGTCGCGCTCGACGCGCGCCGTGCCGCGCAGCCGGCCGCCGCCGAAGCGCTCGGCTCGCATTGACCCTCAACGCACGAATCGATACGGGAGTCTTATGAATGACCTGCTGGAAATCGACGGCGCCCGCCTGTGGCGGAGCCTCGCCGACATGGCGCGCGTCGGCGCGACGCCGCGCGGCGGCGTACGGCGCCTCGCGCTCACCGATGACGACCGCCGCGGGCGCGACCTGTTCGCGCAATGGTGCCGCGACGCGGGGCTGACGGTGAGCGTCGATGCAGTCGGCAACCTGTTCGCGCGGCGCGACGGCGCCGATGCGCAGGCAGCGCCTGTGCTGATCGGCAGCCATCTCGACACGCAGCCCGAAGGCGGCCGCTTCGACGGCGTCTACGGCGTGCTCGCCGCGCTCGAACTCGTGCGCACACTGAACGATGCGGGCATCGCGACCGGCAAGCCGCTCGAGATCGTGTCCTGGACCAACGAGGAAGGCGTGCGCTTCGCGCCGGCGATGCTCGGCTCGGCCGTATTCACGGGCGCGTTGCAGCTCGACGACGCACTCGCGAAGCAGGACGCCGACGGCGTCACGCTCGGCGCGGCGCTCGACGCGTGCGGCTATCGCGGCACGCGTGCGGCGGGCGGCGCGGTCGATGCGTATTTCGAGGCGCATATCGAACAGGGGCCCGTGCTCGAGGCGAACGGTACGACGATCGGCATCGTCACCGGCGGACAGGCGATCCGCTGGCTCGACGTGACGGTGACGGGCGTGGCCGCGCACGCGGGCACGACGCCGATGCCGTATCGCAAGGATGCGTATTTCGCGAGCGCGCAAATCGCGCTCGAACTCGAGCGGATCGTCGCCGGTTACGCGCCGCGCGGGCTCGCGACGATCGGGCAGGTCGGCATCCGCCACGCGTCGCGCAACACGATTGCCGGCGACCTGACGTTCACGGTCGACCTGCGTCATCACGACGATGCGGAAGTCGATGCGATGGAGCGCGACCTGCGCGACGCCTGCGCTCGCGTGGCCGCCGCGCGTGGCGTGCAGGTGTCGGTCGAGACCTGCTGGCGCAGCCCGGCGACGCCGTTCGACCGCGAGTGTGTCGGGCGGGTCGCGCAGGCTGCTGCCGCGTTCGGTTACACGCACGAGCGGATCGTGAGCGGCGCCGGCCACGATGCAATCCTGCTCGCGCGCCGCTTCCCGACCGCGATGGTGTTCATCCCGTGCGTCGACGGGCTGTCGCACAACGAAGCCGAGGATGCATTGCCCGACGACGTGACGCGCGGCACGAACGTGCTGCTCCATGCGGTGCTGGCGCGCGCGGGAATCGCGGCGCGCGTCGACGCGGCGGCGGCCACGCACGATGCCTGAAACGGCGAATCGATGAGGATTCCGATGAAAACCTATTTCCATCCCGAACAACTGCTGCACCACCCGCGCAGCTACCTGTCGCGCGGCCGGATGCGCGAGCCGCAGGAAGTGCCGGAACGCGCGGCGCGGCTCGTCGCGGCCGTCCGATCGCTTGACTTCGACGTGTGCGAGCCGGCCGACCGCGGCACCGCACCGATCGCGGCCGTGCACGACATGAACTACCTGCGCTTTCTCGAGGACGCGCACCGCGACTGGAAGCAGATGCCCGACGACTGGGGCGACGAAGTGATGTCGAACGTGTTCGTGCGCGATCCGAATCCGTTGCGCGGCGTGCTCGCGAAAGCCGCGCGCTATCTGGCCGACGGCAGTTGCCCGGTGGGCGCGAACACATGGCGCGCGGCGTACTGGTCCGCGCAGGGCGCACTGGCGGCCGCGGCCGACGTCAACGACGGCGCGCGCGAAGCGTACGCGCTGTGCCGCCCGCCCGGCCATCATGCGCGGCGCGACGCGGCCGGCGGCTTCTGCTACCTGAACAATGCGGCGATCGCCGCGCAGGCGCTGCTGGGCCGCCATCGGCGCGTCGCGATCCTCGATACCGACATGCATCACGGGCAGGGCGTGCAGGAGATCTTCTACGGCCGCGACGATGTGCTGTACGTGTCGATCCACGGCGACCCGACCAACTTCTACCCGGTCGTCGCCGGTTACGAGGACGAGACGGGAACGGGGGCCGGCGACGGCTTCAACCTCAACCTGCCGATGCCGCACGGCGCGCCGGAGTCGGCGTTCTTCGAGCGGCTCGACGACGCGCTGCGCGCGCTCGCGCGGTTCCAGCCCGATGCGCTCGTGCTCGCGCTCGGCTTCGACATCTACAAGGACGATCCGCAATCGCAGGTCGCGGTCACGACCGACGGGTTCGGGCGGCTCGGCGGCGCGATCGGCGCGCTCGGGTTGCCGACGGTGATCGTGCAGGAGGGCGGCTATCACCTCGAGAGTCTCGACGCGAACGCACGCGCGTTTTTCGGCGGGTTTGGCGCTCGGCGCTGACCGGGCCGTCGAACCGAGCGCACGCCGAAAATGAAAACGGCCGCATGGCGCGGCCGTGAGCATGCATGCGGAAGGTTCCAGATGGCCCGGGCGTGCCCGCGCTTACGAATTCGCGGCGGCCGGCGAGCGGCGGCGCTGCGTGACCTGCAGCATGACGAGCACGAGGCCGGCGGCCGCGATCAGCGCGCCGACGAGCGGCACCGCCGCGTAGCCGAATCCGGCCGAGATCGCCGCGCCGCCCGCGGCGGCGCCCAGCGCATTGCCGAGATTGAACGCGCCGATGTTCACCGCCGATGCGAGGCCCGGCGCTTCATGGGCCGCGCGCATCACGCGCATCTGCAGCGGCGGCACGACCGCGAACGTCGCGATCCCCCAGACCAGCAGCGTGACGGCGGCGCCCGCATGCGTGGCCGCAAGCAGCGGGAACGCGGCCATCGTCGCGATCAGCAGCAACAGGAAGCCGATCAGCGTGCCGTCGAGCGAGCGGTCGGCGAGGCGTCCGCCCGCGATGTTGCCGATCGAGAAACCGACGCCGATCAGCACGAGCATCGCGGTCACGAAGCCGGGCGTCGCGCCCGTCAGGTGTTCGAGCGTCGGCGCGACGTACGTATAGAGCGTGAACATCGCGCCGGCGCCGAGCACGGTCGTCCCGAGCGCGCCGAGCACGACCGGGCGCGTGAGCACGGAGAGTTCGGCACGCAGGTCGGGCATCTTGCCGGCTTCACCTTTCGGCAGCGCGGCGAACAGGCCGGCGATCGCGATCAGGCCGAGGCCCGCGGTCGCGGCGAACGACATGCGCCAGCCGATGATCTGGCCGAGCCAGGTCGCGGCCGGCACGCCGCCGACGTTCGCGATCGTCAGGCCCATGAACATCGTCGCGACCGCGCTGGCCTGCTTTTCGCGCGGCACGAGGCTTGCCGCGACCACCGAGCCGAGCCCGAAGAACGCACCGTGGTTGAGGCTCGTCACGAGACGTGCGAGCAGCAGCGTCGTGTAGTCCGGCGCGACGGCCGACAGCAGGTTGCCGATCGTGAAGATCGACATCAGCGCGATCAGTGCGGAACGGCGCGACCAGCGCGCGAGCAGCAGCGTCATCAGCGGCGCGCCGACCATCACGCCGATCGCATACGCGCTGATCAGCATGCCGGCTTGCGGAATCGACACGTGCACGCCTTCGGCGATCACGGGCAGCAGGCCCATCGGCGAGAATTCGGTCGTGCCGATGCCGAACGCGCCGGCGGCGAGCGCCAGCAGCGGCAGCGCGGCGCCGCCGCCGGGACGGGAAGGAGAGGAAGTCGTGGGGTTCACGCGGTGGACTCCTGTGATCGTGGGACAACGGCACGAAGCCATTGAGGACAGCCGAAGTGTGCCTGCATTACTTTTGCGGAAAAAGCCGCATTCGGATGAAATTATCTTGATTTGATGTCAACAATGCAGCGCGCGGGGAGGTGTGCGCGCCGTGGCCCTCGGATGGTGCTTCGACGGGACCGGCATCGCACAAGGGCTGGAAAGCGTCGAACTGCCAGCGTCGGCAGCAAAAAAGCCCCGACCACAGGGGGTCCATGGCCGGGGCGGAAACGCATCCTCTCTTTGGCACGAGGGTTGGATGCGCGCGCAGTATATTTCGGGCCATGACGATTCGAATCGGCGTTAAACGGCCGTTTTTGGTGTCAATTTGAGAATTGCGGTGTCGTTGCGTCGTCCGTCGGCGTTCTGAAAGATTTTTCGATGATGCGGCTGTGTCGTTCACCGGGCTACAGCATCAAAAACGACGTGATGACGGAAGTCGGATTCCGTCCCGTCGGCCCGTCGGCCGGCGCCGCAAGTCGTGTCGCCGGAGCGCGCGCCGCATCCGGCATGCGCTCAGGCCGATTCGCCGGCCGCGTCGCGGACCGCCGCGAGAAACCGCGCGACGACGGGCGACGGGGCCGCCGCCGCGCCGTCGAACACGAACTCGATGTCGAAGCGGCTCGCGAGTTCGTCGAGCGCGACGAGCCGGACCGTGCGCGGGCAGGTCGGCGACGCGCTTTCCGGCACGAACGCGCAACCCATGCCGGCCGCGACGAGGCCGATCAGCGTCGGGATGTCGCTGCCGACCTGCGCGATGCGCGGCGTGAAGCCGGCCTGCTGGCACTGCGTCATCAGGAAGCGGTGGTGCGCGGCGGAACGCTGCGCATCGAACCAGACGAACGGTTCGTTCGCGACGTCGGCCAGCGCGCGCGGTGCGATGAAGCGGCCGCCCGGCGGCGCGGGCATCGCGAGCACGAAGCGGTCGCTCAGCAGCCGCACGCCCGTCAGGTGAGGCGCTTCCTCGCGACGCCACGCCATGATCCCCGCGTCGAGCTGGCCGCGCGTCAGCGCGCTCGCCTGTTCGGCCGACAGCATCGGCGCGATCGACAGTTTCACATCCGGGCACGCATCGCGAAACGCCTTGAGGACGTTCGCGACGATCGGCAGCGGCAGGCAGTTCGGCAGCGCGCCGAGCCGCAGTTCGCCGAGCTGGCCGTCCGCGCTGCGCAACGCGCGCTCGCGGCTGTCCTGCAGCATCGCGAGCAGGCCGGTCGCATCGTGCAGGAAGCTCGTGCCGGCCGCCGTGAGCGTGACGCCGGTCGCGCGACGGACCAGCAGCGGCGTGCCGATCGCATCCTCGAGCTCGCGGATCTGCCGTGACAGCGCGGGCTGCACGATGCCCACCGCGCGGGCGCCGGCCATCACGCTGCCGGCCTCGGCGACGGCGACGAAGTAGCGCAGGTGACGCAGTTCGATCTGGCGCATGCGATGTCCGGTCGGGTTCGTTGATATGCCTGGCAAGCATAGCAAATGCCATTCGATGGTATTGGAAAGCATGGCGCGCCTGCCGTACGATGACCGTCATTGCCGCATCCGCTTCCTGGCTCGCGAGTCGTGCGAGTTTCCTCCGTTTCCCCTTGCGTTCCGTCCCATGCCGCTTCATATCCCGACGCCTTACATCCGCTCGCAAATCGCGTCCCGCCGGCTCGGCAGGACCATCCGGCTGAAGCTCGACGCGTTGCAGCCGTCGGGCTCGTTCAAGCTGCGTGGCATCGGCGCCGTCTGCGAGGCGCGCCATGCGGTCGGGGCGCGGCGGTTCGTGTCGTCGTCGGGCGGCAACGCGGGCATCGCTGTCGCGTATTGCGGCCGTGAACTCGGCGTGCCGGTGCGCGTCGTCGTGCCGGAAAGCGCATCGGCCCGGGCGCGCGAACTGATCCGCGTCGAAGGCGCGGAACTCGTCGTGCACGGCGCGAGCTGGGCCGAGGCGAACGCGTTCGCGCAGTCGACGCTCGACGGGCACGATGCATTCGTGCATCCGTTCGACGACCGCGTGCTGTGGCAGGGCCACGCGACGATGATCGACGAGATGGCGGCGGTCGGCCCGAAGCCCGACGCGGTCGTGCTCGCGGTCGGCGGCGGCGGCCTGCTGTGCGGCGTGCTCGAAGGGCTGGCGCGCAACGGCTGGCAAGACGTGCCGGTCGTCGCGGCCGAAACGGCAGGCGCCGACTGCTATGCACGCTCGGTCGCGCAGGGGCGCCCGGTTGAATTGCCGGCCATCGCCAGCATCGCGACGACGCTCGGCGCGAAGCGGCCGTGCGACGCGGCGGTCGAATGGGCGACGCGTCACGCGATCCATCCGGTCGTCGTGTCCGATGCCGACGCGGTGGCCGCGTCGCTGCGGTTTCTCGATGAGCACAGGATCGTCGTCGAGCCGGCGTGCGGCGCTGCACTGGCCGTGCTCGAGCAGCCGGTGCCGGTGCTCGCGTCGGCGTCCGACATCGCGGTGATCGTCTGCGGCGGCGTGACCGCCACCGTCGAGGATCTGCAGACGCTGCGCGCGACGTTGCGGTAGGCGGGGCGCCGGCGAGCCGCGCAGTCGCGGGACGACGGATCGTTTTGCGATTTTCGCGGGGTGACTGCGAGCCTGGGGCATACGTGGCTCACCGTGACGCGTCGACGTTGCCTTTCCGTCAACCCCGCACGGCCAAGTGCGGCCGGCGTACGGCCGGATAGGCAGAAACGACTTCAGGAACGGTGCGCAAGGCGGGCGTGCCGTCGCGCTGCGCCGCATGCGGCCGGGCGCGACGATACGGGAGTGCGATCAGTTCGCGGTGGGGGCGCTCGCGCCGGACGGCGCGGACGATGCGACGGGGTTGTCGGTCGCCGTTGCAGGCGATGCGCTCGACGGCGCCGATGCCGATGCGGGCGCGGATGCTGCCGATGAAGACGCGGGAGCGGCCGATGACGGCGTCGCGGTGGCCGGCGCTGCCGCCGGAGCCGAGGCAGATGCGGGCGCGGAGACCGGCGCGGCCGTCGAACCGGGGGTCGGCGAAGGTGCCGGCGCGGTTGCCGGACCGGAACCCGGCTTCGGCGCCGAAGCCGGCGCGGCAGCCGAAGCGGGAGCAGGCGCCGATGCAGGCGCCGGGCCGGCAGCCGAGGCCGGCGTCGGCCCGGACGCCGCCGGCG